>JAZRZP010000026.1:0-170679 GCA_045601425.1 Bacteroidales bacterium
CGAGATACAAGAGATTGAGGAAAACGGAGTGTCTCTCGGTGAGATGAATGCCAAACTCCTTCAAAAAATCGAGGAACTCACTCTGCATATAATAGACCTGCAGAAACAGATTGACGAACTGAAACAAGGAAAGGAGTAGGGGATGAAAAAATCCATTTATGCGCTAACCATATCTTTTATATCCAATTGTATCTGTTGGGCTCAAGAAATTGATAGGGGTTCATGCTCTTCCGGATCCGTGACTGCTTCTTACAATGTTTCCGAATTTCACAATCTCTGTAAAGAAGATCCGTGGATTTTGGTTTTTGAGGACAATTTTGACGGGAATGGATTAGATACTAATAGATGGCATATCGTTATTGGAGTACCACGAGATCCTTATTTCCAAAAACAGAAAGCTTGGCATACAAATAGTAACATTCTTGTTGGTAATGGAATTCTGAAAATTATTTCAAGACGGGATACTTTTTACAATATGCCCGTTATTGAATCTTGGAAT
The DNA here is from genome assembly GCA_045601425.1 of Bacteroidales bacterium. Classification (GTDB taxonomy): domain Bacteria; phylum Bacteroidota; class Bacteroidia; order Bacteroidales; family P3; genus UBA1219. Next base: position 500 of record JAZRZP010000026.1, read on the forward strand.
CCATACGTGGTATCTTATAGTGATTTCTTTTTTTCGACAGGGGAGATTATGTCCAAGAATAAATTTGGTTATGGAAAATATGAGGCAAGAATACGAATCCCCAAAGGAAAGGGATTGTGGCCGGCATTTTGGACATATGGCAATACAGACATTTCTCCGTGGCATGAGATAGATGTGTTTGAGTTTTATGGTGAAACCGAGAGTGAAGAAAGTTCAATTCATCATATGGCGGTGCATAGGGATTATATGGGACAAGGACACAAACAATGCAATTACAATTATACGGGTTACGATTTTTCTTCAGATTTTCATACTTTTACGGTGATTTATACACAATCATATATAAAATGGTTGTTAGATGGGGAATTAAAGCAAGTTCATCATAGATATATGGATGTGGCAGGTTATTATCAAGATTGTGATTTGTATATGAATCAGGTTTATTATCAAAATTTGGTTTTTCCAACTGAAGCGATGAATATAATAATGAATGTTGCTGTCTCAAACAAAGATGACGAAAGACCAGATATGACCACACCCTTTCCTGCTATTATGGAGGTCGATTGGGTTCGTTATTATGTGACTGGAGATTGTAATGATATAACTGTTTCTGACACTAATCGTTTTTATGATTTTAATAGTGGGGTTATAATTGGTAAAAACGTTACGGTGGAGAATATGTTTTTGTTTGGGAATAGGGAGAAGCAGATAATAGCGGATAATTCAATTACGTTGAAGCCGGAAACTTCGATAACTGGTGTTGATTTTACAGCCAAAATAGAAACTCCGGTATGTTTAGATAAAGTAGAAAAAAAATCTTTAGCGGGAGCCCACTCCACAATTGAAGATAGTTTAAAGGATTTTCAAAGCAGTAGTGTCGGATTTGGAATATTTCCTAATCCGGTTAAAAAGACTATTAGTGTTATTCATGATTGCAACCCTCGTGGAGAGTACTCAATTTCTGTTTTCAACGTGTTGGGAACTAAAATGCAATCACATCATTTTTGGGGTTCTGAATACACATTTGGATTCCCTTTTGAATCGGGAGATTACATGATTTCTCTACAAGATGAATCTGGACGGATATTGGGAATAAAAAAATAATAAAAAAATGAAACGCATTTATTGTTTGTTAGTATTTGTTCAAGTTGTTGGTATGGCTTTTTCTCAGGCATCAGGAGCCGATACTGTGAAAGTTGATTTCAGACTTGGTGCAGACTGTCATTTCTTGCCTTCCGATAACCTTCAGTATCTTCCCAATCAGACAACGTATGGCAACCATGCTAACAACAAGGATTATAAGGATTTTTCAACTGGGGGTTCAGTAGGTCTCTCTTATGGTAGGTGTCGGTTGGAAGCTGGGGCAAACGTCTCATTTGCAGACATGGATTATTATGGATCCGAGGTGTCGTATAGGATTTTGTCTGTGCCGATTTCGTTTTCTTATGCTGTTTACCATACAGAAGGCTTCGGGATTTCCATTGGAGCAAGTTTTTGCCCGTACAAGCCTTTCGGTTACCTGTATCGGACCAGTACTTATACTTGTGGGGCTGTAACCGATTGGGGCAGTAGAGCAGGATTGTTCGTGGAAGCGAATAAATCCATAACCCGAAAAATGGATCTCTTTATCAGGGCAGGATTTGATGCAGTACTTAATCCGTCTTATATAGAAGATGACATGGGGAACGATTTTCGCAGTCCGGCACCACCGATGTATCAGGGAAATTCTTTTTATGTTGGCTTGGGCGTAAAGTGGAACATATTATGAAACATACAATCACATTTTTATTGTTCACTTGCGTTGTCCTTTGGGGATTTTCGCAAAAAATAGGTGGGCACGTAAGTTTTGGTCTCCCCTACAATACGACCACGGACTGGTCGGAACCCAACTTCGAGTCGGAGGCATTGGCCTATTATCATGTCGGTAAAAATTTTTGGACTGGCACTGGCGTCTCATATCGTACTGTCGGTTTGACCTCCTCGTCCAGTCAGTTCACATACGACAGGGAAGAACTCTCTTTTTTTCGCATCGGGATTATATAAAGCAGATGTCTTGTCGTGGTTAAGTGTTCTTCCTCAGTTGCGTGTTGGCTATACACACATGGATTTCCAGCTGAACCAGCTGAACGACAAAAAACAGGTTACGGGCGGCTTGTATGTGGCAGAAGAAGTTGACTTGGCATTCCGTATATACAAGGGATTTTATATAACAGCAGGCATAAGCAGAAATGTTGTGTTTTCCGAACTTCAAGCCTCAGACATGATAACCTGTATTCCGCTTATTTATTTGGACGAGCCACAATATAAAGTAAACCAGATAAGTTTCAAATTGGGCGTTTTTTGCATGTTTTAAAACGAAAAAATGAACTGCCGCCTGCTGTATCAGTTTTTTATCTCTCATTACATAAAAAACTGCACCTGCCGTGATGTATAAAATGCAACATTTAACAAAATTTAATTTTTGTATGTAAAAAAAAACGTATATTTGCAAAAAAATAAATGTAAATTAAAATTTGTAAAACCATGAAAAAACTTTTGGCTGTTGTTTTACTGTCTGCACTCTGTTATTTTAGCAGCTGCAGTGTAGAGCCCTATTGCAAAGAGTCATATTTTCCGATAACAAGAGGAGAACAAGTTCCCGACATTTCGTGGACAGAATACAATAGTGTGCAGGATGCTTGTTTTCACTTTGAGAGGATAGTCAGCACCGAAGATGCAGCCCATGGCGGATTGCCGAGCTACCTTTTTTCACATGAGGGTGACACTCTGAAGGTTAAGGGATGGTTGTGGAATTCTGAAATCTCAACGGCAGATAAACCAGGGAAATGGATAGCCAATGACAAACGTTACGCTTCGGGTACAGAGGCACGTCCGCCAAGGGATTGCGGAGAAGGAATCGAACTCACAAATCTGCATATCACCGATTCTTCGCTGATAAAAAACGAATGTTTCCTGACCGGCATAATAGGATTCACGACTTATGTGGGAGCAGGTGTAGTGGGACATCCATGTGACCGTCTCAGACTTAAACTCAGAGTAGTAGATGTCTTTTTTGAGGAGGACGGGAAATGAATAAAAGAACAATGATTTACCTGTTGCTGGTTTTTTCCACGTTTTGTTCATGGGCACAGGAACAGCCATCGGCGGAACCTGCCAAATCGATGAAGAATGCCTTGAGCATATCCGGCGGCACGGCATTCAGCACGGCTCGTTTTTTCAATCCGTCGTTTGACATAAAATATTCGCGAAACATATGGCGGAATTTCGGTTTAAGTGTCGGATTCAAGTATTTGAACTACACTTTGGACAAGGTTGAATACTCTACGGGTGAATATAAATACAATACCTCATGGGACTACATCTTTTTCATCGGTTTGAACGGAGACTTTCCTGTAAGTGAACGATGGAGCATGTGCGCAAGTGTGATTTTAGGCAAGTGCCTGTTGGGTTACGACTATTATTATTTCTTTGACGGACAATGCAGGAGTGCTTTAATATTCTCCTGTGCTGCGAAATACGCTATCAATTCGCATTGGAATGTTTTTTGCGAATACTCATACAATATTCCTGGCCGTGACATTTACTGGTCCGTTATCTCATCATATCCCGAGCAACAAAACTTATGCTTCGAGGAATTGAAAGCGGGTAACGAGTTCAACTGTCACGACCTCAAATTCGGCATAAGTTTCAGGTTCTGAAAATGCCGGTGAAAGGCGGTGCAGCCCCGAATTTTATTTCTTACGGAAAATCAGTTCACCTCCGCAAGAGGCGGTGTCGCGGCCGATTTTTTTAGTGGCGAAGCATTTGCCTTCGTTGATAGCCGAGATGATGTTCTCGTTTCCGGCCGATACGACTATCGTGAAGCTCCCGTTGAGTGCGTCGATGGGGAAAGTGGCGGTTTCGCCGTTTTGGACGTTTTTGACCTCTATTTTGCCGCCGATGGCGATGTCTTTTGAGTTCAAGGCCTTACCGCGCAGGAGAATCATCTTCTGGGGTCTGGCCGAAGGGTAGAGTTCGAATTCGAATATGTCGTTTCCTCCGTTTCCTTTGTATCGGTTCGAAGAGAAGTAAGCTCTTGTTCCGTCGCAGCTTATGCCGAAATTCATTTCATCGGCGTCGGTGTTTATAGGGTATCCGAGATTTTCGGGTTCGCTGTATCTTTTGTTTCCCATGCGGGTGAAGAAAATGTCGTAGCCGCCGAGTCCCATCCAGCCGTTGGAAGCGAAAAAGAGTGTCTTGCCGTCGGCACAGATGAAAGGGAAGCGTTCGTTGCCGGGGGTGTTCACCGAGGCACCGAGATTTTCGGGTTCGCCCCATGTGCCGTCGGCTTGGCGTTCGGAACGCCAGATGTCTTCGCCTCCGAATCCGCCTGCACGGTTGCTGGCGAAATACAGAAAGCGTCCGTCGGCTGAGACGGATGGCTGCGATTCCCATGATGTGGAACCGTTTATGACGCTCCCGATGTTTTCGGCTGGCATCCATCGCCCGTTTCTGTGTTCGCAATAGTAGATGTCGCTGTTGTTGTACGGACCGCTTTTTGTGGTGAGCGAGTAGAAAAGCGTTTTGTTGTCAGCGGTGAGAGTTACACCGCCTTCGGTGCCTGTGCGGTTGAACGGTGTAGGCATTATTTTCCCTTCGCTGTAGTTGCCGTATGGCATCTTGCGGGCCATGAACAGCTTGAGTACCCTCTGTTGCATGTCTTCGGTGTAAACAAGGCTGTTGTCCTGATAAACCGGTATCAGCCGGTAAAAGAAGAAACGGGTTCCGTCGAGCGTGCAGTAGGGAAGAATTTCGTTGTGTTTTGTCGAAATCCTGAGTATCGGTTTGGGCTCGAATGGAACGGGGTTGTTGTACATGTCGTTGAGGAATACCGACCATCGCTGGTATATCTCGGCATCTTTGACGAAACTGTCGTAGATGTCGCTCTGTTCCCTGTCGGCGATGTCGAAGAATTTCTGAAATTCTTCCACGGCTCCCGGAAAATTTTCGGTGCTGTAGTTTATCAGTCCCATGTAGTAATGAGCTCTGGCATCGGGATAGTCGGGACAATACTTTATCACTTTTTTGAATATGGCGGCCACTTTTGCCTCGTTGCCACGCTTGGCATATATCAGCCCCATGAGGAAATACGGGTGAGGTGAAGTCTTCACTTCAAGCGAAAGGTTGCGTGCCACCTTGAGCGATTCCGTGTATTTCCCGTTCCGGAAAAGTTCAAAACCACGTTCAAGCTCTGCTGTCTGGTTTTTGTTTAATTTGGTTCCACAACTGTCTGAAAACAGATAATTTATGTTTTCTTGTGCAAAAGACAATGCCAAAGACAGAGTGAACAACAGGAAAAGCAGAGACTTTCGCATTATATCTTCGAAGCGTCGATACTGAAGTGATAATCGGGCGAAGAGCAGTGCAGCGCACAGTTTTCGCAGATAGAGAGTTCTCCGTGCAGGCGTTTCTTCACCATGTCGCTGATGCGTATGCGGAGAGGTTCGAGTGCGATTTTCTGTATCACTTCATCGCAGAAGGCGTACATGAGCAGCGTTTTTGCCGTGCGTTCGCTTATTCCGCGGCTGCGTATGTAGAAGAGCATCTGTTCGTCGAGCTGGCCAGTTGTTGTGCCGTGCGAGCATTTCACGTCGTCGTTGTAGATTTCCAGAAACGGTTTGGTGTTTATTGTGGCCTTGTCGGTAAGCAGGATGTTTTTGTTCGACTGGTATGCGAGTGTTTTCGTGGCACCTTCGCACACAAGCACATGACCGTTGAAATGGCCTGTCGCTCCGTCGTCGAGAATGCCTTTGAAAAGTTCGTTGCTTTCGCAGTTCGGCTTGGAGTGCTCAACAAAGACGTAGTTGTCTATTTTCTGTTCCTTGTCCATGAGGTAAAGTCCGTGGACTTGGGTGTCGCAGTGTTCGCCGTTCATGCGTACTTCGTTGTGGTTGCGTATGTTGCCGCCGTTGAGTGAAATGGAGTTGGACAGCAGTACGGAGTTGTCTTCCATTGAAACAAAAGTCTGGTTCAGCAGTCCCGAATTGTCGTTCAGGTTCTGCATCTTGTAATGTTCGAGATGGGCATGTCTGTCCAGAACTATTTCCGTAACGATGTTTGAGAAACTGCGGTTCTGGTTGTATGAATCGTCGCAGTGTATGAGTGTGAGCCGGCTGTTTTTGCCAAGATATACGAGGTTGCGTGTCTGCAGGAACAGAGGTGCACCGGAGTTTATGACTTCGAGCATCTGCAGTGGCCGTTCTATGGTTACGTTGTCGGGGATATAAACGAAGATGCCGTCGCTGTACAGGGCGGTGTTCGCCGCGAGGAAACTATTGTTGCGGGTTGCGGCCTTCCCGAAAATCTTTTCCACCAGAGACGGGTGTTTTTTCATTGCTGCATTCAGGCTCCCGATGATGACACCGTTTTCAAGTTCCTGTAAAGGTTGCCCGGCTTGGAAAAATCCGTTGCAGATGTTTAGTTTTATCGTGTCAAGGTTCGGTATGTTGCAGGTGAAATTCGATTCCGGATTTGTTTCATTTGAACAGGGGGTTACGAGTTCCTCATTCATGAAAGCCGAGAAATCCACGTTGCGCCATATTTCATTTTTTGCAAAGTTGAAACGGTTGCCTTTTATAAAAGCGACAGCCGAAAGCTGCTGGTCTGCAATGTTCTGCGGCATTGCTGAATCCGGCTGGTACCCGTCGATTTGCGAAAACAGGTTGTCGATAGTGCTTTTCATAAGAGGTGTTTTTATTTGTTGTTTCCGAGTTCTTCGCGGATCCATTCGTAACCTTTGTCTTCGAGTTCGAGAGCGAGGTTCTTGTCTCCGGTTTTCACAATCCTGCCTTCATAGAGTACGTGTACAAAGTCGGGAACGATGTAGTCGAGCAGACGCTGGTAGTGGGTTATTACGACGGTTGCGTTGTCGGGGCGGCGGAGCTGGTTTACGCCATTGGCAACGATGCGCAGTGCATCGATGTCGAGGCCGGAGTCGGTTTCATCGAGAATGGCGAATTTGGGTTCGAGCATGGCCATTTGGAAAATTTCGTTTTTCTTTTTTTCGCCGCCTGAAAAACCTTCGTTTACGGAGCGGTTGGCGAGTTTTGCCGTAAGGCCTACTATCTGCTTCTTTTCTTCCATCAGTTTCATGAATTCGCTGCCCGAAAGCGGATCCAATCCGCGGTATTTGCGCTGTTCGTTGACTGCAGTACGCATGAAATTGCTTATGCTTACTCCCGGAATTTCGACTGGGTACTGGAATCCGAGGAATATGCCTTCGGCAGCACGTTCGTCCACCGACATATTCATTATGTTTTTGCCCTTGAATAAAATCTCACCTTGGGTTACCGTGTATTTGCTGTTGCCGGCTATGGCTGCTGCAAGCGTGCTTTTGCCGTTGCCGTTGGGACCCATGATCGAATGCACTTCGCCTTCGTTTATTTCGAGGTTTACACCTTTCAGAATTTCGCGGTCTCCTATCGAGACATGCAGGTTGCGTATTGAAAGTAATGACATATATTTTCCTGTTTTATGGTCTAACTGTTTTAGTGTCAGTTTTTAAGACGAAATCCACGTCCCTGAACCGACTTGCAAAGAAACGAAAAAAAAATGGTTTTTCAAAGTGTTTCGCAAAATAAAAGTTGACGGTGCACCGACAGCACAGGTACCGATAAAAAAAGAAGTTCCGCAGAACTTCTTTTTTTTGTTATTCGGGTTCGATGATTTTGAAGATTTCGGCGAGCATTTTTGCGTCAATCTTTTTTGCCAGAATTTTCTTGTCCTTATCAAGCAGGTATATCACCGGCGTTGTCGTGATGTCGTAGAGGTTTTTCCAGTCCACGTTGGCAACGCCGCCGTTGAGGTTGTTCCATTGCAGATGGTGGTCTTCGATGAATTTGTGCCATTTTTCGATTTCCCCGATTTCGGTGTTTATGGCAAAAGTGCCGATATCGTATTTGTCCTTGTTCTTTTCGTAAAATTCATACACGGCTGGTATGATGGTGGCGCAGTGTCCGCATGTCGGCGACCAGAATATGAGCAGAGTGTATTTGTTTTTCACTTCGTTGAGGAAGTGCCATTCTTCATTGTCGAAGACTCCGAACAGCGGAGCCGTTTCGCCGACCAGCAGACGTTTCCATTTGGTGGCACGCTGCACTTCGGCATCAATGTCGGAGGGCTTGGCCCAGAATGCATCTCCCGAAGCATAGTATTTCTCTATCATGTGAACGTACACTGCGTCGTGCGACATGACGTTGCTCCGGAGATATTTTTCCGTCACGTAATGCACGAGGTATTGGAACACTTCTTTTGCAGGGCGCGATTTTTCGATCATCATGTCAGCGTATTCGCAGATGACTTCAGGTGTGGCTGTCTTCAGGTATTCGTCGAAAAAACGGCAGATTTGGTCGTAGAATATCGGTGCGGGAGTACGCACGAACCCGTTGCAATCAAGTGCCATGTTGTCGAAATAGTGTTTGCCGTAGTATTCGGCACGTTCCGTGAGGGTGAGGCTGTCGCCTTTTTCGTTGAATTTCGGTACTTCGATACGTTTACGGGCGGTGAACATCTTGGTAATCAGGTAGTCGGGGTGGTTGATGCTGTATTGTTCGGTAAGGCTGTCGAGCTGTTTTTTCCACGGTTCGGTTTTTTCGCGTGCCGTGTTTTTGTCGGGTGTAGCCTTTATTATGGAGTCGATTATCGTGTAATAGACACGTGTCATGTTCTGAATTTCGTAATAGTCGGCGTTTTCGGGTGAACCGGAAACCTGCATGTGGCTGATCCAGTTGGCATCGTCGGTCTTGAAGGTATATTCGGGCTTATCGCTGCCCACTATGAATTCAGTGTAACGTCCCTTGGGGTTAGAGAAGAAATACATGCCGGGCTTTATTTCCTTGGTGCCGCGGAATATGAACTGGTCTTTCTTGTTGCGGAAGGCAGTGTCGAAGGCCAGAGTGTTGTTGGCATAATAAAATCCCATGTACATGACGGAGTCCTTGCTGTTATTCACCGTAAACGTTATTTTGTAGGTCTCCTTGTTTTTCGCAAAGGCGCAAGGAAGCAGTAATGCTGTCAAAAGCGTTATGAAAACGAGTTTCTTCATTGTTTTACCGATAAAAGTTTAAAGCCCAATAATAACAATTTTCTTGCGGTTTTATTGTATAGACACGGTTTTTGTCTTTTTTGATACAGTGATTTAGTGATTTTGTATCCTGTGTTCCTGAACGGGAGCCGTGTGGCAAAAAAAAGAGAGAATCCCGCGATTCTCTCTTTCTTGCAGTATGATGTCGTTACAGATTGCTTTCGGCTATGCGGTCGAGCATGGTTTTTATGCAGTCGTGCATTTGCGGATGGTAGTCGCTGAGGAATTTTCCCGATGCGCGGTTCGCGATGATTACGCATACTGTCAGAGCCCTGTGCCCGAGCAGTTTCGAGAGTCCGTAGATGGCCGAGGTTTCCATTTCGAAATTGGTGATGCGGTGTTCGCCGTATCTGAACGAGGAAAGGATACCGTTGATGTCGTTGATGGTTGTTTTGAGCCGCAGCTGGCGGCCCTGAGGACCGTAGAATCCGCATGCAGTGGCAGTGATACCTTTCACGCAGTCTTTGCCGAGTACTTCGAGGAGTTTTTCGTCGCCTTTCACCATGTAGGTGGCTTCGAATTGTGGCGGCAGTTGTGCGTGCTGTGCAAATGCCTTGTTCATGTCGTATTCGAACAGATGTTCGTCGTGTTCGTAGAAGTTGAGCAGGCCGTCCATGCCGAGTGCATATTGCGAAGCAACCGTTCCGCCAACAGGTATGTCGGCATGCAGGGCACCCGATGTGCCTATGCGTATGAGGTTGAGCTGGCGGTGTGTTGTCTTCGGCATGCGGGTTTCGATGTCGATGTTCACGGCGGCATCGAGTTCGTTGACTACGATGTCGATGTTGTCGGTGCCCATTCCGGTAGAAACCACGGTTATCCGTTTGCCTCTGTACGTTCCGGTTATCGAACATATTTCACGGTTCGAGGTGCGTTTTTCGATGCTGTCGAATATTTCTTCGAACATTGCCACGCGGCCGGGATCGCCAACGAGGAATACTGTGTCGGCAATGTCTTTGCCGGTGAGGTGGATGTGGTACAGCGAGCCGTCTTCGGCAAGTACCAGTTCCGATGATTTGAGATTATTTTCCATTTTCGTTTTTTTTAGGGGTTACTGATTATTTGAGACCTCTGTTTTTGAGCAATGGTGTAATTGAAGGGTCTTTTCCGCGGAATCGTTTGTAGAGAACCATCGGGTCTTCGGTGTTGCCGCGTTCGAGCACGTTGGTGCGGAAGGCATCGGCGGTGGCTTTGTCGAAAAGACCGTTTTCCTTGAAGGCTTCGAAGGCATCGGCATCCAGAACGGCCGACCATGTGTAGCTGTAGTATCCGCAGCCGTATCCGCCTGAGAATATGTGCTGGAAGTATGTGCTTCTGTAACGCGATATTATTTCGGGTATCAGACCGATTTTTGCCATTGTCTGGTTTTCGAAGTCGGGGAAGGTGATTTTCGTGGGTGTTTTAATAACGTGGTATTCGAAATCGAGAAGGGAGGCGGCAATGAGTTCTGCGTTGATGAAGCCTTGTCCGTAGGTGGCGGCATTTTCTATTTTCGCAATCAGCGAATCGGGAATGACTTCGCCGGTTTTGTAGTGTTTGCCGAACATTTTTATCACTTCGGGGTGGCGGCACCAGTTTTCCATTACCTGAGAGGGAAGTTCCACGAAATCGCGTGGCACGTTGGTGCCGGCTATTGATTTGTATCGGCAGTTGGAAAGCATTCCGTGGAGGCTGTGTCCGAATTCATGGAATATCGTTTCGGCTTCGTCGAATGTGAGCAGCGAAGGTTTGTCGGCTGTGGGTTTGGTGAAATTGCATACTACGGATATTACCGGTATCACGTTTTTGCCGTCCTTGGTCTGGTGCTGTGTGCGGAATTCGGTCATCCATGCGCCGCTGCGTTTGCTGGCACGCGGGAAGAAGTCCATGTAAAGCACTGCTATTACGTTTCCGTCGCGGTAAACCTCGTAGGCCACGGCTTCTTTGTCGTAAACCGGTATGTCTTTGTTTTCGCTGAAAGACAGACCGTAAAGGCGGTTGGCCACTTCGAACATTCCGTTGCGGACATTGTCGAGTGAGAAATATGGACGGGTCTCGTCGTCGTTGAGGTTGTATTTTTCCTTGCGGAGTTTTTCGGAATAGAAACGCCAGTCGCAGGGTTCGAGTTCGAAACTGCCGCCTTCGGTCTTTATCATTTTCTTGTATTCTTCGGCTTCCTGTTTGGCTTTTGCAATGGCAGGTTTCCATACGTTCAAGAGCAGTTCGCGTACTGCATCGGGAGTCTTTGCCATGCAGTCGTCGAGGGTATAGTCGGCAAACGATTCGTAACCGAGTATGTTGGAGCGTTCAAGGCGCAGGTTTACAATGGAGTCGATGATGGCTGTGTTGTCGGTGGTTCCGGAGGTGCAGCGGTTTGCGTAGGCAGTCCATATTTCCTTTCTCAGTTCGCGGTCTTCGCAGTTCGAGAGGAAGGGGAGGAGTGTCGGGTTGTCGAGGGTGAACACGTATTTGCCTTTGGTTGATGGGTCGGCATTGCCGAGTTCGAGGGCATTGGCAAGCTGGTCGCCGGTAAGGCCTTTGAGGCGGTCTTTGTTGTCAACTACGAGCTTGTAGTCGTTGGTGGCTTTCAGCACGTTGTTGCCGAAACGCAGACTCAGTACGGAAAGCTGGCCGTTGATTTCGCGGAAGCGGGCCTGCTTCTCGGCCGGCACGTTGGCTCCGCTGCGTACGAAACTTTTGTAGGTTTCTTCCAGAAGCCGCATCTGTTCCGGTGTCAGACTGTTGCTGTCGCGGCTTTCGTAAACGGTTTTTATGCGTGCAAACAGCTTTGCGTTCAGCGAAATGTCATCGCTGTGCTGCGAAAGTTTCGGCATCACTTCCTCGGCTATGGCTTCCATTTCCTCGCTGTTGTTCGATTCGCTGAGGTTGAAGAAAACCGATGATACGCGGTCCAGCAGTTCTCCGCTGTATTCCAATGCTTCAATGGTGTTTTCGAAAGTCGGTGCTTCGGCATTTTCCGTAATGGCACTGATTTCTTCTTTTTGCCGGCGCATACCTTCTTCGAAGGCCGGAAGGTAGTGCTCGGTTTCAATCTGGTCGAATGGCGGAACACCGTAGGGTGTGTTCCACTCTGTAAAAAACGGATTATCTTTCATTTGGTCTTTTTTGTTGCAGCCTGCGGCTCCAAGTAACAGAACCATGCAGCTCACGGTTAAGATTTTTTTTGTCATTGTATGTCTTATTTATTTGTTTGTCAATAAAATAACTCTTCGCGACAATCAATATGCCAATATGCAAAAATAAGTATTTTTTTGCAAAAATATGCTTTTTTTGCAAAAAAAGAGGAGCCGCATATCTGCAACTCCTCTTTGGAATTATGTTATGTGTTGTCTGCCCGCAATTTTCATCAGAATTCTGCCCTACAGATCCATCACCATGCGTACGGCGAAACCATAATAACGGGCTACGTCGGAAGCATGGTTTTTGACGTGGTACTCCAGAGGATTTCCGTGTCGTAACAGGTACATGTAGTAGGCTGCTCCGCTCATAGTGGCATCGCTTCCGGCTCTCGTAGATGACCAGTAGTTTCCCGTATAGTCTTCGGTAGCATGCTGGTTACCCATACCAGTAACAACTGTTCCTTTGCGGAAGAAGGCTGCCGGAAGGAACACGCAGCCGTGGGTCTCTAAGGTGTCCCATGTTGCATCGGAGATTGGCAGAGGTGCCGATTGAGGCTGATTTGGATTCGTTATTGTCACGCTGGCCGGTTTTACGAAATTGTCAGGGAAAATTATCAGACCAGTCGTGCTGTGTATCGTCGAAGCGGCGAACCTGTATGTCTGTTTCCTCCCGAACAGAATGTACTCCCATTCGGCGTCGGTAGGAGTACGCCATATACCCGGTTCGTTGTAGGCGTTGTATATGGCATTGCGTCCCCAATCGGTAGTGGCATTCAAGTTGGATCCCGTGTAATCGTTAGGGTTCTCAGAAACAAGCCATGGCTGATGATTGTCGTCGTAGCCGCTAGTGCCGAAGCCGAAGAGGTCTCGGCAGGCGTTTTTGTTGCTGTTGGCGTTCAATCCACCGGCACTGTGTACGTCAGTAGCATTGCCGAGATGACTACCACCATCTCCCAATCGATGATATTGTTCGGTGGCAAAGCGCCAGTACGGAGCGGTGACACCTGTTTCGCCATCAACATAACCGCCTGTGCCGATGTATTGCAGATTGCCGTGTGCGAAAAGGATTTTCTTTCCGTCGTCAGAAATTGTGTATTCTTCAGAAACCCATGTGGAAGGCTTGTCGGGATTGACAATCTCTCCGGTGAGTCTGTAGATGTTGTTTCGCAAGAGAGCCGAGGTTGGTGTAACTGTCTTTTCATGGACATATCCTGCCTTGTTATGTATCCTCACGGTGAGTTTTGTTCCGGCAGGAATCGGTGGCAGCATTATGCAGAAAGTGTCATACGTGTTGTTGTGAGGGAGTAGTTTGTTGCAGAAGAAAGACACCATGTTGTATCCCGTGGTGAAATTCATTGACGGATTGCCGCCGTTCCAACTTACGTTCGCCAGACCGGCAAGGTCGACAGCCGTGGAAGAAACTTCTATTTTTGTCACGGTATTGTTGTCTTGGTTGCTGCCGTTTTTCCCACCCAGAGGAATTTTCAGTATACAGCACAGGTTTCTGAACTGCAGTTCCACGTTTTCTCCGCTTTCCTGTTTGTATGCGACCATGTAGCTCGGAATGGAGTCGGTGTTGTTGGTTGCGTGTCTGTGGTAGTACTGATGGCTCGGCAGAGTCACTTTCATTGTGCCGGTTTGGTAATCCTGCAAGGTATTTGAGGCAATGGATTTTGGGTACACTCCCCAAAATGCGTTACCCGGAGCAGGAGTAACAGTGCCGTTGAATTCGGTTTTTGTTTTGTCAGTGGGATCTACCGTGAGGTTGTTGAACGTGGTACCGTTCACTACTACGGTGTCCGTGGAAAGCCAATATACCTTTCCGTTTGTCTGCAGAATGGTCTTGTCTGTGCTGGACTTCTTCTGTGGCAATGTTGCACTGAACGAGACATATCTCGGATTCCCGTACATCTGTTGCATGTCAAGTTCTTCCTTTGCACATGAACCGAGCATTATGCCCGACACTGCAACGGTAGATAGTGCCATGAATTTGAAAAATATGTTCTTTTTCATTCTGTATTTAGATTTGTTTTGTGTGAAATAACTGTTTGCTGTCATCAGTCGGCATCGCGTACCAGACGGACTGTGTGAGGTTGTCCTTGGGAGGAGCCGTTCGGGCAGTCGCTCCAGTTATTTGCACTAACACTGATGTCCCACGCCCCTCCTGATGTTGGTTGCCGGCTTGATGTCCAATACATTGCGTATGTGTTAAAACTGTAAGCGAGCCAGTTCCCACCAGAAAGGACACACATTCCTACGGCGGGCAGGAATACGGCACCCGCACGTTCCAACTCAGACCATTTTGAGGAATTGATGGTTTCGCCTTCATATCCGCTGATGTCTCCGGTGTAGTCGTCGGGCATAAGGATAATGCCACCCCTCTTTACAGAACCGAAATTCACCGTGCAGAAAGCCCTCTGGCGTGCAGAGCGGTTGGTTGGTTCAGGAAATCCCTCTCCGGTTCCGTTTCTGTTTCCGCATGTAAGCCACGTCCATTCCGCTGCGGTGAGCGTGTACCATGTGCCGGCAGGATATACCGTGGTGCCGTCGCCTCCGACAATGGGGTGGTAACCCCAATCGGTGAAAGTGGTTCCATCGCCTATCCCAAGTTCAACTCCAAAATTGTTCGCAGTACCGCAACTCCATTCAAAAAACCCGTATCCGTCAGGGGTTGAGAAATCGTTCATTGTTTCACCATCCTTGAGACCCGATACCCTGGTATGGTATCCGTACTGCTGGCTTTCGAAGTGCCATGTGTTGTCGCTCACCTTGTACCAGAGGTTGCCGTTCGAGAAATACACCTGCTTGGTGGCGCTTACCGAAAACGGGTGAGGAATGTAGTCGCGGATGAAATCGGTGGTGAGTTCGGTGGTGTAAACGTGGTTCGAAAGCAGGGCGTTGGAAAGGTTCGATATGGTTTTCGTCATATCGAATCCTTTCACATCGTAAATCTTCATCGTCAGATTCTTGCCTGTGGCGGTCTGTGGTATCATGATGTAGAAATACTTGTAACTGCTGCTGTTCAAGCTTACTCCATCGCCGCAGTTCAGGGTAACCTGATTCAGGGCATCGCTGGCCATTGCAACGGAAGATATGGCATTCTCGCTACTGAAGGTTATGGTGGCATTGCCGCTGAGTTTGGAGTTCGTACTCGAAAGAACGATCTTGCCTATTTTGGCATCGTCTCCCGTTTCTCCGGTCTTGCACTTGAGACCTATCTTGAGCACTGCACAGACGTTTTTGAAGCCGATGGAGATGTTGTCGGAAGAAGTGATGCTTCTTCCAACCATTATGTTCGACTTGTCCAGAGGAGTGCTGTTGTAGCTCTGTACGGCAGGCAGGGTAATGGTCACTCCTTCGTACGTGAAATTAGGGCTCAGCGAAATAGGATAAACACCGTAGTAGATGTTGTCGCTGGCTCCGTTAACTATCGGCGATATCGTGCCGCTGAATTTTGCCGTTGTGCCGTCGATACTCGAAACGGCAAGCTGGGTACCGTTGAAATTGACCAAATCACCATTCTGCCAGTTTACATTTCTGGAATCGGCATCCAAGTATGCCTTGTCGGAATTTCCGGATCCCCATGTCGCACTGATGGAGACGTTCTTCGGTTTGCCGTACAGTACGGGACTGTCAGTGTCGAGTTCTTCCTTCGAACATGACGACAGCACCGCTGTTGCTGCTACGGCACAAGACAGCAACATAAAACTTGTAAAGATGTTTTTTTTCATGATTCTTACTTTTTTGCAGATTGCCGAATGTTCATGGAACATTCGGCAATCTGCTGTCGTTATTCAGCATTTTTTATCAGACGCACGCATGCACCGCCGCTGCGTTCCGTAGGCTCGGTTCTTGCACCCAGTTTTGTTAAACCTGGGGTTGAGGTTTCGTTCTCAATTCTGAAATAGTAGGCTTGTGCAGGATTGGTGCAACAGGTTGAAGACCAGTAGCATGCCTTTATGCCGCCGTGACCGATGCACGAGGCATCCTGAACGCTGAAGTTGCCTCTCAGACCTGCGGTTGGCAGGAATGTGGCTCCGGCTTTCTCCATCTCAGCCCATTGGGCTTCGGTGTATTGGTTGTCCGTAAAATACCAGTTCGATGTTGTGGCTGCCGAAACGAAAGTTTTGCCTCCGACTTTCGGGTCGATGAATCCAGCCGGAACAAGTACGACTCCCGACAATGATTGTGGTTTGCCATTCACGTCGCTGTATTTATACTTGTTGTCGATCAACTGTGCGTATCCGTATTTTTCGGGTTTGTCTACCAGGCAGTCCCATTCCTCTTTCGTAGGGGTGCGCCATGTGCCCTTAGTATAGGTGACGGTGCCGTCGTATGACTTTATGTCGTTGTACACTCCCCAGTCGCAGTTGGCATAAGTGCCGGTAAGGTCGTGATTGCCTTCGGGACCGTAACCGGTATGCCAATTCCATCCTTCGTATGCACCACCCATATAGTCGTATGGCTGAAACAGAGGAACTCCGCCGTTTTGGTTTTGCACACGGTCTGTGCCGGGGTCACCCCACGGTTTGGTGATAACTGCATTGTTACCACTGTTCCAACCGCTCGTACCCCAGCCGAACATGTCTATCCAGTTTGTTTCAGCCCTATTGGCTTTTTTGTTGTTTTCTGTTAACACGGAGGTGGACCATCTCGGTTGCCATTCGGAATACCCTTCTTTCCAATCGACCTCAGCTCCGGCAATCATGGAGTATGAGTGTTCTGCGAATCTGAATCCGTTGGTTTTGTTGTACTGGAGGTTCCCCTTGGCTATGTTTATCTTGGTTCCGTCGCAGAGTTCGAATATATGCGGGTCATCGTTGTTGATGACCATCTCGGCATTGCTGGTATAGACGAAGTTTCTTTCGAAAGTGAAGTTGGAAACTTTCTTCATCATTGCTTTGCCTTCCTTGTTTATTACGTTCATGGTCAGTTCGCCGGTGTATGCAGGCACCATGAGGTAAAAATAGGTAGGAGTTGAAGTCAGAAGTATGCCACCGCTGCCGTTGTTGGTGCAGTCGAGGCTAACAACGCCGCCGCTACCCTCCATTGTGAGAGCCGGTGTGCTGTCGCTGCCGAAGTTGATAGAGGCACTTCCCGAGAGGGCGTTCGACGTTGAACTCAGGATAATCTGGCGTACCGTGTTGGCATCGGCAGAGGCCGAAGCGTTGGCGGTGAGGCCGATTTTCATCATCGCGCAGATGTTCTTGAAAGGCAGTGTGAAACTCGTGCATCCCTGTTCTACGGCAATATAGCCGACCATGAAGTTGGTTTTCGGCACTCCGTTGGCGAAAGGTTGCTGTTCGGGCAATGTGATGCTTAACGAACCTGTGGTGTTTCCGATATTTTCAGCCAGTGTGCTGGGGAAAACACCACGGTAAACGTCTTTTCCGCTTTCCGCATTCGTGTTGGGGGAAACTGAGCCGCTCAATGTTGCCATTGTCGGATTTTCTCCGTCGGGTTCGGCAGACAAGATGGCATTATTGATTTTTACTTCATCGCCTTCGTCCCAATAGACGAATCTGTCGTTAACATCCATGTGGGCTTTGTCGGTGTTTGCACCCGACTCCATGACTCCGAAGATTTTGATGTTCCTGGGTGTATCGTATTCTGACTTTTTGCTCACGTCAAGTTCCTCCTTTGCACAGGAGAAAAACATACCCGAAATTGCAGCAAAGGCAATTGGGCAGAATACCAACTTCCAGGAATCAATTTTTTTTGTACGTTTTTTCATGATTCTTTTTGATTCCTAAAATTTGTTGTTCACAACCATATATTTTGTTCCTCCATCAAAAAAAACACGTTTTTCTTTTCAGGAGAAAATGCTATATCTTTCTGAATTTCAATAACATGCATTGTTATTCATGAGATACGGTCATTGTGCAAAGTTACACCTTTTTTTTGAAACAGCAAAAAAAATATGAGATTATTTTTTTTTTATCAACAGAAAATGTTGTTCCGTGCGGTGTGAAGCGTGAGAATTGCAGAAATCAACATTGAAGATGTTGAATACTTGTTTGCGAAGATGTCGGAAGGTAGCTGTTTTTTGTGTAATTTTGCAGACCGAAACAAACAAGAAATATTCAGGAGAAGATGTTTGAAGATACATATTGTCAAAAGGGATTGCGGAAAAATCTGTGCATGATTCTGCGGGAAAAAGGTTTTAGCGATGAACGTATTTTGGCAGCTATCGGAAAGATACCGCGTCATTTTTTCATAGATTCGCCGTTCGATGCTTTTGCCTACGATGACCGGCCTTTGCCCATAGCCTGCAACCAGACTATTTCCCACCCGAGCACGGTGGCATTCCAGACGCAACTGCTCGACGTGCAGAAGAACGACAAGATACTCGAAATAGGGACGGGGTCGGGCTATCAGGCTTGCGTTTTGGCCGAACTGGGAGCGAGGGTGCTTTCAATAGAGCGGCACGAGGAACTGTACCGCAAGGCTCAGCTGCCCATAAAGCATCTGCGGTATTTCGTGAGGACTTTTCTCGGCGACGGCTATCAGGGTCTGCCCATGAGTGCACCGTTCGACAAGATCATAATCACCTGCGGGGCTCCCTTTGTTCCTCCGACATTGGTAAGACAGCTGAAGACAGACGGTATCATGGTGATACCGCTGGGCAAGGAAGACTGCGAGATGAAAAGACTTACGAAAATCAGCGAAAATGAATTGAAAGAAGAGACTTTCGGCAATTTCAAATTCGTGCCGATGCTCGAAAAAATATGCAGAATATGAAAGTTACTGACATAGACAGGTTTTTCATAAGGGCACATTACCCCAATTTTTACATGATAAAACTTTATGCCGAACACGGCAGAAGTGTTTTCTACAAACAGAACGAAAAGGAAGGTAACAAGCCGGGAACGGTGATATACACGCTCCGCGGCAGCAGCGAACCCCACAATATAGCACCGCTGTGGTTCGATGTGTATTACCTTCTTACCCACAGTGGAGAAGAACAGAAACATTATCTGTCTCTCCTCATAGAGGAAAAGGATGAGTCGGCCGTGGTTCCCGAACTTGAAGACATACGCGACGGCCTGCATGCAAGTCTGAAACGCTACTACGAGGAAAATCCGCTTTTCTGCGGTGACGACATCGTGCCGTCCGTAAGGGAGACATCTTTACAGGAAACCGAAGTCAGCAACAAGGGCAGAATGCTGCTCGACCTTACGCAGCTGTGCTATCCTGTTCCGGATTTCTGCATACTTTCAGCACATTCGTTCAATGCCGTGAACCGGACGGAAATCATAAGTAAGGCCTTGTCAAACCTTGAAATAATGACCCGCAAGCGGCTCGGTTCCGACACTGACCCACTGGTTTTTGCCATCCGCAGTGCCATGCCACAGTATATTCCCGGCCTGATGCCGACTTTGCTCAATGTGGGTGTAACCAGAAAGGCATACCACGCACTCTGCCGTAAACTTGGCATGGAGACGGCTAACCGTATATATCTCAGTGCATTGCATAATCTTGCCGGACTACTTGAACTTCCGGACCCCAATCCCGAAAATCCCGAAAAACTCAATGTCTGCCTTCAAAATGAAGAAATAGTAGCCCTCGAGACAGCAATCGCGGCCAAACCCGACGGTGACAGGCTGTTGAACGACGCGGTATATCAGGCAGTGCGGCTTGTCGGACATGTCCGCGATTTTTACATCAAGAATCAGGATCTCATACTCACTTTCATGCAGGGCAAGAAGGCATATCCTTCGTTCATTCTTCAGAAAATGGTCTGGACAATAGGCAACGACGAATCGTACCCGGGGGTTCTTCACAGCCGCCACAGCCGTACAGGAGTCGGATCGCAGATAGAAAGCTACCGCAACATTTTCGGTGAGGAAATAATGACAGGCAACGTTACATCCAGCGACAGTGAGTATTTCGACAGGGAGGAAATAAGGGACAAGTTCCCGGCCGTTTACCATTTCCATCCGCTTTTGCCGAAACTCGAACAGCGTTACCTTTCGCCGGTAACCATCGAATTTGCCGTGGAAAGCAAGCCAAACGAGGTCAGCCTTTTCTCGGTACTGCAGCTCAACCGTTCGGAGCTTACCGGACGTTCGGCTCTGCTGTCTTCCATTGACCTTTACGAAAAAGGCTTCATAAAGCCCGAAGATGTGGTAAACCTTATCCGCCCATACCATCTCAGGCAGATCATCTCCGACAGTATCGACGACAATTCCTTTTCCAAGCTGAAGTTTTTCAGCAAAGGGCTCAACGTGCTTCCGCGAACGGCAATAACCACGGTGCTGTGTTTCAATACCTCGCAGGCAAGGGAAGCTAAACGTCAGGGCAAGGCAGTGTGCCTCTGTCAGGAACGTTTCATTCCCGAAGATACCATAGTGCTGAACGAAGTTGATGCCATATTGAGCATGGAACAGGCTGCCATTCACGTGGTTACGGCCTGCCGTGGGTATGGCATATCGGCATTCATGAATCTCAGGGAATACGGGGTGGTGCTGAAGGAAAACAGTCTGGTGAATGCTGATGGCTTGGAAATAAAGGCTTTCGACTATGTTACGCTTTCGAGCAAGCGGAAAAGCATATACGTGGGTGTAGCCGACTACAAACCTGCCCGATTCCTGAAATATCTTTCGGGACAGCAGATAAGGCTTGAACCCAAGGAAAAGCCCGTTTTCGAGTCAATGAAAGTCGCATACGAAAAATACCAGCACATAGTCACTTCAACCAAGACAAATTACATTACCGACATAGACACTCTCGCACGTCTCATACGCTGCGACCTTCAGGACAAGCCCGAAACGGCAGAGAAGATTGTGAACTCATGGTACGAGACACAGACCGACAACTACATAACCCAGCTTCTCGAGAGCAAAATGGGTTCACATTCCGACCAGTCGAGAGTGTTCAGCTTTCTGAGTACGGAAAACAAGATACAGTTTTTCCGTCAGGCCTGCCGTCGTTGTTTCGAACAGCAGAGGTCGGGACTGAAGGCTGGTTCCTTCATGCTCGGAAGATTCATCTCTTCGCAGCCTCTTCCAAGACAGTTCTGGAAAAGTTTTTCGGAAAAGGAAACGGCATTCATGCTCAACGAATACGTGCTTTACGAGAAATACCTCAAAGTACTTGCCGAAGTCGGAGAAACGAAACTGACTCGTGCCCACGCCAAAATTGAGGACGAAGGAATGCACAATCTCGGTATTACAAATTTTGAATTGTCCAACTTTATCCCACTTATGGATATTTCATGCAACTGGGAAGAGGTACAGGCTTCGATGAAGTTTCTGGACAATGTTCAGCAAGACACCTTGAGACTTATCGGCCAGCTTTCGCAGCCTGTCGGAAAGGCTTTCGACCTGAGCCAGCCATGGACTGCGGCGAAGATTGAAAAACTGAGGAATCTGTGACCCGTGTCCGGACAGTCCGGCAGGGCTTACAGCGAAAATTCGATTTTGATTCTAGCATTCTTTATGTTGACCCTCATGTCGGGGAGCCAGAGTTTGTCGTCGCTTGTGGATAGCAGGTATATGGACAGCTGGTTGACTGCGTTTTTCGATATCTCATAGTTTTTTACCGCATTGATGTGGTATGTACGGCCGGCTGTCATGTTCGCGGAACCTGTTGCATAGTTGGTGACAAAAGCACATTCCCAGTTGGGATTTGTGCCACTTATGGCGAAGACCAAAAGCGGATACTGGTCAATCCATGCACTGTCGGAAACTTCCATGTCGGCCGAGAGAGAGATACGTGCCTTGCAGTCTTTGCGCGGAGACGGCATGTCGTGGTTATGAAGCAGGAAAACCGATGTGTCTCCGGCTATGCTCGGCTTCTGCGACGGGTTCCTGAATTTTACGACTTCCTTTATATCCTTCATGTCTGCCAGTCTGTATCGGGTATCATTGATTATGGGGTGCTTCGTAAGCCTGTCATTGCAGTATGTGTACCGGAACATGTATCTGTACGTGGCGAGTTTCTTGCGGCAGAGTCTGAATACTGCGGAGTCTTTGACGGGAGTCAGATTCATGCCTTTGTCTATTGAAAACACTTCTTCCGGTCCCAGACTGTTCGCTTCGTGGTAGTAGTATCCGTCGGCTACGATTTCACGCATCTCACGGTTGTAATTGACAATGAGCATGTCTTTCTTCATGTTGCCGGCTGTTGACAGCCCGTCGCCGAGCCAGTGGACTGTTTCGGGTGTCTCAAGATGGAATCTGTTTTTCATGAGCCGGCAGAGAGACGGGGCTATGTCTAAGTGAGTGACAAGGTTTTCGAACTTCTGGGGCTTTTTCAGCAGCGGAGACCATATAATGAGCGGTACGTGATGTCCGGCAGAAATGACGTTTCTGTAATCAAGTCCCGTAGGGTGATCGCCGGTGATGATGAAAACGGTGTTCCCGAAGTTCGGCATGCTGCTGTATGATTTCATGAAATCGCGGAGTGCATCGTCGGTGTAAAGTGCAGACAGAAGCCGTTTGTCCTTGCCGAACTTTCGGTAGGAGGGAAGGCGTTTGGCCATGTTTTCGTAATACTGCTGTTTCTTCGGGTCGTTCAGGTCGAGACCCTCGTGCAGGGATATTGTGGTGATTACGCTGAATTGCGGCGAATGGCATTTTTTGAGTTCCGACAGCGTTTTCCTGAACATGATTTTGTCGTGGTAGCCCCACGATGTGCCGAGAGAATTGTCGCTTCCGTTTTTCCATTCTTCCCAGAAAGGCGAAAGGAAATCGGTGTTCTGAGCCTCGAGGTACTCGTTTATGCAGTCGAATGTGAAATAGCCTGCATAGAAGGCGTTGGTCCGGTAGCCGTTGCTTTTGAAAATCGGTATCAGGGAGTTGAAATGCGGCATTTTTCCGAACTGAAAGCCTTTGGGCCCGCCTACCGAACCGGTAATTGCCGGAATGGCCCCGAAACTTCGTATTACGGTGGAAAGGCAGTTCCGCCAGTAAAGCCCCGTATTCGCCAAAGAATCCGCAAATGGCATGAATTTTCCTTCAAGCAGTTCATTTCCAAGCGATTCCACAATTATTATTACAACATCGGGTTTCGTTTCACTTTCGTTGAAATACGGCGATAGTGCATCTTCGCCATTGTCTTTGCGTTCAAGCGGATAATGTGTGTCGGCAACTTCCCAGTCGGGATGGTAACTCAGGAATTCGCTTATGGCCTGTCTGTCATATTCTACCATGCTGCTGCCGTCTTCAGAATTATCGGCACGTTGCAGATAGCCGACGGTCTCTGATACCAGATAGCCCGTCTTGTTGATTATGAAAGCGTGCGATTTTGAGTCAACCAGATGTCCGGTCTCGAAGATTACGGACAGAAGCGCGAAAATCACTGCAACCGTAAAAAGTACGATATGGTTCTTCTGGCAGAATTTTTTTAAAACAAATCCAAGTCCGGTCACAAATCCGGCGATGGCCAAAATCAAAACCGCAGGCAGAAAAAGTCCGACTGCACCTTGTATGGCAGCGATAGTTTCCGCAAAAGGCCTTATCCACAATTCGCTGTCGAGCAGGTAGCCGTTGTGAAGGGCATAAAATGTCAGTCCTGTTTCGCAAATCAAAAGCATTGAAAACCAAATGACAGCAATGCGGTATGCCCATTTTTTCGAAAAACGGTTTATCAAAAGAAAAACCGGGAGTGATATCAGTATGACCCATGAGTAAACGATAAGGTTGTATGTCAGTGCCCGCAACAGCAGATTTCCTCCGGCAGTGCCTTCAATTTGCGGCATTGAAATGAATTCCGCAACTCTCAGTACCGTTATGCCGGCCAAAAAGGCAAGAGCGGTGCTGGTAAAAGGCTGAGTGTTCGAAAATTTCAGTTTCATTGCAGTCGTTTTTGATGTGCAAAGGTACGTTTTTTTTCTGAAAAAGCTGTTTTTTTTCAATAAAATCTAAAAAAAAGCGTATCTTTGCAAAAAATTAAAACAATAAAAACATGAAAAATAATAGAACATTTAAGTTGCTTATGCCGTTTTTGTTGACAATAACGGTATTCATGTTTTCCTGCAAAGAAGAGAAGGAGTATGTGTATAAATATCAGCATGTCGTGGATGCCATGCAGGGCAAATGGGAAATTTTATATCCTTCTGATGAGTATTTGAGGTTTACAATTGACGGCAATATCATTCATTCCCAAAACGGAACTTCGTTGAACCTTTTGTTCGGTACCATGGACTATGAGTATTGTTTGGTTAATTCCGACTTGATATATGTGATTCAGGAATCCCGCTATGTGCCTTACAGATACAACGTATCCGGCAACACATTGTATCTTGAGTTTAACGGCGGAACTTCAATGTCGGCTGATGCACCCAAAACCATATATAAGTTCAATAAAAAATTGTAGTATTATGAAAAAAGGAAATGTTTGGGCAATTGCCGCAGCAGTACTTGTCATATTGGCAAGCGGATGTAAAAAGGAAACTTTGTATGTTGATAATTATTATCCGGAAGTAGTGGCGAAGATACAAGGTCATTGGGTTACTCCTTTCAAAGGAGTGCTTGACACCGCCACATGTTCTATTGATATTACTTTTTCTGGTAATGCCATGACGGTGCGCAACACCTCGCTGACCCCTACCAATTTCGATTACAAGGATAATTTTGTCATTCTCAATGATACAATGATAAGTCTTGGCGAAGGTAATTGCTCCCATCTGCCTTACCGATACAGCCTTTCGGATAACAGCCTTACCCTTGGTAGTTTTGATTTCACAAGGCAGAGGTGAGTTGTTGTTTCATAACCGTTTCTCGTTATAAAACACATACTTGTCGTTGAGAATATCTGTCGCGATGTCGTCGGTGGTGTAATCGCCGTAGTGTATCGGTAGAGACGTTCAGGTTTGAGCCAGCAGATAGGGAAGGAAGTCTGTTTTTTTCTGAAAAAGCTGTTTTTTTTCAATAAAATCTAAAAAAAAGCGTATCTTTGCAAACGATATGGCTTCCGATGAAGAATATATGCGGCGTTGTTTCTGCTTGGCACAGAAAGGGCAGGGTAGGGTGAGCCCCAACCCGATGGTCGGCTGTGTCATTGCAGATAATCACGGAGATGTGATTTCGGAGGGCTATCATGCCCGTTGCGGAGAAAACCACGCCGAACGCAACGCCATTCTCAGCTGTCCCGAAAAACAAAAACTGCAGGGCAGTACCCTTTACGTCAACCTTGAACCTTGTTCGCACTACGGAAAGACACCCCCGTGCGCCGACCTTATTGTTGAACATAAGATAGCCAAGGTCGTGGTTTCCACCCTCGACCCGAACCCGCTTGTGGCAGGTAACGGTATCAGGAAATTGCAAGATGCAGGAATCGAGGTGGTTACAGGTGTCCTCAACAGGGAAGGCCGTTTCTTGAACCGTCGGTTCTTTACGTTTATGGAAAAGAAACGTCCGTATGTGGTTCTGAAATGGGCAAAGACAAGTGACGGATTCATGGATATCGACAGAACTTGCAATCCGGAAGGAAACTACTGGATAACCGGCGATTTGCTGAAAATGCTTTCGCACCGCTGGCGTACCGAAGAGGATGCCATAATGGTCGGGACAAATACCGTCATCAACGATAACCCACAACTGACGGCCCGTATGTGGAGCGGCCGCAATCCGCTCAGAATCACACTTGACCGCAGTGGCCGTCTGCCGCACGATGCCAAAATATTCAACTCCGAAGCAAGGACACTGCTCTTTACCGAAAGTGACATACTGCCGTTTTCGGAAAACGTGGAAATCCTGCATGCCGGCTTCTCGAATCTTATTCCTGAAATCCTGCAAGTCCTGTACCTCAAAAAAGTACAGTCGCTTATCGTTGAAGGCGGCAGAAAATTGCTTGACAGTTTCCTGCAAAGTGGTATGTGGGACGAGGCGAGAGTGCTTACAGGAAATAAGACTTTCGGCAGAGGACTCACCGCTCCGGTTCTGGAACAGGAACCGTGTTCAACCCGGATTTTTGAAAACGAAACCATTGACTATTATTACAACTCCAATGTTTGAAGATACCTACAAGACAATAGAATCTGCTTCCGAAGGAATTTACAAGGAAAAAGGCAGCAAATTCCTTGCCTTTGCAATACCGGTGCAGACCGAAGCCGAGGTGAAATCACATATAGAGAGGATAAAAAAAGAATATTTCGACGCACGGCATCATTGTTATGCCTACATTCTCGGTCACGACAAGGCTGCTTATCGCCTCAACGACGACGGGGAACCTTCCGGCACGGCAGGCCGGCCTATTCACGGGCAGCTGCTGTCCAAAGACCTGACAAATACCCTTGTCGTGGTGGTGAGGTATTTCGGCGGAGTCAAACTCGGAGTCTCAGGCCTGCTCAATGCCTACAAGACGGCCGCAAGGGACGCTCTCGAAAATGCCGTTGTCGTGGAAAAAACGGTGAACGAGGTATTCAACCTTCAGTTTGACTATCCTTTGATGAACGACGTGATGCGCGTGCTTAAGGATGAAAATCTGAACCAGTTCAACCAGAATTTCGGACTTTCATGTTCACTGGATTTTTCGGTGCGGAAATCGCAGAGCGTACGCATATACGACATCTTTGCCAAGATGAACGGCGTGCGGATTACCTTTCTGAGACTGGAATAGCGTACGTAAAACCGTTTAAAATTTTGCCTTTCTGACGGTGTATCCCACGGAAATGGCCGAAATGGCAGTCACCAGAACAAATACCATTATGAAGTCAGAGACGTGCATGGTTACAGGAAAACTGTCGGTTACGAAATTGCCGTCGCCCATCGGAATGAATCCGAACTGCTGTTGCAGGAGGCAGAGGAGAAAACCCAAAAACAGCCCTATTAGAACTCCCACTGTCGTTATCAGCATGCCTTCGGTGAAGAATATCCTGCGCAGGGTTTTCTTCCCGGCACCTATGCATTGCAGCAGATAGCTGTCTTTTCTCTTGTCTATTATCAGAAGCGAAAGCGAGGCGATAAGGTTGAACGAGGCAATCACTATTATAAGCGAAAGTATGAGAATCACACCCACTCTTTCCGAAGAGTAAATCTTGTAGTAAAGCGGTTGCTGCTCGAATCTGTTTTTTACCGCATACTGTCCGCCTACGAGTTCCGAGACCTGTTTCTTTACACGATTTTCATTGGCTCCCTGCTTGAGCGACAGTGCAAGGAACGAAACCTCGTCGGGACTGTAATCCAAAAGCTTGCGTACGAATTCGATGTCGGCTACGGCGTATTTGGCGTCAATCTCGCTTTGTACCATGAAATAATCGCTTACGGTAGCGTACTGGGTGTTGAAGGCATCTTCCATGGTGAATCCAATGCCGTTGCCACGTTTCGGAATGTGTACCACCAGAGGCGTGTGCATGTCCATGTAGTTCACTCCGAGGTTGTAGTGCAGTGTGCTGCCCAAAAGTACAAAATACTGTTCCCCGTCTTTCAGATTATAGGTCATGCGACCGTCAAAAATATGGTCGGCGAGGTTGTTTATGAGTCCGCTCCTGTAAATGTATGCCGAATCGACCCCGCGGAGGAAAAGAATCTGTTCGTTTTGCCTGTATGTCGCCCATGCGTTTTCTTCAACGACTTCCGATACTCCGTCAATGCCTTCTGTCCTTTTTATTTCGGCAAGGGGGAAATCCTTGTCGAGGTGGAAACTCTTGCCTTCTTTTTTCTCTATTACAAGTTCGGGATCAAATACATTGAACAGAGACTGTGTCAAGTCACCGATGCCGTTGTAAACCGAAAGTACGATTATCAGAGCCATGGAACCGACGGCAATTCCGCAGAGCGAAATCCACGAAATTACATTTATGATGGTTTTGCGTTTCCGTGAAAAAAGATAACGTTTGGCTATGAAAAACGGCAGATTCATCGCTACTGTTTGAGGAGTTTGTCAATTCTTTCGATGTAGTCGAGTGAGTCGTCAAGGAAAAACGTAAGCTGCGGAATGATGCGTATCTGTTTTCCTACATGGTTGCCCAGACGACGACGCAAATCGCCGGTATTCTCGGTGATTGAATTCATGACGGTTTCCTTGCTTGCACCGCCTATGGGGAAAATGCTTACCCATATTTTCGCTACCGACAGATCGGGGCTTATGCGGACTTCGGTTACCGTTATCATTGAGTTGCCGAAAATGACTTTGGTTTCCTGTTGGAAAATCTTGCCCATTTCCTGTTGCAGCAGACGTGATATTTTTTGTTGTCGTGTGGTTTCCATTTGTGTTGTTTGTTGTAAAAAACTGTAAATTAAATGTTTGCCTGTCTTTATCACTTGAAATTTCCGTACAAAGATACGAAAAAAATCGCAAAGGACAGGTGTTTACTCTTTCTCCTTGCTCAGTATCCATTCTGCAAGTTTCATGTCGTATGGTGTCGTTATCTTGATGTTTTCACGGTTTCCTTCCGTAAGATGCGGCTTTTTGTGCAATACGGTTTCCACAACCGACGCGTCGTCGGTGAAAAGCGGGCTGTATGCGGTGTCGTACGCGGTTTTCAGAATCCTTGCACCAAAACATTGTGGCGTTTGCACGGTGAAAATTTCCTTCCGGTTCAGTGATTCGCTGTTCCCGTCGGGGAACACTTTCCTTATGCTTTCTGTTGCAGGCATTACAGGCACTGCCGCTCCGTATTTTTCGGCAGCACAGAACGCGTCTTCAAGTGTTTTCTGGCTCACGAACGGACGCACGGCATCGTGTATGCCTACCGTGGATTCGTCGGGAATCCCCGACAGTGCGTTCTTTACGGAAAAAAAACGTTCTTTGCCGCCATATACAATTCGGTGTTCAATGTCGAAATTGAATTTCACGCAAAGCTTTTTCCAGTATTCTGTGTATTCTTCCGGCAGTACAAGTGTGATTTTCAGCGATTTGTCAAAATTCCGGAAAGCTTCGACTGTCCGCATCAGTATCGGATAACTGCCGATTTCCAAGAACTGTTTCGGCATATCGCTGCCCATACGGCTGCCGTGGCCTCCGGCTACAATTACTATGTGTCTTTCGTGCATGGGTTTTGTGTGAAAAAAGAGGAAGGCATGGCCTTCCGTCTTTTTGTCCGTTTTTACAGGATCAGCATCGCGTCACCGTAGGTGTAGAATTTGTATTTTTCCTTGATGGCGACACGGTAAGCTTCTCTCAGCAGGTCGAAACCGGCAAATGCCGAAGCCATGATCATCATGGATGTCTTTTCGGGATGGAAGTTGGTTATCATCATGTCGGCTATCGAAAAATTGTATGGCTCGTATATGAATTTGTTTGTCCAACCCGAGAATGGACGTATGGTACCGGGTACAGTGACAGCTGTTTCCACGGCTTTCATTGTGGTAGTGCCCACAACGCACACCTTGTGTCCTTCGCTTTTGGCTTTGTTTATCTTGTCGCAGGCATCTTCGTCTATGAGCATTTCTTCGGAATCCATCCGGTGTTTCGAAAGGTCTTCCACTTCCAGCGGCTTGAAGTTGCCCATTCCGGCATGGAGCGTGAGTTCTGCAAGTTTCACGTCCTTTATTTCCATGCGTTTCAGCAATTCGCGGCTGAAGTGCAGGCCGGCGGTCGGTGCGGCAACGGCGCCTTCGTTTTTGGCGTAGAGTGTCTGGTAATCCTGATTGTCGTTGCTCGATATGTCGCGGAAACGTGTAATCATTTCGGGCATAGGCGTGCGTCCCAGACTCTTCACTATCGAAATGAATTCTTCATGACTGCCGTCGAACATGAAACGCACCGTGCGTCCGCGCGAGGTGGTGTTGTCTATTACTTCGGCTACCAGAGTGTCGTTGCCGAAGTACAGTTTGTTGCCTATGCGTATTTTGCGTGCGGGTTCCACTATCACGTCCCACAGCCGAGTTTCCCTGTTCAGTTCCCTGAGCAGAAGTACGGTGATTTCGGCTTCGGTCTTTTCCTTTACACCCGAAAGAAGGGCAGGAAACACCTTGGTGTTGTTGACAACGACAACATCGTCGGTTTTCAGGTAGTTTATGAGGTCTTTGAATTGCTTGTGTTCAATATTACCCGTGTCGCGGTGCAAAACCATCATTCTGGCTTCGTCTCTTACTTTCGGCGGGTGCAGCGCACACAAGTCCTTGGGTAATGGTAAATCGTACTTGTACTTTGATAATTTCATCTTATGTAAATAACTTTTTTATTATTCGATTGAATCAATCCTCAACAACGGAGTAAATCGTTTTTTATTGTTTTATTGAAAAATTGTTGTGGCATTCAATGTCGTTACCTGTGTAAATGCCTGTAAATATTGTTGTTGTAATCTGTTTATATACAATTAAACCATAGTATATTTTCCTCCGCTGTTTATGATAGATGAGTGTTTTACTTTAAAATCAACTATGTTTATTCTGTAATTCCAAATTCTGTGATTTTTAGTGTATCATTTACAGTCATGGTGTATGTGTTCAATGTGTCGAATTCTCAATTAACAACCGATAAGTGCCGATGCCCGACATAAAATTCTCCGTTACTATAGCGAATATTCACGGTATCAGGAACATGAAACCCTTTGTCGCCCCAATCGGTATTTCTTAAACAATCGGTAAACACATGTCTGACACTGAAATGTCTGTTTTTTTCTTTTCTTCCTTTTCGCAAGAAGTCACTACCGTTTCCAATAGAGTCTCCGCCAGCAGCGGCAAAAATGTTTTAAAGATTGTCTTTTTCATGTTTTTGTTGTTCTGATTTTAGCAAAGATACGAATTTTTTTGCGTTTTGTCAAGTGTTTTAACTTTTTTCTTGAGTAACATGTTGCAATTCATTGTAAAACAATGTTGTGTAAGTGCGAAATCATGTGTGTTAAAAGTGCGTATAAAAAAAGAGAAGTCGGTTTTCAGACTTCTCTTTTTGTGTGATTTCAGGATGTTGCTATCTGATGTCTTTCTCATCAAGAGGCATGGCCAGAAGCCCTGTGAATTTTCCCGTGTTGTCAAATGTCATACGGAGAAATTTCTTGCCTTTTTTACCTTTCACTTTTTGAGTGATTACGGCATAGTAGAACGATTTCGGCTTTTTGCCCGTTGTCTCATCTCTGTATTTAGAATCGTAGTCATAACGGACCATTTTCATGATGTCGTATTTTTCATCCTTGAGTTTTTCAGCGAGGTATTTCGTTATGGGACGCGGGTAACGTTCTTCTGCCAGTGTCGTGCCAACCATCGTCATCGTGCCGTCTTCTTTGAATACTGCGTCAAAGTTGACTTTCTGGTTGTTTGTGAAGTAAGCTACATAGAATTCCTCGTCTCTCATGACCCATTCAGGACCTGATTTTATGCGGGTGGCAGGGTAGCGTTTGTTGAAGTTTTTGATGATGGCATCGTTCGGTTTTACGGCTTCAATGTCGGAATCAATGTCAAGGTCCGATTTCTTGCCTTTCTTGCCTTTGCCGTTTTTGGTGGGGGCTTCGGGAACTTCTTTTTCGTCAAGGTCGGTTTCCGGATTGTTGCGTGCTATGAAGTCGCGGCGAACCACATCGGGGTCGGGAGCGTTGGTCTTGGTGAGTTTTCCTCTGGTGTCGAAGATGAGTTCGTAGTCGTCACCGCTGATGCCTTTGCGTACGATTATCATGCGGTAGTAATTGTCACCGCTCATTTCTTCGATGTATTCTATTGAACGTATTTTGAAACCGGGGTAGTTGTCGACAAAATACTGGTTCATCACGGTAGGACATTCGTTGATGGTTACTGCGAAGGAACTGTACTGCCATTCACCGTCGTCGGTGAAATATGCTTTGCCGCGTTGCCCGTCTGTTGAGAAATCTGCAATGTATTGTCCCGGAGATTCAAACCATGCGTTTACCGAATACGAGGTATAGGTGTTTTCGATGGCAAGAAGCACCGCTCTTGGAACCGCCGACTCCTTGATTTTATTCTGGGCTGTGATGCTGCTGCAGATTGCCAGAACAGCAAATAGCGATAAAAATACTTTTTTCATTGTATGTGGTCTTTTTGAATTGTTTTTTACTGAGTAACCTTTTTGTCTTATTATGACGCAAGAAAACGATGTTTTTTGTTTTTTATTGTATGTCTTTCATATTTTTACTGTTTTCTAACGTTAAGCTTCAGAGGTGGTTGCGGGAACTTATGGTGATTTTTTTCTATCTGAAAAGAACGTCTTTCCTGTCCGGACTGATGGAAACGGCCTTGACTGGAGTGTTGACGGCTTTTTCAATTTCTTTCAGGTAAGCCAATGCATTGGCCGGAAGTTTGTCAAACGAAGGTGTGCCGGTAAGTTCGCATTTCCAGCCCGGGTAGTTGTCAAAAACGGGTTTTATTTCCACCGAGTTGAATTCAAACGGTATTTCCTGTGTGGTACGGCCGTCAATCAAGTATCTGTTGCACATCTTTATCGTTTCAAAGTCGTTGAGAACATCTATCTTTGTTACGAGCAAATCGGTAACTCCGTTGAGCATGCAGGCGTATTTCAGTGCGGGAATGTCTATCCAGCCGCAACGGCGCGGGCGTCCGGTGGTGGAGCCGAATTCGTTGCCTTTCTGGCGGAGTATTTCTCCGTCGTTGTCGAAAAGTTCCGTCGGGAACGGACCGCTGCCCACGCGGGTGCAGTATGCTTTGGTTATACCGAAAACTTTGTCGATTCTCGAAGGAGCTATGCCGAGTCCGGAGCACACACCGGCCGTTACGGTAGTCGATGATGTTACGAACGGGTATGAACCGAAGTCTATGTCGAGCATGGAACCTTGAGCACCTTCGGCAAGCACTTTCATTCCTTTCGAAAGACATTCGTTGAGGAAGTATTCGCTGTTTATGAGCTTGAATCTGCGCAGGGTTTCGAGCGATTTGAACCATTGTTCCTCGTATTCGTCGAGGGTCTTGTTCTCGATGCGGAAATTCTGTATGTCGAATTCGAGCATGTCTGCAAGACGCAGGTGCTGGAATTTCTGAAGTTCGTAGCGTTCCTTGAAGTCGAACTCGAGGATGTCGCCGACACGGAGACCGGAACGGGCTATCTTGTCGGTATAGGCAGGACCGATGCCTTTCAGAGTGGAACCTATTTTCGCATTGCCTTTGGCCTGTTCGTTGGCAGCGTCAAGCAGGCGGTGCGAAGGAAGTATGAGGTGCGCTTTTTTCGAAATGTACAGGTTTCGGGTTGCATCCACGTTCTTCTTTTTCAGATCTTCTATTTCGCGTTCGAAAATGAGAGGATCAATGAGTACTCCGTTGCCGATCACATTCTTTTTGGTTTCGTGGAATACTCCGGAGGGAATTATGTGCAGTACGTGCTTTATTCCATTGAATTCGAGCGTGTGGCCGGCATTGGGACCACCTTGGAAACGGGCTATCACATCGTAATCCGGGGTCAGTACGTCAACGACTTTGCCTTTGCCTTCATCTCCCCATTGCAAACCTAACAATACATCAACTTTACTCATAAGTGTTTTTTTTGTTGTATCTCTATAAATCTATGTATATCAGTTAAATAAAAATTTTCAGAGCTTTTTTTGCCTCTGATTTCAACTTGCGAAGATACGAATTTTATCGGAAATTTTTCAGAAAAAAAACTGAAAAGATATCAGGTTTTTGCCGAAGCGTTTCTAAAATTGTGAATTACAGTTATTTGTCACGCTGGTTTTTGAACCATTCCACAAAGTTCGGGAAATCGGCGAGCGGAAGGAATCCTTCTTCTTTCGGATTTTGCGGAGTGGGGCATATTTCGAAGTAACCGATAAGCGTGGCACAGTCGAATTCTCCAATCATGGCCTCAAGGGTTACGTATGCGCCTATCTGGAGATCCTCATCGTCGGGGTTGGCATTGTCGAAAGCAACGCGTATGCCGAGAATGTCGGGTTCCTCTTCGCATTCAAGTTGCATGAAATACATTTTCTTGCTGTCGAAGAAATGTTTGTCGAAATGGACTTTCACTTCGTTGCCGCATGGCTGTTTGAAAGGTACGAATTCCCACCAGTCGATGTCGGGGGCTTCGTCGGTGAGGCGTACGAGAGCATCGAAATATTCAATGTCGCCTTCGGCGGTGAATGTCACCCGCCGTCCGTTTTTGCTCGGTTCGCTGATTTCGAAAGTGAGTGCTTCACAATATTTCTCAAGCTGCGCCTGCATGCCGTCAAGCAGTTGGTTTTGTGTGGATTCGTCGTATTCCGAAAGCATTGTGAGCTCTTCGGCGTGTTCGCAGAACCAATCCCAGAAAATCTTAGTGTCGTTTGCCATAAAATTTTGTTTTTCTTGTGTGCTTATATAGAACGAATTTGTCTGCAAAATTACGAAAAAAAAACAGAACATTTTCCGGATTTCAAAAAAAAATCGTACTTTTGCAAAAAAATAGGTAGCCCGAAAAAGTTTCTTTGATTAAGGTTGCCACAGTTGTTGGTTTGATTATATATGTTGCAAAACAGATGATTCGCTGGTTGATATTGAGGTATTACAAGAGACCGATGTCGCAGTGGCTTATGCTGCTGGCCGACATGGTGCTGGTCGTGCTGATGTTTTTCTTTTCGAAATTGCTCAACTACTGGTCGCTGAGCCACAGGTCGTTCGACGTGCTGGTGCAACCGCGTACTTACGTGCATTTTGCCGTGGTGTTCGTGGTGTATCTGGCAACGTTCGTTATCTTCAAGCCTTTCAGGAGCATAATGCGGTATACGGGGTTCAACGATGTGAAGCGTATTTTTCTGGCATGTTGCTCGGCATTCGCCGTTTTGCTGTCGCTTAAGGTGCTGAGCTATTTTGTGAAACCTTTGGATTTCTACATGCCTTGGGGACGGGAAATTGTCCTCATTGCCGCG
Source organism: Bacteroidales bacterium (assembly GCA_045601425.1). Taxonomy (GTDB): domain Bacteria; phylum Bacteroidota; class Bacteroidia; order Bacteroidales; family P3; genus UBA1219. The sequence goes on from JAZRZP010000026.1 coordinate 35,430, forward strand.
CTTATATTGGTCGGAATGGTGTTCGTGAGACTTCTGGCGAGATTTTTGTACGACAATGTCCTTGACACCCGACGCAAGGAAGTACGCAATATACTCATCTACGGAGCTGGCGATGCAGGAAAACTCACATACAACATACTTATTCAGGATATCAACAGAAAAAACTCCGTCGTGGCATTCGTCGATGACAATTCATCGAAATCGAAAAAGGAACTCAACGGTATTCCGATTCTACTGCCCAAAGATGTTTTCAAGGAGGACTTCATGGCAAAGAATGAAATCGATGAACTCATCATAGCAATCCCGTCGGTGAAGGTTTCGGTGAAGCAGAATATCATAAACCGTGCATTGGCATTCAATATCGAGGTGAAATCTGTACCCGAAGCCAGTAAGTGGATTGATGGGCAACTGTCTGTAAATCAGATTGAAAATATAAAAATTGAAGATCTCCTTGCCAGAGACCCCATAGTCTTGGAAACGACCAATGTCGCGAACGAACTCGCAGGCAAGGTGATACTTGTAACCGGTGCGGCAGGCTCCATCGGGAGCGAGATTTCCCGACAGCTCTGCGAATACAAGGCAAGGCAGATAGTCTTGCTCGACAATGCCGAATCCCCCTTGTTTGACCTGCGTTTCGAACTTACGGCGAAATATCCGCAGGCGGCTATAGAATTTGTGATAGCGGATGTACGCGACAGACTCAGGTTGAATGAGATTTTCGGAAAGTTTTCTCCGGACATTATATACCATGCTGCTGCCTACAAGCACGTCCCCTTCATGGAGGAACATCCCTACGAGGCCGTTGCGGTAAATGTGTTCGGAACCAAAAATGTGGCCGATTTGGCAATAGAATACAATGTCAGAAAATTTGTCATGATTTCTACCGACAAGGCCGTGAATCCCACCAATGTGATGGGTGCTACCAAACGCGTGGCTGAAATTTATACCCAAAGTCATACCAACGGGAATACCCACTTCGTTACCACCCGGTTCGGTAATGTGCTTGGTTCAAGCGGCTCGGTGATACCTCTTTTCAAGAAACAGCTGGAAAAAGGTGGCCCGCTCACGGTCACTCACCGGGACATAACCCGCTATTTCATGACAATCCCCGAAGCCTGCAACCTGGTACTTGAAGCAGGTGCTATGGGTGCCGGAGGTGATATCTTCGTGTTCGACATGGGACAGCCTGTGCGTATTTATGACCTCGCTAAAAACATGATCCGCCTTTCGGGCCTGCAGGGAATAGAAATAAAGGAGGTCGGACTGCGCCCCGGTGAAAAACTCTACGAAGAACTCCTCGCCACGAAAGAAAATACCTTGCCGACACACCACCCGAAAATATTGCGCGCAAAGGTGCGTGAATATACTACGGCGGAAGTAGATGCAGACATTGAACGGCTTCTTGAAATGGAAAAGTCTGCCGATGTCTTCGACATAGTGGCGAAAATCAAGGGTATTGTCCCCGAATTCATCAGCAACAACAGCGTTTTCGGGAAACTGGATAAATGAATTTGAAACTGCGAAAAACAACGACATTATGAATTTAAGTACCTATTTTGAACCGATAGACATAGCAAAGGATGCGGGCTTTGTACACAACGATTTTTTACCACGCATAGGTGATGTGGTTTCGGCATACACCGAAACTCAGTCATTCCCGGAAATAGCAGGATTCCACCTCGCCATTGTGGGGGTGAACGAGGACAGAGCTTCAGTGGAAAACTCCGGTTGCGGAAATGCTCCAAACGCAATCCGTTCCAAATTATATCACCTTTCAATTCCGGAATATGGAATGAAACTTGTCGACTTGGGCAACATCATGCCAGGAAAAACTGTCGAAGACACATATTTCGCACTTGCCGAAGTCGTTGCTACGCTGTTGCACCACAATATATTGCCAATAGTACTCGGTGGCAGTCAGGATCTGACTTTTGCAATGTATAAGGCTTACGAGAAACTCGGACAGATAATCAACATGTGTTCCGTTGATTCGCGTTTCGACCTCGGAAATGACGAAGAACCACTGCATTCTCAATCTTACCTCAGCAAGATAATTGTTTCGCAGCCCAACTACCTTTTCAATTACACTAACATCGGTTACCAGAGTTATTTCGTCGACAAACAGTTCGTGAAGCTCATGGAAGACCTGCATTTCGATACATACAGACTCGGTACGGTACAAAGCAACATATCCGATGCCGAACCTCTCGTGCGTAATGCCGATATGCTGACGGTTGACATATCTTCGGTACGGCAGAGCGATGCTCCGGGCAACAGAAATGCGTCGCCCCACGGTTTTTATGGAGAAGAGCTTTGTGCTGTATGCCGTTTCGCAGGAATGAGCGACAAACTTTCTTCAATAGGCTTTTTCGAGGTGAATCCTTTTACCGACAACTACTCGCAGACTTCGCATCTGGTGGCACACGCAATATGGTATTTCATTGAAGGTTTTTATGCAAGGAAATCGGACTTTCCCAACAAAGACGTTCAGAATTACAGGCGATATATCGTGCCTTTTGTGGAAAACGAACAGATGGAACTCGTGTTTTACAAGAGCAGGAAAAGTGACCGCTGGTGGATGGAACTCCCATGCCCGGAGGAACGGGAATCGAAATATCAGCGGCATTTGCTTCTGCCGTGTCTGTACAGAGATTACGAACAGGCTCTCGAAGGCGAGATCCCCGACCGCTGGTGGTCTTTTTATCAGCGGCTTGCGGAATGATAATACAGAAAACGGCCTTCTCACGAAGGCCGTTTTCTGTATATAAAAATATCGCTTATTTCAACTCAAGGAGTACTACGTTTTCCACATGTTGCGTGTGTGGAAACATGTCCACGGGCTGTATTTTCCTTACTGCGTATTTTTCTCCAAGCAGTGCCAAATCGCGTGCCTGCGTGGCCGGATTGCAGCTTACGTAAACGATTCTTGCGGGAGATGTCTCCAGAAGTTGCTGTATCACCTTTTCGTGCATTCCCGCTCTCGGAGGATCGGTTATTACCACGTCGGGCCGGCCGTTTTGCTCAATGAATTCATTCGTGAGTATTTTTGCCATGTCCCCAGCATAAAAGACAGTGTTGTCAAAACCGTTGAGTTTGGAATTCTCGCGGGCATCTGTTATGGCATCTTCAACATATTCGATGCCGACGACTTTTCTGCAGTTGCCTGCCACGAAATTTGCTATGGTCCCTGCTCCGGTGTAAAGGTCGTAAACGGTTTCATCACCCTTCAATGCTGCAAAGTCGGCTACAAACCCGTAGAGTTTGCGTGCCTGTTTGGAGTTTGTCTGGTAAAAGGATTTCGGACTTATCTTGAAATGCAGTGGCTCGGCGGTGGCCTCGTAGCGTGGCATGATTTCGGTAATGTGGTCCTTGCCGCGATAGCAGATTACGTCCAAGTCTGCATAGGCATCGTTGAATTTTTCGTTTATGATGTACTGTAATGACGTTATTTGAGGAAATCTTTCTGCAATAAAGTCCAAAAACGGGAAAAGAAGCTTGCTGTCGTCCTGTGCAACAATGACTATCACCATCCATTCACCGAGTTGGGTGTTGCGTATTACAATGTTTCTCAAAAAACCTGTATGATTGCGTATGTCGTAGAATTCAAGTTTCTTTTCGAAGGCATATTCGCGGACGGTGTTCCGGATATCGTTCGAAAGATCGTCTTGCAGGGCACAGTAGTCAATGTTCAGGACTTTGTCGAACAATCCCGGAATGTGCAGCCCCAAGGCATTGGGAGCAGGGGTGAAGTCGGGATCGGCAATTTCTTCCGGAGTCATCCATCTGCGGTTTGAGAAGGTGAATTCGAGCTTGTTGCGGTAATGGAATATGTCATCCGAACCGCATATTTCGTCCATGGAACTGGTGTCTATCTTGCCTATTCGTTGCAGGTTGTCGGCTACTTGCTTCTGTTTGAATTTGAGTTGGTCTTCATAGTTGAGCTGTTGCCATTTGCATCCGCCGCAGACACCGAAATGCGGACAGCGTGTGGGTACGCGTTTTTCTGAAAAATGTTTTATTGCTACGGCACGTCCTTCGGCATAGCTTTTCTTTGAACGTACTATCTTTATGTCTGCTACGTCTCCCGGCACTACGAACGGTACAAAAATTACCTTATTTTCGAGCCTTGCAATGGCGTTCCCTTCGGCTCCCGCATCCGTGATTTCCACATCGGTAAGTATCGTGTTTGTGTTTTTTTTTCTCATTTTTGCTGTGCTTTACAAATTTAAAAAGAAGCAATGCGTTCAATACACAATGCTTCTTTTTCCTTTAAAGGCTATTTCTTTTTTCTTTGGCGCCAAAGAAAATCTTTAAAACTCTATCGTTCGTCAGAAACTGTTAGTTTTTTTCTGCCTTTTTTTCTGCGAGCAGCCAAAACTCTGCGTCCGTTTGCAGTAGACATACGCTGACGGAAACCGTGTTTGTTAGCTCTCTTTCTGCGTGATGGTTGAAATGTTCTTTTCATCTTTTCTATCTATTTTTTGAGTTTGCAAAATTACTAAAAAAATCTGACATGGAAGCATTTTTTTTTCTTTTTTTTGAAAGATTCTTTTTTGGAATCTCTAAAAGATTGAACATTAGATTGTTAAAAACTGATTTTTTTTTGTGTGCGCATTCAAAAAAAAATGTATAATTTTGCAAACTGAAAAGATTTTTTACACAAATACCAAAAATCAATGACAAAAGATACTTTTATCGGTTATGTTTCGCGTCCTTCACAATTTTCCCTGCAGGACAGGCTCGATATTCACAATGAAAAAATGACGTATCCGTACTGTTCGGTATTGCAGGTTCTGGACTTGCTTAGCGAAAAAGCTACTTCCGAGAACTGGAACGACATGGCAATTGCAAAAGTTGCGGCACATGTGAGCAACACCGGACTGCTGTACAGACTTCTTGACAAGGTCGTCAAGACGGAAGACGACGGATCGCATGAAACTCAGCACCTGAAAGAAAAAATAGAAGTGGCCAAGAACAGGGAGAAGGGTTATACCGCTTCCGGAAAAATCGACGTCCTCGAAGAAATCAATTCCTTGCAGGAAATTTCGTTCAAAACAGCTCCCAAAAGTGTGATTCTTGAAACATTTTTGAATTCTGATACGAAAAAAATGGCGGATAATCCGTCCCAAAAAGAACTTTCCATAGACGAATTGGGTAAAAAAAGCAATTCCGAAAATAATGTCTTAGAGACTGAAACTCTTGCAGTTATATTTGCAAAACAGGGTAAAATAGAGAAGTCTATTGAAATATATGAAAAATTAATTGCGAAAAATCCGGAAAAAAGTAGTATCTTTGCAAGCCGGATATCGGAATTGAAAAGTAAATTAAACTTAAAAGCAAACGAATAAAAAATACGAAAATGTACACAGTTATTAACGTTATTATTCTTGTGATTTGTGTTGTTTTGGCACTTGTTGTTTTAGTACAAAACTCAAAGGGTGGTGGATTGGCATCTAATTTTTCTTCACAGAACCAGTACATGGGTGTTAGAAAAACTGCCGATTTCTTGGAAAAAACCACTTGGACTCTTGCTATTGCACTGGTTGTGTTGAGCTTGGTAGCAGTTGCAACAGTACCGCATGCTTCTAGCGTTGACGAAGGCGTGAAAACAGGAATTACCGTAAACGACATACCCGGAACACCTGCAGCACAACCTCAGAACGCAGTTCCTGCAGCAGAAGCAGCACAACAGGCTCCGGCTCAGGAAGTTCCCGCACAGGAAACTGCAGAATAATCAGGAATCGTATCAAAGGAAACGTAAACGATTTGTTCGCTTCGAACAAGTCGTTTTTTGCTGTAACATACTATGGACTTACATGAAAGGGTGCAACAGTTGCTGTTCTCGCATTTTCCGCACGTGCCTACCGGCGGACAGCGTGAAGCATGCCGGCAGCTTGTGTCCTTTTTGTATGACTCAGACCCACTGTCTGCATTTGTGCTGAAAGGATATGCCGGAACAGGAAAAACTTCTCTTGTGAGTGCTCTCATAAAGACATTGCCGCAACTTGGAGTAAAGACAGTCCTTCTCGCTCCTACAGGTCGTGCGGCAAAGGTCCTTTCCAATTATTCCGGTAAAAAGGCCCTTACCATTCACAAAAAAATTTATCTCACCGAAAGCGACAATACAGGATTGATGCGGTGCGTGAGAGCACGCAACAAGCATGCTTATACACTTTTTATCGTAGATGAGGCCTCAATGATCGGTGAAAATGTCGGCGTCATGCAGAAGAGTCTGCTCGATGATTTGCTGGATTACGTGATAGAAGGCAATCATTGCAGAATACTGCTCATAGGCGATTCGGCTCAGCTGCCACCTGTCGGCAGCCCCGTGAGTCCCGCTTTGGATTGCGAATATTTGAGCAGTATATCTGGACTTAAAGTCTTCTCTTGCGAACTCACCGAGGTTGTACGTCAGGAAAATGTCTCGGGAATTCTGAAGAACGCCACCATAGTTCGCAAGCTTATCGATACACAGAAACAAAACCCTGAACATCCGGTTTTCGACCTTTCCAAAAATGATGTGTGTCGTGTGGATGGTGCGGATTTGGAGGACATGATAAACAGGGAGTATTCCGAAACCGGTTTGGGAAACGTTGTCCTTGTCTGCAAAACCAACAAACGTGCAAATATATTCAATCAGGAAATACGCCGGAGAATACTTTACCGCGAAAGCGAACTGAACACCGGAGATTTTCTCATGGTCGTGAAAAACAATTATTTTTGGCTGGAAGAAGATTCTCCGATGGGCTTCATTGCCAATGGTGACATCGTCGAAATACAGCGGTTGAGAAGGTTCGAGGAACTTTATGGATTCCACTTCGCGGAAGCGACTCTGCGTTTTGTCGATTATCCCGATAATCCCGAAGTGGAGTGTAAAATTCTGCTCGATACCTTGACCTCTGATTCGCCTTCTCTTACCGAAGAAGAATCCCGCAGGCTTTTTGAGGAAATAATGCTTGACTATGCTGATTTGCCTAACCGGAAAGACCGCCTGAAATCTGTGAAAAACAATCCTTACTTCAATGCCTTGCAGGTGAAATTCTCGTATTGCCTTACCTGCCACAAAACTCAGGGAGGGCAGTGGGAGAGTGTCTTTGTAGATCAGGGCTATCTGCAGGACGACGTGGTTGACAGGGAATATCTGAGGTGGCTTTATACCGCTCTTACACGTGCCTCAAGAAAAATTTACCTGCTTAATTTTAACGACGATTTTTTCAGCGGTAAAAGCCCTAACTGCCCGGAATTGTGAATCGGCAGTCTGGCTGGCAAAGACGATTGGAAACACTTCCTTTTTCGTGCCAATTCCATTTTAGTGAACTTCCTTTACAAGCCTTACTGAACAGCCGGTACTGCGGTTTTTCTCTCCGTTAGCCGTAGCCGAAGATATCGTGAAACTTAAAACGTATGCGGTTGTCGCGTCCTCGACGGTAGCAGAATAATAATCTCCTTCTGCGTTAATTACGGACAAACTTGTTCCCGACCGGATACCTGCGGCAGGCAGGAATACAGCTCCTGCGTTTTCCATCTGCTTCCAATTGTCGGCAGAGTAGTTGTTCTTTACGGCATCGGTTCCGTGTGTGAAAGATTTGTGACCTTCGAATATCCTTGGATCAAAAAACTCATCGGGAAGCAGAACGAGTCCATAAATTCCGTTTACTATTGACCATGCTTTTTTTGTAACCGACCTTGAAGCAATCAGATAATTCCATTCAGCCTTTGTGAGAAGTGCCCACGTGCCGGGAGCATCGTTGGTTTTTGTGGTCGGATTGTAGATGGAACAATAGTACCCCCAATCATATTTCAGATTAGTTCCTGTCAGATCGCTTTCGGGAATCATTCCCGAAGGACCGTGGCTGATGTCTGAGATGGAGTTCGAGTACGGCATGAAATTTGTTGCAGACGCATCATTGGCTGTGTTGTTGAAACCGCTTGTGCCGAAACCGAAAAGGTCTATCCATCCGGTATAAGTGTTGGAGATGTTCGAGTTGTTGCATCTTAAATTATTGTTGTCACAAGTGTTGCCAGTCACACCGTCTCCGACAATTTCCCATTGGTGTTCGGCAAAACGGAATCTGCCATGAACTGTATTCCCGTCACGGGTAATATAATTGATGTCGGAGCCGGTGCCGCTGGCGGTGGCATTGTACTGAAGGTTTCCTGGTGCAAAAATTACTTTTTTGCTGCTGGAAACGGAGAATCCGACAACCTCGTCAAAGAAAATGTTGTTTATGGTTGATGTGTATGAGTAATTGCGTTCCAAAGTCTGGTCTGTCAGCGTTTTTTTTGCGTATTTGCCGTTGGTGCAGAATATTTGGAGGTACAATTTTCCGTTATTCATGGGAGGTAGCATTACATGGAAATCGGTTGGTGTGGAAATGTCTACCCCATTTCCGCAGTCAATGGTGACTTGGTTGGTGCTGCTGCTGGCACTGCTTGTTATACTGGGAATGTCACCGTTGCTTGATGCAAGGAATTTTGCAGTGAAATTTCCAGCAATATTTTTATCTGAAGTGATAACTATCCTGCTCACGGTTTTGCAACTTTCGGTGGGATCTGCTTTGAGGGTGAAGTTTACGACAGAGGTGAGGTTCTTGAAATAAAGCGTCATCGTGTTCTCGCTGGAAAGAATGCGTGCGTGTGCTGCCATATAGTTGCTGTCCATCTTTTCAGGACGGTATTCCTGCACTTCGGGAAGATGGAATGGTACAGAGTTGGATGTAATGGCACCTACAGCTATCAATGACGATACAATGCATAGTAATTTACATAACTTCCAGTGGAACTTATGCCACTTACGGAACCGGAAAAGTCGGCCTCGTTGGTATTGCTTCCGCTTGTACCTAAAATTCTGTCGTTGATGAGTATCCTGTCTCAGTTTTCCCAATATATTTTTCCATCGTTCGTTTTCATATACGCTTTTTCGTTGCGTGTCAGGGACTCCGGACTTATGGCTGTGATCCTGACAAGCTTAGCCGAAATGTAAGCGTCCGTGTTCAATATATCATCGTCAATGTCCCCTTTTGTACAGGAGACGATGACTATGAACAACGCTACGACTGCACTTAATAACTTTCGTGGATTTTCCATGATCTCTTTTTACAGATAATGACACATTTCTTTGTTTGCTTTGCAATATTCATCGTTTTTTTGCCTTTTCCTAACATTGGGTTTCATCGGTTTGCCGTGGCACTATATTGCTTTTTCCAGGAAGCAGCAGTGGCAACGACAGTGAGACTTTCTAGGCAATTGAAACTAAAAAAAACTACTCTTAGATTTTTAATTTGCTGATATAAAATTATTTACATTTGCAAACGATACAAACGAATCATCTGCAATGATAAGCAAAAATAATCGTATCTCCAAATGAAAATTTGTCGTTGATGATATTTTTTTCAGAAGTAAAGTTTGACGGCCTTCCTTTTATCATGGATTTTACCGTTTTTTTTTTGTAAAAACTGATACTTTTAATGTTTATGACAGGCATAATACAAGTGGATTCGTTTTTTTTGATAATAAATTTATTCCAAATTAAACTGTTTGAAATCAGTTTTTTACAATGAAAAACAATAAGATATCAACAGACAAAAATTTTAAAAGCTTTCAATATTTAAACAAAATTCGTAACTTTGTAGCGGGTAAAGTTTATTTCCTGGTTTCAGTTCGAAAAATTGCCAGAAAATGCAATTTCAGGGAAACGGGAAGCCGAAAAAGAACAAAAAATAAGTTTACTAAATATATACAGACAATGAAAATATTAGTTTTAAATTGCGGAAGCTCTTCTATCAAGTATCAGTTGATAGACATGGCTAACGGTGCAGCCGTAATGGCAAAAGGTTTACTGGAGCGCATTGGCTTGGAAATGGGTGAGTTCACTCACAAATACAATGGACAGAAACACAATGAACAACTTCCTATTCCTGACCATACTGCCGGTATAAAAATCGTTCTCAAGGCTCTTACCGACCCCAAAATCGGTGTCATAAAAGACCTTAACGAAATCGGTGCCGTCGGCAATCGCGTCGCTCACGGTGGAGAACTTTTCGCAGGGAGCTGCCTCGTTACCGATGAGGTTATTGAAAAAATCAAATCCCTCACCGACCTCGCACCTCTCCACACTCCCGGAAATCTTGCCGGTATCTATGCAATGCGCGAAGTCCTGCCTAACGTAAAACAGGTTGTCGTTTTTGATACTGCTTTCCATAGCACCCTTCCTCCGAAATCGTATCTTTACGGTCTCCCTTACGAATATTATGAAAGATACGGTATCCGTCGTTATGGCTTCCACGGCACCAGCCACAAGTTTGTCGCCGAAAAAGCTGCTAAAATGATTGGTAAAGATTGGAAAGACCTCAAGATTGTTTCTTGTCACCTCGGAAGTGGAGCTTCAATCTGTGCCATCGACCATGGCAAATCCGTGGATACTTCAATGGGTATGACTCCTCTTGAAGGTCTTGTTATGGGCTCTCGCCCCGGTGATGTTGACCCAGGTGCACTTCAGTTCCTTTTCGAAAAGGAACTGGCAGCAGGAAAAACTTGGAAAGATATCGTGTCTATGCTCAATAAGAAATGCGGTCTCGTAGGCATAAGCGGTGGAAAACAGGACATGAGAGACATCCGTGCCGATCGTGATGCTGGTGACGAACGCTCAACCTATGCTTTCGACATGTTTGCACAGCGCGTAAAAAAATACATCGGTGCCTACATCGCTGAAATGGGAGGTTGCGACATAGTTCTCTTTACCGGAGGTATCGGAGAAAACGCTTGGTTTATGCGTCACCCCATACTCGAAAACATGGAATGCCTCGGTATCAAAGTAGATATGGAACTCAATGACAAGACTGCCGGTGAAGACGGTGTTATCTCAACTCCGGATTCAAAAGTCGCAGCAATCGTTGTCACTACCGATGAAGAATACGTCATTGCAAGCGATACTTTCAACTTGGTAAAGTAAAGTAGCATTTTCTTCATATATGAAAAACGGGGAGTTTGAAAAAAAATCCCCGTTTTTTTTATACTTGAGCCACTTCGTTTTTTGTCCGTTTTTTCTCTTTATGTGGAATGTGAAATTTTTGTAACGTAACTGCCATGTATGCAGATGATTACGTGAGTAATTTAATAAAAAATTAACATTTCTTAAAATAAACTTAAAAAAATATATAAATATTTGTTTTCAAGATATTTGAATGGTTCAAAGCAACCCATTGTCCACGAAACTGTAATAAGATTCTCCATGATTGTTCGGATTGCCAATTATTATGTGGTCTAATAATCTGAACTCCAGTAGTTTGCAGGTTGTCTGGATTCTTTTTGTGAGTTCAATGTCGATATTGCTCGGACTTACACTGCCCGAAGGATGATTGTGACAGATGGCGATGCCTGATGCGTTTTTTTCAAATGCCAGTCTGAAAATCCTTTGCACATCAACATTTACCTTGCTGATGCTGCCTTTTGAGATACACTTCCTGTCTATTACGGTATTCTGCGAATTGAGGTATATTGCCCAAAATTCCTCGGTCGCGAGCCCTATCAGATCCGGTGCCGCAACATTGTATAATGCCGTGGAATCATGAACTCTCTGCTTTACTTTAAAGTTCTCTTCGCTCCACATCCTTGTTCCCAGTTCCAGTGCGGCCAGTATGCTGATGGCTTTGGCATTGCCGACCCCGTTGAATTCCTTCGTCAGTTCGCCGATTTCTTTCTTCGACAGCGATACCAGACTGTTGTTCACCGACTTGAGAATGTTTCTTGCCAGCTCCACGGCGCTCATGCTGGTATTACCGCTGCCAAGCACGATGCCGAGAAGTTCCGAATTGCTGAGCGACTTTTTGCCTTGGGCAAGCATCTTCTCCCTTGGACGGTCTTCTTCCGCCCACTCCTTTATGCTGAAATTTTTATCTCCCATATTTGACTGAATTTTTTTGCAAAATTACTTTTTTTTTGAATAAAAAACTACTCAAAAAAAACACTTTATTGTTAAAAATAAATTTTTTTTCACTGATATACAATGTGATAACCAATTTTTTTTCAAAAAAACTTTGCAGAATCAACAAAAATTCATATCTTTGCAAGTTCAAAAATTATACGTACTAACTAAAAATAGCTTAATAAATTACATAAAAAGATATGCAAAATAAAGGATTAATCAGATTTTTCGCAATTCTCTTTGCTTTGGTATGTCTGTACCAGTTATCTTTCACGTTCTCAGCTCGTTCAGTGGAAAAGAAGGCAAAGGGTTATGCAGAGAAAATTGCTACTGCCCAAGCTAAACAATTGGCAGGCGGCGATGTGAATTCGCAGCAGTACCAGAACTGTTACGACTCACTCTTCGCAGTTTATGAAGCTCATTTCCTGGATTCAATTTCCGATAAGACTGCAGAATCCACACTTTGGGCAAGTTACAAAAAATCTAAAGCAAGAGAGATAAACCTTGGCCTTGACCTTAAAGGCGGTATGAACGTGATGATGGAAGTATCCACCGTCGACGTTGTGAGAGCTTTGGGAAACCACACTACAGATACTCTCTTCAACAAGGCTATCGACAAAGCACTCGAGAAACAGAAAGTTACTCCCAACACCAATTTCGTGAACCTTTTCGAGGAAGCTATTCTCTCACTCAATCCCAATGTGAAATTGTCCACTTATTTCTCGGCACAGCTTCGCGACAAAATCAAACCCGGCGATGATAACGACAAAGTTATGGACGTTGTCAGAAAAGAAGTTTCCGATGCATTTGACAGAACTTACGAAATCCTGCGCCAGCGTATCGATAAATTCGGCGTCGCTCAGCCCAATATACAGAAACTCAGTGCTTCGGAACGTATACTCATAGAACTTCCCGGCGTAAAGGAACCAGAACGTGTGCGCAAACTCCTGCAGGGAACCGCTCAGCTTGAATTCTGGTTGGGTGCAAAATGCAAGGACGCAATGCAGTATCTCGACGGTGTGAACAAATTTATTGCATCTACTTCTGCCAGCGATACCGCAGCAGACGAGGCTGTTGATTCTCTCCTCGCCGATGCCGGAGTGAAAACCGATACCTCTGTCACTGAAGATTCCACTGTGGCAGCTTTAGCCGCAGCCGCATCTGCCGACAACAAAGGAACCGATGCTGACCAAGCCAAACAACAGGCCGAAGCCGCAAAGGAAAATCCACTCTTTGCAAAACTCATGCCCAACATTAATCCGCAAACCGGCGAATACGGTGATGGTTGTGTTGTAGGTTATGCTCAACAAAGCGACAGAGCTGCCATTGACCAGATGATGGAATCCGCCCGCGAAAAAGGTATCATCCCATCGAATGTGAAATTCCTCTGGGGGGCAAAACCTTCCCGCTACAACGGATTGTTCGAATTGTACGCAATCAACGTTACTACCCGCGACGGTTCACCTCTTCTCGGTGGTGACGTCATTACCGATGCCCGTCAGGATTTCAGTAATGTAGGCGGAAATGAAATCTCCATGACGATGAACAGCGAAGGTGCTCGCGAATGGAAACGTATCACAGGTGCCAACACTGGCGAATTCATCGCCATCGTTCTCGACAACGTGGTTTATTCTGCTCCACGAGTAAACGGTGAAATCGCAGGCGGACGTTCTTCAATCACCGGCGACTTTACGCTTGATGAAGCAAAAGACTTGGCCAACATACTTAAAGCAGGTAAACTTCCGGCACCTGCAAAAATTGTTCAGGAAGCTGTCGTAGGACCTTCACTCGGTCAGGAATCCATCAGCGCAGGTCTGCTTTCTTTCATCGTGGCATTCATCATGGTGTTCATCTACATGATAATATTCTACAACCGTGCAGGTATCGTTGCAACAATAGCATTGATTACCAATATGTTCTTCCTCGTGGGCGTAATTGCATCGATAGGTGCAGTACTCACCCTTCCGGGTATCGCCGGTATCGTGCTCACCATGGCGATGGCTGTCGATGCCAACGTTATTATATATGAACGTGTAAAAGAAGAACTGCGCGAAGGCAACAGTGTTTCCAATTCTGTTGAAAAAGGTTTCAAGAACGCTTATTCGGCAATCATCGACGGTAACGTTACAACACTGCTCACAGGTATAGTTCTCATCATGTTCGGTTCGGGTCCCGTTCAGGGCTTCGCCGTTACATTGTGCGTCGGTATCTTGACGTCACTGTTCACAAGTATATGCATCACACACTTGTGCATAGATCGTATGCTCAACGGCAAACGCAAGATGACTTTCTCGTTCCCGTTCTCTGAAAACTTCCTACGTAATACAAATGTCGATTTCATAGGTAAGCGCAAAGTGTTCTATACAATTGCAATCTCCGCTATCGTGATAGCTGTCGGTTCATTGGGTATCAGAGGTCTTAACTACGGTATCGACTTCCAAGGAGGAAGAACTTACGTGATCCGTTTCGACCAGCCGGTTAATACTGCCGAAGTACGTGCAAGTCTCGGTCAGCAGTTCCCCGATGCTCCGGAAGTTAAGACATTCGGACCTTCTAATCAGATAAAAGTTACTACTAAATACAAAATCAAGGAAGATAACGATGAAATCAAGAACGAAATTATCGGAAAACTTTTTGACGGAACAAAACAGTATTTCAAAGAAGATATTTCAATAAAGGAATTCCAGTCGACAGAAACCAACCCACTCGGTGTAATCAGTTCTGAAATTGTTGGACCTACAATGGCAAAAGACATACAGCGCGACGCAGTTATCGCTTTGCTCGTAGGCTTGTTGGTGATATTCATCTACATAGGACTCCGTTTCAAGAAATGGCAGTTCGGCCTCGGTGGTGTTGCAGCTTTGGCACACGATGCACTCATCGCCATCGGAGCTTTCGCATTGTTCCACAACATACTTCCTTTCAACATGGAAGTTGACCAGTCGTTCATAGCCGCTATACTTACGGTTATCGGTTATTCTATAAACGCTACAGTCGTTATCTACGACCGTGTACGTGAATACAGGAAACTGTATCCGAAACGTACTTTGCAAGAACAGATCAACGGTGCCATCAACTCCACTTTGAGCCGTACAGTGAACTCGTCAGGTACAACACTGGTTGTATTGCTGATGATGTTCATATTCGGCGGCGAAGTTATTCGTGGATTCATCTTTGCATTGCTGGTAGGTGTCGCTGCTGGTACATTCTCTTCGGTTTGTATATCGGGTACACTGCTTTACGACTTGATGAAAAGAAAAGAACAGAAAGAATTGACAAAAAAATAAAAAATATTCACTGTTAAGGTGCTGAAGCGTAATGCTTTGGTACCTTGACTGCGAAAAATAACGTTTTTTAATTTTTTAGTTCGCAATATATTTAGTATTTTTGTATAGAAATTCAGAAGACAAAAATGGGTACGATTCTGACCATAATGCTGGTTTTGATGTTCGTTGTGATACCGGTAATATCTGGTAGAAAAAACAGCGGAAACGTCTCGCGTGATGCTCGGGAAAAACGTCCCGTATTTGAGTTCGGTGACGAAAATTTCGATGATTCCTTTATGGAAGAACAGAATACAACGGAAAAAGAACAGTTTCTGTACGAAGAATACAATGAAAAGGTTGTTGCAAAACATAGAAACGACAATGGCACGATAATGGTTGCTGAAAGAAAATCGGAGAAGGAAACTTCGGAAAAAACGAAGCCGGAATTCGATTTGAGAGATGCTGTTGTGTATTCTGTGATATTGCAAAACCCATATATAGGAAGAAACTAGACTAGAAAAAAATAAAAAAATAATATTAATTCTTTACATGAAAATTTGACGAATATGTTTAGAAAAGTACTGATGACATTGGGGTTGCTAATAGTGACCACTGTTATGGCTTTCGGACAAGGAACCTTGAGAGGTACGATTGTCAATGCCAAAACAAATCAACCAGAGCCGTTTGTGAATGTTATCGCCAAGCAAAATGGTGAATACAGGGGTGGTGCGGCCACCGACGTGGACGGTAATTTTATAATCAAGCCATTAGCTGCCGGCTCATATGACATAGAAGCTACTGCAATGGGCTTCGCCCCTGTCAAACTTGCCGGTGTTACCGTAAAGGCAAGTGGCTCGTCGTATGCCGACACCATTAAGATGGAATCTGCATCAAAAAACATGAAAGAGGTGAAAATTGTTCGCAGCAAGGTTCCTCTGATTGATAAAGGTTCTCCCGAAGGCGGTCAGCGTATGACAGATAAAGATTTGGCCCGTATGCCGGGTAGCTCCATCGAATCGGCCGTGGCTACTGTAGCCGGTGTCGGTTACAACGATGGTGGTGTTGGTACGGCCCGTGGTCAGGACGAAGGTATGGCTACTTATGTAGGTGGTATGAGAAAAACCTCAGGCGTCTATGTTCCAAAAGAAGCTATCGCTGAAATCCAAGTAATCTTAAGTGGTACTCCGGCACGTTATGGTGAAGCTATCGGTGGTGCGCAGGTTATTACCCTCAAACCGCCAGCAAATAAATTCAACGGATTGGTTCGTTACGAAACTTATCTTGATTACAGATTGTATAACGCTCTTACTTTCTACCTCACCGGTCCTATCATCAAGTCAAAGGCAACTCAAAGTCAGGCCGAAAAGACTTTGGTAGGTTTCCGTTTGACGGGTGTGTTGGATTATGAAGCTGATCCCTATTATCGCAGGAACGGTTACCGTTATCAGGTCGTAAAAGACGAAGTTCGCAAAGGTATTGAAGAAAATCCTATTGAATACGACCCTCTTACAGGTGCTGTAAATCACACAGGTGAATATCTTAGAGCAAGCGATTTCGAGACAGTAAAGCGCAAAGACGGCATGCAGTCATACACTGCCTACGTTGAAGCTGGTCTCGACATCCGTTTTTCCGATTATGCAACGTTGCAGGTTTCCGCAGACTACAAGTTTGCAAGACAACCCTCCACCAGCAGTGCGGCTTGGCCGTTGGCAATGTCAACTTACTTGGGAACATACGACTACAACAACTTCTCGGTAATGGCAGACTTTACACAGCGGTTCCCTGATAAAAAAGCTGCTGCAGGTGATGCAACTATGCCTGCTGCAGAAAAAACGGCAGCAATTACCAAAGTCATGTACAACATCTCCGGTATGTACAATAAGGTATGGACCAAAACATACAACGCTGACTTCGGTGACGATGTCTTCAAATACGGACACAT
Source organism: Bacteroidales bacterium (assembly GCA_045601425.1). Taxonomy (GTDB): domain Bacteria; phylum Bacteroidota; class Bacteroidia; order Bacteroidales; family P3; genus UBA1219. The sequence continues at coordinate 52,561 of JAZRZP010000026.1, forward strand.
CGGTACTTTTGAAACAAAGAAAACCCGTACTTACGGATATGGCAACTTCGAAGTTGACGGAATAGAACAGGTGGCAAGAATTCAGGAAAACTGGATGGATACCGCCGTGATCTTCACACCGTCGCAGTACAACCCATTGTTGTCCCGCTATACTTCCCAGCTTTACGGAATGCCGGAAATCAGCTCGGCTCTCATCAACTACACTAACATAAGAGCCTTCAACGGTCTTATTAACGGAGACTCTCCAAACTCCATTTACGGTTTGATGTACAACGTTGGTTACAACTTCTCGTCATATTCGAAAGCTATGGCCGAATATATTTATTTGCAGGCTAAGATTTCTGCTGACGTTAAGGGACACGCTCTTGAACTCGGTTTCCAATACGACCAGAGAACAACCCACTCTTATTCATTGGCAGCAAGAAGTTTGTGGACAATCATGCGTCAGTCGGCCAATGCACATATTCTTCAGTTAGACCTCGACAATCCTATTGTTGACCAGAGCGGTCAGTATGTAACAGTAAATTATGACCGTCTGTATGACGAAGCAAGTCAGACTTATTTCGACCGTTCGATGCGTGAAAAGTTAGGTCTCAACGTACGCGGTACAGATTGGTTGGATGTTGACAGTTACGATCCTAACTGGTTCTCTTTGGACATGCTTTCTCCGGATGAAATGTTCAACGACGGTAATCCAATTGTAAGCTATTCAGGCTATGACCACAAGGGAAATCTCCTGCGCGGCAAGCAGTCTCTTGAAAGTTTCTTCAACAGCCCCGAAAGAAAACTCGGTGCATTCTCCCCGATATATATGGCTGGCTATATTCAAGACCAGTTTGAATTCGAAGACCTCATTTTCAATGTCGGTGTTCGTGTAGACCGTTTCGATGCCAACCAGATGGTACTCAAGGATCCTTATCTGTTGTATGAATCTTACACAGTAGGTGAACTCAGCGGCGTAACTTACGACGGTGTACTCCCTGCAGGTGTAGGTGATGATTGGGTAGTTTATGTTGACGATCCTACATCTTCCAATCCTTCAATAACAGGTTTCCGTAACGGTTCCACTTGGTATACTGCCGACGGTGTTGAAACAGCAAATCCTTATGACTTGAAAGGTGCTTCCGGAAAACCGACTCCTTTCCGTAAACCGGATGCTCAGAAAGCATACAGCGAAAATACTCCTTCTGTTTCTGCTTTCAAGGACTATGAACCTCAGGTTGTTGCAATGCCACGTATCGCATTCTCCTTCCCTGTAAGTGACAAATCCTTGTTCAAAGCAAGTTACGATATCATCTGCAACCGTCCTTCTGGCGGCTGGTCAGCTGATTATGTAGGATATCTTTTCATGACCCAGCAATCGGTTCTCAACAACCCGAACCTGAAACCGGAAAAAATCACCAACTACGAATTAGGTTTCCAGCAGGTATTGAGTGAAAGTTCCGCTTTGACAATCACAGCATACTATAAAGAAACACGTAACCTTATCCAGTTGGTACAGTACAACGGTGCAGACCCCAACCCGAACTACTATTCTTACGATAACTTGGATTTCAAAACCGTAAAAGGTGTTTCGTTGGCTTACGACCTGCGTACAACTAAAAACATAAGAGTAAACGCAAATTATACCTTGCAGTATGCAGAAGGTACAGGACTTCCTTCTTCTACAATGCAGGAACTCATCAAGGAAGGTTACTCTACATTGAAGATGCTGAATCCAATTTCTGATGACCGCCGTCACGAATTCAAACTGAATTTGGACTACAGATTCGGTCCGTCGGAAGGTCCAAAAATTACACGTTCTACAGTTGACAAAGATGGAAACGAACGTTCCAAAACTTTGTTCCCGTTGCAGAACTTTGGTGTAAACTTGATTGCAGTAGCACAATCCGGCCGTCCCTACACAAGACGTTTCAGCAATACTCAAAGTACGATCGTGGGAAGCTACAACGGTGCACGTTTGCCGTGGGGTTTCTACTTTGACATGGTCGTTGACAAAGAATGGACACTTAAAGTTAAGAACAGACCTACTTATTTAGTACTGGCCGTTACGGTTACAAACCTGTTCAATATTAAAAATGTCGTAGGAGTATACTCTGTAACTGGTAATGCAGAAGACGATGGCTATCTGACAGATCCTGAAACACAGACAGTGATAGAATCCTATCTGGATCCTCAATCATATAGAGATCTGTACACAATCAGTTTGTCTAACTCAAACTACCTCTACTCAAGACCAAGACTCATAAAAGTCGGTTTGACATATCGTTTCTAGAGTATAGTTTTATAAATTGAAAAAAAAGAGAAAAGATGAAAAATATAATTTTTAAATTAGGATTAGCAGCATTTATTTGCGTGTCTCTTTTTGGCTCAGCGATGGCCCGTGATTGCGACTGGGAACGCGCAGCTTCGAAAAAGAAAAGAGTAGCACTGCAGACAAAAGCTGCCGCTTGTAAGAGAGCCCAAAGTACAGCGGAATTGAATGTGAATAACGTCAGAGCCCTGATTAACGCATACGGCAATATGTGGTACGACGGCGTTCTGGCAAAATATAACATTCCAAAGGATGGTACTTCGACTGCAATGTTCTGTGCTGCATTGTGGATCGGTGGTACCGACGTTGATGACCAGCTCCGTATCGCAGCTTTGCGTTTCGGTCAGGAAGGTAACGACTATTGGCCGGGTCCTCTGACAGTTGATGGAACTGCCTCTGTTTCGGCTGAAGTATGTAATGCTTACGACAAACATTACAAAATATCTCAAGCTGAAGTATCTACCTTTATGTCCATGTTCAATTATGAAACTGACGAAGAAGGTAATCGTTCTGTTTCAAAAAATGACAAATACGATGAATCTCTGGTTCCTGACGTAATCAAGAACTGGCCGGCTCATGGTAATACAATGAATAGACAGTCCAAATACCTTGCTCCGTTCTATGATGCCGACGATGACGGCGAGTATGACTGGACAGCAGGTGACTATCCCTACTATGATTTCGACAACGAACTCTGCCCCAAAACTTTGAAAGCTGCCCTTAATCCCGGTGAAAAATACGTTCCGGCTCCTACAATGGAGGAAAAGGAAGGTATCGTTACCGGTGGTATCCTTTCCGACCAAGTTTTGAAAGGCGACCAGACAATATGGTGGGTGTTCAATGATATGGGTAACTCCCACACAGAATCGGGTGGCGAACAGATTGGTATGGAAATCCGTGCACAGGCTTTCGCTTTCGCGACAAATGACGAAATCAACAACATGACTTTCTACACGTACGAAATAATCAACCGTTCTTCTTATACCTTGAAGAATACTTATTTCAGCCAGTGGGTTGACCCGGATTTGGGTCATTCTCACGATGACTATGTGGGTTGTGACGTAAGACGTGGTTTGGGTTACTGCTATAACGGAAAAGAAGACGATGGTCCCGGAACAGGTTCTTACAGCGGAATACCCCCAGCTGTAGGTATCGACTTCTTCCAAGGTCCTTACATGGATCCTGATGGTATTGACAACCCGAAAATTGATATTGAGAAAATGCGTCTGTATTATCCTGCAGCATTGGAAGGCTATGCTTTGCCTGACGGCTCTTATGATACAATCCAGCTTACTGAAGATGCAGAAGCATACATTAACGCATGGTATTTCAAACCTGGTGACATTACAGGAAACTGTGCCATCAACGGTGTGAATTTCGGTAATGGCATCATTGATGACGAACGTTTCGGCATGCGCCGTTTCGTATACTACAACAATAACGGTACAGCCTACAATGGTGAGCCATCCAAGGCTTCCGACTACTACAACTATTTGAGAGGTTACTGGAGAAACGGACAGCGTATGAAATTCGGCGGTGATGGTCTGAACACAAACACTTCCGATTTGGAATGCGACTTCATGTTCCCCGGCGACAGCGACCCATGGAATTGGGGTACAGATGGTGAAAATCCAGGATTCGAATGGACTGAAAAATCACCCAACATAGGAGTTCAGGCCAATGCTCCATCAGACCGTCGTTTCATGCAGTCTGCAGGTCCTTTCACCTTGAAACCCGGTGCAGTTAACTACATCACGGTAGGTATACCTTTTGCACAGGCTTCATCAGGAAACGCATGGTCTTCGGTTGAACTTCTCCGTCAGGTTGATGACAAATGTCAGTCATTGTTTGAAAACTGTTTCAAGATCCTTTCCGGTCCTGAAGCTCCGACGATTACAGTTCAAGAACTTTCTAATGAAATTATTCTTTATTTATCTTACGAAAATCCTGAATCCAACAACAATAAGAATGGCGTTCCTGAATCCTATTCTGAGGTGGATCCTGCCATTGCCAAAACATATATGGAGGATACGGTAATCCGTACTTATTCCAATGAACAGAGAAGCTACAAGTTCGAGGGTTATCAGATATATCAGTTGAGAGACGGCAATGCTTCCATAGCCGATATCGGAGATGAGACAAAGGTACGTCTTGTCGCACAATGCGATATTGAAAACTACTATGATACACTGAAGACCCTTCCTATTGGAACATTGGTAAATTATGAACTTGACGGTTCAATGGGTGCTATCGTGCCCAAAGTGATGGTAACTGGTTCAAATACTGGTATCAAGCACTCGTTCAGAATTACAACCGATGCTTTTGCAACAGGTCAGAACAAGCGCCTTGTTAACAATAAGGAATACTATTTCATTGCTGTGGCATACGCACACAACAGATATAAGGAATATTCTCAGACAGATGCTTCCAAGTTAGACGGTCAGAAATCACCGTACCTTGCTGGACGTCAGAATGAATGGAAACAGGAAATACCTTCTGTGAAAGCAATACCCCACAATCCGACATCAGAAAACGGTGGAACCATCATACAGGCCAACTATGGCGATTGTCCTGTAATTACCCGTATCGAAGGTAATGGAAACGGCGGTATGATTCTTCGTCTTACTGAAAAATCCATTGAAGAACTCATGGGTGCTCCGGGAGAAGAAGGTAAACCTGCAGGAAAACTGACAGGCTCGTTGATGAACCAGAAGATGCAGAATCCATGTATCATAGCCAATCCTACGTACGAGGAAAACTACGGACCACTCAATGTAACAATCATTGACCCGCTGAATGTTAAGCCCGGGAAATTCTACATCCGCTTCAACGGTGTAGGCGAAGATGCTCGTTGGACTATTGAAAGAACCGATGGACAGCCATTGTTTACCAATTTGGAAGGCGAACCTGTTTATGTAGATACTTCAGACTACACTATCAGCCGCTATAACGAACAGTTGTTCCTCGATTTGGGTATTTCTGTAGGAATTTCAGATGTTGATGTCCCTGCAACTCCTTTGGATGTCCGTGCTGCTTCCAATATCGTATTGGGCGGTTTGGTTAGCGAAGGTGCCGTATTGAGTTCTTCCATGAGTTTCGCAGATCCCAACAAATCATGGTTGAGCGGTGTTCCTGATAATGATTCCTATCCTGTATACAACTGGATAAGATCCGGTTCCCAGTATGTGGAAGGTGACAAAACCAAATTCCTTGGTGATACATCTGCCGCAACAGGAAACGAAGATTACTTGGACGGTGACTATTATAAATCGGCAATCAGTGCAGAATCGCGTCCTGAAACATGGGGTGTAGACAAGTACAGCGTTTATGAAGATGTTCTGTCTGGATTGTGGGCACCATACGGTTTGGTTTCCACACGTTCTTACCATCCGGGATTCTCTTTCCTCTACTACACTGCACCCAACAGAATCATTGATTCTTTGAGAGGTGTAAGCAAGCAGATGGCTAATCTTTATGCTAATCCGAGTCTGCTGAAACGCAGAATGATGTTGAATACAAACAACAAGTCTCTGCTGTTCAACGATTTGATTAACTTGCCGAGTGTACGCATCGTGATTACGGCAGACCAGTCGAAGTGGACACGTTGTCCGGTATTGGAAATGTGTGACGACCCGACACAGTCGGAAGGTAACGCATTGCGTTTCCAGATGCGTCGTGCATATTCCGTTGACAAGAACGGAAAAGTGGATACTACATACGACAGAAAATATGGTATGGGATGGTTCCCGGGATATGCCATCAATCTGGAAACAGGTGAACGTCTGAATATGATGTTCGGTGAAGATTCAAGATATGTTCAATATAACGGACGTGATATGATGTGGAACCCTGTATCGAAGATAACTGAAGGTACTCAGAACTACGTTATGGGCGGTGGTCACTTCATTTACGTGCTGAATGCCAACAACCAGCCGTTTGTTGATATATCGCGCGTTATGGATCATCCGATTTCAAAGAACTACATTACACCTTCCTACGATGGAGGCGCTTGGGCAGCCACGATGCTTTCGTCATTGGATAGATTGATGGAAAGAGTGGACAACAATCCGAATGCTATCTCGTACAATAAAGGTTTGCTGTTCTCGGAATCAGATAAGTTCATATTGCCTGTTCGAGATTCTGCAGCACTGCTCTTTGCAAGTGTAGCATGGGTAAATATGCCTATCGTTCGCAGCAACTTTGAATTCGACAATCCTAAAGACATACCTACTGATGTGACTATCAATATAGCAGTACGTCATCCGTATTCGCAATACTACAGTGCCAACAAAACTGCTCCGAATCATGCGGGTCTGGAACTTGCGAACAACAACAACCCGATGTACATGTTCGAGATGACAGACAACCTGATTACCCGTACCAATCAGGCCGGTGGCAGAATTGACGAGCAGACTATACTGGATAACATAGCGGTAGTACCCAACCCATATTACAGTTCTTCGGAATATGAAGCTTCGAGCCAGTTGGACAACAGAGTCCGCATTGTGAACCTGCCGGCCAATTCGAAGATTACTATCTACACTGTAGATGGAACGATGGTACGTCAATTAGGACCTTCACCAAGCGATGCAGGCAATGCTTCGAGAGGTTATACATTGGACTGGGATTTGAAAAACCACAACGGTATTCCAATTGCCGGCGGTATGTATCTGTTGCATGTTTCTGTACCGGGAATCGGTGAACGTGTTATCAAATGGTTTGGAACTATGCGTCCTGTTGATTTGAACTCATTCAAATAATAGTGGTTAGTAACGAAGAATATTTAATATTTAAAATACAGAAAAGATGAAAAGTAGATATAGAATATTAGTCATAGTTTCGCTGATAGCCCTTTTGTCGGTAGAGACTGCTATTGCAGGGAATGACGACCGTCGCGGTACTGCAGGTGCCAACGAGTTGTTGATAAATCCATGGGCAAGAAGTGCCGGTTGGGGCGGAGTGAACGTAGCAAACGGTATCGGTATCGACGCTTTGTTTTCTAACGCAGCAGGTTTGACATTCATCCAAAAGACAGAAGTCCTTTATTCCCATACACAACAGTTCAGCGGTTATGGCGGATCTATCAATGCATTTGGTCTCGGTCAGCCGATCGGTGAACGTGGCGTGCTGGGTTTATCGGTGGTTTCCATGGGTTTTGGCGATATACCTGTAACAACGGTAAACAGCCCTGAACAAGGTGACAACGGTACATTTTCTCCGACACTGATGTCAATCACGGCATCGTATGCATACAAATTCAGCTCGAGTATCCGAGGCGGTGTTAATCTCAAGATTATTTCTGAGAGTACAGACAACGTTTCAGGTTCTGGATTTGCAATTGATGCTGGTATTCAGTATGTTACAGGTGCTGATGATAATATAAAATTCGGTATTTCGTTGAAAAACATCGGTACTCCAATGAGTTTCAGCGGTGACGGTTTTTCGTTGCGTTTGGTGAACAGCAATAACCTGAACCAGACATACGAGACTCGTTCGGCAGAGTTCGAAATGCCGGCATGTTTGAACATCGGCGGTTCGTACGATTTCTTGTTCGAAAGCCTTGAACAGCGCTTGACGGTAGCTGCAAGTTTCACTTCCAATGCATTCCTTCGCGATGAATATAAGATAGGTTTGGAATACTCGCTGCTGAATATCATTCAGCTCAGAGCAGGCTACACCATGCAGGAAGGCATTTGGAGCGGTGACAACAGAGTTACTGCTAGCACGGGTCCTTCGGCAGGTGCCTCTGTAAAGATCCCTTTGCAGAAACGTAAAGGCGCTGTCGCATCAGTACCCACAATAACAATAGATTATTCTTACAAGGCAAACAACCCGCTCAGCGGTTCTCATGCAATCGGTGTTGCTGTAAACCTGTAAAAAAAATAGTTTTATTGAGAATAAATCAGGAAGGGTCAGCTGACCTTTCCTGATTTTTAAACTAAAAAATCCGTCTGTCCTTTTCAAAAAAGGAAGATGATGTTTTTTTGTATTATTTTAAACAGACATATTAAATAAAAAATCATGGGAGAAATTAAATATTACAGTGAAGAAGGACTGCAGAAATTGAAGGACGAACTGAATCAGCTTGTAACGAAGGACAGACCGGCGGCATCGGCAGCAATTGCAGAAGCACGCGATAAGGGTGATCTTTCCGAAAATGCGGAGTATGATGCAGCCAAGGAAGCTCAGGGCCTATTGGAGGCACGAATATCGAAACTGCAGGATTTGATAGCAAATGCCCGTTTGTTGGATGAATCGAAAATAGATACTTCAAAGGTGCTGTTGCTTTCGAGAATAGAAATCCGTAACGTGAAGACGAAGCTGGTTCAGAAATACCTCATTGTTCCCGAGAGCGAAGCTGATGTGAAGAAAGGCAAGATTTCAGTTTCTTCACCGTTTGCAAAATGTTTTCTGGGAAGGAAGGTCGGTGACGTGGTTGAGGTTACGGTTCCTGCAGGCGTCATGAATTTCGAAATTCTTTCCGTTGAAAGATAGTCTTGTATTTAACGTAAAAATTTTGTTATGGCTTCGATATTTACGAAAATATGCAACGGGGAGATACCCTGTTATAAAGTGGCAGAGACAGAAGCCTGCATGGCTTTTCTTGACGTTTCGCCCATTGCTTACGGACACGTTCTGGTTATACCGAAAAAGGAAGTTGATTACATCTTTGACATAGATGATGATCTTTTTGTTGAGTTGCATCTTTTCAGCAAGCGTGTGGCAAAGGCTTTGAAGAAGGTCGTTCCTTGCGTTAAAATCGGCGTTGCCGTGGTTGGCATTGATGTTCCTCATGCCCATATACATCTTGCTCCAATAAACAAGGGAGGAGATTTGAGTTTTGAAAAAGAACGCGTGAAACTCAGTGAAGATGAATTCAGGGAACTGGCAGGTAAAATAAGCGAGGCAATGGAGTAATGTCCTTTGCTGAAAGATAAAAAAAGGAAAGGGGCAGAAACGGCCGGCTTCCCTTTTTTTTTAAGGTACAGGGTCATAACCACTGCCGCCCCACGGATTGCATCTCAGAATGCGTTTGAATGCCATCCATCCGCCTTTGAAGGGTCCGTATTTTTTTATAGCTTCGACTGCATACTGCGAGCATGTGGGAGTGTACCGGCATGCGGGTGGAGTAAACGGTGATATGCAGTTTTGATAAAAGCGTATCAGCAAAAGGAATGATTTTTGGAATATCTTACTTATTATTTTCATTGCCTTTGAGAGACTTGTTGATATTTTCCGTCAACTGTTTCATGGCATGGCGGTGTTTTTCGTGCAATTTCCGGAATTCTGGCGGCTGTTTTTCGGTGTAAATCAGTGCCAGAGACGCAGTGATACCTCTTGACGAAAGGAATGAGAACAGACAGCCTTTCTGAAGCCGGTAGCATTCGCGTATGAGGCGTTTGGCGCGGTTCCGGTCGACAGCGTGGCGGAGTTTCTTTTTCGGGACTACGATAAGCAGCCTTGCGGGAATATCGCCACCGGCAGAGGGACTGGTTTTCCAATACACGACATACGGGTAAGAGAAAAAACTTTTACCGTGTGTGAATAGCTCGTCGATGTTTTTTTTGCCACACAGATGCTCTTCTTTCCTGAAAGTGCAGTCCATTTGGAGAAGGTTATTTTTCGGCTGATGTGGTGTCGCTTTTTGAAGCACGGACTTTTACAGGGGAAGGCGTGTTTTCGATGGCGGCAGCGGCTTTAAGCTCGGCTTCTTTGCGGGCCTTTTCGGCTTGCCGTTCCTTGCGGCGGGCAGCGGCAGCGGCTTTTTTCTCTTCAAGAAGCTGTTTGTATTTGCTTTTGTTGGTAAATACAGATTTCGTTTTTTTCGTGTTGTTTTTCTTCAAGCCGTTTTTCTTCAGTGAAGTAGGTTTGGAAACTATCACTGCGCCGAGTTCTTTACCCAAGATGAAGTTTTCGATTGCAGTGGCCATGGATGGTGCATTTTTTGTCGGTGCAGCCACAGTTATCTTTATTTCGGCATTGTTGAGGGCGGCGTGCGTGGAAGTTCCGAACGCAGCGACGATGGTTTTGCAGTTTTCCTTGAAATCGGGGTATGATTCAAGCAGCGAACGTACTCCTATGGGGGAGAACAGCACAATCATGTCAAATTTGTTCATGTCGAATTTCGAGAGGTCTTTCGGAACCGATTTGTACATGATGGCTTTGGTGTATTTGAATTTGCCCTTGTCGAGGAGTTTGGTGTATTCGGTTTGTTTTTCGGAAGAGCATGGAAACAGGAAGTGTTCTTCCTTGTGTTTTGAAATGAGGTCGATGAGGTCGGCAAAAGTCTGGCTTGCAGCGAACACTTTACGTTTCCGGTATTGTATATAGTTTTGGAGATAGAGTGCAATTGCTTCTGTAGTGCAGAAATATTTCATTTCGTCGGACGGGGTTTCGCGGAGCTCTTTGCTCATGCGGAAGAAGTGGTCCACAGCCTGTTTGCTGTTGAAAATTACAGCTGAATGGTCGTTGATGTGGATTCTGCTTTTTCTGAACTCCGTGGCAGAGACACCGACAACTTCGAAAAATTTGTAAAAGGTGAGTTTCAGGTTGTAATTTTCGATGAGTTTGTAATACGGAGATTTTTCCAAATTTGCGGGTTCCGGCTGAGAAATGAGAATATTTTTTATTTTCATCTGACGTGGATTGTTTTTTGTAAATTGCGTATTTTTAACAGTTTAGCCCTTGAAAAGGGTTGAGACAAACTATATTTTGAGTTTGCAAAGATACGATTTTTTTTCGATTTTTTGAGAATTATTTTTTTTGAGGTCGGTTAGGACGAAATGCAGGACATGGCATTGATGCAAAATGCCGCTTCCGGACTTCCCGAAAACTGCATTCCAGAGTCTGACATTTTCTGTCCGAAAATTTTCTGTTTTTCCGCATTTTTTCATGATTTTATGCCAAAGTTGCGGAAAGTTTTTGAAAAATGCAAGTGGGGAAGGAAGAAAAGATTTTTCGTTCACAGGTAAAAAAAACAGAGGCTGCTATTCTGTGCAGCCTCTGTCTTGAAAACTTTCTGGCAGTCATTTTCTTTTTGTTCCGAAAAGAGCGAAGCTCAATATTACCAGATAGCACGGGATTGTAATCCAATAGGCATCTTGGAAATTGAAGGTTTCTGCTAGTTTGCCGTATATCAGTGGCAGCACAGCACCGCCTGCTATGGACATGATGATGATTGCGGAGCCTGTCTTGGTATGGCTGCCTATGCCTTCTATGGCCAGTGGCCAGATGGCAGGCCAAACGAGAGAATTGGCCAAACCGAGCAGGGAGATGAACAGTACGGTGTATGGTATTGTCATCTCAATGCCGCGGAACGTGGTGATGTCGATGAAAGGGAAGCTCAAATACAACCCAGACGGAATGAAGATAGCCACGAGTGCGAGTATTATTCCCAAGCTTGCACAGCCTATAAGAGCCTGCTGCTGGTTGATGAAGCGGGGAATCAGTACGACGCCTATGAAATATCCTATCACCATGGCGATGAGTGTGAGGCTTGCGAAGTATTTTGTGGATTCCTGTGCGATGCCGAGCGACATGCCGTATTTCATTATGGTATCTCCAGCAATGACTTCGACACCAACATAGAAGAACATGGCGATGACGCCGAACCAGAGGTTCTTGTGTTTCCAGATACTGGTTTCCTTTTGATCGGAGTCTTCCGGTTCTTCACTTACTTCGGGCAGATGAATGAAGCAAACAAGGAGTCCGAGTATGGTGAGTATGGCGGTCATCACGGTGTAAGGTTTCACCAGCCGCAGCGAGAGAGTGTCTAGCAGGACTTTCTTTTCGGTACCTGAAGCGTTGTTTATCTGTTCAGTCAGTTCCGAAAAGCCGGAAAGCAGTATGGTAGCAAGAATGATAGGGGCAAGTATTCCGGCAACCTTGTTGCAGATGCCCATGATGCTCATTCTTTTTGCAGCACTTTCCATCGGTCCGAGAATGGTTACGTATGGGTTTACGGCAGTTTGCATGAGTGCCAGTCCGGATCCCATTATGAACAAAGCTACCAGAAACAGGATGTATGATCTGGTGTACGATGCAGGGATAAAGAGCACTGCTCCAATGGCCATTACGAACAATCCGATGGCGATTCCGTTTTTGAAACCGGTCTTTTTGAGGATGTATGATGAAGGCAGAGCCCATACGAAATAGGATATGTAGAAGGCAAAGGTTACCAGATAGGCGGCCACTTCGTTCAGTTGGCAGGCGGTTTGCAAAAACGGGATAAGTGTTCCGTTGAGCCATGTTACGAATCCGAAAACGAAATAGAGTATGCCTATTATTATGAGTCCGAAAACGGTGTTTTTTCTGTTCATGATATTTTTTTTTAAGTTAATATTGTTCTTTTTCGTTGGGGAAATCGCAGTTTTTAACGTCGTTGATGTATTCGCTTACTGCATTGGTGATTTCTTCGCCTATGGAGTGGTAGCGTCGCAGGTATCGAGGCGAGAACTGTTGGGTAATGCCGAGCATGTCCTGCAGTACGAGTACCTGTCCGTCGGTTTTGTTGCCTGCACCGATGCCTATAGTGGGTATCTTGAGTTCAGAAGTTACTCTTTGGGCAAGTTTTGCCGGGATTTTTTCCAGCACGAGCGAGAAGCAACCGGCTTCTTCGAGCAGGTGTGCGTCCTTTACGAGCTGTTCGGCTTCATCGTCTTCGGTGGCACGAACCGAGTAGGTTCCGAATTTGTTGATGGATTGAGGGGTCAGTCCGAGGTGTCCCATGACAGGAATGCCTGCAGAGAGGATACGGTTTACCGATTCGAGGACCTGTTCTCCACCTTCAAGTTTTACGGCATCGGCACCGGTTTCCTTCATTATTCTGATGGCCGACTGGAGAGCCTGCTTAGAGTTGCCCTGATAGGTGCCGAAGGGGAGGTCGATTACAACAAGGGCACGGTTTATGGCTCGTACTACCGATGTGCCGTAGTAAATCATTTCATCGAGGGTGATAGGAAGGGTCGTCTTGTATCCGGCCATGACGTTGGCTGCGGAATCGCCTACCAGTATTATGTCGATTTTGGTGTTGTCCAGCAGTTTGGCCATGGAATAATCGTAGGCTGTGAGCATTGCTATTTTTTCGCCGCACTGTTTCATTTTCTGCAGGACATGTGTGGTGACTTTTGTTATGTCTGATTGTAAATAGGCCATTTTGTAAAAAAATCTGAGTCTTTTCGGGGTATTGTTGTTCAAACTCTTTCAACTATTCGATTTCTTCGTCGTCGGAGTATTTCTTGTTCTGTTTCTTTTTTGAAGTTGATTTTTCTTCTTCGATGGGCTGTTCCTCGGTTTCGATTCTGAAGAGATTTTGCAGGGCAGCCCGCATTTCGTATTCACCGTGTTTGTTGATGCGGTATGCCTTGTAGTATTCACCGTTGATGGCGAAGGAACCCTCTTCTACATTGGTTTTTACGGGGAAGAAGTAGTCGTCAACCTCTTCAGGTTTTATGCGTTTGCCGAGAAAAATGGTGTCGATTTGCGTCGCATTGATGGCGGCCTGTACGACTGTGGTGACTTTGGAAGCCATCTTCTTTGTCGTGAGACCTTTGTATTCAGCACCTTTTTCGGAATACTTCTTTCCGTATATCCGTATTTTGTTCTGCCACTGCTGTGGCGTTATCGGGAAGCGGACCATGATGGAGTCCGGAAGTTCACCGACGCATTCGCCCGTGTCGCGTTTATAGTTGCTGCGGAGCACGATGTAGCCCACCTGCAGCAGGATTTGTTTTTTGTGGGGAATGAGAAAATATCGTTCGAGAGTTTCTTTGTAATCCATGTGCTCTTCGATAGAGAATTCAAGGTTGTCGGGGCATTTGTCTTTGGTGTTTTTTATCCTGTAGAGCATACCTTTCGGAATGAATACGGAGGAATAATAGCCTCTTACGAGAGAGTCGCCGGAGGGTACGGCACATTCACTGAAACCGCCGATGCATTCTTCTGGATTGTGTACGAAAGTGAGCAACACTTTGCCGTCGAGGGGTTTGCCGTCAAGATTTTTGCGGCTTGCCGGCAGTTCTGACATGTTGTAATATTTCCTGTCGACGGGGACTTCGTATTTCAAGATTTCTTCATCATCGCCGGAGCACGAGTTGTGGATTTTGTTTTTGGCAATGCGAGTGAGGAAAGTGTTCTTTTCACGTGATGTGAAGTATTGGTAAACGGCATCCACTCTGCGGAAATCGAGAGAGTCGTCACCGTTGCCGTAACTTTCAATAATCATTGCATAAAGGCGTGGGTTCTCCTTGTCGAAAGCCAGCCGGTAGGCCGAATCGAGGAGGTCGAGAACTTCCAGACTGTACACGTCGGATCCGCTTTCGAAATCCACAACTACGTGGAATTTTTCGGGATACGGGCAAACCGGTTTGGGTGGCTGTTTTCTTGCACCGGCAGTTTTTTTCGGTTTTGGAGGCTGCGGCGTGTAGATGTAGCTTTGTGCGAAATCCTGCGATATTACGGCAAGACAGAGAGCAGCAAGTATAATGATTTTTTTCATGAGAAATTATTTTTCGTTGTTTAATAATTCTTTGATTATTGCATCGTTGGTGATGTTTTCAGCTTCAGCGAAGTAGTTTTTCACAATTCTGTGCCGGAGGACTTCCGTGGCGATGGACTGTACGTCTTCGATGTCGGGGGAGTATTTTCCTGCAAAGGCTGCATGTGTTTTCGCTCCCATTATCAGGTATTGGGAAGCGCGCGGACCTGCTCCCCACGAGAGGTATTTCTGGGCGAACGGGCTTGCGTTTTCAGTGCCGACACGTGTCTTTGATACCAGATTCACGGCGTAGCGGTATACGTTGTCGGGTACTGGTATGTTCTTTATTACACGCTGGAATTCGATGATTTCGTCGGAGGAGAGTACGGCTTCCGTCTGTAGAGACTGTTCCGAGGTGGTAGATTTGACAATTTCGAGTTCTTCGTCAAGCGAAGGATAGTCCAGTTTTATGTTGAACATGAAGCGGTCGAGCTGAGCTTCCGGAAGGGGGTATGTGCCTTCCTGTTCGATGGGGTTCTGTGTTGCGAGTACGAAAAAGGGAGGTTTCAGCATGTAAGTCTTGCCGGCGACGGTAACCGATTTTTCCTGCATGGCTTCAAGTAGTGCGGCCTGAGTTTTCGGCGGGGTGCGGTTTATTTCGTCAGCGAGTATTATGTTTGCGAAAACGGGGCCTTTCACGAAACGGAACTGGCGGTTTTCGTCGAGTATTTCGGAACCGATGATGTCGGACGGCATGAGGTCTGGCGTGAACTGTATTCGGCTGTATTCCAATCCCAAGGCTTTTGCCAAGGTGTTTATCATCAGTGTTTTTGCCAAGCCGGGTACTCCTACAAGCAGACAATGTCCGCCTGTGAATATCGAAATCAGCAGTTTGTCGAGAACATGGTCCTGACCGATGATGATTTTCTGAATTTCGTCTTTCAGCTGTCGGTATTTGCCGGATAATATGTCGAGTGTTTCTGTGTCGGACATTTTATTTGTTTTTCAACCAATTGAGCTTGAATTCGCAGTTTTTGTAGTCGTCGTTTAATTTTATGTAGGTGTTCTTGATCATTTTGTTGGCCCAGTCGAGTATTTTGTCGTTTTTGGCTTTTTGGAGGGCAATGTTGTAGATTTTGTCGTAGTCGTCGGTGAGGTTGGCTTTGTGGGCTTCGACTTTCTTGTTGAGTTTCATTACCCTGAAGATGTTTTGGTTGGATTCGTTCTTGACCATTTTTATCGGGGATATGTCACCGACTTTCATGGATTCCACGTTGAGTTCGGGATAGGATTGGGCAAGGATTTCTTTTGTGAATCGGTTGCCGAGGTAACTGTTTGATACAACTCCGCCGAGAGATTTGGTGGCACTTGAAGAGTAACGTCTGGCAGCGTCTTCGAAAGATATTTCTCCGCCGTTGATGAGGAATACTATGCTGTCCATTTTCTTTTGAGAAGCGATGAGGTCTTCGGTGGAGACTTTGGGACAGAGCAGTATGTGCCGGGCGTTGATGGTGTTGCCGCGGCGTTCGATGAGTTGGATGATGTGGAATCCGAATTTGGTTTCGATGACGGGAGACACTTCTCCGGGTTTCAGCACGAAGGCTGCGGCTTCGAATTCGCTTACCATGTCGCCGCGTCCGAAAAATCCGAGTTCTCCGCCTTTTACTGCCGAGCCAGGGTCTTCGGAGTACATGGTGGCAAGCATTGCGAAATTCTCGCCTTTCAGGATTCTTTCGCGCAGGGTGTTGAGCTGAAGTTTCAGTCGTTCTTTTTCGGCATCGTTGATGGTGGGTTCGAGTACTATTTCAGAGAGTTCGTATTCTTCGTCCATCATGGGGATGCTGTCGGCAGGTATTGACTTGTAGAATTCCTGAACTTCGTAAGGCGTTATTTTTACGTTGGAAGTGATGCCGTCTTCGACCATTTGGGTTTTGCTGTTTTCCGTAATCAGCTTTGTGTAGTATTCTTTCACTTCATCGTAGGTTTTGCCGGTCTGTTTCAGCAGGTTTTCCTTTGAACCATAGTTGTGAACTAGTGCTTTGAGTCTCCATTCGAGTTCTTGAGAAATCATCTGTTCGGTTACTTCCACGCTGTCGACTTCGCCTTTGTGGAGGAGGAGTTTCGAGAGGAGCAGGCTTTCGAGGATCTGGCAGCGGTTTTCGAACGGGTTTTCGTAGCCGCGCTGTATGCGAATTTGAGCATAGTTGCTTTCAATGTCTGACAGTTTCACTATGTTTTTGCCCACGACGGCCACCACTTCATCGGCTATTGTGCCTTTGTTCTGTGCGGAAATGTTCATCGAAACGATGACCAGTAATATTGCTATCGCTGTTTTTTTCATTGTTTTTCGTTTTTGGTTCTGTAATAAAATTCGACATCGTTGTTTATACGGGCTTCCTTAAGTAAGTCGGAACGCATCTTTTCAATTATGCCGACTTTGCGGTTGTTCAGTATTATGGTTTTAATGTTCTGATATTCGAAGTTTAATGGGGAATATTCATTGACAACTTTCGAATCAAGGATTTTTGCAAAATAGGTGTATTCTTTGTCTTTGAGGCAAATGTCTTTTGCAGATTGGAGGTAAAGTTCTTCGTTGTAGGTTTTTACGGGAATAACATTCTGAAAATCCATGAAGGTTATCCATGAGTCGGGGTCGAGGTGATACTGTTCGGCATAGGCAGGTGCGAAATTGTTGAGTTCCATTATTTTTTTGTCGGTGATGTTTCCGGAGAAAATCTGTCTGAATTTACTTGCAGAAGTTGATCCGGACGGGATTTTTACGTATATTGCACGCACTATGTTGTTTTTCAGGGTAAAGCTTTCCTTGTGTTCGTCGTAGTATTTCTGGATTTCGTCGTAAGTGATGTTCGTATCGAGATTCTGTTCTACGATGGAGCATTCATACCGGTAGGACAGCAGTGAGTTCTTGTAGTTTTCGAGTTCTTTTTTGAAGTCGTCGTTGATGTTTTTTTCGGCTTTTTCGAGTATTACCATTTCCTGAACCCATTGCTGAACGTAGTTCTCAACCAGTGAGAGGCTATCTTCTTCGGAGAGTCCCGGCGGTACGATGCCTTGCAGGTCAGACTCGTAGAGGTTTCTGTCGAAAGCACGGGCCATTACCCTGTCGTTGCCGTTGGAACTGCATCCGGCCGACAACAGGCACGCTGCAAGTGCGATGGTGCTGTATTTTGCAAAAGGATTATACATTGCTTTTTACCATGTGATGCTGTCTATGACATCCTGATTTATGACGACCTTGTATTTTTCGTGGAGGTATTTTATAAGGTTCTGTTCGAGTTCGTTCTGGTAGTCGTTGATGTAGTATCCTCTGGCGGCGCCGAGTGATTTTTGTGTCGGGTCGAAGAGTTGCGTTACGCACTGTACGCGGTAGCCCTTGGTACGAGGAGTGGCATATACGCCCACTTTCCACGTGTCTCCGTCGGGAGCTTTGGAACTTTTCTGTTCAATGGTTCTTGCGGCATAGCCGATGGGGTGTTCGATGTTGCATTTGCGGCTGAGTTTTGGAGTGAGGGCTTCGTTTATTTCTGATGGAGACTTGCCTTCATCGATGGCGAGTTTTTTTATCATCTTTATGGCTTTCGATGGTTTCAGACAAACGCTGTCGTTGATGAATATGTCAATGATTTTCACTCTGTAGTCCCAGAAATACATTGCCTGTGCGGGATCGTTGATGTCGTGTTTCACGTTTTCGCGTTCGTAGAATTTTCTCAGTCCGGCGGTGTCTTCAGAGGCCTTGTGCCATATTTTGGCATCGTTGTAGGCAAAAATTACCAGACCGTTGCGGAATTCCTGCATGGTGTTGCGGAATTCGGTGTTGTTGAGTTCAAGGAGGCTGTCGGCCTGTTGGAGGATTTTTGTGTTTATGAAGTCGTTGTATTTGTTGTTTACGTAAACGTCGATGTCGTATATTTTTTCGTATTTTTCCTTGTCCTCGATGAATTTTGCAAAATCGGCCTGAGTGAAATTTTTGCCGTTGGAAGAGAAGAGTATTTCGTTGTTTTTCAGATTGCCGGCATATTTCCACTTGCCCATGAATATGGAGTCGTTGAGTAATCCGGTGATTGATTTCAGGAGTTTTCCGTTTTTAACCGTATTGTCGGAGAATTTGTAGTTTTTCTTGCAGGTTTCGATGAATTTGTTTTGAGGGATATTTCCGTATTGTGCGGTTGTTATCTTGCTTTTGTAGAATTCTTCCATGTCCTCGAAAGCAGGGATATCTTCCTTGTTCAGTATTTTTATGATGTGCCATCCGAATTCCGATTGGAAAGGTTTAGAGATTTCTCCGTTTTTCAGTTTGGCTATTTCGGGTACATATCCGATGTACGAGAATTGTACTGGTATGCTTTTTACGAGGCCGGGAAGGCTGTCGTTTTTGTCTGTTCCGGAGGAGTATTTTCTGATCATTTCGCTGAAGTCGGCACCTTCCATCAGTTGGGAATATATGTCTTGGGCACGTTTTTCCGTAAGTTCAGGATTCGAAAGGTTGGGGCGCAGCCACAACTGCTGCAGCACTACTTTTCCGTAAACCTCTTCCTGACCTGTTTTTTTGATGATGTGGTAACCGTATTTGGAGCGTACGGGTTTGGAAATTTCGCCGATTTTCATCGGATAAACGGCATTTTCGAATTCGTACACCATGTCGAAGACGGTGAAATAAGCCACGTCGCCGCGGTTGCCGTCCAATGTGCGGCCTTGTTCGTCGACTCTTCTGCGGGCAGACTGGTCATCGGAAAGCTTTTCGGCGAGGGTGGCGAAATCTTCTCCGGCCATGACGCGATTGTATATGTCCATGGCTTTGTTGTATGCCTCCAATGTGTCTTTGGGTGTCGGGTTGGGGTTCAGTTTCACCATTATGTGCGAAGCACGTACCACGTATCTGTTGCGTTCGTATGTTTGGCGCAGCAGATTATTGAGCGAGGCCGAGTCGATGAGATACGGCATGGCCATTTCGTTGCGGTAAACCTTGTATTCGTTGTTGAGGGCCGTCGATGTGTCATATTTGTTCGCGTAGGCATCGTGAAGTTTAAGACGGAAGTTGGTGTAGAGCTCAACATAGTCTTCCAAGGCTTTGCGTTTTTCGTAAGTGCAGGCCGTGGGAGAGGCCGAAGGGTTTATGTTGTTGGCCTGTTTGAAACTTTTTACGAATTCCGATTTGGTGATTTTTTCACCGGCAATTTCCATAACAACGGGATCTTCGGTCTGTGCAAAAATCACCTGTGTCAGTGAAAGAAGTCCGCAAAGGACTAAACTTAGCTGTTTTTTCATCGTGTTTTACTTGTGTTTAACGTTGTGTTCTCTGTGTTATGATAAGCGAAACATACATTTTTGCAAGCTGTATGTTTTTGATTTTCAATTGTTTTCTCAATCATACACCTTCGTGATGACTTAAAAAAGTCATCATGTGATTCTGATTGGAAAATTCCTGCAAATATACGTTTTTTTTTGGAATATTCAAAATTCTTTTTTTTTGCCGGCGAGGAATGTCGTGAAAAAAAACTGCATCAAAAAAATAAATTTTGCAGAATGAAAAAAAAATCGTAACTTTGCAGTTTATGAGAAGATATGTAGTATATATAGGTATTCTTTTGACAGTCAGTTTGTTGTGTAGTTGTAACAAATTCGACAAATTGCTCAAGAGTAATGATTTCGATGCCAAATACAACGCAGCGATGGTTTATTACCAGAAGGGCGATTATAATCGGGCGAAGCAGCTTTTCGAGAATCTGACCATGTATTACCGCGGTCGCGACAATGCCGAGAATGTGGCATGGTACTATGCGATGTCGCTCGTGCAGGAGAAGGATTTCTATACAGCCGGCTACCAGTTCAGGAATTTCGTGAAGCAGTTCCCGTACAGCGAGCGTGCCGAAGACGCCCTTTTCCAGTCGGCTTACTGCAAGTACAAGGAATCGCCGGCATATTCGCTCGACCAGACCCAGACGAGGGAGGCCATAGCAGATTTTGAACTTTATCTGGAGAAATACCCGTCGAGCAAGCACGTGCCCGAAATCAACGGCTATCTGGATGAAATGCGGGCAAAACTGATGCAGAAGGAGTACGAAATAGCTTTCGGATATTACAAAATCGAATCGTATCATGCCGCATACATTTCGTTCAACAATTTTCTGAACCTTTATCCGGAATCGAAGAACAAGGAAGATGCCATGTATTACATAATAAAGTCGGGGTACGAACTGGCAATCAACAGTCAGGAGTCGAAAGTGGAAGAACGGTTGCTTCAGGTAGTCGCCGATTTCGAACGTTTTTCGGCACTCTTCACCAACAAGAAATACATTTCGTCGGTGCAGGATATCTACACCAGAACAAAAGCCATGCTTGCAAAAATGAACAAATAATCTGATACAAAAAAGATAAAAACTAAATACAATGGATCCAAAGAAGTATAAAAAAGCTGCAGAGACAACAATTACCCGCAATGTCCGCGATTTAGACGCACAGACAGGAAACATCTACGAAACCGTGGCAATGCTCTCTAAACGTGCAAACCAGATTTCGACAGAAATGAAACGGGAATTGAACAAGAAAATAGAAGAATTTGTTCCGGCCAACGACGCCATGGACGAAATATTCGAAAACCGTGAACAGATTGAAGTCGTACGTCATTACGAAAGACTTCCCAAACCCGTTCTCATTGCCGTTCAGGAGTATCTTGACAGTGAACTGTACTATAGCAACCCCGATAAGGAAAAACTCAATGCTTCGGTAGCAGAAAAAATTGACGACATGATTGAAAAAGTCGCTGAAGAAGAATCTGTTGAGACTGAAGAGAAGTAAATAATTTTTTTCATAAATTGTGGCGGTTTGAAGCATTTCTGTGCTTCGAACCGCTTTTTTTGTCGGCAGAGGCTCCCGTCACTGTTTCTTATAGAGATTCTGTTTCTCGGTTTTGAGGAATATTGCCACGAAGAACCCCAGTACAAGCACATTCACAAAAGTCAGGACACCTCCCTGCAGGGCAAGATTGCCAGGCGTGGACATGGCTTTCGTCTGAGCCTCGTAAACGTCGGGAGACAGCTCCGAAGTTTCCGACTGTGCCATCATCGAAGCATAGTAGCGGTCGGGAAAACTGATGTCGACACGGCTTGCGTAGTACCAGATGAAAAATCCGAAAATGACGGCACTTATGAAACCGATGCCGAGATTAAGAACGTAAATTTCCTTGAATGTGATTAGTTTTTCGGGCAAAGTAGAACGGTAAGTGATGGTGAAGCCCACGAGGCAAATGAGGATTATGACATCATCGGTCCATGAAAAACTGCTTTCTATGGGGTAGGTGAGTGCGTAGCGTATGAGTACCGACAAAATCATCGCTATGGATGTGATGATTCCGTATTGCAACCATGCACGCTTGTAGTTGCCGTGTATTTCCGATTTGTATCTGCGAATAAGTCCCATGTGCTAATTCCTTGAATTGTAGTTGGTTGTTTGAATGAAAACGATATGAATCGTTTTGCAAATTTACACAAAATCGTTGGATAAAATGGTGGAAAGACAAAAAATATTCGAAATTCCTTGTGTAAATGAATCGTTTTTTTGTATATTTGTACATTGAAAAAATAATGTATTAATTGTTTAAAGTGTTGAAGATGAGGCGTATAGTTCCTATGGTAATGCTCGTTTTGGCCAATATTATAATACTGGTCCACGCTGTAGTGCCCCATCATCATCACGATTGCAGTGGTGCAGACGGCTTTGTTTTTGAAAATGAGCTGACATGCAGTTGCGATGAGAGTGAATGCGGCGAGTGCCATGAGACAGGTTGTCACGAACACCACCGGCACACACATCACCCCTTCGGCAAATGCAAGCTTCATGACCTTCTTTCAAAACTTGTCCTGAATACGAAGGACGAAAAGTTCCTGTCAGCTTCCCTGCAACTTCCGGTATTTGATTTCTGCAATGCCGGCTTCCAGCAAATCAAGATGTCTGTCCAGGAGACAGAAATGTTTGTTTCAAAGACAGTTTCCGCGAATGAAAGAATCCCCGACGGAACACACTGCCCCTCGTGTGCATTGCGTGCTCCTCCTGCAGCATTGCCGATACCGTATTTTAAGACGATTTGAGATAATGTGAAACAAACTGAAAATAAATTTTAAATAACGATAATAATGAAAAAATTAAGATATATAGCAATGGCAAGCATCGTGGCATTATTTTTTGCTTGCTCAGGAAACAATAGCAATGCCGGAAATTCTGAAGCAGAATCCGAAGAACACGTTCATACCGAAAGTTGCGAGCACGAGCATGAACATGGTGAATGCTGCGAACACGAACACAAATGTCCATTGGCCGACAATTGTGCAAATTCGGAAAACTGCGATTTCAACCACGGCAAGGGTGAACCCTGCGGCAGAGGCAGGGCAGCAATGCAGGAATCTTTCACAGTGGAGGAAGAACCTGCCCAATAAACATATTTACCTTACTTGCTTTTTTATATTCTGATTGTTATGAAAAATATAACATATTGGATGGTCGTGCTGTGTTGTGCAGCATGCTGCGCCGCTTGTGGCAGTCATCATGCGGAAGAAGAACACCACCACCATCACGAAGGTATGCAATATGCAGTCTATACCGATGATTATGAGGTATTTGTGAAAGCACAGCCGTTTGCTGTCGGGGAGGAGAGCAAAATTCTCGTACATCTTACCTCGCTTGCCGATTTCAAACCCGTGGATTCGGCAAAAGTAACACTGAGTCTTATTGTAGGAAAGAACGGCATACGTCAGACAGTTGAGAACTGTGACGGAATTTACACGTTCATTCTGAACCCTGAACATGCAGGCAAAGCCACACTTAAAGTGGATGTCGAACGAGCAGGCGATACGGAGACAGCCGTTTTCGGCGATGTGGAGGTCTTTGCCTGTCACGAAGCCATGCATTCAGACGAACATCGTCATGCCGAAGAGGTTCCGAATTCGGTTAATTTTCCGAAAGAAAAAAGTTGGAAAATAGATTTCTCCACCGTTGAGGTGGTGCCGAAAAAATTCGGAGAGGTGATAAAAACAGCAGCACAGGTTCTGCCTTCGCAAGGCGACGAGCGGGAGGTTTCTGCCAAGGTTCCCGGAATAGTGGTCTTTGCGAACGCCGGCATGGCCGAAGGCAAGAAAGTCTCGGCCGGAGAGCGGCTGTTTACCATCGAAAGCAGCGGCATGGCCGACAACAACATGGATGTGAAGTTCAGCGAGGCTGCCTCAAACTACAATTTGGCAAAAGCCGAATACGAACGCAAGCAGAAACTGGCCGTCGATAAAATCGTTTCTCAAAGCGAACTCAATAGGGCAAGGGCAGACTTGGAAAATGCCGAAGCCGTTTATGAAAACCTGAAACGCAATTTTTCAAGGAGCGGTCAGACGGTAACAGCCCCGATGTCGGGCTATCTTACGCACATTAATGTGAATAACGGAGGCTATGTGGAGGCAGGGCAGCCGATTGCAGTGGTTTCGCAGAACAGGGAGATGTTTGTGCGTGCCGAACTCCAGCCTCGTTATTTCAGCAAATTGGATAAGATTTCGGCCGTCAGTTTCACTACCAGCGACGGTGAAAGGTTCCTCCTCAGCGATCTCGATGGCGGTCTGGTTTCATACGCAAGGTCCGTCGATAACGGAAATCCGCTCGTTCCGGTTACTTTCCGCTTCAGCAACAGGACAGGACTGCTTTCCGGAAGTTTCGTGACCCTTTATATCAGAATATCATCTGACGAAGAAGTCGTTGCCGTTCCCAACGAAGGTATTGTCGAAGAGATGGGTAATTATTTTGTCTTTGTGCAGATAAATCCGGAACTATTTGAAAAAAGAGCGGTTGAACTTGGTGGTACAGATGGTTTCAAAACAGTTGTTAGACAGGGACTTAAGACAGGAGAACGTGTTGTCGGCAAGGGTGCTGTCATTGTAAAGTTGGCTCAGCAGTCGGGTGCTCTTGATCCGCATGCCGGACATGTTCATTAGGAGGGCAGGCTATGTTGAACAAGATAATTAAATTTTCACTTGACAACAAGCTGTTTGTTCTGGTGGCTTCAGCGGTGATGATAATTGTCGGAATTTACAGCACCAGACAGCTTGACATAGATGTCTTTCCCGACCTTACAGCTCCCACTGTGGTGGTGATGACCGATGCCCATGGCATGGCAGCTGAAGAGGTGGAACGGCTGGTTACCTTTCCCATAGAAACCGCAGTAAACGGGGCTTCCAATGTCCGTCGGGTCAGGTCAACCTCATTGTCGGGAGCGTCGTTTGTGTGGGTAGAGTTCGATTGGGGCATGGACGTGTCCCGTGCACGTCAGATTGTAAGCGAGAAAATGGTTACCGTAGGTGAAAGTCTGCCCGAAGGTATAACTCCGGTTCTTGCTCCTCAATCGAGCGTGATGGGAGAAATTATGTTCATTGGCCTGACCGCCGATACCACCTCCATGATGGACGTGCGCACAATTGCGGAGTGGGTGGTGAAACCTACCGTTTTAGCCACGGCGGGCGTGTCGCAGGTTACCATCTTGGGCGGTGATTACAAGCAGTATCAGATTCTTGCCGACCCTGTACGCATGAATGCTTACGGCGTAACAATGAAGGACCTTGCCGGAGTGGGCATGACCATGAGCCAGAACTCCATAGGCGGAGTAATCCGCGACTACGGCAATGAATATGCCCTTCGCGGAATAGCCCGCAGCAATAGTCTTGAAGAACTCGGCCGGACTTTCGTGAAGATGAACAACGGCAAGCCCGTGCGTGTTGCCGATGTTGCCGATATAGTCGTCGGTTCGGCTGTAAAACAGGGCTACGGATCTTCCAATGCGCGCCCTGCCGTTATCCTTTCGGTATCCAAGCAGCCGAACGTGAATACACTGAACGTTACCGAAGATATTGAAAAGAATCTCGAAAGCGTGAGGAAATCGCTCCCCGCCGATGTGGATATGAACACTCATATTTTCCGTCAGGCAGATTTCATAGAGTCTTCGGTGAGCAATGTCGCCCATGCACTTGTCGAAGGTGCGTTGTTTGTCATCGTTGTACTTTTCCTGTTTCTGGGGAGTTTCAGAACCACGTTGATATCGGTGGTGTCCATACCGGTTTCGCTGCTCGGTACAATGATAGTACTTCACGTTTTAGGCATGGACATAAACACCATGACACTTGGAGGAATGTGCATAGCGATAGGCTCTCTGGTGGATGATGCAATTATCGATGTGGAGAATATATACAAGCGTCTCCGCGAAAATTTCCGATTGCCGGAAGGAGAGAAACGGAACGTGTTTGACGTGGTGTTTGACGGATCCACCGAGATTCGCAGCTCCATAATAAATGCCACATTCATCATCATGGTGACATTTGTGCCGCTGTTTTTCCTTACGGGAATGGAGGGGCGCATGCTGAGGCCCCTCGGCATTGCCTACATAATATCGCTTTTCGTATCGCTGATAGTAGCGATGACGCTTACTCCGCTGTTGTGCAAGATGTTTCTTGCAGACGAAAATTATCTGGCAAGGAATCAGAAAGACAGTTGGATTTCGTCGAAACTTTCGGGCATTTACGGAAGAAGTCTTGAATGGGCGTTGGAAAATAAGCGTAAAGTGGTGTATCCGACCGTGGTACTGCTGATTGTGTCTGTGGTACTTCTGTTTGTCATGGGGCGGGGATTTCTGCCCGACTTCAACGAAGGTTCTCTTACGATAGCCGCGGTGGCAAAGCCGGGAATCTCACTCGAGGAGAACAACAAGCTCGGCAACCTCATAGAGAAGGAGCTACTTGCAATACCCGAAATTACGACCACATCGCGCCGCACCGGCAGGGGAGAACTTGACGAGCACTCGCAAGCTACCAACGGAGCCGAAATTGATGTGAATTTCGAGCTTTCCGACCGTTCGAAAGATGAGTTTATGCAGGATGTGCGCAGCCGTCTGGCAAGCATACCCGGGATAGCGGCCACTGTAGGGCAGCCTTTGGGTCACCGCATAGACCACATGATTTCGGGCACACGTGCCAGTCTGGCCATAAAACTTTTCGGCACCGACCTGAGCCAGCTTTTCATGCTCGGGAACAGAATAAAGTCGGCCATAAGCGGCATAGACGGTCTTGTGGACGTAAGCGTGGAACAGCAGACGGAGACGCCGCAGCTTCAGATACGGGCAAACCGCGACATGCTTGCACAATACGGAATCAGCATTGAAGAATTCAATGAATTCGTGGAACTTGCCTTTTCCGGCGAAAAACTTGCCGACATTTATGAAGGACAGCGCTGCTTCGATTTGGTGCTGAAACTTAACGGCGATTATACGGGTAGTATTGAAAAAGTGCGTACGGCTTTGATAGATACGGAAAACGGCAGGAAGGTTCCGCTCGAGGAGGTTGCCGAAGTGGTTTCGGCAGGCGGTCCAAATTCCATATCCCGCGAGAATGTACAGCGGAAGATAGTGGTTTCGGCCAACGTAGCAGGGAGGGACATAAACAGTGTCGTCGGTGATGTGAAAAGTGCCATTGACAGGGACATACATTTGCCCGAAGGCTATCGCATTGAATATGGCGGACAGTTTGAGAGTGCTGCAGCTGCAACACGCACTCTGGTGCTGGCTTTCATGGCGGCTCTGATTGTGATTTTCCTCCTGCTGTATGTGGAATTCCGCGATGTGTCGCTGTCTGCCATAGTTCTGCTCAATCTGCCCTTGGCACTCATAGGAGGAGTATTGGCGGTTTTCTTCACTTCGAACGAACTCAGTATTCCTGCAATAATAGGATTCATAACGCTTTTCGGAATTGCCACACGAAACGGCATTCTGCTCATTTCCAAGTATCAGCATACGCTTGAAAAGGGAACTCCGTGGCGTGAAACAATAATGAAGGGTTCTCTCGACAGGTTAAATCCGATACTTATGACAGCACTTACTGCGGCGCTGGCTCTGATACCGATGATAGTGAACGGAGACAAGGCCGGCAACGAAATACAGAGTCCTATGGCTGTCGTCGTGCTGGGCGGCCTGATAACTTCCACTTTGTTGAATATTTATGTGGTACCTATAGTCTTTGACTGGTTTGAATTAAGGAGAAAAAATAAATGACGAATCAAATAGCAATAAAAACTTTAGAAACATGAAAAAAACAGTATTGTACACATTCTTTATGATCTTTGGGTTTACGGCATTCTCGCAAGGAGATTTCGGCCGTGTGCTTTCGCTGGTGGAGAAAAACAACCCGGCATTGAAGACCCTGCGTTCGCAGATTGAGGCCGGAAAGGTTGAAAACAGGTCGGAAAATACTCTCGAAAATCCTGAGGTTGAAGTTGGATATTTATGGGGGACGCCGTCGGACATAGGCAACCGCACGGATTTCAGCATCAGCCAGACTTTCGATTTTCCGACACTTTATCTGTCACGGAAAAAACTCATAAGTCTGAAAGACAACTCTCTGGAACTGCAATACGCTTCCGAACGCCTGAATGTGCTGATGGAAACACAGCGGAATTGTGCCGAACTTGTTTTTCACAATGCACTTGTTGAGTTGTACGGAAGCAAATTGCGGATGGCACAGGCCTTGCACGCGGCATACCGAAAGAAATTCGAGTCGGGAGAAGTGAGTATCTTGGATTTCAACAAGGCTGAATTCGAATACGTTTCATTGAAGGCCTCCTACGACGAATCTGTCATGCACAGGAATGCTCTGCTGTCCGACCTTGCGGTGCTGAATGGCGGAGATACGGTGGATTTCGTTTTGTCGGTGTATGAGTTTGTCCCGATTGATGAGGATTTCGAAAGATGGTATTCCGGAATCGAAAACAAGATTCCCTGTCTGCAACTTGAGGAAAATGCGCTGCAGCTCGAAAGGCAGCAGCTTAAAGTCGCGAAAAGCAACTGGCTACCGCAGATTTCAATTGGCTATGTGAGTGAAAGGGAGGTTGAAGAAAGGTTTCAGGGCCTTACAGTAGGAATATCTCTGCCTCTTTGGAGCAATGCTAGAAATGTCCGTTCTCAGAAAATGCGCTTGCAGGCCGTTGACAATCAGTATCAAAGTGTAAGGATTCAATATTACGGCGAATTGAAAAAAGTTCATGCCCGTGCGGTAGGATTGCAGAGGAACATGGATGAGATGCAGAAAACCATATTGAACTGCAACACCACGGAACTTTTGCAAAAAGCTTTCGAGGCTGGAGAGATATCGCTTCTGACTTACATTCAAGAACAGAATTTTTATATGGACATATCGGTGCGATTCCTTGAAATCCAGCGCGATGCAATGCTTGCGGCATTGGAGCTCCGTGCCATGGAACTGTGATTGGTGTCAATGCGGCAAGGCAAAGACCGGATTCCCGTCAGCGGGATCCGGTTTTTTTTGCAGGGTACAAAAAAACGGAAGTGAAGAATGTTCACTTCCGCAATATTGTAATGTGTTACAAGTCTTATCCTTCGATTTCCTTGCGTACTTTCTTGAAGGCTTCGATACATTTGTCGAGGTGTTCGCGTTCGTGGGCAGCCGAAATCTGTACACGGATACGAGCTTTGTCTTTCGGGACTACCGGGTAGTAGAAACCTGTCACGAAGATGCCTTCTTCCTGCATTCGTGCTGCGTAACGCTGCGATTTTGCGGCATCGTAAATCATTACTGCACATATTGCAGATTCAGACGGCAGACAGTCAAAGTTTTCTTCCTTCATGCGACGGAGGAAGTAGTCGGTGTTTTCGTGCAGTTTGTCCTGAAGGGCGTTGGTTTCGGTCATCATGTCGAACATGCGTATGCCTGCGCCTACGAGTCCCGGAGCCAGAGAGTTGGAGAACAGGTACGGACGGGAACGCTGACGGAGCATGTCGATGATTTCCTTTTTACCGGTAGTGAAGCCGCCGACACCGCCGCCGAATGCTTTTCCGAGTGTTCCGGTAAGAATTTCGACTTTTCCGCGGAGGTTGTAGCGTTCTGTAACACCGCGTCCGGTTTTTCCTACAACGCCGGCACTGTGGCTTTCGTCAACCATTACCATTGCATCGTATTTCTGAGCGAGTTCGTATATTTTGTCGAGCGGCCAAACGTTGCCGTCCATCGAGAACACGCCGTCGGTTGCGATGAGGCGGAAGCGGCATTTCTGAGCTTCCTTAAGTTTTGCTTCGAGGTCTGCCATGTCGGCATTTGCATAACGGAAACGCTGGGCTTTGCACAGACGTACGCCGTCGATGATGGAAGCGTGGTTGAGAGAGTCGCTGATGATGGCGTCTTCTTCTGTCAAGAGAGGTTCGAAAACACCGCCGTTGGCGTCGAAACATGCGGCATAGAGTATTGTGTCTTCTGTTCCGAAGAAGTCGGCAATTTTCTTTTCAAGAGTCTTGTGGAGGTCCTGGCAACCGCAGATGAAACGTACCGATGCCATGCCGAATCCGCGGGTGTCCATGGCGTCCTTGGCGGCTTTCACCAGTTCGGGATTGTCGGCGAGTCCCAGATAGTTGTTTGCACAGAAATTCAGACATTTCTTGCCTT
This sequence comes from Bacteroidales bacterium, assembly GCA_045601425.1. Taxonomy (GTDB): domain Bacteria; phylum Bacteroidota; class Bacteroidia; order Bacteroidales; family P3; genus UBA1219. The sequence goes on from JAZRZP010000026.1 coordinate 82,835, forward strand.
TCACCATGATTTCGGCTCCCTGAGGAGATTCTATTATGCGTTCGTGTTTGTAAAGACCGGCTGCTTCTATGTCAGCCAATTCTTTCTGAAGATGTTTTTGAAATTTATCGTACATATTATCAATGTTTTATAATGTTTTACAAATATGTTTGAGAATCGCAAAGTTACGACTTTTTTTGTAATTTTCAAACTTTTTTCGCAAAAAGTTTTGCATCGGCCCGCCGGAAGGCGGACAAACCCTGGGTGTGGCAGTTTTTTTGCTCTTTCCGCCGTGTTCCTTGGCGGGGGGTCATCTCATTGGGCGTTTTTCGGTGCAAAGGTACGATTTTTTTATTAATATGCCACTCGAATTGTTTTTTTTAAACATGTATCTTTCTCCAAACACACTGGCATTGTCTGTTCTTTCAGTATCTTGTCGAATAAAAATTTGCGTATGTCCGTTATTATTGGTAATTTTGCAGCATGATTGCATATCGTTTTTCTAAAAGGACATATTTCATGAACAGCAGAAGAATCCGCTTTTTTTTCATGATGGCGTTGCTGGCAATGTCGTGTGTGCATGTTTGTGCACAACCTATTTACGACTGCCGCCGTACAGGCAAGGCTCCGCTAATGGACGGACGCCTGAACGACAGAGTCTGGCAGAAAGCCGCTGTAATAGACAACCTCATTGACATTTGTGGCGGCGAAACCTCCAAACCACGTCAGGCAACCTCTATCCGCATGCTCTACGACGACTCCTGTCTGTACATCGGGGCAGAGATGGAAGAAGACTTCCTCCGTGCCTCGGTTACCCGTCGCGACGGCATTGTATGGCACGACAACGATTTTGAGGTTTTTCTTGACCCATACGGTGAGGGAGTCATGTATTACGAATTGGAATTCAATGTACTTGGAACTTTGCTCGATTTGCTCATGGACCGTCCCTACTGCGAAGGCGGTACGTTCCGGTCGGCATGGGACTGCAGGGACTTGCGCTATGCCGTGCATTACGACGGCACCGTCAACGACTCTGCCGACAAGGACAGGGGCTGGTCGGTGGAGATGGCGATTCCTTTCGCATCTCTGATGAAAGGCGGCGAATATCCTCTCGGCTGCAAGGTATGGCGGATGAATTTCTCGCGTGTGGAATGGCCTTCGGCTCAGGGCAGGGAGGAAAACTGGGTATGGGTTCCTACCGGAGTGGTGGACATACACCGTCCCGGCAAATGGGGCTATGTGCGTTTCGTCGATGGCGATGTCATACCCGTTGTCAATCCCGGAAAGGTGGTGAAGAACTGGATGTGGGAGGGACTGCACAAAGACTGGAGCGACGAACGCTGTACGAAGCATTTCAGAAAGGCTTTTGAATGCGGCATAAGTGCCGTGCTGTTCGAAGGTTACGATGAACGCATATACCGTCTCTGCCACGAGGCAGGACTGCAGTGCCATTATTGGAACTGGACTCTCAACCGGCATGAACTGGTAAAAACTCATCCCGAATGGTATGCCGTCAGCCGTACCGGAAAATCCTGCGCCGACGAGCCTCCGTATGTGGATTATTATCATTTCCTATGCCCTTCCCGCCATGAAGTGGTTGAGTATCTGACCGATGATTTCGTGCAGAAATCGGAACTGCCTTACGTTGACGGCATGCACCTCGATTACGTCCGTTTCCCCGACATAGTATTGCCCGTGGATTTGTGGAAAAACTACGGTCTTGTCCAGACCAGCGAGGCACCAGAGTTCGATTTCTGCTATTGCGACAGCTGCAGACACGGTTACGAGCAGTGCTACGGCGTCGATCCCCTGAAACTGGAATATCCGATGGCTTCGCCGTCGTGGCTGTCATTCCGCTACGACGCTGTCACGAATCTGGTGAAAGCCATACGCGAAAGCATGTCGGCACGTCACGTTTCCCTTTCGGCTGCGGTTTTCCCTACTCCCGACATGGCCCGCAAAATGGTGCGGCAGGATTGGAGCAACTGGGAGATAGATGCTTATTTTCCGATGATTTACAACGGTTTCTACCGCGAAGGTACGGCATGGATCGGTCAGGCGGTAAGGGAATGTGTGGGTGCGGTACGGCACAAGTCGGAAATATTTGCAGGTTTGATGTTCCCTGACATCAAGGGAGATTCGTTCGAAAAGGCTCTCGATGAGGCTTATGGCAATGGTGCAAGCGGAATATCCTTCTTCGACGGCCCCGACGACGAACATCTTGAACGGTTGAAAGAATATATGGACAAGCATCGTCTGGTACCGGACAGAAGATGAAAAATTTTGCCGGAATAAAAAAAAATCGTAACTTTGCACGCGGATTCGTTTCCGGAAAAAACTGAAAACGGGGTGCCAACTTGTTGTGGCTGAGATTATACCCTTTGAACCTGTACGGATAATGCCGGCGTAGGAAAGAGCGTTTTTCAATTACCCTGTTTTTAATTTTTAAGTCAAAAAAGAAAAGTTTTTCGGAATTTTTCTTGTGTTTAATAATTAAAAACAAAAAAATGATGTTTGAGAACAGAAAAATTATTGCGTTTTTCGCAATGCTTGTGTTTTTGCCAGTCTTGACGCAAGGGCTTTGGGCAGAAAACAATGCTGAAAAAGTCAAAATTACGGGAAAGGTCTGCGATTCCGGAAAAAGGGCACTGGAGGGGGTCAATGTCTGGGTGCAGACTTCCTATCAGGGCGTGGTTACTAGCCGTGACGGGGAATTTTCCCTTTCGGTTCCACACGGAAAAGCCGAATTCAGAATTTCTTTCATCGGATATCAGACTCTTGAGACAGAGTTTTTTATCACTGCCGACACGGTGCTGTATTTTGAGCTGCAACCCAAGGCAGTGCTTTGCGACGAGGTTGTGGTGACGTCTGCAAGGGGTGAAAAAAAAGAACCGCTGGTTTTCAGCGACATCAGTAAGGAAAAATTGCAGGAAAAGAACATTGGTGCCGCATTGCCCTATGTTATGGAAACTGAACCTTCAATGGTTTCCACGTCCGAAAACGGCAGTTTCCTCGGAAACACATCGTTTCGCCTCCGTGGTAGCGACGCAACACGTATCAACGTGAATATCAATGGAATACCTTTGAATGACCCCGAAAGTCAGTATGTGTATTGGGTGAATATACCCAATCTCGCTTCCATGGCCGAGAACGTGCAGGTACAGCGCGGTGTGAGTGCCACCAACGGTGGTACCGGAGCTTTCGGCGGTGCCATATCGCTGCAGACACTCAATTCGTCGGCGGTGCCTTATGCACAGACCGATCTGAGCATAGGCTCATTTGCTTCGCGGCAGATTTCCGTTGCGGCAGGGTCGGGCATCATGCGGAACGGCTTTTCGCTTGATGCTGCTTATACTAAACTCAACTCCGACGGCTTTCTGCGAAACGGATTCTGCAACCATGAATCCTTTTTCTTCAACGCAGGCAAATACGGCAAGAACAGTTTGCTCAAATTCATCGCGATAATCGGTAAACAGCATACTGGAATCACTTGGAATGGGGCTTCACGCGAGGAAATAGCTGCTGACCCGACTTACAACAATGCCGGTGCCTATTACGACGAAAATGGAAACATACGTTATTACGACAACGAAACCGACAACTACTGGCAGCAGCATTACCAGCTTTATTATTCGCTCTCGCTGAACAGGAATTGGCAGCTCAACGCTGTCGCCGATTACACCCACGGCTACGGATATTACGAGAATTACAAGGCAGACAATTACCTCTCTTCCTATAATTTTGGGGAATATGTGGTGGTGAACGCTGCCGATACTTTTTCAGTTGCCGATTTCGTCACTCAGGAGTGCGAACGGAACAATTCATACACGGGTAATGTGTCCGTGAAATACACTGGCAAGTCTTTTTCCGTGACCTTTGGAGAAATGTTCAATTATTTCGCCAATGCCCATTTCGGCAATGTGGTGTGGTCGGAAATAAGCTCACTTCTGCCTTACGGCGACAGCGAATGGTACCGCAATGATGCCCGAAAGACGGATGCTTCCACGTATGCTAAAATGGAATACTCTCTAAGTCCTGAATGGCTGGCTTACTGTGATTTGCAGTACCGCTTCGTCCGTTATAGGATTGAGGGGCCCGACAACGATTTGCTGTTTCTGGACTATCTTGCCGAATACAATTTTTTCAACCCCAAAGTTGGAATCGCTTTCTCGCCTGCACGCTCGCAGAAATTCTACTTCCTTGCAGGCATTGCCAACCGCGAACCCACTCGGGGCGACATAAAAGATGCGATAAAAACGCATACCCGTGAAGAACCGTCGCACGAAACCATGCTCGATCTCGAATTGGGTTACTCTTACAATTCGAATGAATGGAAACTGGAAAGCAACCTGTATTTCATGGGATACAGGAACCAGCTTGTTTCCAACGGAAAAATCAATGAATACGGTTACGCTCTGATGGAAAATGTGGATAAAAGCTACCGGCTTGGCATAGAACTCAACGGCGGAGCAAAAATATGCCGGTGGCTCAAGTTTGACGCCAATATTACGCTCAGTACCAACAGAATACTTGATTACGTGTATTGGGAAGAACATTACAACTCTCCCGATGAATGGGTGGCAACGCAACAGAAGGCAGTGAATTACGGCAGTACCAGAATAGCTTTCTCTCCGGAAATAATATCGGCTGGAGTGATTACTTTTGAACCTGTACAAAATCTTGCAGTCTCATTTACCGGTAAGTACGTCGGAGAACAGTACCTCGACAATACCGAAAGGCAAATGTGCCGGTTGGATTCCTATTTCGTGCTGAACGGGAAAATATCGTACCGTATGTCTGTCGGACACGGCTACCATGCCGAATTCCAGTTCCTTGTCAACAATATCCTCGACAGGCAGTACATCAACAACGGCTGGACTTACGAGGCTCATTTTGACGATGGGAGTGTGGACTATCTGCAGCAGGGATTCTTCGTACAGCCCGGTATCAATTGCATGGGGCGTGTGGTGCTGAAATTCTGAGACGGGGTTACTTGTCGTTTACCGGTACTCCGTAGTCCCTTGCACCGAAAATGGCACTTCCTACCCTGACCAGAGTGCTGCCTTCTTCAACGGCAATCGGGTAGTCGCCCGACATGCCCATGGAAATGTGCCGGAAGTCGCTCCTGTCTGCAAAATATTTGTTCTTCAACGTGTCGAAAATGTTTTTCAGATTGCGGAATTCGTTGTGTATCAGTTCTGTATCGCTGGTATTGGTGGCCATTCCCATTACTCCTGCTATATTCACGTTTTTCAAGGTGTTGAATATAGGGGAGAGGAGAATCTCTTCGGTTTCGGTAAGGTCGAGACCAAATTTCGTCTCCTCCGAAGCAATGTGGAACTGAAGCAGGCAGTCTATGGTACGTCCGCGTTTTTTGGCCTCCTTGTCTATCTCTGTCAGAAGGTTCATACTGTCCACACTGTGAATGAGCGACACGTAGGGTGCAATGTACTTGATTTTGTTCGTCTGCAGGTGACCTATGAAATGCCATTCTATGTCTTTGGGCAGGACTTCATGTTTGTCCCGCATTTCAAGGGCCTTGTTCTCCCCGAAAATGCGCTGCCCAGCATCGTATGCTTCCTGAAGGTCGGCAACGGGTTTGGTTTTCGAAACGGCTATCAGTGTAACTCCTTCCGGAAGGGTGTTTTTTACTTTTTCAAGATTTTCTGCTATGGCCATGTGTTGATTTTTCAGCTTTGTTTATCTGTCGTTTTCATCATTCATATTCTTTATTTGGGGATTCTCCTCCAAGAATTTTTTTCTGAATTTCTCTTGCCGGTGTTTGGCGATTTTCGGGAAAACGAGTGCCCCGCACAACCGGTAGACTACGTACAGCATTATGATTCCTATGATGAAATACCAGAACATTTTTGCGTCTTTTTTATGAAAAAAGTCGGGATACGTTGCTGTATCCCGACCTATGGAAATTTATTCCGACATTTCGGTGAAATATTCGTAGAAGTAAGGTATGGTTTCTATGCCGCGGAAGAAATTGAAGAGTGGGTAGTTTTCGTTGGGGGCATGTATGGCATCGCTGCCCAAACCGAAGCCCATGAGTATGGATTTTGTACCGAGGATTTTTTCGAAACCGGCAACAATGGGAATGCTTCCGCCGCTACGTGTAGGAATCGGGCGTTTGCCGTAGGTTGTCTGGTATGCTTTTTCGGCAGCTTTGTAGGCTGTCATTTCCAAAGGAGATACATAAGAAGCTCCGCCGTGCGAAGGTGTTACCTTTACTGTCACACAGTCGGGTGCTATGGATTCAAAGTAGTCCTTGAAAAGCTTGCTGATTTTTTCGAAATCTTGGTTGGCAACAAGCCGTGTGGAAATTTTTGCGTGTGCTTTCGACGGGAGTACGGTCTTGGAACCTTCGCCGGTGTGGCCGCCCCATATTCCGCAGATATCCAGACACGGACGTATGCCGATGCGTTCGTTGGTGCTGTAGCCTTTTTCACCGTGAACGGTCTTTATCTCAAGGTCTTTCTGGTATTTTTCCAAATCGAAGGGTGCCTGTGCCATGAGTGCGCGTTCTTCGTCCGAAATGACAAGCACGTCGTCGTAGAAACCAGGTATCGTTATGTGGTTGTTTTCATCGTGGAGCGATGCAATCATCTTGCACAGTATGTTTATCGGGTTTGCAACGGCACCGCCGTAAATGCCGGAATGGAGGTCATGGTTGGCTCCCGTTACTTCTACGTCCCAGTAGCAGAGTCCGCGCAGACCGCTGGTGATGGAGGGTATGTCCTGTGCTATCATTCCGGTGTCGGAAACGAGTATGACGTCGGCTTTGAGCAGGTTTTTGTTCTCTTCGCAGAAAGCGTAAAGACTGCCGGAACCTATTTCTTCCTCACCTTCGAGCATGAATTTCACGTTGCAGGGGAGCTGCCCTGTTTTTACCATGAATTCGAATGCCTTGGCGTGCATGAACGACTGGCCTTTGTCATCGTCGGCACCGCGTGCCCAGATGTGTCCGTCCTTGATGACGGGTTCAAAAGGTTGGGTGTTCCAGAGTTCAAGGGGTTCTACCGGCATCACGTCGTAGTGGCCGTAAACCAGAACCGTAGGTTTGGACGGGTCGATGATTTTTTCACCGTAAACGACGGGGTTGCCCTTGGTCGGCATCACTTCGGCCTTGTCGGCACCGGCTGCCATGATGAATTCTTTCCATTTTTCGGCACAGCGTACCATGTCGCCTTTATGTTCGGCTTCCGCACTTATGGATGGTATGCGGATGAGTTCAAAAAGCTCGTTCAGAAAACGGTCTTTGTTGGCTTCGATGTATTGTTTAATGTCTTTCATTGTTATGTGTGTTTAAATTGTTTCCGAAACTCAGTCGAAGAATCTCCATCGTACTCCCCATTGCACGGTAAAATCCTGACCGGGATATTGCGGTATGATGTAGTATGATGGATTCTTTTCCAGTAACGTATTGAAATGCAGTATTTTAATAAAAAGCGTCGCGTGTTTTATCTGTCCTGCTATGAAGAAATCTGCCCATGGTGTCCCGCCAATCGAGTATTCGTCCTGCTGGTAGAATGCGGCTGTTGCGGGCATGTACCTGTCGGCATGGAATTCAGTGTTGTACCGAAGGTCGAAACCAGTCTGCAGTATGAGCGCTTTCTTGAAGACTTTCAACTCCACGAAAAGCGAGTTCTTGGTCGCGAAGCGCGGCAGACGGAAAATTTCCTCGTCGGAGGTGAATTGCAGCAGGTTGAAACTCCGGAACCTGAAAATGCCTAGTGCAAAGTCGTAGCTCAGCGTACTTTGCGAAAGCAGTGCCGACTGGTCGGTCTGGTAGGGCAGGAGCAGAGGCGATATCCAAACATTGTTTGCCACGTTGCTTATACTCGAACTTATCTGCAGGCAGTTTCTCCAATTGTAGTTGAAGCCTGCTTTCTGCACGTTTATCTTCTCAAGTTCATTCAGTTTCCAGTGCGCCACGTTCGATACATACCGGTAGTAGAAAAGGTCGGGGTCGTTGCCCGAAACCATGGCGAATATGTTGAAGCTGTTGCTGCTGTCGGGCTGCCATGAAAGGTTTCCCGAAAGAGAATAGTCTCCGTTCTTGTATCCGGACGACATGGATTCTTCAGCCTCGAATGTCAGGTAAAAATGTTTCGTTGAAACAATGGCTTTGGCAAACGGGGTAAATGCGGAAAAACTCCTGTACCTCTCCATGTCGCGCACGCCCATTGCGGTGTGCCGTATTCCGAAATACAGCTTTACGGGGTTGCGGAACTGGTAATCTTTGTAAATGTCGTTGGTCCAAAACAGTGAGTTCTCAAGTGTGTAAACATAGTCGGAGTCAAGCGTGCTTACCGAATCGAAATAAATCTGACGATAGTATTCCGCACTTGTGGCGGGGTCGGTGTAGTTGTGTTTCTGCTTGTTGAACTCGATGTCGTGAACGAATGCTCCCCAGTTGAAAATGTGGGGTTCGAATATGGTGGTGTCGTATCTCACGAGAAACGAGTCGGCAAAGTCGGTTTTCCGTACGGAATCCTGTTTTGCGGAAGTGTCCGAAACGCCCGATACGGAGTCTTTCGCACGTACGACCCATGTCGTATCCGAAATTACCAGCAAACCCGGCTGGTGTGCCAAGGTGTACGACTGCTGGGCAAATGCACAAAACGTGTTGAAATCGGTGAATGCACTATAGAGATTTACCGGCATGCCGCCACGGTTGGTCTGTATGTCGTTCACGAACAGGCTGTCGTTGCTTATGCCTCCGTTTTCCTGAAGGTTCAGTTTCTGCCATATTATGCCGCCCTTTACCTGATATTTCAGGTTTTTCGAGTAGTAGTTCGTCGTGAAGTCGAAGTAGTTGTTCTTGGTTTTCTGATTCGTGTATATTCCTTCCGAGTTTATCAGATTGTAATGCAGCGAAAAATTCCACCTTTGCGTAATGTTTTGGGTGTGAATTACTTCCACTTGATACTCGTCTTCTATTGAACTGAAATAGCTGAGACTTGTGAAAGGTCTTTCGGTTTGGTAGAAGTTTATCGAGGTGGATTTGCGGCCGTATCCGTCGAATACATTTTCTCTGTAACGGAACTTGGTGCCGGCTTCGAATTTCGGGAATACCGAATAGCACGCCTGTCCGAGGTTGCCGGTGTAAAGGTAGTAGTCGCCGTTGAACGACATTATCTTGTCCGAAAGTTCCACTCCAGTGGGCAGGAGCGAAGGGTGCGACACGTTGTTTATCTTGAGCGACAGCGGTTCGAAGTGGAATATGTTTACCGAGTTTATCAGAGTGGAATCCGGTATTATACCGGTTTCGTAGATGATGCCTTTCGGCAGGGTGTCGGCATCGTTGCGCACGGTGTCGCCGTTTGTTGTGCTGTTCAAGTTCATATTGGACAAATTGCTGTTCTTGCCCGTCTTGAACCTGTTACCGCGGACGGCAGTAGCCTGACCGGAACCTACCTGAGCTTCGGTTGCTGCCGTTGCCAGCACCATCAGTATGGCCAACGATATGCGTGCGAATTTGTGCATGAAAAATTCTGTCGTTTTTCTCTTAAATTGTTTAAAATCAATGTAATGGAAAAGAACTCAATGTTCTTTCTCCCTGCAAATATACGAAAAAAAAACGACTTCTCCGTTTTTTTTGGCCAGCAGCCGGAGACTGTCTGTCTGCTTCACTGTCCGGAAATGCCGAAAATCTTGTGAATCTCGTTTTCCGTGTACTCGGAAACGATGATGGAGTGCTCGGTGTCTTCGAAAAGTTTCTCGTAGGGGATGTAAACGTGTTTGCCTTTTTCCGATGAAAAGAGCAGCATGGCAGGGAAGTGCTTCATTCTGTACCTGTAGAAATACTGCTTCCTTTCCTTGGGGTTGAGGTCGTAAAGAATGTTGGGAAGTTCGTCGCGGTTGAAATAGTCGTATAGGGCGGTTGTCTGCTCGCGCATGGCAGAAATAGCGGGAATCCCTTTTATGAGGATGTAAAGCTTTATATCAGGGTGCTGCGAGGAAAGTGTCTGGCAATAGTCCACGAGCGAAATCATGCAGGCGTGGCAGATGTTGGTGTTGTAGCATATCACCACTGATTTTCCGGCGATTTCCACGGGCTTGCCCTTTATGTTGTACACATTCTGCCCGCTGCTTATCCCGAAAGCCATGCAGAAAACGAATATGTATGTTAATCTTTTCATGTCAGAAAGAATGGCTGAAAATGCGCAGTTCGATAATAGGGTCGTTGTTGGCATGAAAATCATCCCTGTATTCGTAATATTGAGACCCTGTCTTCCCGATTGGGTTGAAATCCGTTCCATTCTCCCTTATTTGCACTATTTTGTCAGGAAAGATTGCTGTTTTATGGCCTGATATTAAATCCAGACCAAAGGAGTGTCTTGTGATAATGGAATCACTGATGCCTAAATGGTCGTGAATGTCGCCATGAATTTCATGCCAGACACCATTGTCTTTCTTCCAGATGTTTATTACGTGGGTAGGATAATGTTTGTCAATATTTCTTTTTGCAGGTGTGTAAGCAATCAAGACTTTGTTGCTGTCGATGATATATGCTTTGTTCAGTTGGTGAATTTTAAAATAATGGTCTGTCAGCAGAAAATTTATGTTTGCGGCATCGTGGTCAGTATTGTAGCTTTTGCTGATGGCTTTGAGAACTTTATGTGGTATGTTTCTCCATTTTTTAATCTTGACTCCGGTGCTGTCGGAAAATCTGAGATTTTTGTCAAAGGTCAGGAATGAGTATTCGTTGCGATTGGCAAAAAGTACCAAATTGTTTTTAGCGTCATATTGGTTGGAAACAAAATTTGACATGTATTTGTTGTTGTGGTACGGGTGGGCAATGTCGGTGACTTTTTTACTGTTAATATCCATTACCGCAAGTGTTGAGCCGTAATAGTAATGAATTTTTGCCAATAAAAGCTTGCATGAGTCGGTGAAATATATGTTTGATGCGTCTATGTCTGTTTCTATTGATTGAAAAAAACTGAAATGCCGACTGCCGTCACGTTTGAACAAGTATACAATTCCACCTTTGCCGTACCCGATTGCCTGATAGAAAGCTATGAATTCTTTATTATAAGCCATGCTTCCGAATGTTTTGGCATACAGATTCTTCAGCATTTGGTAGAATCCCTTTTTGTACAACGAAGTCTGTTCGATTTTTTTGTCATCTACGTTTATGATATAGCAGTTTACCGTGTCGGAATTGAGTGAAGTGTGATAATTCGTAAAAACCAGATCTCTGTCCCATTGTGCATACAATAAGCATGAGTTCGCCTTTTCGTTTGGGAATGAAATTACAGTGTCCAACGACAAAAAATCATGTACACTGCCGTGTTGTGCCGGACAAATATCGGATAATAGTATGAAAAAGCATCCGAGTATGGAAACTCGGATACTTGTGATTTTATTGAATGCGTGCATCATAATTTATATTGACAAGACCTTTCGTGCTATTTGTTGATATCACGTCACTAACATCTTGTATCGTTACGAATACGGTTCCGTTATTGTTGTTTTTGTCACAATTGGTCCACGTGATTTCAAATTGAAATGTTTTTTTTGTGTTATTCGATTTGACGGAAACTTTTTTTGTCATGGATCCGTTTAATTCTCCCTGTTTGATTTTCCCATCCACCAAATTCAGTAATTCCTCCTCTTTGTTATCAAGCAAGGAAGAGATGGTTTTGTCATCGTCCAGATTGATTTTACCGGAATTTGCATTTCTTCGGCAAGGTTCGCCGCCCGGATTGTTACAATCTACTGTTATTTTAATCAAATCAAAATTTTTGTATTCTTCTACTTCTAATTTGGAATTTACGTTATTGTATGTAACAGATTGATCGTCGTTGGTCCGCCCGTTGTTTTTATTGTATATAACTTTGGTTACTATTTTTTTTCTTGCATAAGAATCATGTGGATAGAACATGAAGAAAATTGCACAGCATAGAATTATTGTTGTTATTGTTTTTTTCATTTTCATTGGTTTTAAATTAAACTTGTTTTCGTACTTTTCTTTCATTGCCATCTCTTGTCTTCGCCCTGCACCTTCCGGCAATTCTCCGGCACGGGGCTACACTTTTCGAGGTAGTGCCGTTTGCCTTCGGGTTTTGACTTGAGAATTTCAGGTGGAAAATTTTTTCCGTTTCCGGAGAAATTTTTTTCGTTTCCGTACTGAAAAACAGAAAAAACGAATTCAAAGAACGCGAAAAATGCAGAAAAAAAGTACCTTTCAAGATTGCTTATAATCTTGATAGGGGGGTAATTCCCTAAAAATCAGTAAGTTGCAAAGGTTTGTCTTTCGCATTTTCTGTCTGTTCGATTTCACGGCAAAGTTACGCAGTTTTTTTCAATTGTGCAAGTGGCGGGCTGAAAAATGACAGGATTTTCCCATATTCATGTGTTATTGTTCTGAAAGCATTTCCTGCAGGCGTTTTATCTCATCGCGGTATCTGGCAGCTTCGATGAAGTTCATCTCGGTGGCTGCTTTCTGCATGTTCCTCTGTGCTTCGCGGAGCTCTTTTTTCAACTGCTCTTTGCTCTTGCGGTATTTTGCCTTTTTTTCAGATGCCATCAGAAGTTCGGATTCTTCGGTGTCACGGTGCGTCGGGATATTGATTTTGCCGGTCTCGTGTTTCTGACTGTTGGTACTTTCTATCACCGAAGTCTGCCCCAGAATGGCCTCCGTCGATTTCACAATCTGTCGCGGTGTTATGCCGTGTTCCTGATTGTACTTTATCTGCTTTTCGCGGTGGCGGTTGGTCTCGTCTATGGCACGCTGCATTGATGCCGTGATTTTGTCTCCGTACAGAATGGCCCTGCTGTTCACGTTTCTCGCCGCACGGCCTATCGTCTGTATCAGAGCTCTGTCCGACCGCAGAAAACCCTCTTTGTCGGCGTCGAGTATGGCAACGAGCGAAACCTCTGGCAAGTCCAGACCTTCACGCAGAAGGTTCACGCCTACAAGCACGTCGAAGACTCCCATCCGCAAATCTCGCATGATTTCCACACGTTCCAGCGTGTCCACGTCGGAATGTATGTATTTCGAACGTATGCCGAGGTTGCCGAGATATTTGGTGAACTCTTCGGCCATGCGTTTGGTGAGAGTGGTCACCAGCACGCGTTCGTTTTTCGCTACCACGTTGTGTATCTCGTCAAGAAGGTCATCGACCTGTGAAATGGCGGGACGTACCTCCACCACGGGATCCAGCAGCCCCGTCGGCCGTATGAGTTGTTCCACCACTATGCCCTCACTCTCGTTCAGTTCATATTCGGCAGGTGTGGCACTTACGTATATGGTCTGGTTGCAGAGATCGTAAAACTCCTCGAATTTCAGCGGCCTGTTGTCCAGTGCCGATGGCAGGCGGAACCCGTAATCCACGAGAACCGTCTTTCTCGAATGGTCGCCTCCGTACATGGCATGTATCTGCGGTACCGTAACATGACTTTCGTCTATGACCAGCAGAAAATCATCGGGAAAATAATCCAGAAGACAGAACGGCCGCGAACCTTCGCTACGCCCGTCAAAGTACCGCGAATAATTTTCTATGCCGCTGCAGTAACCCACTTCGCGTATCATCTCCAAGTCGTAGTTAACCCTCTCCTCAAGCCGTTTGGCTTCGAGATGCTTTCCAGTCTCTTTCAGCCAGTCGCGTCGTGCGAACATGTCGTTCTCGATTTGCACGAGGGCTTCGTTCAGACGCTCTTTCGAGGTCAGGAAGTTGCTCGCAGGATATATCACGATTTCGTTCACCTTGTCGGTGCGGTGCCCCGAAACAGGGTCGAAGGTCTCAAGCGATTCAATTTCATCGTCCCAAAACGAAATGCGGTAACAGAAATCAGCATACGAGGGAAAGACATCGACGGTGTCGCCCTTTACACGGAAACGGCCGTTACCGAACTCTATCTCGTTGCGGGCATAAAGAGCGTCGACAAGTTTCAGCAGAAAAGCATCGCGGCTCATGCGGTCACCGGTTTTGAGGTATATCGTACCCCTTTCGAACTCTTCAGGATTCCCTATGCCGTAAATGCACGAAACGGAACTTACCACAATCACGTCCTTTCTTCCGGAAAGCAGTGCCGAACTCGCACGTATGCGAAGCTTGTCAAGTTCGTCGTTTATCTGCAGATCTTTTTCGATGTAGGTGTTGGTGGCAGGAATGAACGCTTCCGGCTGGTAGTAGTCGTAGTACGAAACGAAATATTCTACAGCATTGTTCGGGAAAAACTGCTTGAACTCACCGTAAAGCTGGGCAGCCAACGTTTTGTTGTGGCTGAGAATCAGTGTCGGTCTGCCTACACGGGCAATCACGTTGGCAACGGTAAATGTCTTACCCGATCCGGTAACGCCAAGAAGCACCTGCCCCCGCTGGCCAGCTTCGAGTCCGGCAACAAGCTGGTCTATGGCTTCGGGTTGGTCACCCATTGGCTTGAAATTTGCTTCTAGTTGAAAATGCGACATTTACGGTTCTTTTTTTCTCCTTGTTCGGGTTTGCAAATATACAATTTTTTCCCGTTCGGAATAAAATTATTTTCCGGCTTTTTTTTCTGTTGCAAAAAATGTCTCGCGGGTGTCTATGTCTTCATATTTTTGTCTGGTTCAGTTTGGAAAGGCTTTGTTTGATAAAAAATGAAAAAAAATATGTGTTATATTTGGAAAATCGGAAAAAAAAATGTAACTTTGCAATTGTTTTTTTGACCATCGGAAGTTTATGGTTTGAATACCGAAATGATGATGTGTAAAATATATATTAGTTTAATAATCAATAAAATACAAACATAAAGAACCATGAACGTTCGTTTGTATAACAGGCTGAAAAACGTTGAGTGTTTGCCATATTTCGTGGCAAGTGCTTGTTTTCTGTCTTATGTTCAATTATAACAGAAAAAAATATTACACAATATGAATACACGCACAATATTCAGAAAAGAAAACGGAAAGCTGCGGATTTCGCAATCGGGCAGACACCTCTCGCGATTGATGTCGCTGGTACTGCTCTTGGGTATCTTTGCCTTCGGCAAGGTTCAGGCTCAAACGACGGTAACGATAGGTACGGGAACTTCCACCCACTACTATACGCCCGTGAACAATTATTACAACTACACCTATACGCAAACGCTGTTCACTGCAGCGGAATTTCAGGCACAGGGTATTACTCCAGGTGTGCCGCAAACTATATCGTCCATAGCATACAATTACTCCTATAGCTCTGCAATGACGAGCAAGACGAATTGTACCATCTACATGGGGCATACCAGTGCAACATCTTTTTCTTCCACATCGGACGCTCTTCCGTTGTCGAGTCTTACGAGAGTTTACACCGGCAACCTGAACTGCTCCCAAGGTTGGACGACTTTCACCCTTTCCACTCCTTTCGTGTGGGATGGTGTGAACAGTCTCGTTGTTGCCGTTGATGACAATTCCGGTTCATACAACGGTAGTTCGTACACGTATTACTACACGAGTGCTTCAGCCAACAGGGCAATGTGGTTCTATTCGGATGGAACCAATCCCGATCCATCGAATCTCTCCTCGTTTTCGGGTTCCACGTCCGTCTCGGCAAACCGTACCAATACACGATTCGTAATGACGCCTCTGACTTGTCCCGGTACTACGGCACCCACGATTTCGGGCAACACTGTTACTTGGACAGAAATGGGTACTGCAACAAGATGGGCACTTGAGTACGGCAGCAGCGGCTTTACTCCCGGTACGGGTACGCGTGTTGTTATAAACAATACCCCAAGCTACACGCTTCCTGGTCTGACCAGTGGAACAGTCTATGATATTTACGTGCGTTCACTTTGTAGTTCAACTGATTCAAGCGGAGTGAAAAAAGTGTCATTTCTCAACAATCCTTCCTTTAACTGCGGCGGTACTGGTACGCGGAACGACCCGTATCTCATCTGCAGCGAGGCTGATTTGAGGCAACTTTCAACTTATGTCAATGCTGGTGCAAGTTTCAACGGCGTGTATTTCAAACTTGCAGTCAATATTCAAATGCAACAGGGTGCCTTTACACCTATCGGTTCCCCCACAACTCCATTCGAAGGTACTTTCTTCGGTGCCGGACACTCCATCACCAACCTCACCATGGCAAATGCCGGTACGGCCAACCGCGGTCTCTTTGGTTATGTCAGAGGTGCTTACATCGATTCTGTTACCGTAGGCGGTAATATCAACGGTGGTGACAAATCCGGCGCTATAGTCGGCGAAGCTGATAATTCCACCATACGTTACTGTACCAACAACGCTTCGGTGCAGGGCTCTTACCAGTATCACGGCGGTATAGTGGGATATATGAATGCCTCTATTGTCGAAGATTGTAAAAATACGGCACTCATCTCCGATGCTGCCTATTATCATGCAGGTATCGTTGGTTATTCCACCGGTGCTTCGGTTATCCGCCGGTGTAAAAATACCGGTACGATCAACGGATATTCTTACTATCACTCAGGTATTTGCGGATACATGACTAATTCAGCGCTGACTAATGGTATAGGTATTTTCAACTGTACCAACAGCGGTGCCGTTACGGGCAGTTATTACACTGGTGGTATCTGTGGTGACGCAATCAATATAATCATAGACACTTGTTCGAACAGAAATATTCTGTACGGATATTACTATGTCGGTGGTATTTGTGGCAGATTGTATCCGGGCAAAATCCTCCATTGCTCGAATGTTGCCACAATCACAAACAACAGCAGTTCGTATACCGGTGGTATCGTCGGATATTCGTATGGAAATTCCTCAGAGTATTGTTATGTCCAGTATTGTGTTAATTCCGGCGAGGTAACGTCTACATCTGACTATGTTGGAGGTATTACTGGCTACAACTATTATGGATACGTGGATTATTGCTCCAACTCGGCAGATGTCAATATCACATCGACCAGCAGTTATTGCGGCGGTATTTGCGGATATGCAAGTACCTACGGATACATACGCTATTGCCTCAATGGCGGTCTGATAACATCTACGGGAAACTATGTCGGCGGTATTACCGGCTACAGCTATGGTTCCTCGTACGTAACATACTGTCTTAACGTAAATAATGTTTATGGCGGTTCAGGCTATACCAACGTGGCAGCTATTGCTGGTACGGGTGCTGTCGGAACTACTTGTTATTGGGATAGACAGATGTGTCCGACTACCAACTGGTATGGAACGACGACAGGTGCGTACAGTTATCTTACAAACCAGTTGAAAGGTACTGCCACATATCCTTCTGCTACATATTTCGACGCTGCTCCGAACATGTACCCGATGCCTAAGGGAATCTCCGATTCCATTCAAGCAAAACTGGCAGCAACTCCGGTTAACATTGATCCGGCAGAAAATGTAAATACCGTACAGACCAACTTTACCGTTTATACGGGAAACAATGTCGTGTGGACCAGCTCTTTACCGACAGTGGTGAGCATAAACAATACAAATGCAACTGTCAACAATACCGGTACCACTCAATTCTCCGGTACGGTTGACGGTCTCGTAAAACATGTAAATATACAGTCGATTACCTTCCCGCACTTCTGTGGCGGTAGCGGTACTCAGGCCGACCCGTATCTGATTTGCCAGCCTTCTACACTCGACTCCTTGCGTATGTTTGTCAATTCTGGTGTCAGCTGCGCAGGACTCTATTTCAGAGTGGTCAGAAATCTGGATATGTCGGCCTATTCCTCAAACTGGAATGCAACGGTAAGCGGAACAATGGGACCTATCGGTGCTTCCACCGCAACCCCGTTCAGCGGACACTTTGATGGCGCAGGTTTTACAATATCGAACATAACAATAAACAGTACAGCAAATTATAAGGGTCTGTTCGGTTATGTGGTAGGATCTTCATCCGATACTGCCGAAGTTCATGACTTTACGTTCAGCGGTTCCGTTACCGGCGGTAGCTACACCGGCGGTATCGTGGGTTATGCCAATTACACTAAAATGTACAACCTCGTGAACAATGCTCCCGTGGCAAGCACTTCGTATTCTTATCACGGAGGTGTATGCGGTTATTCCTATCAAGGATGCGTATTCGACAGCTGTACGAATACTGCTGCCGTTTCAGGATCTTCATATACCGGCGGTATTACGGGTTACGCTTATTATGGCACAAAATTTGAGAATTGTACGAACACTGGTGCGGTAACGAGTACTTCCAGTTATATCGGCGGTATCGTGGGTTATTGGTATCCGAATTCTTCCGTAACAGCGGTAAGAATGTACAACTGTATAAACCGTGCCAATGTGACGGGTACATACTACACCGGCGGTATGGCCGGTTATGCATATTATTATGCGAAATTCTTCAACTGCAAAAACTATGGTAATGTTTCATCTACCAGTTATGGTATCGGAGGTATAGCAGGTTACCACTACTACTATGGTATAATGGAAAACTGCGAAAACTACGGTAATGTAAGCGGATCTTATTATGTTGCTGGTTTGGCAGGTTATGAGTATGTAGGTTCGTCAACGGCTTCCTACCGTGTTTATAACTGCAAAAACGAAGGCAACGTTTCTGGTACTTCGTACTATGTCGGCGGTTTGGTCGGTTACGGCTATTACAGCAAAATCTCGAACAGTATCAATCGTGGCAACGTGTCGGGAGCAAGCTATGGTGTCGGCGGCTTGATCGGTTACAACTACTATTATTCTACGGTCAACAACAGCATCAACTACGGTGACGTGACTTCTTCATATAATAGTACGACATTTACATCTTCTGGTTATGGTACTGGCGGTATTGTCGGCAGCCATAACTACGGCACGTCAACGTCAACCGTTGCAATATCTCATTGCAAGAATTACGGTAATGTAAGTTCTATGGCTTATGGTACAGGTGGTATCATCGGACAGTGTTATTATTACCCCGGCTACATAGAATACTGCGAAAACTACGGTGATGTCACGGGTACCTACTACACGGGTGGTATTACGGGCTTCAACCGTGGAACATACTCAAGCTCATATTATGGTTATCTGAGATATTGTGCCAATGCCGGCGATGTGACAGGTACTTATTATGTCGGAGGTATAGCAGGCCGTAACGGCTACACGTCTTCAGGCTACTATGCATACGTTACGGGATGTGTCAACATCGGTAGGATTTCCGGCAGCTCCTACGTTGGCGGTATCGTGGGTCAGAACTATGGCTATTCGTCTTCATACCCCGCATACGTCCAAGGCTGTCTCAATTCCGGTATAGTATCGGGTACATCAAATTACGTGGGCGGTATCACTGGTTACAACTATTCTTCCTACGCTCAGAATCAATACAACTTGAATGTCGCAAATGTGATATCTTCGGCATCATACGTCGGAGCTGTTGAAGGCTATTCGTCAGTGCCGACCGGATGTTATTACGACACCTTGATGTGTCCGCGTTCGAACTACTACTATGGTGGCAATGCAGGAACAACCTACGCAAAACGCACTTCTTATCTTACAAGCGGTTCATTCACCCCGAGTGCTACTTATTTTACTGCAACGCCGGGTCTGTATCCGCGTCCGACACAGATAAAGGATTCCACAATCGCAATCCTCGCCGCTACCCCCGTCTTCTTGGATGAGACGACAAGACCCACCAATCATGTGAACAATGTGAACATATGCTTCACCGTGGGAACGGCAAACAACGTTTCTTGGACGTCTTCTTTACCGACAGTCGCAAGTATCGTGGGTGCAAACGGTACTCCGCTTTCCATTGGAAACACTACGGCAACCGTTTCGAGAGACAGTTGCGAAAGAGATGTCGATCTGAGAGTTTCGGCACTGCCTCCCGTAAGTTCTACATTCTCATACGACGATGATATTGACGGAGAGGCTGGCCGTGCGATAACTTCAGTGTCTCCGACATCTTCGTTTTCCGGCTGCAAGTTCGTGATGGCTTCCCAGTTGCCGGCAGGTCTGGTACTGGATACTGCCACAGGTGAAATAAGCGGTACCTCATTCGAACTCGTAAACAATCAGACACTTATCGTAAGAGCCATCTGCTCAGGTTGCAATATAGCCGAAGCTCGTCTGAATTGCAGTATCACTCCGGCTATCATCTGCGCAAGCGATTCCATTGAATTGCCTGCAGGTTACCAGTGGTACTACGACTCAGCTCTTACGATTCCGGTTCCTAACAAAGTCGGTGGCCTTGCTTCAGATCACAGATATTATGCAGTGGACACTACGTCTTTCGGTTTGCTTGGCATTTACGATTTTACCTATACCGGTGCAATGCAAACTCATACTGTTCCTCAAGGTGTTACGCAAATAGAAATGGAAGTATGGGGTGCACAGGGTGGAAGCGGAAGCAATGGTTATGTCGGTGGCAAGGGCGGTTACTCTGTCGGTGCAATTGCTAATGCTCGTGGTATAAATAACCTCTATGTGTTCGTGGGCGGTCAGGGTACTGGAGTGTCTGGAACAGCATCACCCGGAGGTTGGAATGGTGGCGGTAACGGCATGTTCTATTCCTCTTATTACGGTGGTGGTGGCGGTGGTGGCACCGATATCCGCATAAACGGCACATCATTCAACGACCGTGTTATCGTTGCCGGTGGCGGTGGCGGTGCAGGTCCATCTTATGGTAGTGTTCAGCCTGCCGGTTGCGGTGGAGGCGAATATGGCGGTGATGGTTATTACAACAACACAACGGGTACGTATCCTACTGCATCCAACAGAGATGGATCTGGTGGTTCTCCGACCGCAGGCGGTATCGGTTACTTATCGCAATCTGGAACACAGGGATCTTTCGGGCAAGGAGGTAATGCCAGCACCTATGCTTGTGGCGGCGGTGGCGGCGGCTGGTACGGCGGCGGCGGTGCCTATGACAATGATTCGGACAGTGATGGCAGGTATGGTGGTGGCGGTTCCGGATATGTTTGGACTTCATCTACCGCAGGTAATGCTCCCTCGGGTTACAGCGTTCCCGCTTCGTACTACTTGTCTAATGCTCAGACAATAGCTGGAAATTCTTCTTTTGATTCCCCCAACGGCTCTACGGAAACCGGACATACAGGCAACGGTTATGCAAGAATAACGGAATACGGCTATCTTACAATGTCTTATCTCGTTAGAGTGAGACCTACTCCGACTGCTGAAATTTCCGGCGATACCACTATCTGCAACAACGATTCCGCTCGTCTGCAGATTGTTTTCACGGGCACAGCTCCATATCATTACCGCATAACCGGTGACAATTCCGACAGAACTTCCAACAGCGATACGGCTATAGTATATGTCAAACCGGCAACTTCTACTTATTATTATGTAACATACGCCGAATACCAGAACTGCGAAGCCCTTCCGCTCGACCTCATGGGCAGAGCCGTAGTGGGCATCTGTGGTGAACAGGTTATCTGTGACGGAGACTCTATCACCTTGTCTGCCGGCAACTGGTACTTGGATTCTTTCTACACGATTCCGGTTTCGGCAAGTGTAGTTCATCCCACGACAACTACTACTTATTATAATTACAACGGTTCGACTCTGAAGGCTATCGTTTACCCACGTCCTACCGTTACTATTCCTACGGCTTACGACTCAATCTGTGACGGGGCTTCGATAACCTTGCCGATTACTTTCACGGGTACAGCTCCGTTCTATTATCTCCTTGCAGGCGATTCCACTTATCGTGTATCCTTTACTAACAACGAAGTGCTTCGACTTTCACCAGTTGGAAGTATCGTATATCAGGTACTTGATTTGTACGATGTTTATTGTACTGCACAATACTCCGACCGTAATGGTGTTTACACCGTCAATGTCTGCGATCAGCCTATCATCTGTGCTGGGGATACGGTAATACTGCCTTCCAACAGACCGTGGTACTACGATGCTGCTTACACACAGCGTGTTCCTGACACAATCGTAAATCCGACTATTACCACAACTTACTACTCTCCTGCAATTTCTCCAAGCGATACGGTTGACTATACCTATACGGGTGCAGTTGATACATTCGTTGTCCCTGCTGGAGTGGATTCTATATTCCTGCAGGTATGGGGAGCTCAAGGAGCCAATTCCTCTTACCATTCAGCATTGGGAGGTAAAGGTGGCTATTCCGAAGGAACGTTGTCTGTGACAACGGGTGAATTATACTACATTTATGTAGGAGGTCAGGGTAGTACGGGTTCCATTTCCGTGAATGGCGGCTGGAACGGTGGTGGTGGCGTGACTTCATCGTATAGTTCCGGTGCCTCCGGAGACCACCTCGGCAGCGGTGGCGGTGCTACTGATATTTCAAGAGTTGGCGGGGCATGTACATTGGATTCGTACAATCGTTATGTGCGTTCAACAGCATCCTACAACGGTCGTGTTATCGTCGCTGGCGGCGGCGGTGGTGCAGAAGCTGTAAGCGGTACTGCCGGTGGCGGTCTCTCAGGTATTGGCACTTATCCGGGAACACAGAATGCGGCAGGTGCTGCAAATATCGGTACTGCATCTTCGTGGGTTACCCTTTATGCCGGTGGCCTCGGATACGGTGTTTCTACAACTGGTGGACATACCAACCATGCTATGGGTGCCTGTGGCGGTGGTGGTTACTATGGTGGTGGTGCTTTGGCTGATAATGGTTCCAATGCCCAGGGCTTTGGCGGTTCCGGCTATGTCGGAAGCTTGACAAATGCCCGTACAGTTGCAGGTAACCAGTCATTCCTGTCTCCTTCCGGTACAATGGAAACAGGTCATTCCGGTAACGGTCATGCAAGAATATCTTACGTGTCTGCCAATGGTGGAGCACCTTCTATGACTTACACGGTTCGTGTAAACCCGATACCAACTGCTACCATTACCGGCATAGACACGGCTTGCGACAACGCTCCGGCTAATCTCATAATCAACTTTACTGGTGCGGCTCCGTATGTTTACCATATAGTTGGTGAACTCGGAAGCAGAATGAGCTACAACAACACGGCTTATGTTCCTATAATCCCCGATACGGTTTCCACTTATCGTTTGGATATGATTTCAGATGCCAACTGCGTTGGTACCATCAATAACTGTTTCGGACAGGCTGCAATTTATCGTTGCGGTCAGGACGTTATCTGTCAGGGCGACAGCGTCGCTCTTCCATTGCCGTACACTTGGTGCACAGATCGTGGTTTGAGAAATTATGTGATGACAGCGAAGGTGGCTCCTCGTACAACTACGACATATTACCGTCAGGGGCAGAACGGTGCTGTAGTTGAACATCTCGTGATAGTAAAACCGCGTCCCGTTGCTCGTATCATCAGCAGTGATACTACAATATGCGGAGGTTCTGCTGCCATCAGAATCAGATTTTCTGGTAATGCACCTTACACTTACCGCTTTACCGGTGAATCGGCCGATAGGATTTCTTGGACCGATACGATGACTAATTACGTGTCTCCTCAATATATTACACGATACAACATCAGTCAGATCAGCGACCAGTTCTGTGTTGGCTCGCCGGCTCCAATTTCTGACGAAATCACGGTGATGATTTGTAATCAGCAGATTATCTGTGATGGAGATTCCGTGCAATTGCCGAACGGTCATTGGTTCTTCGATTCGCTTGGTAACCAACCTGTTCCTTCAAACAACATGGTTGCTCCAAGAACAAATCAGACATACTACCTCGCAGGAGAAGAAACCTACAACTACGCATATACCGGACATACTGAAGTGTTGCCGTTGCCATCAAATGTAGATAGCGTGAAAATGGAAGTATGGGGAGCCCAAGGTGGTTACCGTTCAAATTCATCATACGCAGGAAAGGGTGGCTACGCTTACGGCACTTTGACAAATGTTGCAGGTTTGAGCAACTTGTATATAAATGTCGGACAGCATCCCGGCAATTCTTCCTCGCTTTCAAGTGGAGACCAGCCCGGGGGTTGGAATGGTGGTGGTTACCGCTATGGTTACAAAGGCGGTGGCGGTGCTACCGACATTGCCATTGCTGGTGTTCCAGGTTCGATTGTGTGGAATACCCAACAGCATTTGTACTCGCGTATCATAGTCGCCGGTGGTGGTGGCTCCGACGGCGGTACATCGTATGCCGGAGGCGCTGCAGGAGTAAGTGCTTCTGGTGGTTGTTCTTACAATTCTTCTGCTTGCGGATATGCCGGCAATGCAACTTATTCTGGACCGGGTTCCGCATATACGGCTACAACTCAGACAACAACAGGCCTCAATGCTGGAAATAGTACGGCTACGGGTTGGTACGGTGGATTCGGCTTCGGAGGTGCAGGGTATTATTATTCAAGCGGATATGGTGGAGCCGGTGGTGGCGGCTGGTACGGTGGTTGCGGTACCATGCCCGATGGCTCTGTTGATGACGACCGTGGCGGTGGTGGCGGTTCCGGTTATGTATGGACTGCAGCTACTGCATCCAGCGTGCCTGCAGGTTATATGCCAACCCCGAATTATTACCTCGTGAATGCTGGCGTAAAAGGTGGAAGCGAAAGCTTCAACTCTCCATCCGGAGCTTCCGAAACAGGACATCCCGGTAATGGTGCCGCAAGAATAACTGTCTATTCAACAGGTAGTTACACTATAGTTGTACAGCCCCGACCCACGGCAACAATTTCGGCTCGCGGAATAGTTTGCGGTCACAATGGTACTTATCTTGACATAAATTTTGCAGGTTATGCTCCGTTCACTTACCGTCTGGTAGGCGACAGCGCCGACAGGGTTTGCTACTCCAACCACGATTCAATCTATGTTTGCCCATCTACGATAACCAACTATCGCTTGGCTACACTGTCAGACAACTATTGTGTTGGACAGGCTTCCGATTTTCCGGGAATTGCAACTGTCAATGTATGTGCCCAGACGGTTATTTGTCACGGCGATACGTTTGTATTGGATCCCAATGAACTTTGGTATTACGATCAAGCATTGAGATTGCCATTGAGCAATAACAATGTTTCTCCGGATACTACTACAAGATATTACAGCTCTCCATATTCATGGATGACAGTCAATGTTAATCCTGCTCCTACAGCAACCATACTTACTCCGGATACCAATATATGCGGCAGTGGAATAGACGTGAGACTTGAATTTACGGGTACTTTCCCGTTCAGATACCGCATGATGGGAGATACCGCTGACAGAATTTCCTATTCCAATCACGATGTCGTACACATGGATCCTACGGCAACGACGAGAATCGGCTTGGCTTTCGTAGAAGATGCGTTCTGTCAAGGAACAATACTGAATGGAAGCATAATGGTGACATTGTGCAATCAGCCGATAATTTGTGCAGGAGATACGGTTCAGCTGCCGGCAGGTACATGGTACTACGATGCTGCCTTTACACAACCGGTTCCGAGCGACAATCTTGTTGCCCCGACATCAACAACCATCTACTACATGCAGGCATTGCAGAACTTCTCTTACACGGGTCGTGAACAGACCTATGTTGTGCCTCAGAATGTTACAAGTGTTGAAGTACAGGTTTGGGGTGCAGAAGGAGGTGACGGACAAGGATCTTCATCTGGAACAGCCGGTGGTGCTGGTGGTTTGGGCGGTTATTCGCGTGGAACACTGCCTGTAAATCCCGGTGACATACTCTATGTATATGTAGGCCAAAAAGGTGAGGATGCACAAAACTCGTCTTCAGTGTACACATACACCTCAAGCTTCAATGGTGGCGGTGCAGCCGGTATGCATAATTACACATCGTACTATTACAACGGTGGTTCCGGCGGTGGTGCAACAGATGTCCGTGTAAACTCTAACTCCCTATATGCAAGAGCTATCGTGGCCGGCGGTGGCGGTGGCGGCGGTTATTCTACTTCCTACTATGGTGGTTATGGCGGCGGTACAGCAGGCGGTCATGGCTACAATAGTACCGGTGCCGATTATGGTCAGGGCGGTACGCAGTCCGCCGGAGGCAATGGAGCAACGAATACCTACGCAGGCGAATCCGGCTCATTCGGATTAGGCGGTCAGGGTGGCCCCTACCAAGGATCTTATTCCGTGACCGGCGGCGGCGGCGGCGGCGGCGGCTGGTACGGCGGCGGCGGCGGTAAATCGGGCAATTCTTCGTCCTGTTACCCCGGCGGTGGTGGTAGCGGCTACGTTTACACATCGGCTTCTGCTTCCAATTATCCGAGTGGTTGTCTCTTGAACAGCTATTATTACATGACCAATACAACTGTAGCTGCAGGCAACACATCCTTCGAATCCCCGACAGGTACTACGGAGACGGGTCATACAGGAAACGGCTACGCCAGAATAATCGGTGCAACGACCTACACGGTTGCTGTAAATTCTGTACCGACAGCAACACTGGTCAATGGGTATTCGACAATCTGTAACAACGCAAATGGTGTAACCCTTACCATCACGTTCTCTGGTACAGCTCCTTACACTTACCGACTTACAGGTGATACCTACGATAGGGTTACCAACAACAGGGTAGAGGTGATTACTCTTAACCCGACACAAAGCATGAATTATCAGGTGGTTTACCTGCACGATGCATACTGTGAAGCTGTACCGCAGAATCTGACGGGACTCCACACGGTAATCGTTTGCGACCAGCCTATAATCTGTGCCGGTGATACCGTTGAACTGCCGACACGCTACAACTGGTATTACGACAGCAATCTCGTCAATCCGGTTACCAATCTGTTGGTATCTCCTGCGACAACTACTACATATTATCGTCAGGGTGCAACATACACGGTTACCGTAAATCAGCGTCCTTCGGCAAGAATAAGTGGTACTTCTTACATTTGCGGAGGAAATTCTGCAACTTTGACACTCCAATTTACAGGTGCATTCCCGATTACTTACCGTATTACCGGCGACAGAAGAGATAGAACGACCAATACTCCGACTGTCAGAATTCAGGTAACACCCTCCGTTTCGACAAATTATACGGTAACTATGTTGAGAGACCAGTTCTGTGAAGGTATTGCGACCGACATGACCGGTATGGCACGCATTTCCGTATGCGAAGAACCTACGATTTGTGCAGGCGATTCGGTTTACTTGCCCAGTGGTCAATGGTACTACGATTCGCTGTACACCAACCCGGTTCTCACAGGAAATGTGGTGGCTCCGGATTCTACGACCACATATTATGCCCGTGCAGCAGGCAGTGCTGTTGATTTCCAATATACGGGATCGCTGCAGACTTATACCGTTCCAGCCGGCGTTGACTCGGTATTCATGCAGGTATGGGGTGCACAAGGTGGACAGACCACCTACAGCTCTTACCTCTGGTATGGCGGTAAAGGCGGATATTCTGAGGGAAAAATGCATGTAACACCCGGAACAACATTGTATGTCCGCGTGGGCGGAGCCGGTGGCAATGGAACGACAGGTACTGGTACGGCTGCAGGCGGATACAATGGCGGCGGTTCAAGTGGAACAACCACTAACTCAACATATTTCTATGGTGGTGCCGGTGGCGGTGGTACCGATATCTGCGTGGGTACAAATTCAAATTATGCAAGGGCTATCGTTGCCGGTGGTGGTGGCGGTGCTGCATATGGTCCTACGACTACAAATACGATAAACGGTGGTGCCGGTGGCGGCGTAAGTGGTCAAGGCGGCATACCTAACACTTCTTACGCTACGCGTGTCGGTGCCGGAGGTACTGCTGTATCCGGTGGCGCAGCGGGAACGTACACGGCTGGAAATGGTACGGCTGGTACTTTCGGCCAAGGTGGTACCGGTGGCAATGGTGATGCTGGTGGTGCCGGCGGCGGCGGCGGCTGGTACGGCGGCGGCGGCGGTAATTACGGCTCGCAGATGTGTGGCCCTGCCGGCGGCGGAAGCGGCTATGTTTACACTGCAGCAACAGCAGCAAACTATCCCGCAGGTTGTCTGCTCAATTCAAGCTACTATCTGACCAATGCCACTACAATTGCAGGAACATCACAGTTCTATGCTCCTGACAGCACAATGGAAACAGGTCACAGCGGTAACGGATATGCAAAAATTACAGCCATTGGAAGCGCGTTCAATACATATACTGTACATGTATATGACAAACCCACATCTGTGCTTATTGGCGGAGATACAATCTGTGACAACGATACGGCAATGCTGGTAGTAAACTTCACAGGTGTTGCTCCGTTCATATACCGTCTTACTGGTGAAACCCAGAACAGAGTTTGCAACAGCACCTCGGATACCATCTATGTCCGTCCGACACTTTCAACAAATTACAGGGTTACAATGCTGTACGACTCGTTGTGCGAGGGAAGACCTGCTGACATGGTGGGAGCAGCATTGGTTGTTGTCTGCAACCAGCCTGTTGTTTGCGAAGGCACGGCAGTTCAACTCGATTTGAACAGAACATGGTACTATGATTACGCCATGACTCGACCGCTGACCGGTGTTACAGTGGTTCCGACCACTACGACTACTTACTATTCTGCAGAAGGACCGTTCACTATAACAGTAATACCTCGTCCTAAAGCAAGTATTGTGACGGATATGGCTGAGCTCTGTGATGGAGATTCCACTGTAATAGTCAGAATCAACTTCACGGGAACGGCTCCGTTCACATACCGTCTTACAGGCGATGTGACAGACCGTGTTTGCAACGGTAATTCAGCAACTTTGGTATTGTCACCGACAAGACCGATTGTTTACAGGGTGGTGTCTCTCTATGACGCAGTCTGCGAAGCTAATTATACCGACTTCAGCGGCAACTTCGAAGTGACATTCTGCAACATGGTTTCGGTATGTAGCGGTGATTTGGTTGAATTGCCAGACAGGGGAAGCCGCTGGTTCTTGGATAGTGCTTGTACGATTCCGGTTCCGAGCAATACCATAATGCCGACATCGAACGTTACATATTATCGTCGTGCCGGATGGATAACAAGAGATTTCCAATATACCGGAACGGTTGAGGAATTCATAATACCACAGGGTATCGATACAATAAAAATGGAAGTTTGGGGTGCAAGCGGCGGATACCGTACAACATCTACAAATGCAGGTGCCGGTGGTTACGCAAGAGGTACCATTACCAATACCACGGGATTGACGGCGTTGTATGTGTATGTCGGACAGTCAGGCAACAACGTGACATCATCTACGGCAAGCATATATCCCGGAGGTTGGAATGGCGGCGGTTACCGTTACCTCTATAAAGGTGGCGGTGGTGCAACCGACATCGCATTGCAGGGCACGGCAGGTTCCAATGTATGGAATTCGGCAGCACACTTCAACTCGCGTATCATCGTGGCCGGTGGCGGCGGTTCCGACGGCGGTTCATCATACGCAGGCGGTGCTGCAGGTGGAACGGTGGGAACTACGGCAAATTCCGGATGTGGTACAAATTATGGTGGTGGAAATCAGACATATTCCGGCACGGGTGCGGCTACTACGGCAGCAACACAGGTGACGGTAGGTTTGGGTACAGGAGCACTTAATCAGACTTACGGTGGTTTTGGTTTCGGCGGAGCCGGAGTATACTATGCAAGTGGCTATGGCGGAGCCGGTGGCGGTGGCTGGTACGGCGGTTGCGGTACTTACCCTGATGGCTCTGTTGATGATGATAAAGGCGGTTCCGGCGGTTCCAGCTTCGTTTGGACTCCGGCTACGGCAGCCAGCGTTCCGGCAGGTTATACCGTTCCCGCAAGTGCATACCTTGTAAATGCAACTACTGTATCTGGTTCGTCATCGTTCTTGGCTCCGGACAGTACCAATGAAACAGGACACAGAGGAGACGGTTATGCGAGAATCGTATATCAGGACAATACTCTCGACAGCTTTACTATCATCGTTAACAGAAGTTACACTTCAATATACTACGACACTATGGGTAGGGGTGAATACTACCATTTCTGCGGTGTTCCATACACTCAAGGCGGTACATATAGTGTAAACTTGTATACGATGAATGGCTGTGACAGTACTCTTATCCTGAACCTTGCAGAAATAGACACGACCGTTGAAGACAGATACATCAATATCTGTAAGGACGAAACTTACACTTTGCGTGGTGTAACTTATGACAGAACAGGTGATTATGTGAATATTGCCCACCATGAACAGGCTTGCGATACAATCATAAACCTGCACCTGACAATTTGGGATACAACCTTCAACTATATTGTAGATACAATATGTGCCGGTGATACTATGTTCATAAACGGTGTGCCATACTTCACGAGCGGTCATTATGTTGAATATCTGAGAACTGTAATAGGTTGCGACAGTGCGGTAGACCTCACTCTGACGGTACGCGACACTATTTTTGACATCCGTGACACATTGCTCTGCTACGAAGGTATCTTTGAGTTCTACGGAAATTACTACGACAGGACTCAGCCGGGAACTTACACACATGTTGAACAGAGTGTACTCACTGGTTGTGACAGTGTCATAGTGGTGAATGTTTCGTTCCGCGACAGAAGCGACACCACGATTTGGGATACCATCTGCGAGAACAGTCGTTACAACTTCTTAGGAAACTACTTCTTCAACACTGGTACCTATGTCGATACATTAGTAAATCAGTATGGCTGCGACAGTATCATTACGCTGAATCTCTATCGTCTTGAATATCCTTCAATCTATCTGAGAGATAGCGGTGCCTACTGTATAAACGGCTCTACGAATTTGGTTGTAACAACCAACGGCAACACCATCGACTGGGTATCGTATCCGGTAGACACTACCATGGCACAGCATCACAATGATACAGTGGTAACAGTGGCTCCAAAGGTGAAAACATTATACACCGTAACCGTAGATTATGCTCCATACAACTGTGTAAGCACGGCTACGATAATGATAAAGACACCGGACAAACTTGAAGCCAAGTTCGTAACCGATCCGAATGTGATTACAATGCCGGAAACTCAGATTAAGTTCACCGACCAGAGTATTGGAACTGTTGTCGCCAACAAGTGGATATTCCCGGATTACATTACCGAGAACCGCAAGGAAGCTTACTACACTTCGCGTCGCGATGATGATTCCATTCAGGTGATACTTATCGTTGAGGATACGAACACTTGTCAGGATACGACAATTCAGGTTATCCCTGTAAGGTTGGGAGAAATCTGGATACCGAATGTGTTCATGCCTGACAGCAAAGACGGCAACCACGACAATGAAATTTTCAAGGTCGTTACGTTCGAGGTGACAGATTTTGAAATACATATCTACAGCCGTGCCGGACAGCTGGTATTCGAATCAACCGATCCTACGGAAGGTTGGGACGGAACACACAACGGTGTCAAATGTCAGGGCGGTTCGTATGTGTACATTGTGAAGTACCGTCTGCCGAGAGCCCACAACCAACGAGTGGAAACCCGTACAGGCAGTGTTCTTCTTGTTCGATAAGACTTTTGTGAAAGCCGAAAAATCCCCACTTTTACAGTGGGGATTTTTTTGTGTTGGAAAACGAAATATGTGTTTTTTTTTTCGATGTTGCCGAAAAGTCAAAAAAAAATCGTATTTTTGCAGAAAATTAAATCGTATTTTTCATGAAAAGACTGATACTTGCATTCGTGGCAATGGTAATAGGAACAGTTGCTTATTCACAGGATTTCAATTTCGGGATGAAAGCTTCGGCAAACTTCTCACAGATAGACGGTGATGCTTATACGGGTTACAACAAAGTAGCCTTCAATTTCGGGATTCTCACGGAATATCCCCTGTCGGAACGGTTACGGGCACATCTGGAGATAGGTTATTCGGGGAAAGGTGCACGCGATAACGGAGACAATACCACCATTGTAAGTCTCGGTTATGTGGAAATACCCCTGCTGTTGCATTTCGAGATTTCGGAAAAATTTGATGTCGGTGTCGGGCTGGTGCCTTCGGTTCTGGTTACGCATAAAACTACCGAAAACGGCAGCGACAACACAAGTCTCATAAACAATACCAACGGCTACAACCGTTTTGAACTGCCTTATGCCGTAGATGCAAGATTCTGGTTCAATCCCCATTTCGGCATAAACGCGCGGTTTACTTATTCCTTGCTCAATATCAGAGAAGAAAAAATCTCAGGATCCAGAAAAGGCCTCCTTTCAACGGGACAGTTCAATAATGTGCTTTCGGCAGGTCTTATTTGGCGTATGTAATTGCAGTTGAAACAGAATATTATAACTTAAAAAACATAATTATGGAACATACTCGTTGTTTGATTATAGGTTCAGGTCCGGCAGGTTATACGGCAGGAATATATGCGTCACGAGCCGATTTGAAACCGATTCTTTATTCAGGTATCCAACCTGGCGGTCAGCTTACTATGACCACGGAGATAGAAAATTTCCCCGGCTACCCCAGCGGCGTTTCCGGCAATGAAATGATGGAAGATCTCCGCAAACAGGCCGAACGTTTCGGAACAGAAATACGCAGTGGAGTCATTACCGAGGCCGATCTGCAGCACAAGCCGTTCGTATGTACCGATGACAAAGGCAACATGATATCGGCGGATACAGTGATTATCGCAACGGGAGCATCGGCTCTGTGGACAGGGATGCCGTCGGAAAAGCGTTTTCGCGGGCAAGGTGTTTCGTGCTGTGCCACATGTGATGGATTCTTTTACAAAAATCAGGATGTCGCCGTAATAGGTGGAGGAGATACCGGTTGCGAAGATGCCGATTACCTGTCGAATCTCTGTCATAAGGTTTACCACATCATACGCAGGGATAAGATGAGAGCCTCAAAGGCAATGCAGCGCAGGGTGCTCAACAATCCCAAGATAGAGGTTATTTGGAATCACTTGCCCGAAGAGATACTTGGCAACGACATAGATGGTGTTACCGGAGTGCGTATCAGAAATCTGAAAACCGATGAGATGCGGGACATCCCCATATCGGGTTTCTTTGTTGCCATAGGCAGCAGGCCCAATACCGGAATTTTCGAACGTCAGCTCGATATGGACGAGAACGGCTACATCAAAGTAAAGGCACCGAGTTCGAGGACAAGCATAGAGGGGGTCTTTGCGGCCGGCGACGTGTGCAATCCTAATTACAAACAGGCCATCGTGGCAGCCGGCAAAGGTGCCATAGCCGCAATTGATGCCGAACGATACCTCGCCGATCACAGAGAGTAGGGGCAAGTGCTGCGTTTTTATTCAAAAGTCGTTGTAATACTGCTGTTACAGCGACTTTTTTGTTGCATTTACGGTACTTCAGGTGTCATTACTTTTTTCGAAGATAAAAAAATGAAAAAAACTTAAAAAATCCTTTGCAATTCGGAAAAAAAGTTGTAATTTTGCAAATTGGAAGAAAGTTTTATTTTTTTAAAAACTAAATGTTTATGCCTTATGAAAAAAGGATTGATTATATTTATTCTGTCATTGTTTGTGGTAGCCTGCCCGACATACGTTTATGGCCAGAAGAAGACTTCCAAGTCGAAAACGACCAAGACAACCAAGAAAAAAGGCAAGAAAGCCAAAAACGAAAAACCAGCCATCGTTCTTACGGAATTGCCGTACAACAGCAACGACTGCCTGAATGCCATTGATTTGAAGCCGGATATCGCCTACGGTCCCACCACTGTTCCCAATGGTGGAGGAAAAGTTATGGAAATCGTCCGCAGCAAGGAAAATCCATATCTTTTTGAAATAGAACACAACACAGTGTGGTTTAAGTTTCAGGTGCCGTACACAGGGAAACTGATTGTGGACATCAAGCCGCAGGACCCGAAGGACGATTACGACTTCGTGGTATTCAAGTACACGGACCAGTATTTTTCCAATCATCTGATGAACAA
This sequence comes from Bacteroidales bacterium, assembly GCA_045601425.1. Classification (GTDB taxonomy): domain Bacteria; phylum Bacteroidota; class Bacteroidia; order Bacteroidales; family P3; genus UBA1219. Next base: position 116,445 of record JAZRZP010000026.1, read on the forward strand.
TAAGATAAAACCGCTGGTGGCAAATCTTTCCATGCCCGATTCTGCAATGAAGGGTGCTGTAGGGACATCGCTGACAGGCCGTTCGAAATTTATCGACAAAAATACTACCGACCCGAACTGCGCGGCCATCGACGTCATGAAGGACGAAGTTTATTATCTTGTCGTTGACAAGCCGATTAACGGAGGAAGCGGATTTACGGCAAAGGTTTCGGTGAGCGTAGACTTCTTTACGCCGAAAGTGGTGTTCTTCGACCCGAAAATCCGCAAGAATGTTGATGTGGACATACTGCTTATCGAAAAAAATACCAACAACCGCGTGGTTTTGAAGAACTCCTCGTACAAGGGCGGAAAGATTTCTTTCGTTCCGAAATTCGACTATGTGATGTATGTGAAGAAAGACGGCTATTTTGCCATATACAAGGAATTCAACGCTGATATTTTCAAGGAGGATACCCTCATGAAGGTCACCATGAACAAGATTGAAAGAGGTTCCAAATTCGAGATTTCGGATATTTATTTCGAAGACGGGGAGACACAGCTTCTCGTCGAAGAATCGGCCAATTCGCTGAGTACATACGTGCAGATGCTGAAAGACCAGCCCGACGTATATTTTACACTGAAAGGTTATGTGGCTTCGTACGGTTTCGACGTTGACAAAGACGTGCAGACCTCGCTCGGCAGAGCCGAATCGGTGAAAAAGTATTTTGTCGACAACGGCATTGATGAGAACAGAATATGCGTGCAGGGAATGTCGAAAACCGAAATCAAGAAAGCCGCTTCGGAGGTTCTCAACAACAAGGGCAAGGCATTCAGCGAAGTGAAGATGGAAATAATAATAACAGGCAGAGAAAAATAAGATTTGCTTATCCGATATTTTACAAGAGAGCGTTGTACAGACACTCTCTTTTTTTTACTGAAAACATATTATGCTGAAACTGAAGAAAATACCCCATACATTTACAATAGTGTTCTTTCTGATACTGTTTGCCTCGGTGCTGACGTGGATTATACCCGGAGGGGAGTTTGAACGTAAAACGACAGATGTGAACGGCTCGCAACGCGAGGTGGTGGTGAATGATTCGTTCCACTACGTCGACAGCCAGCCGCAGACATGGCAGATATTCTCGTCGTTTTTCAACGGATTCGTGGACAAGGCCGACATAATAGTGTTCATACTGATGGTTGGCGGAGCATTCTGGATACTGAACAACAGCAAGGCCATCGACATCGGGGTGATGACGTTTCTGCGAAAGGTTACCAGACTGCAGAAATACCGTTTTTTTCAGAAGATAGGGGTGAATAATCTTATTCTTACGCTTATAATGCTGATGTTCAGTGTGTTCGGTGCTGTGTTCGGAATGAGCGAGGAGACGATTGCCTTTGTGGTCATATTCATACCACTTTCCATTTCGATGGGATATGATTCCATTGTGGGAGTGTGCATCTGCTACATGGCTGCCCACATAGGATTTGCGGGTGCCATATTGAATCCGTTCACCATAGGCATTGCGCAGGGCATTGCCGAACTGCCTATTTTTTCGGGCATGGAGTACAGGATATTCTGCTGGCTGATACTCACGGTGATAGGTATTGCCTTTGTGCTCTGGTATGCTGGAAGGGTGAAGAAAAATCCCGAGAAGTCGCCGATGTACAGACTCGACGCCTATTGGCGCAACAGGGCTGAAGAGCAGGAAAAAGAAGGGGTGGTGTATCACACTCCGAAGTCGGCGTGGGTAGTGTGGGTATTTCTTACAGCCGTGATGACCTGCTTTGCCGTTGCGGACCCGTTCACGACAATAACCGTTGGCGAGGCTTCGGTGTCGGTGTGCATGCTTCCTGTTCTGGCAGGTCTGTTTGCCGTAACCGGATTCCTTGCCTTGCGGAAGTCGGTGCATTTTTTTATATTGGACCTGCTGTTTTTCACCATTTTCTACCTTGTGACGGGGGTGTTGGGCTACGACTGGTACATAATGGAAATATCGGCACTTTTTCTGGCGATGGGTATATTTTCGGGTATAGCCAACAGCAAGGGTGCCGACGACATAGCCAAGCTTTTTCTCGAAGGTGCCAAGGATATAATGAGTGCGGCATTGGTTGTAGGGCTTGCGAGCGGCATAATATTCATCCTGAAGGACGGGAAAGTGATAGATACGATACTTTTCGGGCTTACCGGTTCGCTTTCGGCATTGGGTGAAACGGCTTCGGTAGGGGTGATGTACCTGTTCCAGACGCTGCTGAACCTCATAATGCCTTCCGGCTCGGCAAAGGCGGCGCTCACGATGCCCATAATGGCACAGTTTGCCGACCTGATAGACGTGTCGCGGCAGACAACGGTGCTGGCATTCCAGTTCGGCGACGGTTTTACGAACATGATAACCCCGACTTCGGGCGTTTTGATTGGGTGTCTCGGAGTGGCAAAGATACCTTACGGGACGTGGGTGAAATGGGTGTGGAAGTTCATCGTGTTTCTCATAGTAATCGGTTTTCTGCTTCTGCTACCAACATTGTTCATGCAGTTTCCGGGGTTTTAGAAAGCAAAAAAAATGTGCCCGACGTCATTTTTTTATGAAAAAGAGCTTTTTTTATGAAAAATAGTATCTTGTAATATGTTGGGAATCAATATTTTGACAAATTAAAGCGTTTTTTATTTTGCATATTGAAAAAAAAACACTAAATTTGTAAGATATTTCACAGCCTTTAAGGATTTGAAATAGACGAAAATAAACGGTATTTATGAACTAAAAATGTTTGAACTATGGTAGGAGTAAATAAAGTAATACTGATAGGAAATTTGGGAAAAGATCCGGAAATAATCACTTTTGACACAGCCAAGAAAGCAACTTTTCCCTTGGCAACCACGGAGTATTACAAGAACAAGGAAGGTCAGCGGGTAGAGCAGACCGAGTGGCATAACATTGTTTGCTGGAGAGGTCTGGCCGAGATTTCCGAGAAAATTCTGAAAAAAGGTTCCCAGATATATGTGGAAGGGAAACTCCGCTCGCGCTCTTGGGAAGACAAGGAAGGTAACAAACGTTATATCACCGAGGTTCTGGCAGACAATTTCACTGTTCTGGCAAACAAGAATCATCCGGACAACAGTCAGGAAGCAGAGCCTGTGGCCATCGACGACCTTGATGCAGTACTGAACGACAAGGACCAGCTTGAGACTTTGCCTTTCTGATGACGGGAAAAAGTCAGATAAGTTTTTTTGAATAACGGCATCGCCTTCGGCGATGCTTTTTTTTTTGCGGTAATGTAAAAATGAAAAAACAACAGCCGGCGAAACTGACCGCCGGCTGCTTTGATTTGTCCGTCAGGGCAATCTAACGGGATATTCCTGCGGTTGATTCGTGGCTGCAGGGAACCGTTATTTTCCCTTTTGAATCGGCAACGCCCCATTTGCCTTTCTGCTTCACGAAGAACGACGAGCCGTCGCGTTTTGTGATTTCCTCATAGGCAATGGGAAGTACGAGTTTCCCGCTTCCGTCAAGCAAACCGAAGTGTTTCTTATACGAAACTTTGAAAAAGTTTCCGAATGCTTCGACTTTGTCAAGTTTGTAAGTAGGAGCAAGGATGGTGTTGCCTGCGGCTCCGACAATGCCCCACTTCTTGCCGTCCTTTACTGCGTAGAAGTTCTTTACAGGCACTATTTCCGTGTATTTGCAGGAAATAGCACCTTTTGCATTGATTGCACCCCACTTGCCGTTCTGTTTCATGAGGATGTTGCTGTTGGTTGTTGCTATACTGTCAAATTCGCATTTGAGTATAGTTTTTCCGTTGTCTGTCAGTACACCGTATTTCCCGTTTTTTACAAGCATTAAATAGCCTTTGTTGAGAGCGGTTATACGCTGGTATTCGCATGGAAGGTATGTATTGAATTCAGATGTGAGAAGTCCATAGTTTGCAGATTTTTTTATGAGGAGGTATTTGTTGGAAAAATTCGATATAGAGTCGTATTCGCACGGAAGCAGAATTTCTCCTTGTGAATTTATGATGCCGAATTTGTCTTTTGCACGAAGCCGGTATATCTCGGACGAAATTTTATTGAACGAGATTTCATTTGGTGCATATTTGCAGGGGATGATTTCTTTGCCATCTGAATTTATAAGTCCACATTTGCCGTCCTGTTTGACGAAGAATAGATTGTTCTCATTGATGTAGTTAAATTCAAATGGTTTTATTTCATCGTACTTGCGGGGGAGAATCTCTCCGCCGGAGGAACTTATGACACCCCATTTGCCGTTGAGTCTGTGATATAAGTAGCCCTTTTTGTAAACGATTTCGCTGGTGTCGTATTTACAGGGAAGGATTTCTTCACCATCGGAGTTAATGACGCCCCATTTGCCGTTTTGTTTAACCAAGAAAGAATTATAATACCATTCGTCATTTTTGGTTTGTTTTATCTCATCGTACTTGCAGGGGAGAATCTGTTTCCCATTGGAGCCAATGATGCCCCATTTGCCGTTGACTTTGTGCAAGAAGTGGCCGTTATTGTAAACGATTTCGCTGGTGTCGTATTTACAGGGGAGAATCTGTTTCCAGATTTCTTTGTTTTCACTATTTTCAACAGTCCGTTCTTGTTTTGCAACAACACCCCATTGGCCATTCTGGTTGACGAAGAAAGCATTGTCAAATGTGATTGGTCTTATTTTATCGTACTTGTAGGGGAGAATTTGTTTCCAGATTTCTTTGCTTTCACCAGTTTTTTCATTATATTGAGTTTGTTTTGCAACTACACCCCACTTGCCGTTCTGTCGAACTTTTAAAATGGGTTCATAGCCACTGCTTTCAACTGCAATTTCCTCATATTCGCAGGGGAGAATTTGTGTACAAATGGCTTCTGACCAGATGTGATTTTCATTATCCCAATAAAATTCGTAATCCTCTTCGTTGAGTTGTACAGTTATTGCACCCCATTTGCCGTTGAGTTTTATTTTAAAAAAACTCTGTTCGGGATAATAACCAGAAATATCAAAATGCTCATTTTGTGTAAATATTTCATCATATTTACATGGAATAATTTGTTTGCCTGCAGGATTGATAACTCCCCATTTGTTGTTCTGTTGTACAATGACATGGCAGTTAACGTGTTCTCTACACCAGATTAATTCATGTCCAGCTATATATGCTTTTTTGAGGTTATCGTATTGACAGGGAACGATTTGTTCCCCTAAGATACCCCATTTGCCGTTTTGTTTGACGGCGAAATCAAAATAACCAATACCACGGCCGGGTCCAGCCCCGGCTACGAAATCTTCTAGTGTGGTTATGTCATCATATTCGCATGGAATGATTTGTATTAGGGACACTTTGTTATTGCTGGCAGTTTCTGCATATAATACGCCCCATTTGTTGTCCTCTTTTACCATAAATTCAGATGATGCAGTACCTTCTTCGTCACATGGGAATGTTCTGATATCATCATATTTACAGATGAGAATTTCCTTGCCGTCGAAACTTATGACTCCCCATTTACCGTTGACTTTGTGCAAGAAGTGGCCGTTTTTGTAAATGATTTCGCTGGAGTCGTACTTGCATGGGAGAATCTGTTTCCAGATTTCTTTGTTTTCACTATTTTCAACAGTCTGTTCTTGTTTTGCAACAACACCCCATTGACCATTCTGTTTGACCATGAAAGCGTTGTCAAATGTATAGCTTCCATACTCAGTATGTCCGATTGGTCTTATTTCGTCATATTTGAATGGTAGAATCTGTTTGCCGTCGGAGTGAATGACGCCCCATTTGCCGTTCTGGTTAACACTGAACATGTTTGAGAGTGTTTCTCCTTCTTCTCCTTGTTCAAAAGAAGTTGTTTCGCTTATTCCGGTTATTTCATCATATTTATGTGGTATTATTTCTCCATCAAAAGCAACGACACCCCATTTGCCATTCTCTTGATGTACAATAAATGGACTATCGTAAGTGTTCTCGTTACTTACCATTTTGAATTCGGCAGGTCTATCCATTGTTAAATCACCACAAATCAAATCATATTTGAACGGCAAGATGATTTTCCCATTCCGGGTTACAAATCCCCATTTCCCGTTTTTCTTCACCCAACCTGGGATTGGGCTATAATACATGCTGGCATATTCGGGACTGAGAAATTCGGAACACGAACCTTCAAAAAAAGAAGGCGCATCCAGTGTCGTTACCACAAAACTACCTCTTGTGGCACCACATTCGCGACCAAAACTCACCTCATAAGCAAGTATAGACGAGTATTCGACGGGTGTCGTGGATTTGCCGGATTTATTGATAAATCCGAATTTACCATTCTTGATAATTACGGAGCTGTCATTGTATACTCCGTTTCCATTCTGCGAGAATCCGCAAAAAAACATCGCAGTGAGGGCTACTAACAAAAGAACTTTTTTCATTGTTTTAATTTTTATGATTATTATAAAGTTTTAATCTGTTTTTGTGAATATATAATAAAAAAAAAGGCGTGGCAAAATCTTGTTTTACATTCGGGCTACCACACCCATCTACTCCAACAAGTTACACCACACCGAAAAAAACGGTGTTGTGTCGGACCTATTCTAGAGTAGAAGTTCTTACGAACAAGTGGTAGTTTGAATGTTAGAAATGGCTCAACAGTCGCTATTTATATTTTTTTAACTATCTGTCTATGTTTTGACTATTTTAAAATTATACTTTGTTTTATTTTGCAAAGATACGTTTTTTTTTGAAATGTGTTCAAATTGAAAAAAAACTTCTGCAGCGTTTCTGCTACAGAAGTTCTCTTCCAGAGAAAGAAAATTTATTTTTTTCTGCTGTTGAGGATGGAGATTTCCTTTGCTACGTTTTCGGCGAGAGCCATGAAAGCCTCGCTTTCGGGGGTCGGGTTTTCGCTGAAGAGCGACACGGGTTTCCCGCTGTCGCCGCCTTCGGCGATGCTTTGTACCAGCGGTATCTCTCCGAGCAGCGGTATGTTCATCTGTTCGGCCATCTTACGGCAGCCCTGTTTACCGAATATATAGTATTTGTTGTTCGGGAGTTCGGCGGGTGTGAAGTATGCCATGTTTTCCACGAACCCCAGAACGGGTATGTTGATGTTTGGGTTCTGGAACATTTCCACGCCGCGGATTACGTCGGCAAGTGCAACCTGCTGCGGGGTGCTCACTATTATGGCACCGGTTACGGGGAGAGTCTGGGCGATGGTGAGCTGTACGTCACCGGTTCCGGGAGGCATGTCCACCACGAGGTAGTCGATATCTTCCCACCAAGTTTCGGTGAGGAGCTGTTTCAATGCGTTGGAGACCATGGGTCCGCGCCATACGATGGCCTTGTCGGGGTCAATCATGAATCCGACAGACATGAGTTTCACGTTGTACTTGAAGAACGGGAGCATGTAAGTCTTTCCGTCGTGGTCTTCTCCCATGATGTCCTGCTGCTTTATGTCGAACATGATGGGTATTGACGGACCGTAGAAATCGGCATCCATGAGACCGACTTTGGCACCGGTTTTGGCAAGGGAGACGGCAAGGTTCACAGCGACGGTGGATTTGCCTACACCGCCTTTTCCGGAGGCGACCACGATGATGTTTTTGATGCCGGGGAACATTTCCGACTTGTCGGGTTGTGGCTTGACGCGAGAAGTGAGGTTTACCTGAACGTCGATGTCAGGGTCGACAAAGGAGTGGATGGCTTCGATGCAGTCGTTGCTCATTTTCTGTTTCATGGGGCAGGCGGGAGTGGTAAGCACGAGGTCGAAACTTACCTTGTTGCCGTCGATGGCAATGTTTTCAATCATTCCGAGAGCGACAAGGCTCTGTCCCAAGTCGGGGTCATCGACGTGCGACAACGCCATTTCTATTTGAGTTTTAGAGAATTGCATGGTTTTATCTGTTTTTTATTTTGTTGCAAAGATACGATAATTTTCCAGAACTACGGCAGTTCAACCCGCAGAGGAGTGGTTCCGTCGTTGCCGATGAACAGTGTGGCGTGGGGCAGACAGCTTGTTTTTTCGAAACTTATGCTTTTTTGCTGTGCGACATCGTACTGTTCGAGTTTTACATATACTTTCGCACAGCCGTCGGTGAACCAGTTGCAGTCCATCGGGGCATGGAAATCCTTATCCGTTACGGTTTCCATGTTGAAAGAGTTTTTGTTTCCCCATTTGCCCTGAGCGGTGCCGCTTGCCGCGTAAAAGTCGTCGTAGAGTTCGGGTGTTTCTTTTCCCTGAATGAGATAGTAGGTCTTGAACGAGGAGTATATGAAAGAAGCCGTGTCGCCGCCGAAAACGGTTATGGTGTCCATGACGCCGGCAAACTCGTATGTCTGGCATTGGGAGGAGTTGTAGGGATGCATTCCCTTGTTGGCGAGTTCGATTTTGCCGTTGATTTTTATCATGTGGGAGAGGGTGAGGTCTCTGGCATGGATTTGGATGGTGGTATTGTCGGAGTTCCAGTCTCCGTTGAGGACAATGTTCATGCGGCCGCTACGGCAGCGGATGTCGTTTACTTCGGAAAGGGTGGTGGTGTCGGCAGAGCCGAAATCGATGTCGATGGTGTCTCTGTTTCTAGATACTTTCGGGTAAGTGGTTCTGTGCCAAAGGGTAGAGTCGGCAAGGAATTTGAATGTAATTTGGAATATGTCGTTCATGAACGATTCGGTTTGTATGAGCGAGGTCGGCAGACTGAAATTGTTTGAGGGGTGGTAGGTGTGGGTGTCGATCTCGGTTTTTTCATCGTCCTTGCAGGAAAAAAGCAGCAGGGCGGCGATGACCGTAATGCCAAAAATCTTTGTCTTCATAATAAGTCGTTATTGTGTGTGAAAAAAGTGTTTTTTTGTGAGAGGAAAAACGTGAAAAATGTCAAGATATTGCATTTTTTGCAAAAAAAAGCGGATATCGGTGCGAGAGATGAGATGGGTGGAGATGTTTTTTTTGTGTAATGGTAATTGTCTGATAATAAAATGGATATGTTGTAAAAGACGGGAAAAACGGAAGCTGGTAAAAAAAAAGATGAGGAAAAATTTTGCCATGTCAATTTTTTTTCGGAACTTTGCACTCCGTTTCAAAAAGAAAAAGTCACAAAAAAAACATATAAAAAATGTCAAGAATTTGCGAAATTACAGGTAAGAAAGTTTGTACAGGGAACAATGTTTCTCACTCAAACATTAAAACTAAAAGAAGATTTTATCCGAACCTTCAGACAAAGAAGTTTTACATTCCTGAAGAAGATCTCTGGATAACTTTGAAAGTTTCAGCAAAAGGCATGCGTATTATCAACAAAAAAGGTATTATGGCAGCTTTGCAGGATGCAGTTGAGGCAGGACACATTCAATTGTAATTTGTACAGAGAATTATTTATTTTATTTAATCACTTTAAAAAAGAAAGAGGTATTAACTATGATTATCGTTCCTATTAAAGAAGGCGAAAACATCGAGAGAGCTTTGAAAAAACTCAAGAGAAAATTTGAAAAGACTGGCGTTGTACGCGAACTCCGTGACCGTCAGAAATTCACGAAACCTTCCGTAAAAGCAAGGGAACGCAAGATGAAAGCCATTTACGTGCAGCATCTTCAGCAGGAAGCTCTGGACAAATAGCGTTTTTTTTCTTGCTAATCAGAAAAAGTTCATAAAAAATTTTTTTTATGAACTTTTTTTTGTAACTTTGCAGTGTGAAAACTGAAGAGACCATATTGCTATTTGAAGACTATCTCCGTAATGAGCGGCGTCTTTCGGGGCTTACGGTGGAAACGTATCTGTCGGATTTGAATTTTTTCAAGTCATATCTGGACAGGGAAGGAATCGATGACACTGGGGAACTGAGTCCGCTTTTGCTGAGGGATTGGGAGGTGGAACTGCTCGAAAGCGGTCTGAAGCCGCGGAGCGTGACCCGCAAGATGGCTTCGCTGCGGGCATGGAACAAGTTTCTGAGAAAGCAGAAGATTTACGAAAAGGATCTGTTTACAAAAATCACTTCGCTGAAAACACCCAAGAGACTGCCGGTCTTTTTCCGCGAAAGCGAGATGGAAACGGCACTTGAAACCGAAAATGTCTTTGCCGACGATTTTGAGGGAGTGCGGAACAAACTTATAATCGAACTCTTGTATGTAACGGGTATGCGTAGGGCCGAGCTGATATCGCTCCAAGATACTTCGGTGGATTTGCAGAACGGTTTGGTGAAGGTTTTCGGAAAACGTAGCAAAGAGCGTATCGTGCCGATAGAAAACGATACAAGGCAGATGATAGAAAATTATATTTTGCTTAGAAATGAAAAAGTTGACAATAAAACGGACAGGCTGTTCGTTACCTTGAAAGGTAATGCAGTGTATCCGATGCTGGTGGAGCGTGTGGTGAAAACGTACATGTCTCTGGTTTCCAATGCGGACAAGGTGAGTCCGCACGTTTTAAGGCACACTTTTGCCACACATCTGCTGAACAACGGAGCTGACATAAATGCAATAAAGGAGTTGTTAGGGCATGCCAATCTTGCTGCTACCCAAGTTTATACGCACAACACGATAGAAAGATTGAAAGAAACATATAAAACAGCTCATCCGAGAGCAAAAAAATAAAGGAGGTTTTTATGAATATTAAAATCAATGCAGTAAAATTTAAAGCAGAACCCAAACTGGAACAGTTTGTAAACGAGAAAGTCGGAAAACTGGAGCGTAATTTCGACAGTATCACCGCGTGCGATGTGACGCTGAAGGTTGACAAGCCCGAAAGTGAAAACAACAAAATCGTTGAGTTGCAACTTGCGTTGCCCGGTCAGATATTGTTCAACAGCAAACAGGCCAACAGTTTCGAAGAGGCTACCTTGCAGGCGGTAGATGCAATGAAAACGCAGTTGAATAAATATAAGGAACGTTTCAACTAATTGAAACACAGTAAAACAGCAAAGGCGGCAGTTCCTTACGGAACCGCCGCCTTTGCTGTTTTAAGTAAGGATGGGGTTATTCTTTTATTATGACTTCAAATGTTTTGAAAATCAGTTTGATGTCGCCCCAAAAGGAATGTTTTTCCACGTATTCAAGATAGAGCTTTATCTTGTCCTGCATAATTACGTCAATGTAGTATTTGTCGGGGTCTTCGGCATTTTCGAGGAGTTCGTTTTCGTTGCGGTAGCGTATTGAAGCCGGATCGGTGATGCCGGGTCGGACATCGAGGACGTGGAGCTGTTCTTCTGTCCAGAAGTCGACATAGTGCCGGACTTCGGGACGCGGGCCGACCAGACTCATTTCGCCTTTGAAGACGTTGATGAGTTGCGGAAGTTCGTCAAGTTTGTATTTGCGGATGAAGTATCCGGAGCGTGTTATCCGGGGGTCGCGGCCACCGACTGTTATGAGGCTGTCCTTGTCGGAACCGACCCGCATGGATCGGAATTTGTACAGGCGGAAATCCTTGTTTCCACGGCCGACGCGCGTCTGCCGGTAGAAGACGCCGCCTTTCGGATCATCAATTTTTATCCAGACGGCGATTGCAAGGAATGCAGGACTTAATATGATTAGTCCTAACGAACTGAAAAACAAATCGAAAGCGCGTTTCATGGAGTATTCTATCCGATCAGTTCAACGAAATTGGAAATGACGAAATCAATCTGTTCGTCAGAAAGACAGGTGTGCAGAGGAAGTGTTATTTCGCAGGCGTATTGTTTGAAGGCGTTGGGAAAATCTTTAATGTCGAAGCCCAGATTTTTGTAGGCAGTCATCAGGGGCAGTGGTTTGTAGTGTACGTTGGTTGCGATTCCGCGTTCTGCCATCTTCACGATGACGGAATTCCGTTCGGCTTCGCTTTTTCCCAGCAGTCTGACAAAATACAGATGTCCGCTGGATTGGGCATCTTCGGTAAAGTGACTCAGTATCTGTACGTTGTGGTTTTTCAAAGCATTGTCGTATGCTCCGATTATTTTACGGCGGCGTTGCAGAAGTGCTGGATAGCGGTCGAACTGAACAAGTCCGATGGCGGCAGTGATGTCGGTCATGTTGCACTTGTAGGCAGGGTATATGATGTCGTATTCCCATGCACCGAGTTGTGTTTTTGCAAAAGCGTCCTTGCTTTGCCCGTGCAGCGAATAAAGCATGAACTGCTTGTAAAGGTGTTCATTGTCAATATATTCCACGTTTCTCCAAGTCAGGGCACCGCCTTCGGCAGTGGTCAGGTTTTTCACCGCATGGAACGAAAAAGAGGTAAAATCGGCGATTTCTCCGCACATTTTGCCTTTTTGTGAAGCACCGAAAGCGTGTGCCGCATCGGCAAGCACGATGATTCTACCGAAGGCTTTCTGCAAGTCGTTGCTGGGAGTGAAAAGGCCGCGTTTGCCGTTGACAATTTCGAAAATGCGGTTGTAGTTGCATATTATGCCGGCGATATCTACCGGGATGATTGCCTTTGTGCGGGGACTTATGGCCTTTTCAAGTGCATCGTAGTCCATTTCGAAAGAACCGGGGGCAGTGTCGACGAGTACCGGGGTGGCTCCCACGTGGCATATTACACTTGCCGAAGCAGTGTAGGTGTAGGCCGATGTTATGACTTCGTCGCCATGACCGATGCCTAAAATGCGGAGTATCAGTTCTATGCACGATGTGGCTGAGTTGAGGCACACGGCTTTTGGTGTGTGGCAGTATTCCGCTATTCTGCGTTCGAACTCTTTGGTTTTGGGTCCGGTGGTAATCCAGCCCGACTGCAGCACTTCAGCGACAGCCTTGGCTTCCTGTTCCGACAGGTCGGGAGGGGAAAATGGTACTTTCATATGAATATGTAGTTAGGGAAAATATGAGCAATTATTTATCTTTTTAAAATGCCGGAAATAGTCCCCCAGCCGTATGCACAGTGCACGCACAAGAAAAGCAGTGGCAGTATGAAGAAGAACCGTTTCCCGTATCTGCAACACGCCGATATCGTCGCAGTGATGCTGGCGGTGATGTATAATCCAAAGATTACGGCAAAAACAAGGGATGCAGGTCGCCAGAAGATGCCGGCAGCGAGAGAGAGTGCGAGCGACAGTACAAAAGCAAGCGGGACAAGGTGACGCAGGGAGACAGAACTGGGGTCGATGTGCAGCAGCCTTCCAATGGACACCCCGTTGGCACACATTTGCCCAACGCTTCCGCGGAAAGTGTCGCGGGAATAGTATGTGCATACTATTTCAGGGTCGAGGTAGATTTTATAACCGGCTTTTCGGATACGGTTGTTGAATTCATTGTCTTCACCGCGTGGGAGGTCTTCGCGCATGCCGCCGATTTCTTCGATGACTTTTCTCGGGAAAGATCCGAAAGGTACGGTGTCGGCAAAGCCAGCCTTGGCACCGATGCGGAAAGAAGCTCCACCAATACCGAAACGCACTTTGTTCAGAATGGCGTTGGCTTCCGGTACAAGTCCGGAATTGCGTGATATGACGTTGCATATTCCTCCGGCATTTCCTATTCTTTCGTTTTCAACGAGATGCCTGATGCACAGCTCGATGTATTCTCTGTTGTATGTGGAGTGGGCATCGAGCCGTACTATGTATGGTGCAGAGGAATTCGCCACTCCCGTGTTGAAGGCGGCAGACTGTATTTTCTTGGGGTTTTCGATGAGACGGATGTTCGGGTAGCGTTCGCAAAAACCGGCCACCGTTTCACGGGTTCTGTCACGGCTGCCGCCATCGATTACCATAACGTCCATCTCGCTGAAGGGAAAGCTTTGCGATATTACGGAATTCAGGCAGTCACTGATATAGAGTTCTTCGTTCAGAGTGGGTATGACAACTGCGATTTTGTATTTTTCTTCCATGAACTTTCAGATTGTTAGTCTTTCCAAAAGGCCGATATGTTGTGTGTGATGCGTTTGTCTACAGGAGGAAGCTGCATGTAGTCGTTGTACAGGCAGGTCAGATAGGTGTCGTATTGTTCCGGAGCGGGAAAGGTTTTGTTTTCGAAATGCATTGGAATGCTGCCGGCGAAAACATTGCTGCCGAAGCAGTATCTGGTATCACCGTTGGAGGCTATGTAACCTACTGTGCTGCTGTTTTTTCCGTGTTTAGACAGGAAATCGGTTATGAGCAAAAAGAACCGTGGACCTATAAGTCTGGAAATTCTCCAGACGGGTTTCCAGAGAGAACTGTGTTTCGTGGGGAATTTCTTGTACACCGACAGTATGCGGCACACGAGAGATATCTTTACCAGAAAACGCTGCGTGCGGCGGAAATAAGCCACCTTGTCTATAGGGAAAATGTCGACCCACACGCCTTCGTTTTCGTTTTCAAGCAGTCCGTCGTTTACAATCTGCGTTCTGGAATCGACGACTTTGGCAAATTCGTAGAAATATTTTTTGTCGGTACTGTGATGCAGAAGTTTGAAATGTCGGTCCGGCTTGCCTGCGAGTTTTATGAATTTGTCGTAGTCGGGTCGGAGCATGCAGATGTCGATGTCGTCGTCCCATGGTATGAACCCATTGTGCCTTACGGCACCGAGTAGTGTCCCGTACGACAGGAAATAGCGTATGCCGTTTTTCCGGCATATATCGTCAATGTATTCCAGAATGGACAGTTCGATGTCTTTGATTTCGGTAGGGGAGATTTTCTGCATGTTGTTTTTCAATTGGGCTGAAAAAGTGTTCAGGCATTGTTTACTGAATCAGATTGTATAAAGCGTTCTGAAAATGAGCGTTTTTTGAGCAAAGTTTTTTTGCGTTTGAAAGGATTTGTTTTCGGCTGTCAGGGTCATTTGCCGGACAGTAATCCCGCTGTCGTTTTTTGGGGAATTATGGTTCCTGTCCGATTTTTGCAGAGGATTCGGAAAGGGTCGTGTCAGCTATTTGAAGCGTTTTCATTGCGAGACTTTCTGAATTTGCCGGTGAATTTCCTTATTATTGACAGTACGAGATTCTTTTCGTCTTTATCGAGGGTTATTGTGTAGGATACCCAAACGGTACTTGCGAGCGAAGCCGTGCATACCAGCAGCAGGCGCCATAATGACGGAGGAAGCAGCAACCATGCCACGGCCGGCAGAAGCGGGACAAGTACGGCTTGTTTCAGACACGGCCAGATGATGGTTTTCATGTATTCGCCAACCGTTATTGCTTTAAAGTTCTGGCAAAGTATCCGTATGCATACGGTCTGGTTGATGACGGTTATTCCCACCATTACGACGTACATTGATACAGGGCTGAATCCCATCAAGAAAAACAGAATGGAGAACAGCAGTGTGGAAGATACGATGATCGACGTGCATATCATGTACTTTCTGATTTTGCCCGTTGCCATTATCACGTATGTTATCGGGGTGTTGAGGGTGTTGATGTTCTTTACAACCATGATAAGGCAGGTGAAGGGAACTACAAAGTCGGGAATGTCTTTACCGAGCCAAAGGTGCAGGACATTGTCCATTTCGAAAATCAGCGGTACCGTGAGCATCAGCTGGAGTATGAAGTTTATTTTCGAAACGCCGGTCATAAGATGTTTGGTGCGGATATGGTCTCCGGCAGAGTACGACTGTACAATCTGCGGTCGGAAGGCAATGATTACGTTGTTGCTGAACTGGTCCAATCCGCTGGAGACTTGGTTGGCAACGTTGTATGCTGCGTTGAGTACCGGCCCGAAAAATGAATTCAGGGCAAGGTTGCATCCCTGTCCGCGTATGGTATATGCAACAGGGTCAAGCAGCGACCATCCGGAAAAGCTTAGCATGGATTTGAAAAGTGATTTGTCCAGTCCTCTATGGTAGCGTAGTTCTGAAAATCTGGCTTTCGCATAGATGAAGTACATGAGGAAGGAAATCAGGGTAATGAGCATCATGAGAAACCCGTAGAGCAAAAGCTGGTCTGTCGAGGCCGTTGGCAATAGAAACACAATGAGCAGTTTCATTGATACGTCGGCAATGCTCACAAAGGCGTAGAAATTCATTTTCTCGTAGGCCAAGACGGCAGATATGTATGGTGTCTGCAAAACGACAAGTATCAGGGAAATCACGGCAAACTGGAAAATCCAGTTGGCAATACCAAGACGTTCGTGAGGTATGTTGAGGTGGTAATTGATGTACCACAGGCCAACTGCTTCGACCAGTATGAATATGGAAACGGCGAGTATGGCCTGTATCACGACGGCTGTCTTGTACACTTTTTGTACACCGCCAGACTCTTTCTGGCCTATGGCGAAGTTGTAGAAACGGTTTGTGCCGCTTGTAAATGTAGTGTTGAACACACCGAAGAGGGACACGAATCCGCACACTACGCCGTATATACCGAAATCGACTTCGCCGAGGGTCTGAAGCACGACTCTGGTGGTGATGAGGCTTATCACCATTACCAATCCCATACGCAGGTATAGGAAAAGGGTGTTTATGGCTATGCGTTTGTTTCCGGAACTATTGTCCATCAGTATATGCGTGTTTCGCCTTTTGCGAGACGTGATTTTACTTCGTCCATTTCCAGCCCTTCCTTAAGATTGACGTAAACCTGCGAGTGATGTGTTTTTTGCTTCTCAGCCGGAGGGGGAGTCATGTAGTCACCGTAAATCTGGCTGAGAATCTCGTGGTTGCCCGAAGGAATCTTTACCGAATAGGTCTCGAACGGGACTTCGATGCTGTCAGCAAACCATGATTTCGGGAAGCGGTTGGGATTTGATTTCATGTATGTGAACGGGAAGATATAGTATTCCCCGTTGCCGTTGTCAATTTTGCTTTCAAAGTTGAAGAATGCCTGTTTGTATTGTTTTACTTTGAATTTCAGAAACAGTGACGGTACAAATTCGCAAGCAAGCGTGCGGAGATGTAATCCTGTAATAAGCGAGAATACGTATTTCGCTGGGAAACGGCTCACGCTGCGCTGGTAAGCCGACAGCAAGGAGGTGTATGTCTTTGTCAGTTTGAGGAATTCATTCCGGTCGGCATTGCTTTCGTAAAGAGGAAATATGTCTATCCATACGCCTGTAAGGAACGGCCATCTGCTGAGTTCCCAGATGGTGGTGTTGCAGTCGTAAATTTTGGCATAGGGACAGATGTTGCCGTTTTCCAAGGGCAGGGCTATTCTGTACGGAGTGCCGTTCATGGTGTCATGCATGGAGAGCAGTTTCCTGTAGTCGGAGTACGGCATGAAAATGTCTATGTCGTCGTCCCATGGAATGATACCTTTGTGACGTACTGCCCCGATGGAGGTACCATAGGCGGCCCACCATTTCAGATTGTGGGAGCTCAGGAACCCGATGGTGAACTCGAAGGTCTGGTTGAGCTTTTTCTGGAAAGCGGAAGTGAAATCGTAATCTGGCATGATGTTCAAATTTTACTCATTCCCCAAGTGTATATTTCGTTGATTTTGGGAATATCCACACCGAGTTCAAGGGCTTTTGCGTGAATGTAATGCAATCCGAACGGAAAATCTTCCGTGAAATACCTGCTTCCGAAATCGGGTACCCAACCGTTTGCCGTTTCCGACATCGGTGAAGTGATGTTGTGCAGGCTTTCAATGGAACGTATTTTTTTCGTCAGATTTTGCGTATCGGTGCTTTCGTAGTATTCCAGAATGGGTGTCAGATAGTCGGGCGAGACGGGCAGCTTTTCCAATACCTTGAAAAGTTCGGCATCCATTTTTATCAGGTTGTCCGAAGCCTCGTCGTTCCATTCGCCGTAAAAAAGTATGTTATGGTCGTAGTATGTTCCCGTTTTCCAATCTCTGAAAAGGGAGTACAGCCTTGCCGGATGCAGTATGGGATTGCTGTTGCTGAAACTGGCTTCGTAGTAGTTGTTCAGAAGCACGGTAGGCCGTTCGAACAGTGTCTCTATCAGGTTGCGGAATTTTTCTTTTTCGACGGTGTTCTCGACGGCTATGGCAAGATTTTTTTTGTAACCGAGGAGATTGGCCTTTTGTCCGTATGTTTCCGTTCGTGCAATGAACGGCACGCGCTGGAATCCCCAAAGCGGAATGTCTTTGCCGAAAACCTTCATCGCTTCAAAGAAAAAGCCTGTCGATGAAAACACGCTACCTACGAAATTCCTTTCGGTAATGTAGGGTTTTATCTTCCAGAGCTCGTCTTTTATTGCAAAGCCCGGCAGACAGAGCAGCACGATGTCGGATCCGGGAACCGTTTCCGAAGCATCATCGGAAACGATGTTCAGCTTGCCAGCGAGGATTTCGTTTTCGGGAGTTGCAATCTGTATGGTGGAACTCCACCGTTCCGGATTGCGGGTCAGTACGTTGACGGTGGCTCCGTGTCTTGCACTCAGAAAACCGGCAATAACCTGACCGAGGTTGCCTCCTCCGCAGATTGTTATTTTCATTTTTTTTTACAATTTTTTCAGTGTGTTTACGAGGCGTTCGTTGTCGATGCGGTTGCGTACTGCCAGACGTATGAAGCTCCTGCCATCGAAGGCTTTTTTCGTACTGCAGTCCTTTATCAGTATGTTGGCGTCTTTCAGCAGTTTCACGGCGAGTTCATGAGAGGTGTATTTTCCTGTAACCTCGCACAGAAAATAGTTGGCCTCGCTCGGGATTACTTTCAGGAACGGGATTCCGTTCAGTTCATTGAAAAACAGTTCGCGTTCTTCCTGAAATTTGGAGCAGGCTCTGGCATAGTCTTTTTCATACTTGGTGTAAATCTGCATGAAAAATTCCGCGAAAGAATTTATGTTCCAGATGGATACGTCTGTTTTCAGAGAGGCGACGAGTTCCATGTCGGCACTCGCGAGTATGCCCAGCCGCAGTCCGGGAACGCCGTAGCTTTTTGATATGCTTTTCATTACAATGAGGTTGGAGTTGGCTTCGAGGACATCGTCGCAGAGCAGGCTGTTGTTGCGGTAGTCGTGGCTGAAGTCCACGAACGATTCGTCAACTATGAGTTTCGTGCTTCTCTTCCGGCACCATGTTGCCAAGTCTAAAAGCTCGTGTCTGGGCAAGAAGTTGCCCGAAGGGTTGTCGGGGTTCACAATCAGCAGAGTGTCAATGCTTTGCTTTTCGAAGAAGTTTTTTACATCGTTGCAGGTGTAGTGGAAGTCGGGTGTATGAGGGGTGAAGACAACAAGTGAATCACTGTCTCTCCGGTTGGGATATTCCTCGAAGGTGGGATATACGACGCCGAGTTTTCCGGGCAGACGTTCCATGAGGCATTTTATCAGTTCCGCAGCTCCGTTGCCGGGGACTATGTACGGTTCTTTGACACCGAAGCATTTGCTTGCAAGGAGAGTGTTCACGTACATACCCGAGGGGTATTCGGTGAGCAGAGTGTCGAAGTTGGCCCGCATTTCGTCGAGTAGTCGTGGCGAAGGGAAATAGGGGTTTACAAGGTAGCAGTAGTCGAGCATGTCGGGAAACCGCCAGTAACCGCCGTAGCGTTTCATGTATTTTTTCAGATGGTCGTCGTCTTCGGCAAAAAGGGCTTCGGCGATGTCGAGGTCGGCCTTGTCGTCCGATTCGTACCATTTTTCATCGGTAATGGGCAGTGCCTTGAGTTCCGACTCGCCGAGAAATGTTATTATCCTGAGCACGTTTTCGTAATATTCGTTGTTGCCGACGGCCTCGCAGTAGGCTTTCAGGAAGGGAACGTACTTGTGTTTCGAGAACTCTTTGCTGAATTTGTACACGTTCACAGTCTTGTAGTAGTAATCCACATCGGCATAGTTGAAGGCTTTCTTTGGAACGAAATTCACTATGTTGTTGTCTTCGTCGATTCTGACCATGGTGCCGTCCATCCAAGTGCGGTATTTGGCCACGAGGGCGAGGTTGGGGTAGGGGTTGTTCAGAATGAGCGGGAACATGCGGTCGTCAAGCAGCAGGTCCGATTCGATGAGCAGGGTGTCGTCCTCCACCATCTTGTCCTTGGCCAGAGCAAGGGAATAAATGTTGTTGGTCCTGTCGTAGATTGGATTCTCGACGTATTCGATGTTGAGTCTGTCTCTGAACCGGCTGTCGATGTAATCCATGAGTTTGCGGCCTTCGTAGCCCGTAACTATTACAATCCTCCGTAACTGAAGGCCTGCCAGCTGGTTGAGCATGCGGTCTATCATGGGGACTCCGTTTACGGGGACCATGCACTTTGTGTTTTCGCGGGTGAATTCGCCGAGACGTTTGCCCATTCCGGCGGCTAAAATAATTGCTTGCATAGCGTATGTTGTGTTTTTTAAGCCAAACTGTTTTATTCGTGTGTGTCCTGCCGTCTTTTCAGATTGAAGATTTTATAATAAAGGGCAGGCGATAATATCTGTATTGCCCGCATCAGCGGAATGATGAGGACGAATGATTTTCTCCAACGTAAAGAATATGCCATACTATCGTGAATGGACCGTACTGGGAATTTCAGATAGCGGATCCGTTCTTTTATTGTCATTGCGGAAAGTTTTCTCATTTCAGCGAGATAGTCGTAGTTGTCGGCATCGCAGCTTCCGCAGAATCCGCCTGTTATCAGAACGGGGAGCTTCCTTTTGTTGCCCCTCATGCCGTAGTCGTTGTCGGCAGCCCCGTGAACGTAGCATTCGGGAAAAATTCCGATGGTTTCCACGACAGAGTCCGGAACCATGAGTATGTTGCCGTTTACGATGTCGCAGCGTTGCGGGGTGCCGGAAGGCTGGAGTCTTACAAAGCGTTTGAGAAGTCCTTTCCCTGCCACTTTCCCTCCAAAGGAAATTTTGGTACGGTCATGTTTCCACGATGTGTTACCGCTGTATATGCCCTGTTTCCCGTACATGTTTCTTGCGAACTCGTCGCAAAGGAGCAGCTCTTCGAACAGATTGTCCCATACTTCGGTATCGTCGTTCAGGAGGAGATAGAAGTCAAAACCACCAAATTCGATTGCATTGTTCCATGCCATCCGCATGCCGCCGGCCCAGAAGGCATTTCCGTCGGCTTTTATTATTGTTATCGGGGTGTTGCCGGCTGCATCTGCCGCTGCTTCGGGAGTGCCGTCCGTGCATGCGTCATCGGTCAGAAAGAAGTGCAAGGCGATGTTGCCGGCGAATTTTTCTCCGGCCTTCACCGTGCTTCTGATGCAGGTCTCCGTCAGATTCCTCCGGTTGTGGCACGTGAGCAGTACCGCAACGCTGATGTTGTCCGTTTTATTCATTGCAGAGAGACTTGTACAGGTTTATGTAGTCCATGAAGCGGTCGTCTTTGTTGAACAGTTCGGCTCTTTTCCTGCAAGCGAGGGTATCGAAAGGCCTGACATCCTTTATGTGTCTGATGCAGCCGATCAAGGCCGGCAAGTCTTCTTTGTCCACCACGCAGCCGCAGGTTCCGTCTATTATTTCCGGACTGCCTCCCGTGTTGAAAGTCACAACGGGAGTTCCGCAGGCAAGAGCTTCAATGTTTACGGTCGGGAAGGTGTCCTCGCGGGTTAGGTTCACAAACAGATCGGCCCCGTTGTAGATGTCGGCAAGTTCTGCCTGATTTTGTGTCGCGTGCACCGATATTACTGAAGGCGGCAGTTGCTTGTCCGATTCCGCATTCGTGCCAACAAGGACAATCCGGTATTCGTCGCTCAGTTCCTCCGACAGCCTGACAAAGGTGTCCAATCCCTTTTTCGGACCCCATCCGAAAGCAACTCCCAACAATACGAATTTGTCTTCTAAGGAATGTTCCCGTCTGAATGAAGACTTCGATATCTTGAAGACATCCAGATTGATTCCGTTTTGTATGACTTTTATCGGATATTGGGAGAGGTACGACATTCCCAGCTGTTCTGCCATCCAGTGCGAAGGCGCCACAAGGACGGCCTTTCCCAAGTTGGAGAACCATTTTTTCTTCCGGTCGTGCATGTATTCCGAGCTGTCGAGATATGCTTTCGGAAAGTCTTTGTATAACTGACAGTGATGACAATGGGACTTCCATTTGTTGCAGCCAATGAAGTCGTAATGCACGCAATGTCCCGTAAATGCCCAGCAGTCGTGAAACGTCCACACTACAGGCTTTCCCGATTTTTTGATGTAATCGGTTATCAGTCCAAGATTCATGCATCCGTGCAAATTGTGCAGATGAATGATGTCGGGGTCGTATTTTCTGATTTTTCTCAGGTAGAGATGTGTATATATCTGGGAAAAAGTACCCATCAGTCCCGTCAATCTGCACAATGCCATGTCGATAACCGAGGATACGAAGTTCCCCGAACGGTAATGAATGTATTTGGACTTTATCGGGTGATACGAATATCCGAAAGACAGTCGGTTTTCGATGCCGTTTTTTTTGGCAAGTTCGGCGGTTTCTATTGCTATTCGGGCAACGCTGCCGTACGGAGCCGTATTGATTGTTAGGATTTTCATTGAATGTAAACGGATAATTTACAAACGGTTATGTGTTTTACGGGCATTGTTTGTGTAAACTGTGACACAAAGCCAAAGGCACGGTGAGTGACATTGCAGGGTGTCATTACCGGAACAGTTTTCGAGTCTGCAAAGATACGAATATTTTTTTGATTTGCCAAATTATGGTGCAAAAGCTTTTTTCAGCAGGCCGACGGCGAATATGAGCCAATTCGGGCAAAGTCTGTCATTCCCGAGGTGCCGTTGTAGTCGCCCTGCTCTTTGCGGCATACGCCTTGATGGTCATTTCATTCGATGTTTCACTGTGCAAAGATACGGAAGAACGGGATATTGCCGAGTGAAACCGGAAAATATTTCAGCAGGCAAGCAAAAGCGGGCTGAAGTACAGAGGAAAGCCTTTCGCGACAGGGCTCTTTTTCAGTGTCCGAAATACAAAAAATCAAAAAAAGTTTGCAGGATTAAAAAAAAGTTCGTACATTTGCATTTCGGGTTTTTGGAGAAAAAAACCAATTAACCGATTAATAACCAGAGTTTTAGAAAATTTAAAATTGCAATAAAATGGGTATAAACGCAAACAAAAAAGTCAACAGAGCAAAAGTTAGAGTTCGCACCAACAAGAATTCGTCGAACAACTGGAACATCAATGCACACGGCTGGAACGCCACGAACAAGGCTTTCAGAGAAGATGCAAAATAAGGTTTTTCCTTTCTAACTGAAAAAGAAAATCTTCAAGGTGTACGCTTTGGAGATTTTTTTGTGGCATACAGTAAAAATACAGTGAAGACAATTCCCAACGATGTGTTCTTTTCTGAGGTGGCCTCGCAACTTCTCGAAAACAAGGAGGTGGTTGTGCGGCTGCGAGGAACGAGCATGTTGCCCCTGCTTGATGAAAAACGTCACAGCCTCGTGCTGTCGGCGGAATTGGGAGACCTTAAGGTGGGAGATGTCGTGCTGTTCAATTATCACGGGAGCTGCGTCCTCCACCGCATACGCAAAATCAGTGGTGAGGATATCACGCTGCAGGGCGATGCGGTGCCGCGTCGGGAATTGTGCACCAGACACGATGTTGTGGCTGTTCTGCTGAAAGTCATTGACAGGCAGACGGGCAAGGTTACCGACTGTAGATCGGCGGAATGGCACCGGATTTCGCGGAGAACCCTGTTCTGGAAGAGGATAAAAAGAATGGTAAAAAAAATAATCAGAAAATAGATATGGTAGAATATTTTGCACACGAGACAGCCGTTATCGATGAGGGCTGCACGATAGGAAAAGGTACGAAGATATGGCATTTCTCGCACGTCATGAGCAACTGCGTGATAGGCGAATGCTGCAACATTGGCCAGAATGTGGTAATTTCGCCCGAGGTCGTTTTGGGTCGCAACGTGAAAATACAGAACAATGTGTCGATATATACCGGCGTTACCTGCGGCGATGATGTCTTTCTCGGACCGTCGTGCGTATTCACCAACGTCACCAATCCCCGCAGTGCCGTCAACCGCAGGGGACAGTATGCCAAAACCTATGTGGGAACCGGTGCTACCATCGGTGCCAACAGCACCATAGTCTGCGGACACGATATCGGCGAGTACGCTTTCATCGGTGCAGGTGCCGTAGTTACCAAAAATGTCCCGCCGTATGCCTTGCTTGTGGGCAATCCTGCCCGGCAGATGGGATGGATGAGCCGTTGCGGACATCGCCTGAAATTCGGTGCCGACGGCTTTGCCGTGTGTCCCGAAAGCGGCGAGAAATACCAGCTGAAAAGCGGCGAAGTCTCACTTGTAAAATAAAGTAATGGATATGTCCAATCCGGTCAGTAACCGGTAGTTTTGTCAGAAAAATGGAAATCTTTACCGACAGGTTGCACAGGATAATGTATGCCACCGACGCCTCGGCGTACCGCGAGATGCCGTGCGGCGTGGCCTTCCCGCAAAATGCCGATGATGTACTGGAACTCATCGCTTTTGCTGAAAAAAATAACGTGTCGCTGATACCCCGGGCCGCAGGCACTTCCTTGGCCGGACAGGTGGTGGGGTCGGGACTCGTGGCCGACGTCTCCCGAAACATGAACAAAATACTCGAAGTGAACCCCGAAGAACACTGGGTTCGCGTGCAACCGGGCGTTGTCCTCGACGAACTTAACAACGTGCTGAAACCCTACGGACTTTTTTTCGCCCCGGAAACCTCGACATCGAACCGGTGCTGTGTGGGCGGTATGGTGGGAAACAATTCGTGCGGCTCGCATTCTCTGATTTACGGCAGTACCCGGGATCACCTGCTCGAAGCCAAGGTGATACTTTCCGACGGCTCCAGAACGGTGTTTTCCGAAGATATGTCAAAATCTGTCATATCGAGACTGCGGAACAAAGGTTACAGGGCCGACACCCTTGAGGAAAAAATATATCTGCAGCTATTGCGGTGGTCCGAAGACGGTGATTTGATGCGTAAAATAGTTGAGGAATTTCCCGAAAAAGGACTCCGGCGGCGAAACTGCGGCTACGCTTTGGATTTGGTTCTGGAAGACATCGCCGCAGGAAATGCCAATCTGTGCCGTATTCTGGCTGGTTCGGAAGGAACGCTGGCTTTTGCCTACGAACTGAAACTCAACCTCGAACCTCTTCCGCCAGCCGAAAAAATGGTCGTTTGTGCCCATTGCTCGTCGATGCACGATGTGTTTCGGGCCAACCTCGTGGCACTGAAGCATGGTCCGGCAGCTGTGGAACTTATTGACCATAACATTCTGGATCTCAGCAAGTCAAATATAGAACAGAACAAAAACCGTTTCTTCGTCAACGGCAATCCTGAGGCCATTCTCGTGGTTGAACTCGCCGAAAACGACAGGAAAATTCTGGAACGCAAAGCCGACGAAGTGGAAAAAGCCCTTGTCGGCAGCGGGCTGGTTTACCACTGTACAAGAGTTTACGGCAAAGACATATCGCGTGTGTGGGCTTTGCGGAAAGCGGCACTGGGACTGCTGAACGGGAAAAAAGGCAACAGCAAGCCGGTATCAGTCATCGAAGATACGGCGGTGATGCCCGAACGTCTTCCCGAATATATGGACGATTTCGCCGAAATGCTGAAACGTTTGGGTCTGAGTTGCGTTTATCACGCACATATAGGCAGCGGAGAACTGCATCTGCGTCCTATTCTCAATGTGAAAGATGCCGCAGACAGGGAACTGTTCCACACCGTGGCCCGTGAAACCGCACTTCTGGTGAAGAAACACCGCGGCTCGCTCAGCGGCGAACACGGTGACGGACGATTGAGGGGCGAATTCATACCCCTGATGTACGGCACCGATATTTACAAGCTTTTTGTAGAACTCAAAAATACATGGGACCCCGAAGGGATATTCAATGCCGGCAAAATAGTGAATACTCCGCCCATGAATACTCATCTCCGCTATGACGTGGACCAGAAATACCACGAAATAAGGACTTATTTCAATTTCGACGACAGCAAGGGTCTTTTCTGTGCCATCGAGCAGTGCAACGGTTCCGGCGACTGCCGCAGGGACAAACAGTTCGGCGGAACATTGTGTCCCAGTTACAGGGCAGGTAAGGAAGAATTCTTCGCAACGAGGGCAAGAGCCAACATTTTGAGGGAACTGCTCACTCATCCGGACAACAAAAAGATTTTCGATGCCCCGGAAATAAAACAGGTACTGGATTATTGCCTTTCCTGCAAGGCTTGCAGGAGCGAATGCCCTTCCAACGTGGACATGACACGCCTGAAAGCCGAAATCATGCAGCACTGCCACGACGTGAATGGTACACCTTTCCGCAGTTTCATGGTGGCACGCATGGCTATGGTCGAACGCTTGGGCTCCATGGTACCCGACTTATACAACTTTTTTGCGACAAACAGAATATTCTCGGCAATACTGAAAAAAATCCTGAATTTCGCTTCGGAACGGCAGATCCCGACGCTTTCGCGGAAAACGCTGCGTAAGCTCGTCGGCATCGAAAACAGACGGACTTCTGGAAATGTTTTTCCGAACGGTACCGTGTATCTTTTTGCCGATGAGTTCACCAACTGCATGGAAGCGGAACTTGGACTTACTTTCGTGAAATTGCTCAATGTTCTTGGCTACAGGGTTCTGGTACCGGAGCACAAGGAAAGCGGAAGGGCGGCAATTTCGAAAGGAGTGCTGAGGCTTGCAAGAAAGTTTGCAATGTATAATGTTGAAAATCTGAGCAATATAATAACTGAAGATACTCCGCTCGTGGGCATCGAGCCTTCGTGCATACTTACTTTCCGTGACGAATATCCCGACCTCGTGCCCAAAGCGATGAAGGAACGGGCTGAATGTCTCGGCAACAATGCCTTGCTGTTTGACGAGTTCCTTGTCCGCGAAATGAAAAAGGGCAGGGTGACGCAGACACAGTTCGACAGCGTGAAGCGAAAGATATATCTTCACGGACACTGTCACCAGAAAGCCCTCGTGGGCGTGGAAAAGTCGGTGGAAGTGCTTTCGTTGCCAGCGGGTCACGAAGTTGTTGCCATACCATCGGGCTGTTGCGGAATGGCCGGCAGTTTCGGCTACGAAAAAGAGCATTACGGATTCTCGCAGGAAGTTGGGGAACAGCTACTCTTTCCGACAATCCGCAGAGCTGTGTCGCAAAATCGGGAAATCATTGTCTCGGCACCCGGAACTTCGTGCAGGGAACAGATAAGGCATGGTACCGGAATCGAGGCACTTCACCCGATAGAGGTACTGTATATGGCCGTAAAAAAATGACGTACGTCCTCGCCTTTTCATAAAGTGCACACTGGTACAGATTTTTACTTCTGTGATTTTTTTGTTTTGTATATTAGTGAAAAAAAACGTATCTTTGCATCTTGTAGAGAAATATGCGTAAGATATTTAAATATTTGTAAATATGGAAGATACAAACGTTTTGGCAAAAAAGAAAGCTAAGAGAAAATTTCCTAAATTTTTGAAAGTTATTCTCATAATACTTGGAGTGCTTGTTGGATTGTTCCTTCTGATAGCGGTTTTCATTTCACCGATTGCCAAGAGTTACATCGAAAAACACAGCCCCGAACTCATAGGCCGGCAGGTAACTATGGACGACCTGTCGATAAACCTTTTCAGGACTTCGGTTGAAATCGACGGATTTCATATCACGGAACAGGACATGAAGACAGATTTTGTTACTTTCGATACATTGAAAGTGGCCATAAATCCCTTCAAACTTCTGTCGAATGAGGTGCATCTCAAGTATATAACCCTTGTGGGTCCCGATGTTAAAATCATAAATAAGGGCGACCGTTTCAATTTTACCGACCTGCTTGAACTCGGCGATACAACCGATACCGACGTTGATACTACTCCATCTGCTTGGGCTATAGGACTTTACAATATAGAGCTTCGCAACGGAAGTGTCACATATTCCGATCAGACAATGGGCAGCAGCTGGACTTTGAAAGACCTCGAAGTTGCAATTCCGGGACTTTATTTCGGAGGTCAGGAAACCGATGCCGGAATATCGTTCGATTTGGCAAGCGGAGGCTCCCTCACCACTCAGGCCAAATACGATGCCGATAAAAACACCTATGGTCTCGACCTCAAGTTCAACAACATCGCTCTGGCCAATGCTGAACCCTTTGTGAAAGATGTCTTCGGTGGCATCTCCTCCATCGGCGGAACGCTTTCGGGAAAGGTGAACGTAGACGGCAGTCTTGACGTGTTTACCAATGTGGACGTGAAGGGTAACATTAGCGTAAACAACGTTTCCCTGACCATGAACAACGGCGACAGGTTGGCTTCTCTCGAAAAACTTGAAGTCGGCATAAACCGCATAAATCCTGAAGATAACGTGTTCGATTTCTCACGCATCCTCCTGTCGGGACTCAATACCCATTTCGACATGTTTGCCAACGGGAAAACCAATTTCGATGTCCTCATGGCTTCCAGTGGCGAAAAGAAACCTGAACCGGCAGTTGAAAAAAAGGATGAGCCGGCAAAAGACACTGCCCAAACGGAACAGAAACAACCCAAGCCGATGGTCTTGAAAGTGGCCGACATTGACATTGAAAACGTGAACTTTACCTTCAACGACAATACTATGGCGCAGAAGTTCTCGTATCCTATAAAGGGGATCCGTGTGAAAACCGAAAACTTCGTCCTCGGTGATCCGGAAAAGTTCATCATGCTCCGAGCACAGTTGCCGAATGCCGGAAGTCTCATGCTCCGTTGGAAAGGCGGACTGTCTCTGGCTGAAAACCAGAACCTGTATGTCTCCATCAAAAATCTTACACTCAAGAATTTCTCACCGTATGTAATGCACTACCTCGCTTATCCGGTAACGGACGGGGTACTCTCCTTCGTGAGCGAAAACACCTTGAGAAACTACCAGCTCAACAGCAAAAACAAAATCGACATCTACAACATCACCGTTGAGAAGAAGGACAAAAGCGTGAAACCGGAATACAACATTCCTCTCCGTGCCGCTCTCTACATACTGAAGGACAAGGATGACAAAATCCAGTTCGACGTACCTGTTTCGGGCAATATCAATTCACCGGAATTTTCATATACCAAGCTTATATTCAAGACTTTGGGAAATCTCTTGGTAAAAGTGGCTCTCTCGCCGGTATCGTTCATTTCCAAGTCGCTGGGACTTTCGCCCAACGAACTCGAACAGGTGGAAATAACCACCATGCAGAGGGATTTTACCTCGGAACAGTACGAAAAATTCAGTAAGATTTCCGATGCGGTGAAGGCCGATCCGGATATGAGACTGACTCTTGTACAACAGCTTGATTATCAGTTGGCAATGAAAGAAATACCTATGTTCGAACTCAAAAAGGAATATTACCTGTTCCAGAATCCCGAAAAGCGTAACGTGCCACGCCTTTCGGCAATTGACCACGACAATGTCGTGAAAATAAAGGACAATGACAAGGAGTTCAGGGCATTTGCCGAAAATTTGCTGAATACCGAGTTGGGTTCATCTGATTTTGAACGGAATCTGTCAGTCAAGTATCCGCAGGCTTCCGTGGAAGAAAGCCTGAAAAGCATGATGGATATGCGCAACACTGCCGTTTACAAATTTCTTGTCGAAAAAATGGAAGTTCCTGCGGAACAGGTTACCGTAAAATCGCTCGACATCGAGGCTATGAAGGCAGAGAAATGCAAGAATCAGTACAAGGTAGAAATGAAAATCGAGGGTGCTGAGGAAATAAAATAGACCGGTTCAGGCTAAGTGTTTCCGCAGGCAGCCGGCATGTGTTTCCGATGCTGCAAGACATGGAAAAAGTTCGTAAGATAATCCATGTGGACATGGATGCGTTTTTCGCATCGGTTGAAGAACGTGATTTTCCCGAATTGCGTGGGTATCCGCTGGCGGTGGGTTCTCCAAGGGAACGCGGTGTGGTGGCTACTGCCAATTATGCGGCACGCAAGTTCGGAGTGCATTCGGCCATGTCGTCGAAAATCGCCTTGCAACGGTGCCCGCAGCTGATATTCTGTCCTCCCCGGTTTGAGGTATACAAAGCTGTCTCGCAGCAGATTCACGAAATTTTCCACGAATATACGGATCTGGTGGAACCGCTGTCGCTCGACGAGGCTTACCTCGATGTTACGGAAAATAAGGCAGCCCAGCCGTCGGCAACGCTTCTTGCAAAGGAAATAAAGTGGAAAATTCTTGAAACTACGCATCTTACGGCTTCGGCAGGCGTCTCCTACAATAAATTTCTGGCAAAAATAGCTTCCGATTACAATAAGCCCAACGGTCTTTTTGTGATAGAACCGCAGTTGGCATTTGCTTTTATTGCCGACCTCCCAGTTGATAAATTTTACGGCATAGGAAAGGTTACGGCATGCCGTCTGAAATCGATGAATATTCTGAAAGGTTCTGATTTACAGAAGCTTTCCATTGACGAGATGTGCCGGATTTTCGGCAAGACAGGGTATTTCTTCTATAATATTGTGCGAGGAATCGATACCCGCGAAGTGGAGCCGAACCGTGAGCGGAAATCATTCAGTGTAGAGAATACATTCGAAAACGATCTGGAAACGAAATTCGCTGTAATAACCGAACTCTACCATGCCGAACAGCGTCTTTGGAACGATATTTCGAAAAGCGGGAAATCAGGCAAGACGGTGACTCTGAAAATCCGTTTTTCGGACTTTACCACAATGACTCGAAGCTGCAGCAGTGCCTGCGACATACGCACATTCGGCGAATTGCATTTTTATGCAAGGAAACTCCTCTCCGAAGTGAATTTCGACGGTCGTCCGGTGAGACTTTTGGGGATAGGCATCTCAAACCTCAGCGATCCGGAATCGCGGAAATCATGTCAGTTGCGTATGAAATTCAAATGATGTTGCTGAAAACCCCTGCACCTTACGATAGACATTGGTTTTCCTGATTTGCATCCTGAATAACCTGTTCGTATTCGGAAGGGGTGAGGTCGTTGAAGAAAAAATAAACAGGGTTGACTCTCTTGCCGTTTTGTATGACTTCGTAGTGCAGGTGAGGGGCTTGAGAAAGACCTGTGCTGCCGACGCGGCCTATGAGTTCGCCTCGTTTTACCTTCTTGCCCGGAGTCACTTTCACTTCGCTCATGTGTCCGTAAAGTGTCCTGAACCCGAAACCGTGGTTTATGACACACACCACTCCGTAGCCCGAATAGTTGGAGTTCCCGGTACCTGAAACTTCGACGACACCGTCGCCCGTGGCATATATGGGGGTGCCTTTCTTGGCTGCCAGATCGACACCGGTATGCATTCTCCTATAGTGGAGAATGGGGTGAAAACGCGATCCGAAACCAGAAACCAGACGTGCGGAATTTTTCTTCACAGGCATGATGGCCGGCATGGAAGCCATGTATTCGGTTTTGTTTTTGGCCAGTTTGTAAACCTCGTCGAATGACAGCGACTGGACATACATTCTTTTCGAGATGTTGTCCAAGCGTTCCATGGTGTTCGTGATTTCTTCGCTGTTGTCGTAGCCCTGCAGATCGTTGTAGCGCTCTACTCCGCCAATGCCAGAGTTTCGTACCTCGTCGGATATAGGTTCGGCTTCAAAAATGGTCCGGTATATGTTGTTGTCGCGGTTCTGCAGATCGTCAAGTTCTTCGTCCAGAAGTTCCATCTTGCGGTTTATCTTGTCAATCTGATATTCGTATTGGCTTATTTCGCGCTTCAGCTGGCGTTCCTTCGGCGAATCGATGACCTTGAAGGCTATGAATGTGAGCAGCACGGCAAGCACAACTCCGAAAGCCACTGTAAACGATACGGCTTTGACTTTTTCCTTCACACCGACTTTGACTTTTTCGTAGGTGAGAGTGTGGGGGTCAAATTTATAGCTGTGTTTTTTCTTCATCAGTGTGGCTTTGAGAAATTGAAAAAAGCAATAACGCAGTCTTTGCAAAAAAATTTTGCGGGTGATGCTTTTTTTTGCCTCTTATTTCGGAAACTCGTTTATTTCAAGGTTCTCAGGTGTCCCGTTTTTTATGTCGAAACGAACCAGAGTCGATTTTATATGGAATCCCTGTTTGCCGGCAGCACCGGGATTGATGTGCAGAAGATTGTATTTTTTGTCGTACATGACACGCAGTATGTGCGAATGCCCGGAGACGAATATCTGAGGCTTTTCGCTTTCTATTACCGGTATCATGTTGCGTTCGTAGTGGCCGGGGTAGCCTCCGATGTGTGTCATCAGAACCTTGGTGCCTTCGCAACTGAAAAGCTGTGTCTGTGGTACCTCGTACCGCATTACCTGACTGTCCATGTTGCCCCACACGGCAACCACTGGCTTGAACTTCCGCAACTCTTCCAAAACGGCAGTGCTGCCTATGTCGCCGGCGTGCCATATCTCGTCGCAGCCTGCAAAGAATTCGTACACCTGTTTCGGTATGAAACCGTGTGTGTCGGAAAGTACTCCTATTTTTTTCATGGTAAATGTCGTTTTTCAGTGTGCAAAATTACGAAATTTTTGTCAAAGATTGAATCTTTTTTTGTACTTTTGCAAACTGAAAAAAAACAGGTACATTCCTATGAAACGGCTGAAAATATATATGTTAATGACTTTTGCGGTGGCAATTTGGGGCATTTCTCTGGTGCTGACCAAGGAAGTTTTCGCTTCGGATCCGCATTTTACTGCACCCATAATAATTTTCTGCCGTCTGCTGTTTTCTATAGCCGTTTTTGTTCCTATAATGCTGATTTCCAGACGGCTTGAACCTATAAAGAAAGGAGATGTGAAATATTTTCTGCTTCTGGCGTTTCTGGAGCCGTTTCTGTATTTCCTGTGCGAAAACAGCGGTTTGCAGTATGTGTCGAGCGGAGTTGCCTCGATAATAATTGCCTCGATACCGGTGTTCATACCTTTCGGCATGTTTCTGGTTTACCATGAGAAACTTAAACTCGTTCATGTGGCAGGCGTGGTGCTGTCGCTTGTGGGCGTGTATCTTATGATTCTGGGAGGAGACGAAGATTACGGTTTTGAAATCAAAGGACTTGCACTCTTGGGGGCGGCCGTTGCCGTTGCGGTGGTAAACACTCTTACTCTGGTGAAGGTTGTTGACCGTTACAGGGCTCTCACCGTTACCATGTACCAGAATCTGATAGGTATGGTGTACTTCCTTCCAGTGATTCTGTTTTCGCAATTGGACAATTTTCAGGCCATCGACTTTTCACCCAAGGTGCTTCTGCTGCTCGGAACTTTGGGCATAGGTTGCTCCACTTTGGCTTACGTGTGTTTCAATCACAGCATAAGGAAAATCGGTGCCACGCCTACGTTGGTGTTCAACAATGCAACTCCCGTTTTTACACTGTTCTTTGCCTGCATATTGGGGCAGGAATCGCTAACGTGGGGCAAGATTGCCGGCATGGCGGTGGCGGTGTTGGGAGTCACCGTGGTACAGCTCAAAAAATAAATGCAATAAAAGCGAATGCCTTGCGTTATACTTCCATGAACATTCGGAAAATCTTTTTCATGGTTGTTGCTGTGCCTGCACTCTTTTTCTGCTCGTGCAACAAATTTGAAGGTGAACAGACTATACCTTCCTATATCTCAATAGATTCCATCGCTGTCGTGAATGATCCGGCACATTCATTGTCCAATTTCGAAGGATGTTTCACGTCCAATATAAACGCTGTGCAGATTACTTTGAAAAATTCTCAGGAGAATCATCTTCTGGGGGCGTTTGAATTGCCATGCAAGGTTCCAGTACTTCGGGAGGGAAACTACAACGTGGAGATACTTCCCGTCATAAAACAGAACGGAATTGCGGCTACGCGCAGTGCATACCCGTTTTACAGGACTATAGTTCTCAAAAATCAGACCTTCACCAAGGACAGCTGTGTGAATCTGGGTGTGCAAAAGACTTATTACGAGCCTTTCATGCGTAAGGTTTGGGAGGAATATTTCGAACCCGAAATACCTAACCTCTCTCTCCCCGATACAATCGTCCGTCGTATAAGCGCAGCAGATACCGTCCGCAGCGACCGCGGCTGCGGTGCCATTTACGTGAAGCCGAATTCTTCGGTGGCATTCTACACCAATAACGAATTCACGGTTACCGACAATGCCGCACTGTTCCTCGAACTCGACTACTGGACGAACATACCGTTCAGGGTCGGACTGAAAAGCCGTACGAGCAGCGGGTCGAATTACGGAGTAACGTTTGCCGTAACCCTCAACCCGAATATGGGCAAGGGCTGGAATAAAATTTACATACAGCTGGGAAAACTATGGAGCCAGTACAATTTCTACAAGACTTTTTATCTTGCTTTTCAGGCAGTTAACGAAACGTCTTCTGTCGGGAAAGTATATGTCGACAACATTAAGCTAACTTCCTACGACGACGGAAACAAAAAATGAACAGAACTCTTCAGATAGCAAAATACGTAATCTGCGATTTTCTTGCAGCAGTGATTTCATGGTGCGGGCTTTTTGTGTTCAGGAAAGTCTGCGTGGAAGGCATGCCGGCCGACCAGTTGGCTACAATCTTTGATGACAGTAATTTCTGGTGGGGAGTGGTAATAGTGCCAGTATCGTGGATACTGTTATATCTGATTCAGGGTACGTACCGTAATGTGTTCCGGAAAGCACGACTGAAAGAATTCCAGCAGACCGTGATTGCTACCCTGATAGGCACCGTAATCATATTCTTTGTGCTCATTCTCGACGATAAAACCACTTCGTACACAAGTTATTATCTTTCCATTCTGGTGCTGTTTGTACTTCAGTTTTGCCTCACGTATTTTCCGAGGCTCATCATTACATCGCGAATGGTGCATAAGGTCCATTCCCGCAAAATAGGATTTAAGACTCTGCTCGTTGGAAGCAAGTCGAATGCCTATGAGATTTTTCAGGATATTGAAAATCAGGAAATCAGCTCCGGAAACATTTTTGTGGGCTATGTGATGGTGAACGGCAGTACCGACGAACGTCTGAAAAAAGAACTGCCGTATCTCGGAAATGCCGACAGACTCGCTGAAATTATTGAAACACAAGGTGTTGAGGAAGTTCTGGTTGCGGTGGAAAAGGATGAACACTCCAAGATTCACGCAATCATAAACCAGCTTACACAGAAAGGTCTGGTGGTGAAAATCACCCCCGATACCCGCGATATCATTCTTGGCTCGGTTAAGATGAGCTCCATTTTCCATTCGCCGCTGATAGTCATAAACCCACGTCTGATGGAGGAATGGCAGTATTCTGTAAAGCGGATTTCCGATATTCTGGTATCCCTTTTGGCCATGATAATACTGTCGCCGGTGTATCTGATTACGGCAATAATTGTGAAAACGACCTCAAAAGGCAGTGTGTTCTACGCTCAAGAACGTGTCGGGATTCATGGCAAACCATTCAAAATGATTAAGTTCCGTTCGATGTACACCAATGCCGAAGAGTCTGGACCTATGCTTTCGAAAGACAACGACCCTCGAATCACGCCTTTCGGCAGGTTCATGCGAAAAGTGCGTCTGGACGAGATACCGCAGTTCTACAACGTGCTCAAGGGAACAATGTCGCTGGTCGGTCCGCGGCCGGAACGCCAGTATTTCATTGACCAGATAGTGCAGAAAGCTCCGGAATACCTGATGCTTCAGAAAGTGAAACCCGGTATTACATCGTGGGGACAGGTGAAGTACGGCTATGCCGAAAACGTGGACGAGATGGTGGAACGTCTCCGATACGACCTGCTTTACCTCGAAAATATGTCCATTACCACCGACATAAAAATACTGCTTTATACAGCCATAATCATCGTGCAGGGCCGTGGAAAATGATTTCTTGAAGGAAAGACCGCAACTCATCACTACAGGCGACGGTTCCGTTTCACTGCATTTCAATTCGGTGGGCGAAACTTATCATTCCGTTCACGGAGCAATGCTCGAAGCCGAACATGTTTACCTTAAACCAAATTTTGAAAGGAAAGCAGCCTCACAGACGGAAATCAACATTCTGGAAGTGGGCTTCGGTACAGGGCTGAATGCATTTCTTACACTATGCAAGTCTGCAGAATTGGAAGTTCCGGTGAATTACACTTCGATTGAAGCATATCCTTTGGCACCGGAAATTTACGGCCAACTCAACTATCCGGAGATGTACGCAAAACTTTTTCCAGGCGGACTTAAGTCGGATATCGGAGAACTTTTTCTCAAACTGCACACTTCTCCGTGGAATGAAGAAGTTCGGCTGATGCCGTGTTTCTCACTGAAAAAAGTCAATTCCTTCCTGCAGGAAACGCAGTTGCCCGAGAATACGTTTGATTCGGTTTATTACGATGCCTTTGCCCCTCAGTATCAGCCGGAACTCTGGACGGCCAGTGTCTTCGCCAAGATAGTTGAAACGATGAGGAAAGGTGCTATCCTCACCACATATTGCTGCAAGGGAGACGTGAAACGTGCGTTGAAAGCCAATGGATTGAAGATAACCAAGATTCCCGGATTCGCAGGGAAGAGGGAAATGCTCGTGGCTGAAAAATGATGGAATGGCGATTGTAAAAAGGTTGCGGTGGAACATCTTCGATGTTCCACCGCAACCTTTTCAATTGGAGAAAACGTTTATTTTCTTCTTATCACGAAAGTCCTTACGGATTTTTCACCGTTGGTTCTTTCAATCTGCAAGGTGTACAGACCTTCGGCATAATCTGCGACATTGACTGCATTCTTGCCGTTTTGTGCAGGAATGGAGGTCAGTTTCTGGCCGAGAGTGTTGTAGATTGTGATTGAAGTCATGCCTTCACCTTCGATGGTTATCAGCTGCTGTGCAGGATTCGGATAAATGGAGATGCTTGCATCGCCTGCTTCGTTGATGCCTGTCGTAACGGTTATTTCTATCGAAGCTGTATCCTTGCACGCATCGTCGTTGGTGTTCATGCCTATTACCGAATAAGTGGTCGTCTGTGAAGGTGTTTCGGTAATAGGGTTGTTGGTGCTTCCCGTCGACCAGAGGTACGACAATGCACCTGATGCCGTGAGGGTTACACTTTCACCATTGCTCAAGCTGGTTCTGTCTGCGGTTATTTGCACTGTAGGTTTGTGTTTTACCGTAAGGTGCAGGTAAACCACGCTGTCGCAACCGGCTGCATTTTGTATCGTGCAGCGTGCTACTCTGTTGGACATGCGGTAGGTTATGCCGTTTATCCAAGTTATGGAATCGCAGGCTACGATGCTGTCTGTGCCACTGGTCGGGTGAACTATCGTAAGGTGCAGGTTTATAGTGCTGTCGCAGCCCAAAGCTGTCGTATAGGTGTATGTCGGAGCATTTGTGCTTGCCGTGTACAGACTGTCGTCAATCCATCTGATGGAATCGCAGGCCACTACGGAATCAATGATTGTAGTGTCGTTCAAGATGGTGAGGTTCAGCGTTATTATACTGTCGCAGCCGGCAGTGTTGGTGAGTCTGAAAGTTGGGGTGTTGGTGGAAGCAGTATAGGTTTGGTTGTCGATCCAAGTATAGGAATGGCATGCTCTTATTGTGTCGGTGGATGCAGACGGTAGACGGAATCTGAGGTTGAGGACTACGATACTATCGCATCCGGTGTGGGAACCTCCGGTTATGCGTGCCGAAACTATGGTGTCGGTGCGGTAGGTCGTATTGTTCACTGACCAAGTGAATGCGGTGTCGCAGCAATATTCGTATTGAGTCGAAGTTCCTTCACAGAAGACGATGTTTATATCATCAATGCCACAGGAATAGTTTGTTGAGCCGGATGCTCGTGTCGCCATCCAGCGGAAAGCAAGGCGGGCTGTGTGGGGAATGTTGTAGTTGTGCAGGTTCACGGTTTTCAGGTTGGCAGTGTCATTGCCGCTTATCGGGATGTTGGAAATCGTGGTAAGAGGGGTGAACACGGTATCGGTTGTTATAGTATCGGTATAGTTGGCGATGTATCCGAGTTGCAGTTTTACAGTCGTATCGGCGGCAAAACTATTCCTATCCTGTCTTGCCTTGAAGGATATCACGCTTTTTGACAGGGTGTCGTCGAAACCGGGGAGTATTGCGTATGTGCGGGTGCTGGAGTTCGTACCTCTTACAACCATGACCATGTAGTTGTCGCGACTTGAAGCATTGGGTGAGAATGAGCTGGATGTGGAAATATGAGGTATGTATCCCAAGTTTGAACTAGTGGATGACGTGCATGAGGTGTAAGTCGTCCAGCAACGCGGTATGTCGCCGCCTGCAGT
The DNA here is from genome assembly GCA_045601425.1 of Bacteroidales bacterium. Lineage (GTDB taxonomy): Bacteria > Bacteroidota > Bacteroidia > Bacteroidales > P3 > UBA1219. The sequence goes on from JAZRZP010000026.1 coordinate 154,261, forward strand.
TGTCGATCCTGAAGCTGTGTATCCGCTGAAGTCTTCGCTGTAAGGTATGGTGAACATGTCGCAGTCTGTGGTGTCTACACAACTTACGAGCAGATCGAAACCTTCAAAATGGTCGTATATATCGGATAACATTCTAATTGTTATGGCTCCGCTTGTGGAAGTTACGTCAATATTGCCGTCGTACAACCGTGTTGCAGTCGGATAGTTGCTGTACAAAGCGTATATAATCGATCCGGTGGTGTCTTCTCCGTCGTATACAATGAGATAGTCGTAGTCTTCGATGGCTGCCGCTCCGGTGAATCTGATGACCGACTGTGGGGTAGCAGCACGAACAGTAAGTATTACGTCTTTGTCATCATCATAGGCACCGATTTCTCCGCCGTTGTCGTAAACGTGTATTCCGCATGCCGAGATATATGCGTGTCCGGAATCCGGCTGGGTGACTATGGTCATGAGATTGGTGCTCCAAATGCTGGTGTCACCGGTGCTGCAGATGGTACGTACATAAATGTCGTAAGTGGTGTCATTCACGTCAAGACTGTTGATTGTGCATGAGTTCGTCTGTATATTGTTTATGAAACGGCGGGTGCGGGTGTTTGCAGACGGGTCGAAACCGACTTTGCCGTAGCACACCTGCCATTGGCTGGAGGATCCTTGATCCCATGTTATCGTGGCGGAGTTATCAGTGATGGCTGTCAAATGCAGATTCGTGGGAGCCGGACAGCTCAAGCTTGCAGGGTCTCCGCAAATGAATGTGACGGTGTTGGAAACGACGTCTTCGGTTATGTTGCGGATAGGGAAGCCTGTATTCATACCAGCCCACGATTTCGCACAAGGTGTGGTGAAATCGGTGAAGTTATGTATGTTGTAGTCGCCAGGGAAAGGGCATTCGTTCGAGTTTATGTTGCCGTACGAGGCTGCCGACGTGTCAGGAGTGGCAAGAGGAGCAGTTGCACACACAGGGTAAAACATCTGAGGATGAGTGGCGTTTACAGTGTTGGAATATGACGTCGAGACTATTTGAGAGTGAACGTGGTAGACCATCAGCCCATGACCATAGTTGCTTTGGTCGAAACCAATCGGTTGACGGTTGTCGACGAGGTAGTATTCGTTCGGCGTTTTCGTGTTTATGCGGTAAACGGAATTGCTGTCGGTGCTGAAAGGTTGTACCGTTATGGTGTCGTAGGAACTGAGTGTAGTGACAGATGTCCATCCGTAAATGTACGCTTTCGTGTAGGCGTTGTGGTGGGGAGGACAGTTGCCCGATTGTCCGTTTATGCCGCCCCAGCTTCCGCTTGCCATCACGTCCCACATTCCCATTCCGGGATATTCTCCGTTGCTTTCATAATCGGTGTCGTAGTAGTCGGGTGCACCGAGGACGTGGCCTATCTCGTGGCAGGCTACTCCGATGTGGGAAATGTCAGTGCCTCTGTTCCCGCGCAATTCTGGCGAGCAGGAGTAGGTCTGTGCATATGTGCCGTGGTTTACTACTCGTCCGGATGCTGACCATTTGTGCGACCAGATGACGGTGTCGCCCGCATTGGATTCCTGACCGTAGCCGGCGAATATTATGTGAACTCCATCGACAACACCGTCGTGGTCTCTGTCATAACGTGAGAAATCAATGCCGGCATTGCTTGCCTTGGTCATGAATTCGTAGGCAAATTCGCTGCCGCTTTGTGCGGTGCCACGTCCGTTTCTGCCGTAGTATCTGGTGTTGTAGTCGGCGGTGTACGGTCCTGCCACGTCGGCTATAAGCTTCAGCTTGCCGTAGGAATTTTCATGGTAAAAATCCCTAACGCTGCCCACTGCGTTTTCTGCCGAATAGTTCACCTGATTGAACATATTGCTTATCTGCTGTTGGGTCTTTACGAACATACGGTTCGGAAACTGTGCCATGATGACCAGAATACGCAGCGTGTCGGCATCGGCAATACTTTTGTTCGTGTTGAGCGATTTGTCGCGTATTTCCCACAGGGACCGCATGTAGCTTATCTGCGAAGCACTGTAACGCAGTTTTTTGGGCGTTTTGCTCAGAAATTCCCGTGTTTCGGCACTGCGACTGGAAATTTCGGTGGCCATGTATTTCGATGGAACCATGTCGCCACTTTGGTCTAAGGTTGCGTAAACCATGAAGCCTCTGTTGTCGTAAAGCAGAGTGTAGCCGTCTTCTGATTCTGCCCAACTGACTTTTTCATCACCTTTCAGGGTAAGCGTCAGAATGGTCTTCCCGTCGGGCTGGCTGAACTTTATAGGGTGCGGATATGCGGAAACGGCAAAGGCCTTACCGGCAAAAAGTACCGCGAGTGCTAGTAACAAAAATACTTTTTTCATTGTTTTGTGTATTATATTTTTTCTTCTGTTTGCGATTTTAAGAAAAATCGTACAAAATTACGAAAAAAAAAGAAATTTTTCAAAAAAAAATCTCGGGACAAGTGCAAAAGGCTTTGTCGCATGGAAATTTCAATTTGTTTTTTTTTCGATTGTACCTTGTTTGCCTGACAATTTGTGGCCGGAATGTTACGCATGGAATGGAGAAAAAAAATTTTTTTTCCAAAAAAAATGTGGAGAAAATAATGCAGAATAGAACCGTTTTTTATAAAAAAGACAAAAAATGTTGTTTCAATGAAAAAAAAATAGTATCTTTGTATTTTATTTTATGTATCGGAATTTTCACAAAAAACAGGAGGTTGTTATGGATACAATAATAGTAGGAATTGATTTCTCGAAAGGTTCGGATTGCGCGATAGACCTTGCGATAGACCTTGCCAACAAATGGCATAACAAAGTGAAACTCGTGTATGTAGCTTCGACTAAATACGACACGGCGATTCTTCCGAAAGAGGAAATCGATGCGAAAATTCAGGATTGTCTGAAAAAGCACGAAGGGAAGCTCCATTCGGGAAAACTGGAGGTCATGGTCCGTAAGGGCAGAGTGTACAACGTTCTGAACGAAGTCGCCAAAGAAGAAAAGGCATGGATTTTGCTTGTCGGTTCGCACGGAACTTCCGGTTACGAACGCAATTGGATAGGGAAAAATGCCTACCGTACCATTACCGAAGCAGAAATACCGGTTCTCACCGTTCGTGAAAATTTCAATTTCAACAAGGCTTTGGAGAAAATCATACTGCCCATCGACAGTTCGGCAGAAACCCGTCAGAAAGTCGGCTATGCACTGAAGTTTGCACAGGCATTCGGCTCTCACATATGTATTTTGGGACTATACAGGTCCGAAATCAGCGACGTCAGGAAAATAGTAGACGGATACGTGGCACAGACACAAACCGTACTGACCAATGCGGGAGTGAAATGCTCCGTGGCGAAAGTTGATGCCGACAACATAACTCAAAGCACACTAGACTATTGCGAAAAAGTCGGCGGAGATCTCATAATGATCATGGCCGAACAGGAGAAGACATTCTCGAACATCTTGCTCGGCTCGTACGCACAGCAGATGATACACCATTCGCTTACCCCGGTATTGACAATTCATAATCAGGAACTTCATTCAGCAGCAAGATAACATGAAGAAAGAATTCAAGAAAATAGCAGTTTTTGTGCTGGCCGTATTTTGCCTTGTGGTAGGTGCCCGTTCGCAGGCACGCAGAGGCTCGGTGCAAATATCGGGCGACCAGAAAGTCGCAACTTTGCTCCGCACACACGTGGAGTTTAACGAAAAAGTAAAGACAATTGCGGGTTACCGCATACAAATCGCATCGTTCTCGGGAAACAACTCGAAATCGTCCGCTTTCGCGATGAAACAGCGTTTTATGGGCGATTTCCCCGGCATGACAGCCTACGTTATATTCAACGAGCCCAATTTTCAGGTGAAGATCGGTGATTTTATCTCCCGCCTTGACGCTTACGTGTTCCTCCAGCAGATAAAGAACACCTATCCGGGAGCACTCATCATCCGCGACAACGTTTATCCTATCCGTTGGGACAATGAAGATTTCGTGCCCGAAAACGAAAACGAATTACAGTAATATTTTGTGAAAACAAAAAAAAAACGTATCTTTGTTTCGGATTTATTGTAGCATAAAAAAGATAAAGTATTCATAAACAGTTTATTATGAAAAATATGGCATTATATTGGGTCCTCACTTTGGCACTTGTCGGCAATTTTGCCCTGGCACAGAGTGTGACTCCTGACGTGGTACACGACGGCTTCAAGGGCCAAGTGAAAAAAGTTACCGAAAAAATCTATGACGCCGAAGGTGACGCGAAAAATCCCGAAAAAGGCATGCAAATACAGAATACCGACACGCGTTACGACAATACCGGCCGGAAAAAAGTAATAACGTTCTACACAGATGAAAACAACGTGATATTCAAGACACGTTACAAGCGTGACGCCCTCGGCAACCTCATACTCGAACAGTTCATAAATCCTCAGGGGGATGTCATCGGAAGAACTTACTATTCCTACGATACCAAAAACGTCCTCAAGCAGATTTATGTATTCGACGGCGAAACACAACTGGAAAACCGCACTCTGCTGAAATACAACGAACAGGGATACCTTTGCGAAAAATCGCTCAGCGACAGTTACAACGATATCCTCGATAAGGAAATCTATACGCTCAACGCTTCCGGACTGCCTTCGAAGACAAGCGTTTATAATCGTCAGAAAAAGCTCGCAGAAGAAATTCTCTACGAATACGATTCCCACAACCAGATAATAACCGTTACACGCTTTGACTACACAGAGAAGGAAGCTGAAGTCTCCACGACGCTTTTCGAGTACAGCTACGACGATAGAGGCAACTGGGTTGAGCGTTACGAGTACGCTGTCGACGGCGATAAAATAGAACCGGTTACAATCATCGAAAGAAACATAGAATACTTTAACTAGAATTGATTTGTTGTTAATATTTGTTAATTGTAAGCCGTCAAGGACGAAAGTCCTTGCCGGCGTTTTTTAAAAACAGGAAATGTATATGGAACGCAAGGTGAAAGTTGGCATAGCACAATTGAAGTGTGAAAAGGAAAAGGAAAAAAATCTGAACCGTGCATGCGGAAAAATCCGTGAACTGGCTGCAGAAGGCGCCAATATAATATGCTTGCAGGAACTTTTTTCATCACTATATTTCTGCGATGTCGAGGATTATGACAATTTCAGCCTTGCCGAAGCCATTCCCGGAGGCGTTACCACGCAGCGCTTCTCGGATTTGGCCAGAGAACTGGGAGTCGTAATAGTAGCTTCTCTTTTCGAGAAACGTACCGAAGGATTGTATCACAATACGGTGGCCGTTATCGATGCTGACGGTTCGTTTTTGGGCAAATACCGAAAGATGCACATTCCCGATGACCCTGGATACTACGAGAAATTCTATTTTACCCCCGGCGACCTCGGCTATAAGACTTTCAAGACAAGATTCGCCACCATAGGAGTGCTTATCTGTTGGGACCAGTGGTACCCGGAAGCCTCGCGCATAACAGCCCTGAAAGGTGCCGAAATCCTCTTCTACCCGACAGCCATAGGCTGGGCTCTGTCGCAGGACGAAGCCACCAACGACGAACAGTATCAGGCATGGCAGACCATGCAGCGTTCCCATTCGGTGGCAAACGGCGTGCCGGTGGTCTCGGTGAACCGTACCGGACTCGAGGGCGACATGCAGTTCTGGGGAGGCTCGTTCATAACCAATGCCTTCGGGCGGGTGAAATATCAGGCACCTCACCTTGAAGAAGCTCTGCACGTGGAAGAAATAGATCTCGATGAAAGCAACCACTACCGCATGCACTGGCCGTATCTCCGCGACAGGCGTATCGACAGCTACGGCCCGATAGTCAAACGTTTTATCGATGAATAAAGTAAGGAAATGAAACTTTTCGTCTGCAAATCTTCACAAACCAATCCATACTGGAATATAGCCGTAGAAAACAGCCTGCAGTCACGGCCTGCGGCCGATGCCGTAACACTGTATCTCTGGAAAAACCGGAGAACCGTGGTTATAGGGCAAAACCAGAATCCCTATGCGGAATGCAATGTGGATTTGCTGCAGAACGACGGCGGATACGTCATGCGGCGCAGTACTGGCGGCGGAGCCGTTTATCACGATGACGGAAACATAAATTTTTCATTTATAGCACCTCCCGGCCTTTACGACCAGAAAAAACAGTTCTCAGTTTTGCAGAAGGCGGTGGAGTCCTATGGCCTTGAAACCGAACTCAGCGGACGCAACGATGTGCTTTGCGAAGGCCGCAAATTTTCCGGAAATGCCTTTTCCAAAGGAGTGTCGCAGTATCTCCACCACGGCACCATACTTATAAAGGGGAATATGGAAGACTTGCAGAAGTACCTTAAGGTAAAGCCCGCAAAACTGCAGAAACACGGGGTCAGGTCGGTGCAGAGCCGTGTGGTGAATCTGTCCGAACTGGCTGATGTGACCAGCGAAAACATTGTGCCACGCCTGATTGACGCCTTTGAAAGTGAATATGGCGGAAAGGCGGAGATACTGGATTTTGAAAAACTGTTGCAGGAAGAAGATGTTCGAAACCGCTATGCCCGTTACAGCAGCGAAGAGTGGCTTTTTGCACGCTGGCGCACGTTCCGCGCACAGTGCGAAGCACAGTTCGGATGGGGAAACATAGAGATTGCTTTGAAGATAGACGAGGTGGAATGCCGCATACGGGAGGTGGAGATTGCCTCTGACAGCCTGTCTCCCGACACTATATCGCTCGCCAAGGAGTTGCTTACCGGAGCTTCGACGCAGCAACCTCCATCAGCCCCTCCGCTGCAGCAGCTTACCGACATCTTTTCGCTTGTTTATGGACAGAAGTAATGTATTTTAGAAACAGGAAAATGGAGAAAATAGAGATAATGTCGCCCGTGGGCTCGTACGAGTCGCTGCAGGCTGCAATACAGGCCGGAGCCGATGCCGTTTATTTCGGCGTGGGGAAATTGAACATGCGTTCGCGTTCGGCCAACAATTTCGATTACAATGATCTGGAAACCATTACCGGTATATGCCGCGAAAAAGGAGTGCGTACGTATCTTACGGTGAATACCGTCGTTTACGACAGCGAAATTGCGGAAATGCACGAACTGCTTGACCTTGCCAAAAGCAACGGCATAAGTGCCGTAATCGCTTCCGACATGGCGGTGATAAACTATGCCAATTCCATCGGATTGGAGGTGCATATTTCCACACAATGCAACATCTCGAACAGCGAGGCGGTGCGTTACTACTCCCGTTTCGCCGACGTCATGGTTACGGCAAGGGAGCTGAGTTTGCGTCAGGTGGCCGAAATAACGGAGTTCATCGCCAAGAACGACATACGCGGGCCTAAAGGAAATTTGGTTGAAATAGAAGTCTTCGCCCACGGTGCTTTGTGTATGGCTATCTCGGGGAAATGTTACCTGAGTTTGGACAACTATGGCCGTTCGGCAAACAGGGGAGAATGTTTGCAACTCTGCCGCCGGCAGTACAAGGTTTCCGATCTGGAGTCGGATGTGGAACTGTGCATCGACAACAAATACATCCTTTCGCCCAAGGATCTTTGCACCATAGGTTTTTTGGACAAGATAGTGAAGGCCGGTGTTAAAGTGCTGAAAATAGAGGGGAGAGGTCGCTCGGCGGAGTATGTGAAGACGGTGACACGATGCTACAAGGAAGCCGTTTCGGCCATTGGGGACGGAACCTATTCGCAGGAAAAAATAGCAGCATGGACAGAGCAGCTGCGGACGGTTTACAACCGCGGTTTCTGGGACGGATATTACCTCGGCCGCAAAATGGGCGAATGGACCGAACGCTACGGCTCGCAGGCTACCGAAACGAAGGAATACATAGGAAAGATAACCAACTATTTCGCAAACATAGGAGTGGCAGAGATACGCATGGAATCGGGAGAATTCTCGGTGGGCGACAAGTTCGTGATTTCCGGTCCCACTACCGGAGTTTACGAGGATTCAGCCAAGGAAATCCGCGTGGATCTGAAACCCGTGGAAAAAGCCGTGAAAGGCGACGACTGCTCGGTGCGTACCAGCGGTCTCGTACGCCGTGGCGACAAGGTTTACAAGGTGGTTACCGTAGTGGATGAATTCTGACAGAGCACGCTTGTAGTCCGTTCCCCCTTGGGGTTGGTATTCATATTTCATTGGGTGTTTGACGGTGTAAAGATACGAAAAAGAATCGGAATCCGCGGGATTTTTTTCGGAAAATCCGCAGCCGGTCGTGTCGGAATTGACTGGTGCTGACTGCGTATCAAGACAGGTGGAAAGCATATCCTCCGTTTTTCTTCACGGTAACGGACAAAAAAAGGCGTTCCTTTGAAAGGAACGCCTTTTTGCATTCAAGCCGGCTTCTATTTCAGGAAACTCAGCAAGATACCGGCTGCTACAGCCGAACCAACGACGCCGGCCACGTTCGGACCCATGGCGTGCATCATGAGGTAGTTGGTCTTGTCGTATTCCAGACCAACGGTGTTCGAAACACGGGCTGCATCGGGAACGGCACTTACGCCGGAGTTTCCGATAAGCGGGTTGATCTTGTTGTCCTTTTTCAGGAACAGGTTCATGAATTTCACAAACATCACACCGAAGAACGTTGCAACGATGAACGAGCATGCACCGAGAGCAAATACCATCACGGAACGTCCGGTGAGGAACTTGGTGGCCTGAGTCGAAGCACCGACGGTAAGACCAATGAGGATGGTACAGATGTCGATGATAGGACCGGAGGCAGTGTTTGCCAGACGTTTGGTAACGCCGCTTTCTTTCAGAAGGTTTCCGAAGAACAGCATTCCAAGCAGAGGCAGACCAGTCGGAACCACGAAGCAGGTGAGCATTACACCGAGAATCGGGAATGTTATTTTTTCCAGTTTGGAAACCTGACGTGGAGGTTTCATTCGTATGAGACGTTCCTTCTTTGTGGTGCAGAGCCGCATGATAGGAGGCTGTATCACAGGCACGAGTGCCATGTAGGAGTAGGCCGAAACGGCTATGGCACCCATCAGGTCGGGAGCCAGCTGAGAGGAAATGAAGATGGCCGTAGGACCGTCGGCACCGCCGATGATGCCGATGGCACCGGCTTCGGCAGGTGTGAACCCGAGTCCGAGGGCAGCCATATAGGCGGCAAAGATACCGATTTGTGCAGCTGCACCTATAAGCATGAGTTTGGGATTGGAGAGCAGTGCCGAAAAATCGGTCATGGCTCCGATGCCGAGGAAGATGAGCGGCGGATACCATCCGTTCTGCACACCGTGGTACAGAATGTTAAGTACGCTGCTGCTTTCGTAGATACCTGTTTTCAGTCCCGGAAAGAAAGGTATGTTGCCTATGATCATACCGAATCCGATGGGAACAAGCAATAGTGGTTCAAATTCTTTGACGATACCCAATGTAATGAATATCAGTCCTATGCATATCATTATAAGGTGCCCCCATGTGAAATTTGCAAAAGCCGTATATTGCACGAACTGCAACATCTGGTTCTGCATGAAATCCATGAAGCCACCGGCTGCTAATGTCATCATAGTCTTATTCTCCTATAGTTATTAATACATCACCTTCCATTACGGAATCACCTTGACTTACTTTAACTGCGGTAACCGTACCGGCATAGTCGGATTCGATATTGTTTTCCATTTTCATGGCTTCGAGTAGTACTACTGCCTGACCGGCCGTAACTTTGTCGCCAACTTTCACCATCACTTTCAGGATTGTGCCGGGAAGCGGAGTGCTTACCGAGAACGATTTTCCCGAAGCGGCGGCTGGGGCGGCGGCAGGAGTGGCGGCTGCCTGCGGTGCTCTCGGAGCGGCAGCGACTTTCTTTATCGGTTTTATTTCTTTGTCAACGGTTACTTTGTACGGTGTGCCGTTTACTTCCAAAGAGATTTCTTGGCCTTCTACTTCGTTGATGTCAACGTTGTAGCTTGCACCGTTTATGTTTAATTTATAACTTTTCATTTGAAATTTCTTTTTTTGTTCGACTATCGTCTTTTGTTAAAATATTGGTTCATGTTGTAATACTTGGCGTTCCATGGAGTCCATGCTCTTTCCACTTTCTGGATTGTGATGACGGTATTTTCCTCATCGTGCATCTCTTCGGTGAAGAGGAATATGGCTGCAGCGATGGCCGCGTCAACGTCACCGGAGTGGTCAACGGATTTCTCGATGGCTGCAGCGTCGATGTTCTTGCCTTTTGCGGCAGCTTCTTTTTCGACTTTGCGCTTCTGGAAGTGGACAATGGCTTTTCCGTAGTATGTGAACAGGATTGCCAATATCATGAGTACCAGAAATACTACGGAAACGGCTGCTACGGTAAGACCGACGCCGATGGGGTCGGCCTTGGCTATCTCTTCGGCTTTTCTCGGCTTTCTGTAGTTGAGATATTTCACGTTTGCTGCGAAAGCGGCGCTGTCGTTGTAGCTGTTGAGTTTTGCAAAATCTCCGTCGTTCAGATCGATGGATACGAGGGTGTAGCCTGCAGGGTTGTCGCCTGTGAGTGTCAGTATTCCGTGTTCGAAAGAGAAGGCGTCGCAGGGACCGAAGAATTTGAGTTCTGCATCGCGGTTCAGTTTTCCGCACGGAGTAGCCGTGATGACGCGTACCATTGTCGTGTCCTTATTGGCTGCGAGATACATGATCTGTTCGCCGACCATCATTACCGAACGTGCGCGGAAGATTTTGGTGAGGTCGTGGATACCGGCCACATGGTCAACTTCTTCTCGGCTTACACGGTACATGGAGTCGGGGGAGTTTACGATGATGTCGATGCTGTTGTCGACAGAGTCCAGTATGGCGAACATCTCAACTCCGTGAACGAAGCCGTGTGCCACGGTCTGGGCATCGATAGACGAATTGTTGCTGGGCATGTCGTGGTGGCTGCCACAGGGTGGCATGCCTTTGTGTCCCATGTCTGGCATTTGTGCAGATACGGTGTCCGGTGAGGGCTGCGGGCCGCCATGACGGTGCTGGTGGCCGCCTTGAGCATATGCCATGCCGGTCAGTGCTGCAAACAGGCCAAGGACTATTATCTTGCTTAATTTATTCATTGTCTTTTAATTCTAAAAAATCAGAAACTGTTTTTGGCTTATTTGTGGTGCTCGCAACCTTCGTGACCTTTGCAGCCTTCGTGTTTTTTGCAGCCTTCATGACCTTCTTTGCAATCTTCGTGACCTTTGCAGCCTTCGTGTTTTTTGCAGCCTTCGTGTTTTTTGCAGCAGCCTTCAGCAGCTTCCTTGCAGCATCCGCTTTCGCCTGCCTTGTTCTTGCAACATTCGGGAGTGCCTTTCTTGGCGCAGTTTTCGCAGTTTGTTGCTGCGCAGGCCGAATCCTGACAGTTGTGTTCGGGTGCTACGGCGTCCTGCTGTTCAGTGGCTTCCACATTTGCAGAATCGTTGTTTTCGGGGGTAGTGTTGTTGTTGCATGCTACCATTGTGAATAAAGCTGTTCCTAATATGATTGTCGCGAATAAATTATTTGTTTTCATATTGATTGTATTTTTTTATGTTATTAATTAATTTTTTTGTTCAATGATGTTTTTTTACAAAGGAATGTTGGTGTGTTTTTTCGGCGGGTTGCTGTCCTTCTTGGTTGCCAGTGCGTGCAGTGCGCGGATTACGCGGAAACGTGTGTTGCGCGGTTCGATTACGTCATCGATGTAGCCGTATTTGGCAGCGTTGTAAGGATTGGCGAACTGGTCGTTGTATTCCTTGCATTTCGTTTCTATGAATTTGGATTTTTCTTCGGGGTCGGTGATTTCTTTCAGCTGACGGCCGTAGAGCACTTCGGTGGCACCGTCGGCACCCATTACGGCTATTTGTGCCGTAGGCCATGCGTAGTTGATGTCGCCGCGGAGCTGTTTGCAACTCATTACGATGTGTGCGCCGCCGTATGACTTGCGCAGAGTTACAGTTACTTTAGGCACGGTGGCTTCGCCGTATGCAAACAGGAATTTTGCACCGTGAACTATGACTCCGCCGTATTCCTGACCTGTTCCCGGAAGGAAGCCCGGTACGTCGACCAGTGTTACCAGAGGTATGTTGAATGCGTCGCAGAAGCGTACGAAGCGTGCTCCCTTGCGAGAGGAGTTGATGTCGAGAACGCCTGCCATGCGTATGGGCTGGTTGGCAACTATGCCCACTGCCATGCCGTCGAAGCGTGCGAAGCCTACGACAAGGTTCTGTGCGAATTTTTCGTGTACTTCGAGGAATTCGCCGTTGTCAACGATGGCGTTGATGATTTCTTTTACGTCGTATGGTTCGTTGGGGTTGGCAGGTATGAGTGTGTTCAGTGCGTCTTCCAGACGGTCGATGGGATCGTTGGTGGGTACGTATGGGGGTTCTTCGAAGTTGTTCGAAGGCAGATAGCCTACGAGTTTGCGTATCATTGCGATGACGTCTTCTTCGGTGTTTCCTACGAAATGGGCAACGCCCGATTTGGAGGAGTGAACCATGGAACCGCCTAATTTATCGACAGTTACGTCTTCACCGGTAACGGTCTTGACAACTTTCGGTCCGGTAAGGAACATGTAACTGTTTTCTTTCGACATCATGATGAAGTCGGTGAGGGCGGGGGAATATACTGCACCGCCGGCACATGGTCCGAAAATTGCAGAGATTTGTGGAACGACGCCGGAAGCGAGGATGTTGCGTTCGAAAATTTCGGCATAGCCAGCAAGGGAGTTGCAGCCTTCTTGAATACGTGCTCCGCCGGAGTCGTTGAGTCCGATTACGGGAGCTCCGACTTTCATGGCCTGATCCATGACTTTGCATATTTTCGCCGACATGGTTTCGGAGAGTGATCCTGCAAATACCGTGAAATCCTGTGCAAAAACGTAAACCAGACGTCCGTCGATGGTGCCGTATCCGGTAACCACGCCGTCGCCCATATAGGATTGTTTCTGCATATCAAAGTTGGTGCAGCGGTGATTTACGAACATGTCGAATTCTTCGAAAGAGCCTTCGTCCAGCAGCAGTGCTATGCGTTCGCGGGCGGTAAGTTTGCCTTGTTCGTGTTGTTTGTCGATGCGTTTCTGGCCGCCGCCCATTTTGGCTTCGCTTCTCTTGTCGAGAAGTTCTTTTACTTTTTCTTCAAATGCCATATTATTATTTGTTTTTTTAAGTTATGATAATGGGGTGTTCCGATGAGTCTTAGCGGCTCATTTTCCGACCCTGAAATTTCATTATTTGGAGCAGAGTTCCGTCAAGACGCCCAAGGTTGATTTGGGGTGAAGGAAACCGATGTTGAGGTTTTCGGCACCTTTGCGGGATGTCTTGTCGATGAGGCGGATGCCTTTCTGTTCTGCTTCTGCGAGGGCTTGACTGGAGTCTTCGACTGCGAAGGCGATGTGGTGCATGCCGCCGCGTCCGCCGTTGTTTTCGATGAATTTTGCTATGGTGCTTTCAGGTGAAGTCGGTTCCAGAAGTTCTATTTTTACTTCGCCGCATTTCAGGAATGCGGTTTTTACTTTCTGGTCGGCTACTTCTTCGATGTTGTAGCATTTGAGACCCATAACGTCTTCCCAATAGCGGATTGCTTCGTCCAGATTGGGAACGGCTATGCCGATGTGTTCAATATGTGAAGGTGTCATCTTTTTGATTTTTATTTGTTTATGAAGTTTTTACTTGCAAAGGAAATTTTTGCAAATATACGAATTTTTATTCATTTTACCAAATGCTTCGCAAACAAAAAAATGCAAGACTCGGAAATGAAATTTTTTTGCTCTGTTTTATTCCGAAAGTTTTCGTGGAAGGGGGGTGATGTGAGGATTTTTGCCGTTGTGCAATGGGTAGGCTGTACGGGACTGAGTAAATAAGTTTGTCTGCTTTGGCGGACGGATTTAGTCTATCGGCTCAGGCTCGTCTTCGTCAGTGTTTTCTCCTACCGAGGCATCGAAAGCCAGAAAGATTTCCAAGAATGCTGTCTCGCGGAAGAAATGATTCTCTAATACTTCATCTTCCCCGGTATCACGCCTCTTACCCCGCCTTTCGGGTTTTCAACATCGCCTTTGTAGCGTGGAATCAGATGAATATGCACATGAAAGACACTTTGTCCAGCGGATTGACCGACATTGATGCCTACGTTGAAGCCGTCGGGCTTGTAGCGTTCTGTGAGGAGTTTCTTGCAGTGATTCACCAAAAGCCATAAAGCACGCTGCTCGTGGATTGTGAGGTCGAAATAATCAGCCACATGGCGTTTGGGGATTATCAGCGTATGACCTTTGCTTACGGGATAACCGTCGAGAAATGCCACGGCAGTAGCTGTTTCGCTCAGCAACTCCACTCTCGGATTCAGATTGCAGAACGGACAGCCTTTGGCAATCTCGTATTTCTTTTTGTAATCGGTCTTGTTGAAATGCCTGTATTCGTAAATCTCGCAGTTTTCGTTTGAAAACACACTTTTGTACGGCAACACTACATTGCATTGATAGGTCGGCTGTTTATGCACAAAATGCATGCGGAATCCCTCATTTTTCAGGTCGCGGCGAACCGTGAAATAAGCTGTTCCTGTTGGTTTGAGCAATTCCGAAACAGACATCAGGACTTCGGCCTGTTCTTCTGGCTCAAGTACATTGAGGACATAATTGCAAATAATGGTGTCAAAGCGTTTTGCCGGATATTCAGGTCGATAATAATTGTCATATCCGACAATATCAAAACCTTCTTTTTGAAGTTGGTCGGTATCGAAACCGAAGCCGCAACCGAAATCTAAAATTTCGCCTTTAAGAAAATCATTCTGTTTCAGCCAACGAGTTGGGAAAGAAATAGAAGTTCGTTCTTTAGCTGTGAGTTGTGGATTGTTTTTTGGTTTTTTCATAGTTGCCATATTTTAAATCCCATGTTTTCAGCAATCTGAACCATCGGCGTGAAGGTTTTTCTAAACACGTTGTAAAAATCAGATTCGGAGAATTCCGCCAAATCGGAAATGGAATCACAAACCATCAGATAATCTTCCAAAATGGCATTGTTTGGATTTTTCAAGTACAATGTTTTCAAAGCCTTTTGCTGAACATTGGCAAACGGTTTCAGAAATACCTCCAATGGAGGGAGGTTGTTGCTCTTTGATGAGTTGACACTTGAATCGGCAGGAATTAGGTTCCACAATAGATTGTGTGAGACGAAACTCCAAGGCACAAAATGATCGAGGTCGTATTGTTTCGCATAAATCTGTTTGCCTGTGTAAATACAGTTTATGTTTCCAACCGTTTCAATGTAGGTGTCCCAAAACTTGTGCTGCTTTGTCAGCGAATCCCTTTGTATAGGCTTTATCAGTTTAGACGAGACATCTGGCACATTCGGATTGCGTTTCTGTATAAATTGAGTCAGGTTCCAAAAGGCGAAATCCCACAAAATGGCATAATTCTCCGTAAGATAATCAACCCAAATGTTATTGATGACAATCTCATCTCCGTGAATTGCATAAAGACATTGGTTTTCAAAGTTCTGTGATTTCTTTATGACATCTTCATCGTTGGTGTATCTTATCCAAGGTGACAGAAAACGATACGGAACATTAATAGAAAACACTTTTAAAAACCTCTTTGTATCATCAAGATGTTCAAGTAAATACTTCTTTGTCTTTTCTTTGTCCGATTCGATTGAAATCTGGAACTCTTGTTGAATATCCAAAGACTGTTTGAACAATGAATCCGACTTGCCAAAAGATAACTTGAAATAGTGAATCGGATACCACGATTCGGACACCATTTCAGCAATGATTTCCCAAAACGACATTCGTGTTTTGCGCTCCTTTACAAGAATATCAAGCATTGCCACGAACCAATAATATTTATATGTGGCCGTGGTGTTGCTGAAAATTCCCGCAAGGCAGGAAATCGGGAGCCGGTTGCTTTGTGGTAGTGTCATGATTGCGTTTTCTTATTTGATTCCAGTTTTATGTCTAACCTTATTACTCATTTTTCATCTTTTTATTCAGAATCTCCAAGAGCACTTTCAAGTTCTTCAATTGCGGGGAGCGACGACTTGAAGTTCTCAGGTAACAGTTTGGATAGCTGGTATGCCGAAACGCCTATTGGTTGTGATGAGGATTCCAACGCATATTGGGCTTCCACACTGTCTTTATACTTGCAAACTAAAAGTCCGATGGTCGGGTTGTCGTTTTCGCCCTTTAGCTGATGATTTACGGCAACAATATACCCGCCAAGTTGCCCTACATTTGAAAAATCGAACTTCTCCACCTTTACTTCCAACACCACATAACAGTGAAGTTTGATGTTGTAAAACAACATATCTATGAATTTTTCGGTTTCTCCCACCTCAATGCGGACTTCTCTGCCTACAAAAGCAAAGCCGTTTCCCAATTCGAGCAGGAATTTCTGGATGTTGTCCATAAGGGCATCCTTGAGTTCTTTTTCTGTGTATTTTTGCGAGAGAGAAAGAAAATCAAAGCAATAAGGATCCTTGGTCATTTGTTGAGCCAAATCGCCATTGGGTGCCGGCAATGATGTTTTA
>JAZRZP010000027.1:0-33135 GCA_045601425.1 Bacteroidales bacterium
AGGCAAAGATAAGCATTTTTCCTAAAACCAAAAGGGAAATCTTCATTTTTTTGGAGGTTTCTCTTTTGAATTTTAACAAGCTTCGTCTCTTTGTATCCTCTTTTTCAGTAAAAGTTGCATTTATGAGTTGAACTTAGGAGAAAACGGATTCATTTCAAATGATTCCATTTTGACAGAAAACGGGAACTACACCACTTTCGAGACATACCGCCTACGTGCAAAATCCGCTACAGAAAAAATTTCACTTGAAGAATTTGCCAGGGTTCTCTTAATGATAAACAAAAAACGCGGTTACAAAAGCAGCCGGAAAGCGAAATCCACGGAAGAAGGGCAATTGATTGACGGAATGTCTGTTGCTATACAACTCTACAATCAGAACTTAACCCCCGGGCAATTCACATTGAACATTTTGAAAAGTGGCAAAAAATACATTCCGGATTTTTATCGTTCCGACCTGCAAGCCGAATTCGACAAAGTGTGGAACTTTCAAAGCCAATTCTACCCTTCCATACTTACTGAAAATTTAAAAGGAAATCTCAATGGCAAAAACAAAACTCAAAGTTGGGCTGTTTGCAAGGATCCATTTGGAATTGTCGGTATGAAACGTACGACAAAAGGTCTCGAACAAAAAATAGAAAACTACCAATGGCGAGTCGATGCACTGTCTCAGCAAATGAGGTTGGAAGAATTAGCAATCGTATTGCAAGAAATCAATGGACAAATCAACAATTCAAGCGGATACCTCGGTGCAATCAGTGACCGCAGCAAAGAATTATATTTCAATAAACAAACCGTCGGTCAATTTCAAATGGCAGAGCTGGATGCAAATCCACATTATAGTCTGAAAAACCAAGTTTTCTACCGCCAAGACTATCTGGATGAATTCGAGACCATTTGGGAAACACAAGCCCAATTTCACAAAGGGCTAACACCCGAATTAAAAAAAGAGATTCGCGACATTGTAATTTTTTACCAACGGCCTCTGAAATCCCAAAAAGGTCTCATTTCTTTCTGTGAATTTGAGAACAAACAAATAGAAGTAGAAATCGATGGAAAAAAGAAAGTAAAGACCATTGGGTTGAAGGTATGTCCTAAATCATCTCCACTGTTCCAAGAATTCAAAATATGGCAAGTACTGAACAACATCCAAGTATCATGGACAGATGGCAAACGTTTTCTTGAAGAAGATGAAAAACAGATTCTATTCGATGAATTGAAATACAAGGCAAAACTATCGGGGACCGATGTCTTAAAAATATTGTTCAAAAGTCCCAAAGATTTTGACTTAAATTTCAAAGAGATAGAAGGCAACCGCACACAATCCGCTCTCTTCGAAGCATATCAAAACATAATTGACATGAGTGGTCATGGGGAGTACAATTTCTCCAAAATGTGTTCTTCTGAAATTTACAAAATTGTTTCAAACGTTTTTGCCGGACTTGGATTCAGCACCGACATTCTTTCCTTTGATTCCTCAATTGAGGGAAATGATTTTGAAAAACAACCGATGTATCAGCTTTGGCATCTGCTTTATTCATTCGAAGGTGACAAATCGGCAACGGGCAATGAAAATCTGATCCAGATTCTACACGACAAATACGGATTTGATCCTGAATACGGAAAAATTCTTGCCAATGTAGTTTTCCAACCGGACTATGGCAACCTTTCAACCAAAGCCATGAGAAAGATCTTGCCTTTTATGAAAGACGGCAACGAGTACAGTCTCGCATGCGAATATGCCGGATACAGACACTCAAAAAAATCACTCACCAAAGAAGAACTTGAAAACAAAGTTTACAAAGACCATCTTGAACTTTTACCTAAAAACAGTCTGAGAAACCCCGTAGTAGAGAAGATTCTCAACCAAATGGTAAACGTTGTAAATCAAGTGATTGACACTTACGGAAAGCCTGATGAAATACGCATCGAACTGGCACGTGAATTGAAGAAAAGTGCAAAAGAACGCGATGAGATGACCCGACAGATAAATGAGAGTTCTCGACTGCACCAACAATACAAAACAATTATTGAAAAGGAATTCGGAAAACCTAACGTCACTCGCAACGATATCATACGCTACAAACTGTATCTGGAACTTGAGAAGAACGAATTCAAGACTCTTTATTCTAACACGTATATTCCACGAGAAAAACTTTTCTCCAAAGAATTCGACATCGAGCACATCATTCCTCAGGCAAAACTATTCGACGACTCGTTTTCAAACAAGACTTTGGAAGCCCGCAATGTAAATCTTGCGAAAAGTAACGCCACTGCATTGGATTATGTAAAAACTCTTGATGAAAAAGCAGTTGAAGATTACAAACAACGAATCGAATACCTGTTCCATAATAAAGTGATAAGCAAATCAAAGTACCAAAAATTACTGATGTCCGAAGCCGACATACCTTCCGGATTCATCAACCGGGACTTACGTGATTCGCAATACATCGCGAAACAAGCGCGGGAAATGCTGGAAGAACTGGTAAAATTTGTCGTTCCGACAACCGGTTCCATAACCGACAGACTCCGCGAAGACTGGCAGCTGGTTGATGTCATGAAAGAACTCAATTGGAACAAATATGCCAAACTCGGACTGGTAAGTTTCCAAGAAGACTCCGATGGTAGAAAAATCGGCAAAATTGACGATTGGACAAAACGCAACGACCACAGACACCATGCCATGGATGCACTCACTATCGCTTTCACTAAACGCAGTTTCATCCAATATCTGAACAATTTGAACGCACGTGTCCAAAAAGGTGCTGATGATTACATTGATTTAGATTTGGTCGAAGTCATGACCTTACCGAAAGAGCAGCGTTCATCAGCAGTATATGCCATTGAAAAAAAAGAACTTTACAGGGACAAAAACGGCAAACTCCGTTTCAATCCGCCGATGCCTTTGGATGATTTCCGTGCCGAAGCAAAAAAACAGCTCGAAAACATTCTGATTTCCATAAAGGCGAAAAACAAAGTAACCACTCAGAATATCAATACCAGTAAAAAACGTATCGGCACAAATAAAAAAATGCAACTCACTCCGCGTGGCCAACTTCACAGGGAAACAGTATACGGCAGTTACAAGAAATGTCTGTCCAAGGAAGAAAATGTAAATTCCTCATTTGACTTTGAGAAAATCCAAACCGTTGCCTGCAAACGCTACCGTGAAGCATTGCTCAAACGTCTCAAAGAAAACGACGGCAATGCCACAAAAGCCTTTACTGGCAAGAATGCACTCAACAAGACTCCTCTTTGGGCTGATGTGCAACACAACGAACAAGTACCAGAAAAAGTAAAGACACTGTCTTTCGAGACCGTTTACACTATACGCAAGCCTATATCCCCGGATCTCAAAATAGACAAGGTAATAGACCCAAAAATCCGCAGAATCTTACATGACCGTCTTGACCGATTCGAAGGCGATGCAAAAAAGGCCTTTTCCAACCTTGAGGAAAACCCCGTCTGGCTGAACAAGGAAAAAGGCATTTCCATCAAACGAGTGACAACAACCGGTATAAGCAATGCCATAGCACTACATGACAAACACGACAAATTCGGCAACCCCATCCTTGACAATGACGGCAAAACACTACCGGTGGATTTTGTAAATACCGGCAACAATCATCATGTAGCAATATATCGGAAACCAGTTCTAAACAAAGACGGTTCTCACAAAACAGATGATGACGGCAACTTGACGTACGAACTGGATGAGAAAATTGTTTCACTGTACGAAGCCGTTGAAAGAGCAAATCAAGGACTGCCCATAATTGACAAAAGCCACAGGTCTGATGAAGGCTGGCAATTCCTGTTTACCATGAAACAAAACGAATACTTTGTCTTTCCAAACAGTGAAACCGGATTCGAACCGAGAGAAATCGACCTGCTTGACCCCAACAATTATTCAGCAATAAGTCCAAATCTGTTTAGAGTCCAAAAAATCGGTTCTAAAGATTACTCTTTCAGACATCATCTTGAAACAACTGTTGAAGACAAAAAAGAGTTGAAAGGAATTTCATATAAACGCATAACTAATCTTTCTACTTTGAAAACAATTGTCAAAATTCGAATCAACCACATTGGGCAAATCGTATGGGTTGGAGAATATTAATCTAATATTAGGCACCCATGATCAAACGCACGCTATGTTTCAACAATCCCGCATACCTGTCGCTCAAGAACAGGCAGCTGGTGATAAAACTCGACTTTGCCGACAATCCGACACTCACGCAGGAAATGCGTAACACTGCCGTGACAACGGTTCCGATTGAAGACATCGGAATCGTGATTCTCGACAACCAGCAAATCACCATAACCCAAGCCGTGCTCAACGCACTGCTCGAAAACAACTGTGCAGTGATAACCTGCGATTCGCGGCACATGCCCTCCGGACTGCAGATGCCACTGGAAAGCAACACTCTGCAAAGCGAACGTTTCCAAGACCAGATTGACGTTTCACTCCCTCTCAAGAAACAGCTGTGGCAGCAGACTGTTCAGCAGAAAATTTACAATCAGGCCATGGTCCTGCACGAAACCAACGGCACAACGGTAAAGAACATGCTTGCGTGGGTCGGAGACGTGAAAAGCGGTGACAGCGACAATCTCGAGGCCAGAGCCGCCGCCTATTATTGGAGGAATCTGTTTCCCGACATCGGGGATTTCAGCCGCGACCGCGACGGCATACCGCCAAACAATCTGCTGAACTACGGCTATGCCATTCTGCGTGCCGTCATTGCCCGCAGTCTGGTCGGATCGGGGCTTTTGCCGACTTTGGGCATACACCACCACAACCGCTACAACGCCTATTGCCTCGCCGACGACATTATGGAACCCTACCGTCCATTCGTTGACAAACTGGTGGTTGACCTGTCAGAAAAACTCGGACATTACCCTGAAGAACTGACCCCTGCCCTGAAACGCGAACTGCTTGTAATTCCGGTAATCGACGTTACCATCGGGAACCAGCGCAGTCCGCTAATGATTGCCGCATCGCAAACCACAAGCTCGCTCTGCAAATGTTTCAGCGGCGAACTGCGGAAAATATCATACCCCAAAATGGAATTCTAAAAACACTTTATATGAACCAATTCAGTGAATACAAAGTCATGTGGTTGTTTACATTTTTCGATTTGCCCACCGAAACGAAAAAACAGAGAAAAGATGCGGCAAAATTCCGCAAGAATCTTCTGGAAGACGGATTCAACATGTTTCAGTTTTCCATTTACGCACGGCACTGCCCTACACGCGACAATGCCGATGTACACAAAAAACGTGTAAAAATGTTTCTTCCACCCGAAGGATGTGTCGGAATATTGGGCATTACCGACAAACAATTCGGAGAAATGGACATATTTTACGGCAAAAAACGCAAGGAATCACGTCAACCGATAGTACAGCAGCTTGAGATGTTTTGAACAGAAAAAAATTAAAAAAAACAAAAAATCCGCCCCATTTTCAGGCGGATTTTTCATTTCTGATAAACCCTTCAAGAAACTGATTCTAAAATACTTGCAAACATCGAGTTGTTTATCAGTTTGCAAAGATACGATTTTTCTGCGAATCACAACTTTCGGGTGAATATGCTCTCGCCCTCGTTGGTTGTTTATCAGTTTGCAAAGATACGATTTTTCTGCGAATCACAACCCGAAACGTTAACGCCCTTCAGAGATGGCTGTTGTTTATCAGTTTGCAAAGATTATTCACAGGTTCATTTCCTCAAAATGCGTTCATCTCCTTCGGGTCGATTTTTCTGCGAATCACAACTGATGTGCAAAAGCGGAGTGCGCCATTTCGTGGCACACACTTTAAAATCCTTTCCGGCAGATTCATCCTACAAATCGTCAATGATTGCTGACTTTACGTTTTCCGTGTTTATCTTGTCGTAGTAACGGAGAACCACGGAAGCCTTGTCGTAATCCAACGAGCCAATTGTAAGTTCTATCCTTCCCAACTCTGTGGTGAATTCCGTGTACCACACGTACTCTCCCGAATGCAAGGCATGCATTTTCAACGAATTGGATTCCGAAGATTCCGTATAACGGTCATTGAAATGTTCTTCTTTGTTGGACGGCTCGCCGTATTTCTCGGTCAGCAGTTTTTTGTATGCATTATAATCCGACATCAGTTGTGTCCATGTGTCCTTGAAAGGAAATATCACTGCGACATAGCTCACCAGATCCCTGTCTTTCAATGTATTGACCCCAATCAGACAATTCTTGTCACCGGCAAAGTCACCTGTCAGCATTACAATTCCGTCTTCTTCACCCATGTACGAAAATCCTTTTTCCTTCAGTTTCTTAACGAAAGACTGCCTTGTTCCATCAATGGGTATGCCCTTGAAGGTAAGGTGTTCCTATGCCGCAATGCTCAGGTTCAATGCTAAAACAGCCAACATCAAAAATACTTTTTCATAATTTATTACATTTTAATTTTACATTTAATTATATTTCCATGATGATTTTAAATTAAAAAAATGAAGTCCCCCAAAATCATATGTGTCACAGAATCACATATCTGCAATGTTTTCAATTGTCTTTGAAAGCATTGGCATGTCTCACACATCGGGTTCTTCAAATCCGTCACACCTGACGGCCGGCGTAACGCGAGATACATGCAGGTATTTCCATTTCGTAACCGTCATCGTCAAGAAGCGTTGAGGTGAGGAGCATGTCAGCAGTGGTGCGGTTGGTTGCGAACGCAATGTTGTAGAGCGAAGCGAGGCGTGTAAGAGCGGAGACATCGGTCTGGTGCCCCTGCACTATCAGGTTGTCACAAAAGAATATGAGCATGTTTATTTTCCGTTCGGCAATCATGGCACCAATCTGCTGGTCGCCGCCGAGAGGCCCCGAAAGCAGGCAAGTAACATTGTCGGCAAATGGTCTTAAGGTTTCACCGTCTTTCAATATTTCGATTTCCTTTATCAGACGGCCGGTCGTGCCCGTTGCAAAAAGTCTGTGCTGCGACAGCATTCCCGATTTTCCGGCAATCCATTCTATAAATTCCTTTTTACGGCCGTCATGCGCTACAAGAGCAATATTCAAATGTTTCATAATCAATAATTAAATGATTTACATTGTTTATCAGTTTGCAAAGATACGAAAAAAAATCCTTACGGCAAAAAAAAGAGACGCAGGTTCTGCGTCTCCATGATTATAATCAACTGATTATCTTCGGTAATATCAATGACTTACAGCAGTTTTGCCAGTTTTGCTGCAAGGTCGCCTACGCGTGTGGAATAACCTTTTTCGTTGTCGTACCACGAAATGATTTTTACGAAATTGCCGTCCATAACCTGTGTGAGCAGGGAGTCGAAAATGGAGCTGTGGGTGTTGTCGATTATGTCAACGCTTACTATCGGTTCTTCAACGTATTGGAGAATGCCCTTCATTGCACCTTCGGCAGCTTCTTTTATTGCAGCATTCACTTCTTCCTTGGTTACGTTTCTTGAAAGTTCTGCAGTGAGGTCAACGACAGATCCGTCGGGAGTCGGAACGCGCATTGCGAAACCGTCGAGTTTGCCCTTGAGTTCGGGGATTACCAGACCTACGGCCTTGGCGGCACCCGAAGAAGTGGGTATTATGGAAACGGCAGCAGCACGTGCACGGCGGAGGTCGCTGTGCGGCTGGTCGAGAATCTTCTGGTCGTTGGTGTAGCTGTGGATGGTGTTCATCAGACCGCGTTTGATGCCGAACTTGTCGTTCAAAACCTTGGCAACGGGTGCCAGACAGTTTGTGGTACAGCTTGCGTTGCTTACGAGCTGCATTTCCTTTGTGAGAACATTGTCGTTTACTCCCATTACTATCGTTGCATCAACGTCTTCGGCTTTGCTTGCCGGAACGGTGAGTATGACTTTCTTTGCACCGGCGGCGATGTGTTTCATCATCTGGTCGCGTTTCTTGAACAGACCGGTCGATTCAACGACGATGTCCACTCCAAGTTCGCCCCAAGGAAGGTTCTGGGGATCGCGTTCTGCGTAAATGCGGACTTTCTTTCCGTTTACAACGAGGTATTCGCCTTCTGCATGAACCTCGCCGTCAAAATTATCGTGTACAGAATCATACTTGAACAGGTATGCCAGAGTGTCGGCACTTGTCAAATCGTTGATTGCCACTATTTCCAATTCGGGGTGAGCCAGCATGGCTCTGAAGGACATACGACCGATTCGGCCAAATCCATTTATCGCAACTTTTGCCATAATATACTGTTTTTTAATGTTTTATTTGAATTACTTACTTTGCTTAACGTTCTGCAAAGGTAACAAATAAAGTCCGATAAAAAAAATTTTATCGGACTTTATTTTCAAAATCCTATAAATCAATTACTTACATTTTAATACGTTTATTTGCCATATTTTGCGTATTTTTGCAGAGTCAAACACAAGCTTTTTTTTCAAACAGCTGTCTGTAATTCATTACAATACACCGATGATGAGAATACTGATAACCGACGACACGCACCCCATACTGCGGGAAAAACTCGAAAATGCAGGCTTTGCCTGCGACGTCGAGTCCGGTTTGGACTACGACGGAGTGCTGGACATTGCCGGCAGATACGATGGCATAGTGGTGAGAAGCAAAATCACCGTCGACCGCGGTTTCATCGACAGGGCCGGAAACCTCAAATGCATAGCCCGCGTGGGCGCCGGCATGGAAACCATCGACGTGGAATATGCCGAAAGCCGCGGAATACGCTGCCTCAACTCGCCCGAAGGCAACCGCACCGCCGTAGGCGAACATACGCTCGGCATGCTGCTTGCTCTCTTCAACCACATACTGCAGGCCGACTGCGAAGTGCGGCACGGAATATGGAGACGCGAAGAAAACCGTGGCATCGAAATTGCCGGAAAAAACGTGGCGATAATAGGCTTCGGAAACATGGGAAGATCGTTTGCAAAACACCTGCAGGGTTTCGACTGCAACATTCTCGCCTACGACAAGTACAACCATGGCAATGTTCCCGGATACGTCAGGGAATGCTCTCTGCAGGAATGCTTCGACAATGCCGACATTGTAAGTTTTCACGTACCGCTCACCAACGAAACACGTTACTATGCCGACGAGAAATTCTTCGGCTCTTTCCGCAAGCCGTTCTACCTGCTCAACACCTCAAGAGGTGCCGTGGTAAAGACCCGGGCTCTGGCCGAAGCCATTAAAGACGGGACTGTCTCCGGTGCCGCCCTCGATGTCATCGAATACGAAAACATGACCAGAGACGGCCTCGGTACCAACGCCTTGCCCGACGATTTCAGATACCTCATCGACTCGGGAAAAGTCATCTTCACCCCTCATGTGGCCGGCTGGACCGCCGAATCGAAAGTGAAACTTGCCGGCGTGCTTGCCGATAAAATCATCAACACATTAAAAAACAACGACTTATGTTAATAGTAGACGATTGCATCATTTCCGAAGACCTCGCCGACCGCTGTTTCTGCTGCGACCTTGCCGAGTGCAAAGGCATGTGCTGCGTGGAAGGCGACGACGGCGCACCGCTTGAAGAAAGCGAAATACCGGTACTGAACAGCATTTACCCCGAAATAAAACCGTATCTCACCCCCGAAGGCATAGCCGAAATCGAAAAAAACGGAGTCTCTGCCACCGACTCGGCCGGAGAACCCTGCACCCCACTCGTCAACGGGAAAGAGTGTGCGTACACGGTTTGGGAAAACGGCACGGCCCTGTGCGGCATCGAAAAGGCTTTCTTTGACGGCAAAACCGGCTTCCGCAAACCGGTTTCGTGCCACCTGTACCCCATCCGCATCGACGACTACGGCGAATTCAAAACCGTCAACTACCACACTTGGGACGTCTGCGACTCCGCCGTGAAATGCGGTGAAAGGACTCGTGTCCCGCTGTACCGGTATCTCAAAGAACCGCTCATTCGGAAATTCGGCAGGGAATGGTACGACGAACTGGTGTCACGCTGCGAGGAATTTCTCCGGAAAGACACGGAATAATGCCCGACAAGACACTTTCAGGCAAAAGTATCGGCAATATATTTCATTGAAACACAGATATTTATAAAATATTTAAAAGAAAACCGTCGTCCCTTCAAAAAAATTTTGTAACTTTGCAAAAGTTTTCGGACACGATGCTGCTTTCGTCTAGTGGTCCAGGACATCAGATTCTCAGTCTGAGGATCGCGGGTTCGAATCCCGCAAGCAGTACGAAGAGCACCGCATTTTTTCAATGCGGCGCTTTTTTTTTTGCACAAAAGCATTTTTTTTCGTACTTTTGCAAACCTTAAAAAAAACAGAAACTTGCGATGGATAAGACGAAAGAACTTGAAACTAAAGGAATTGGACAACTTTTACTCATATACGCGATGCCTGCCGTAATTAGTCAAATCATATCTTCGGTATATAATATCGTCGACAGGGTTTTTCTCGGACAGTGTGTCGGAGCGCTGGCCATCTCGGGACTTGCAATCACTATGCCCATCATGAACATCATACATGCTTTCGGATCGCTGGTCGGGGCAGGTTCGGGTGCGAGAATGAGCATTGTTTTGGGCAGGAAAGACCTGCGGTGGGCTGAAAAAATACTGGGCAACAGCATGCTGCTGACTTTTTTCTTCGGATTTCTGTTCGTCACCGGAGGATACATCTTCATGGACGACATACTCACCATGTTCGGAGCCTCGCCTCAGACCATTGCCTACGCACGCGAATACATGCAGATTGTGCTTCCGGGAATGTTCTTCACCACACTTACGTTCAACCTTGCAGGTCTCATACGTTCCACCGGTTACCCGTGGAAATCGATGTTCATACTCATAGGAGGAGCCATTCTCAACATCGTTCTCGATGCCATATTCATCTACAGACTCAACTGGGGAATAGCCGGAGCCGCATGGGCAACCACCATTTCCATGACAGTTTCCGGACTTGCCGCCGTGGTGCATTTCCTCAAAAAGTCATCATTCATACGTTTCAAGAGCCACTGCTGGACTCCGAAGCTGTACATATTCCGCAACATACTGCTCATCGGCATGAGTCCGTTTCTCATGAACCTTGCAGGATCTGCCGTCGTGGCTCTGCTCAACAAACAGCTCATACACTACGGAGGCGATTTGGCTGTCGGTGCCTACGGTGTCGTCAACTCGTTCTCCATGATCGTACTCATGCTGTTTCTCGGACTCTGTCAGGGAATGCAGCCCATTGCAGGATACAACTACGGCGCCGGCCATCCCGACAGGCTCAAGCAAGTTTACCGGCTCACGCTCGTAATCTGCGTAAGTTTGGGCATTGCAGGCTCCGCCTTGGCATTGCTCATGCCCGAACCCATAATAAGACTGTTCACCAACGACACCGAACTGATAAGACTCGGCATTCCGGCACTGCGTTTCCTGCTGGTGTTCGCACCTCTCATAGGATTCACCATCACCAACTCGCAGTTCTTCCAGTCCATCGACAAACCGTGGATTTCCATCGCCACAAGCCTTTCACGCCAAGTGATATTCCTGATACCTTTCATGTACATAATCCCGCACTTCTTCGTAAAATGGGGCTACGACGGGCTCACCGGCGTATGGACCGCATGTGCGGTGTGCGATGTTCTGGCCGCCATTCTGGCATTCCTGCTATACCTCACGCAACGCAAGGTGTTCAGTTACGACTATGTGGCTCCCGAACGCAGGTCAAGAAAAGAAGCCGGACCAAAAATTCCACAAAAACAGCTTTGATTTATCATTTTTTTTCAGTAACTTTGTAAAACTTGTTATCCGAACAAACAAAACACAAATATCACAAAAACAGCGAGTTATGAACAACATTGTAGCAATAGTAGGACGTCCGAACGTTGGAAAATCCACATTTTTCAACCGACTTACAGAAACCCGCAGTGCCATTGTCGACCAGACAAGCGGCGTAACCCGCGACCGCCAGTACGGCAAATCGGAATGGAACGGGAAAACCTTTTCGGTGATAGATACAGGCGGATATGTCGTCGGTGGCGACGACTCTTTCGAAATCGAAATTCGCAAACAGGTCCAGCTCGCCATCGATGAAGCCGACAAAATACTTTTCCTCCTTGATGTGAAGGAAGGCCTCACCCCAATGGACGAAGACGTAGCCGACATGCTGCGGAGAACGGAAAAGGAAGTGTTCGTGGTTGTCAACAAAGTGGATACCCCGCTGAAAATGAACGAGGTAGCCGAATTCTACGCACTCGGTCTCGGCGAGATCTACCCTATTTCAGGGATGAACGGCTCCGGAACGGGCGAACTGCTCGACGAACTCGTGAAAGACATGGACTCCGGTGAAGAGGAAGAGTCAGACCTCCCGCGCATTGCGGTCGTTGGCAGGCCTAACGTCGGCAAGTCTTCGCTCATCAACGCACTGACAGGCGTCGACAGAAACATCGTGACCCCGATTGCCGGCACTACCAGAGACTCCATATACATGCGCTACAACAGTTTCGGTTTCGACTTCAACTTCGTGGACACCGCAGGTCTCCGCAAGAAACAGAAGGTTACCGAAGACGTGGAATTCTACTCGGTTCTCCGCTCGGTACGTGCCATAGAGAACAGCGATGTGTGCATTCTGATGCTCGACGCCTCGCAAGGACTCGAACAGCAGGATCTCAACATATTCGGACTCATACAGCGCAACAACAAAGGCGTGGTGATAGTGGTGAACAAATGGGACCTTATAGAAAAAGACACCAACACCCACAAGGAGTACGAACGGCTCATACGCGACCGCATAGCTCCGTTCAACAATGTACCCATCGTTTTCACGTCGGTCATCAACAAACAGAGAATATACAAAGTCCTTGAAACTGCCCGCAGGGTTTACGAGTCACGAGCCAGACGCATCACCACTTCGGAACTCAACGACACATTGCTTCCAATTGTGAAGGAACAGAACCCGCCACCCGCAATAAAAGGCAAGTACATAAAAATAAAATACATAACACAGCTTCCTTCGGCCTACCCTCAATTTGTGTTCTTCTGCAACCTTCCGCAATACATACGCGATCCATACCGCCGCTTTGTTGAAAACCGCATGAGGGAACTTTGGGATTTCGAAGGGGTACCGCTGACTATTTACTTCAGAGCAAAATAAAATGGACAAAGGCAAGAAAATATCACGCAGAAGCTTTCTGAAACGCATGGGTCTCGGCACTGCCGCCACAGTTCTGGCAGTAAGCGGATGCGACAACGCAAATCCTCTTCCCGAAACCGCAACCGACAGGAACGGGATTCCCGGCGGCAAAATGACCTGCCGCACCACCGTGAACACCGGCGACAAAGTCTCCATACTCGGTTACGGAGCCATGCGACTGCCCACAATCAGCAACCAGAGCGGTCGCGAAAGCGAAGACACCATCGATCAGGACGAGGTAAACCGCCATGTCGATTATGCCATAGCTCACGGAGTAAATTATTTCGACACATCGCCGGCCTACTGCAAGGGACGCTCCGAACACGCTCTTGGCATTGCTCTGAGCAGGCACACACGCAGCGAATTTTTCGTTGCCACAAAATTGTCGAACTTCGCTCCGGCAACATGGTCACGCGAGAACGGAATAAAAATGTACCACAATTCCCTGAAAGAACTGCAAACCAATTACATAGACTATATGTTGCTGCACGCCATCGGTCAGCCGACCACCGACCTTTCGGAGCGCCAGCTCGACGGCATGCAGGCTTTCGAAGAACGCTACATAAAAAACGGCATACTCGACTTCCTTCTGCAGGAACGTAAGGCAGGACGCATACGCAATCTCGGATTTTCGTATCACGGCGACGTGAAAGTGTTCGACTACCTGCTTTCGCAGAACGACAAATACCACTGGGATTTCGTCCAGATACAGATGAACTACGTCGACTGGCACCACGCTAAGGAAATAAACGAACGCAACACCAATGCCGACTACCTTTACGGAGAATTGGCATCGCGCAACATACCGGTTGTAATAATGGAACCTCTTCTTGGCGGACAATTGGCCAACCTGCCGGATTTCCTCGTTGCGAAACTCAAGCAACGCCGACCCGACGACAGCGTGGCCTCGTGGGCATTCCGCTTTGCCGGTACTCACGAAAGAGTGCTTACTGTACTCAGCGGCATGACCTACA
This sequence comes from Bacteroidales bacterium, assembly GCA_045601425.1. Classification (GTDB taxonomy): domain Bacteria; phylum Bacteroidota; class Bacteroidia; order Bacteroidales; family P3; genus UBA1219. The sequence goes on from JAZRZP010000027.1 coordinate 14,077, forward strand.
TGGAACACCTGCAGGAAAACATAAAGACATATTCTCCGCTCCAGCCGTGCTCCGCCGAGGAACTGGAGATTCTGGAAGAGGCCGCAAAGATATTCCTGCAGTACCCTACCGTACCGTGTACTGGCTGCCAGTACTGCATGCCCTGCCCTTACGGACTCAACATACCCGAAATTTTCGCCCACTACAACAAATGTGTCAACGAAGGATATGTATCGGCAAGTTCGCAGGACGAGAACTACCGCAGAAACAGGAAAATCTTCCTCGTAGGTTACGACAGGAAAGTCCCGGCAGAACGGCAGGCCAACCACTGCATAGGTTGCGGGAAATGCATGTCGCACTGTCCGCAAGGCATTGACATTCCGTCAAATATGCAGAAAATAGATGCCTATGTTGAAAAATTAAAGCAAGAAACTGAATTTTAAACGGAAAAACAAATATTTTTTCGTAATTTTGCAAATGGAAAATTGAGCGTCAAAATAATTAATTTGCTGAAAATAAACTCGTTATGAAAAGATTATTTAATTTGATTGTAGTTATTTGTGCAGTAGTACTGAATTTCACGTCATGCAAGGATGATGACTTTGCTGGTGAAATAGTCGGCACATACACCGGCTACAGCGATCTGAAAGTCCGCACCACCGCACAAGTGGTAATAGCTTACGAAAAGGAGAACACGGTAACCGTATGCTACGACACTGACCTTGAAAGCAATAAAGCTGCCACCACTCCCGTAAGTGCAAAAGTCAAAAAATCGGGCAAAACGTACAGCTTTTCGGGCAAAAGAGGCGTGGAATCCTTCAACGGTACAGTAGAAGGCAAAAAGCTGAACCTGAAGGTTTACGTTTCAGGCAGCCAGATTTATGACATCAACGCAACGAAAAAATGAATTTCTCGCATTGCGGAAACGATAAAATCGAACAATTCAGGTGCCTGATTGAAAAGTCGGACAGGGTTGTCGTTGTAGGGCACACCAATCCCGACGGCGATGCCATGGGGTCGGTATTGGGAATGTATCATGCTCTGAAAAAACAGGGCAAGGAAGTTTCAATGCTGATGCCCGACACCTTTCCAGAATATTACGGTTTTCTGCCATCGTCCGGAGAAATCATAATCGCGGAAAACGATCTGCAGAAAACAAGTGACATACTGTACAACGCTGATCTTCTCATTCTGCAAGACCTCAACCAGATAAGTCGCACGGGATGCGCTGCCGAAATGATAGGACACAGCAGCAAGCCGTCCGTACTGATAGACCATCACCTGCATCCCAACACAGAATCGTTCGACCTCGTCTTTTCTGAACCGGGAATCTCATCGGCATCGGAACTGGTGTTCTGGATTCTGGCACAGTCCTACGGCAAGGGAATCTTCGACATGGACACAGCCACCTGCCTGTACACTGGCATCTGCACCGACACGGGCTCCTTTGCGTATTCATGCAACCACAAAAGCGTGTATCTTGCCGTTGCGAAACTGGTTGAGACCGGGATAAACATCAAGTCGATACACGACAGCATTTTCAACACCTACAGCATTGGCAGGATGAAGTTTCTCGGGCATTGCCTGAACAACTGCCTGCACATCATGGATGACGTGCCTGCTGCCTATTTCGTGGCCAGCCATGCCGACCAGAGACACTTCAACCTCAAAGACGGGGACATGGAAGGCATAGTAAACTACGCTCTCATGATGAGCAAGATGGAAATAGGCATCATACTGAAAGAAACAGCCGAAGGCGTGGTGCGTATTTCCTTCCGTTCGAAACACGATTTCGATGTAAACAGCTTCGCAAGAAAGTATTTCAACGGCGGAGGGCACCTGAATGCCTCCGGTGCCACATCGGCATACGGCATGGAAGAAACCGAAAAACTGCTGGTGAAACACCTCAGGGAAGAATATAAAAACTTCAAGAAATGAGAACAGCCGTAACCGTATTTTCGTTTCTGGCAGCATTGCTGGTGTCCTGCAACAACGACATACCCGTAATAGAAATGCAGGAAAAGAAATCCATCAATCAGAACCTGATAAACGCCAACCGCTACATGTCGAAATCGGAAGACACGCAAATTGACGAATTCATCGAACGTCGCCGGTGGAACATGCAGAAACTGGAAAACGGAGTACGCGTGATGGAATACAAATACGGTAACGGAGCCAAAACCGACTACGAAAGCCACGTGAAAATAAGCTATACCGTTTCGGCCATATCGGGAGCGGAGATTTATCCGCTGCAGGAAGCAGAAATAACCGTGGGCAAGAACGAAATATGTCCCGGTCTGGATGCCGGACTGCTTAAAATCCATCGTGGAAGCAAAGCCAGAATAATAGTACCTTCACACTTGGGTTACGGAGTAGGCGGCGACGGGGACCGCATTCCGCAGAGTGCAATCCTCATATTCGACATTAAAGAAATTAACTAAAAAAAAACAAAAATAAAAAAGTAAAAAATAAAAAAAATGAAAAACACATTGAAAATTGCCGTTCTGGCATTGGTCGCAACAGTATTTGTTGCCTGTGGAAGTGATTTCAAAAAAACAGACAACGGTCTGCAGTACAAATTCATCACCGAAAACAGCGATGGAGTACAACTTCAGGAAGGCGACTTGATTATCGGTACAATAATCATGAGCTTCAACGATTCGGTAATTGATTCCATGATGACTCCGAATCCACTTTTCCTTATCGGCAACCAGTCACGCTTCAAAGGCGACTTTGACGAAGGTTTCAAAATGATGCACGTTGGAGACGAAGCCATTCTCGCCATTCAGGCAGACAGCATGGCAGCCCTCGGCGCCCAGTTCCCTGCAGAATGGGGATACAAGGCGGGCGAAGGTCACACTCTCCGCTTCCAAGTAAAAGTAGCTGACGTCAAGAATGAAGCAAAAGAAGCCGAAGAAATCAAAAACTACGTCGCAAGCAACAACATCACTGTTGAACCCACCGAAGAAGGCATTTACATCATTCCCGTAGAACAAGGCAACGGTCCAAAAGTTGAAAACGGCAAGAAAGTAAAAATAAACTACACGGGACGTTTCCTCGACGGAAAAGTATTCGACACCAGCGACACCACTGTTGCTCCCGAAGCACACGATCCACTCGAATACAATGTAGGCGAAGAATCAATGATTCCCGGCTGGGACATCGTCGTTTCCAACCTTGTACAGGGTGACAAAGTGAAAGCCATAATCCCTTCGAAAATGGCTTACGGAATGGGAAGCCCCTACATTCCTCCATTCTCGACACTGGTATTTGACATGGAAGTGCTTTCCGTAAAATAAATTTCGACAGAACAAAAAGAAACGCCCGAAAAAATCGGGCGTTTCTTTTTTTGTGGCACAATGCCACAGCCGTCATCCAAAAACACTAAAAAAAACATGGCATGAAATCTTTTTCGCGGAAAAAGATTTTTTTTGTATATTTGCAGATAGGTTTCCTGCCGTTTTTTCAACCGCAAGAATACATATATTACTGGAATACAATATTTTACAACAATAAAAAAGCAAGCAAACACATGAAAAACACTTTAAAAATCGCAACTTTGGCAATAGCTGCAATACTTTTGGCCGTGTCATGCAAACCCAAATCCGACATCGAAGGTTTCTCCAAAATGACAAGCGGACTGCACTACAAGTCTATATCGGAAACCAATGGAGACATGCCGGAAGACGGTGACGTGCTCATATGCTATACAGCCATCTATTACAATGACGTTCTGCTGGATACCGGAAAAAGTACCGAACCTTTCCCTGCATATCTGGTCGGAGCCCAGTCCCGTTTCAAAGGCGACTTTGATGAAGGTTTCAGAATGCTTCACATTGGCGACAGAGTAATATTCGCAGTAAATGCCGACAGTCTGGCACGCGTAGGCATGCCCATGCCTCCTGAATACAAAGAAGGCACAAACAGCACAATACGCATTTACATAGACCTTGTTGACATAAAGAGAAAGGCCGATATCGAAAAAGAACAGGCCGAATTCCTGAAAAATGCCGAAACTGCGAAAGAACAGGAACCCGAACTGATAAGAAACTACGTTGAAGAAAACAACATCACCGCCACTCCCACCGCCGACGGCATTTACATTGTAAAAACCAGAAACGGCAAGGGACCGAAAGTTGAAAACGGCAGGAAAGTGAAAGTAAACTACACTGGCCGTTTCCTCGACGGTAATGTTTTCGACACCAGCGACCCCAACGTCAATTCTGAAGCCCACGAAGCACTTGAATACATAGTCGGCGAGGATCCGCTCATCAGAGGTTGGGAACTGGCAATGGCTACCCTCCGTCAAGGCGACAAGGCTACGGTAATCATTCCTTCGAACCTTGCCTACGGACGGGGAGCAAAAGGCATTCCGCCGTACTCCACACTGGTATTCGACATGGAAGTCCTTTCAGTGAAATAAATTTCTGAAAATACTGAAAAAGCACTCAACATGACGTATTGGGTGCTTTTTTTTCTGTACGTTCAAACAAACAGCAAAACCGGCAACAATGAAAAAAATCTTATTTATCGCGGCATTTTGCCTCACAGCCGTCTGTCTGAAAGCTCAGAATTGCGGATGCACCGATCCGCGTGCCACAAACTACAATCCACAAGCTACGCTAAACGACGGCAGCTGCACATATCCTGCAACCTCAATAACGACGGTTTACTCTACAGACCTCTCCTCTACCCTGAACGGGACTTCGGGAATCATAAACTGGAACGGTGAACTTTATACCCACAACGACCACAGCGACCGTACCCTTTACCGCATCGACACTGCCGACGGCAGAATCACCGACCTTGTACGACTTGCAGACATAGCCCACAAGGACATCGAAGACATCGACCACGACAGCCTGTACATCTATCTCGGCGATTTCGGCAACAACTCTTCGGGCAACCGCATGGACCTGCACATAGTTCGCATTGAAAAAAGCACGCTCCGTTCTGCCCGCCCCCACATTGACACAATATGGTTTTCATACGCCGACCAGACCGATTTTACCGCCACTGCTGGCAACGGTACCGACTTCGACTGCGAAGCGTTCATCGTGTCCGACAGCATATATCTTTTTACCAAACAATGGGTCAGCAAAAAGTCAAGGATATACGTCTTGCCCAAAACACCCGGCACTCACTCTGCCTGTTTCAGAAGCGAACATAATGTGGGCGGACTTATAACCTCAGCCACATACAACGCTGAAAAACAGTACGTTGTACTTACCGGATACAGCAGTCTGCTGCAACCTTTCCTCGTACTTCTGTACGATTACCGCGGCAACGATTTTTTTTCGGGCAACAAACGTAAAATCAATATCAGCAAACCCTTCCACCAGATTGAAGCCATTGCCGGATGCGGCGACTACAGGTTTTACCTCACCAACGAGTACATCAGCAAATCCATAGTTACAGTGAACGCCGGATTCCATAAAATTGACCTTACACAATACCTCTGCCCCACCGAACCTGTCGATATCAGAATAGAAAAGGAGCCGTCGGGACTGAAACTCTACCCCAATCCGGCCAAGGACAAGCTTTTCATCAACGGGGCAGTATGCAACTCGGCACGATACGAGATATGGAACGGAATCGGAAAATGCGTCATGAAAGGCCGACTGGTGAGCAACGCCATAACCCTTGCACAGCACAACTTGCCGACAGGCACATACGTAATAAAGATTTTCAACGACGGCCGGATGTTCGTGAACCATTTTCAAGTAATAAAATAACATTGTGAATGCTGCAGTTCCAAGGAATGGCACACTGAGAGAAGACAAGGAATCGGTCAAACGGTCGAAATACCCGTCGTGAAAGCCTTAGTAATATTTTTCACGTTCATCAAAGAAAATGCAGAAAAACTCGAATTTACCGTAACATAAAAACGAAAGAATTTACAAAACAGAAAACGATATTGCTATGAAAAAATTGGAACGGATTGAAAACCAACAGAATGAAAATTCAATGGAAGAAGTACAGAAAAAAGGCATGTCGGCCGTCGACTGGATATGGGTCATATTGTGTATAATATACGCCGTATCCCCCGTTGACATTGTTCCCGATGCCATTCCCGTAGCCGGCTGGGTAGATGATATTCTGATTTTACTGCCGGGTATACTGAATGCCTTTCAGCAGAACCTCGAAGGTGCGCACGAGTATCTTGCCAAAATCTTCAAGGTACTGAAATGGATACTCATCATAGCCGGAGCAATAGTCATCATACTGCTGTTCATCATAGTCGTACTGCTTGCAAAAGCATTCGGAGCATAATAAACGCGGTGTGCCGGAACAGGCTTTCACTGACAGTTTTTTCCGAAATTCCTGTTGAAGCGAACCGACAGACCTATGGTAAACGACTCGGTGGCACCGCGTACGACGTCGCCGTAGCCATCACGCCAGCCATTCCATGGAAAGTAATGAATCCACATTGCCTCCATGTTCAGCGTTGCACTATTCCATCGGCAGCAGGCATACGAAAGGCTTCCTATCAGCTGATGATGCATATGATAAACAAGGCCGTCGTAACTGGTGGAAACGTTGCCGAAATGCGGCGACCCCATGACTGGGACGAAACATGACGATGCCCAGTGCGAGAGACTTATCAGGACGCCCCTGTAGCAGGCAGCCAGCGAAGAGAACCTGCCCCAGCCGTAATCGAACGGATAAATGGTGTCCGCTGTCTGATAATATCCCAAAGCATAGCATTCTGCGGCCACATAATGCAGATTGCCGCCGAAATTGCGACGCACAGAAAGTCCCGCCGCTCCGTTGAGCAGAGTCTGTATGCAGTGGTTGCGGTCTGTAATTTCGCCACCGCAATGCTTGCCCACGAAATGTATCGGAAAACTTATCTGCCAGCCCTCCGGATCGTTTACCGCATACGGACGTACGCTTAATCCAGCCTGTATTTGTTCCTGAGCCGGATCGTTGAAAAAGATGTACTGTTGCCAGTTAATCCACAAATCAGCGGAAACGTACTTATGACCGAAAAGCAGCTGAAGTCCGGATTCCGGACGGGCGGAATAACACCATTCGTCGTTGTAGAGCGGCAACGGCAAGTCGTGATTGGAATTATTGTAAAGACTGCCAAGCACCATGTGCAACTGAGGCGTGAACGACCAGCGAATCCGCAGCCACGGGGTGAGCATGAATGGTGTTTTCTTTTCGGAATACTGAGCAGCTACGGGGTTGTACAGACCATAGGGATATTGTGAGGAACCCCAGAAATAAAGCATGTTCACACCAGCTTCGAAGCCGAGTCCGCCGAACGGTTGCCATATGAGTTTCGGTGTAACGTTGAAGCCGGGGAAAGTGTAGCCATGAGTCTTCTCTCCACGGAACTCGTTGTCCTTGAAGAAAGCCATCGCATCGAGGTTCCATTGGAATCGGGAGGCAGTATCGTCTGCAGGAGGCAGTTCGTTGCGAAGTATGTAATGCGTTCCCGACAGGCTTGCCGGTGCAGCGGAGACGCTGTCAGGGGAAGGTGCTGCCAGCATGTTGCAACAAAACGTCAGTACCAATAAAGTCATCGTCATTGCTGATCTTGTTTTAATATTTTGCAAAGATACGGATTTTTTTTCAAACGTTACGTACAAGTTTTCAGTTCACCGCTACCGTTCCGCCGACAGAACTCTGTGCCACAGCACGATAGCAAAAACGGCACATTTTTTTTTCAAAAAAAACGACCGAAAGTTTTGTCGGTAACGTTTTTTTTTGTAATTTTGCAGTGTATTAGTTCACTAATACACTAAAACAAAAACACCACAAAATACTGCAAATCAAAAATTTAAACAAAAAAAACGTTTATGATACTGATTGAAAATTTAGGTTTTTCGTACAAAAAACACGAAGTTTTCCGGAACATCGACCTTGAATTTCTGCCCGGAAACATCTACGGTCTGCTCGGAGAAAACGGTGTCGGGAAAACCACGCTCCTGAAGCTCATCACGGGAGTTCTGACACCGCAACAGGGTTCGTGCAGGAACGGCGGCATCGAATCTTCGCGGCGTCTGCCGTGCATCATGCAGAACCTGTTTTTTCTGCCCGAAAGCGTGATACTTCCCGATGCAAGCACTCCCGAAAAGCATTTCCTGCAACTTGCAGAATTCTATCCTAAAAGCAGTCACGACTGTTTTTCAAGCTTCATGCTGAGCCTCGAAGTTGACCCGAAACAGAAATTCAAATCCATGTCGCTCGGACAGCAGAAGAAATCCCTGCTGGCCGTGGCACTGTCGCTTGGAACCGACTGCATTCTCCTCGACGAACCCACCAACGGTCTCGACATACCGTCGAAAGCCAGTTTCAGAAAGGTAATTTCGCAGCGTACCAACGAAGACACGACGGTCATAATCTCCACACATCAGGTGAAAGACGTGGAAAACCTCATCGACCCGATAATAATACTCTCCTCCGACGAAATCCTGCTGAATGCCACAATCGGGGAAATAGGCCAGAAGCTGTACTTCGAATACTCTTCGGGCATGAATCCCGATGCCCTGTTCAGCGAAATGCAGCCTGCGGGATGCCTCAACGTGCTGCAGAACACGGAAGGCTTCGAAAGCGATGTGAACATCGAAGGGCTCTTCAACGCCGTACACAAAAACAAGGCTCTGATAAAGTCCATTTTCAAAAACAGAAACTCAAACATATAAAACCATGAACGAAACATTTTCTCTGAAAAGATTCCTCAACATAGTATGCAGCGACTGCAGAAACGCATGGTACCGCTTCGGACTTTCCATGCTCGTATCCATCTCTGTCATTCTCGTAATATGGATGATACAGATAACCACAAATGCCGGAGGATGCGTGGACTCAAGTGTCAGGTTTGGCGTGATATATTTCATAGTGATAATATTGGTAACTCTGTCGCCATCGAAAATCTACGGGTCATGCAACATTCCGAACTACGGACTTGCTTTCGCCACCTGTCCGGTTTCCAAACTGGAGAAGTTCCTCTCCATGCTTCTTGTCTGCCTCGTCATAGTGCCGGCAGTATCCATCGCCGGATGCCTGCTGCTTGACACGTTGCTCACCCTTCTGCCCTTCGGACCTTTCAAGGATTTTGTCTGTGACCATGGGCCTATCAATTTCAGAATCGGATCCGTCGATTTCACCGACAAGTCGCTGGCTGTGATTATGCTGAATACAGCAAGGGACATATCGGTTTTCATCTTCTTCAACACAGTATTCAAAAGCAAGAAGTTCCTGAAAACCATGCTCAGCCTCATAGCGTTCTGCATCGTATTCTTCATCTGCATGATAAACATACACATTGCCGACACGGAGCTGTGGGACAGTCTTTCCTTCGACTTCTGGTACAACGCATACATAATAATTTCCGCACTGATCATGGCTGCTTCACTTGCCGGGACATGGTTCAGACTGAAAAAAATGAAATATTAAGGATGAACCGTCATGGATTTCAAGAAACAGAAACCTATATACATGCAGATAATGGAACGTCTGTGCGACCGCATTGCGAGAGGTGATTTACAAACAAGCATGCGGTTCCCGTCGGTAAGAGAAGTGGCGGCCGAATTCGGCGTAAACCCCAATACGGTAATGAGGTCGTTCGAATTCCTGCAAAACAGCGGCATTATCCAGAACCGCCGTGGCGTGGGGTATTTCGTGTCCGAAAACGCACCCGACATCATACACGACATAAACCGCAAAGCGTTCATTGAAGACGAATTACCCGAAATTTTCGAAAAGATGAAACTTCTTGGCATCACCATCAACGACTTGAAGAAATACGAATGTAAAACAAAATAACCCAATACAATGAAAAAACTTATTTTCACGGCAATTTTTCTAATCGGCACATTCGGTGCCGTTGCCCAAAACACACTTAACGGAATTGTTCAGGATTCCAAGACCGGCGAAGACATGCTTTATGCCAACGTGGCACTGCTCCGCCAGAGCGACAGCGTATTCATGCGCGGAGGCACTACCGGTGCCGACGGAAGGTTCCTGATTCGCGATGTGGCCGACGGAACATACATGCTCCGCATAACCTCTGTCGGATACGCTTCGTACACGCAGACTCTCGAAGTGAAAGGCGACGCCGACCTCGGCACATTCAAGCTGATACCCGGACAAACACTGTCGGCAGTAAAGATCAAATCCAAGAAGCCACTCTACGCCATGGACGGCGAAAAGAACATGTACAACGTTTCGGAAGACGTCAGTCTGAGTTCCGGAACGCTGAGCGACGCCCTTCAGAACGCACCCGGAGTGCAGGTCGATGCACAGGGCAACATAACATTACGGGGCTCTCAAAGTGTCGAAATATGGATCAACGACCAGCCCTCACACCTCGATGGCGAGGCTCTCAAGCAGTACATCAAGACACTGCCTGCCGGCACCGTGGAACGCATCGAAGTCATCAGCAACCCCTCGGCACGCTACGGCGGAGGCGGAGCCGTGATAAACATAGTCACTAACCAGAAAATGGTCAAGAACGAATTCCTGAGCATCGGAGGCTCCTGTGCGGTAACGGACGACGGGAATCCAATGCTACGACCTTTCGTGTCGTATGTCTATGCCAACGAGAAATTCAGCATCAGTGCCTTCGGCAGCTACGGCTATTTCAAATATCCCGACATCAACAACCGATATACCGAAGTGATGAGAAACGGCGACATGCTGTACGACAGCATATCCAGCGAAATGACCGAAAAACAGAAGAGTCACAACCTTTACTTCGGTTTCAACGGAAGTTACCAGTTCGACAAGAACAACTCTCTTTCGGCATGGTTCGGCATATACCCAATCTTCAGCAGCGATGCCAACTCCGGACATGTAAACTGGCTGCACAACCCGGGAGAACAGGATCGGGGATATTCCGAATCGTCAACCTTCGACCAGAAATACACCGGCGGCTACGGCGGATTCTGGTACGAGCACAAGATAAATCCCTTCGGACACAAATTCTCCCTGAGCGGAAGCACCAACTTCACCGTAAACAACACCAGCGGAACCAACGAACGAGACTACAACTTCGAAAGTCTGGACGATTTCAGATACAGCAAGACGAAGAAAGACGGAGACCGCAACTTCTCTCTGAACTTCGACTATGCCCTACCCTTCGGCGACAGAGACTCCAACGGGACATACCGCAACGAGCTGCAGGCAGGCATGTCCGAAGGTCTGTCGTTCAACAACGGATTTCAGGATTATGAAATCGACGGCACACGGGACGGCACACGGTGCTTCGACATATACAACACCCCGTCGAACACGCAGATTTACGCCACCCTGCAACGCCGCATGGGCGGTTTCGTGGTCAAACTCGGTCTGCGCGGTGCTTGCGAAGTGCTGAAATCATCCTATGAAAACGACCACAGCTACGATTTCTCAAAGACATACCTCTCGCTCGTGCCTTCGCTGCACCTGAGCTACACCACCAAGGACATGCACAACTTCTCACTGAGCTACACCCGACGCACCACCAATCCGAGCTGCACCAACCTGAGCCGTTTTGCAGAATACGCCCAAGAAAGCTATTCTACGGGAAACCCCGACCTGAAACAATGCTTCACCCACAACCTCGAACTGAAATGGGACAAATATTTCCTCAAATTCGGAAGTATCGGACTCGAAGCCTATTACAGAGGCAACGCCAACGAAATCGGCACGCTCACCGACGTGGCATATTGCGACTATTTCGGAAGAATCGTATCCTTCACCCAGTCGGTGAACATGGGAAACTCCCACACCGCCGGCCTCGACGCCAACATAATGTTCCGCCCCACCCCGTTCGTCAACGTGCGTTTCGGTGCCTCGCTGTACGACAACTACTTCAACGTGCAGCTGCGTCCAGAAGAATGGGTCAGCAACGAGATGTTCAGCTACCGCTTCAACATCAATGTCTGGACCAAACTCTGGAACATGCTCGATGTCTTCGCCGATTTCCGCTACCACAGCAAGCAGCAGGAAATGTTCAACGTTTCGCAACCCGAATTCACAGCGAACATCGGTGCCAGCATCGACCTGTTCGGCAAGAAGATGTCCGCTTTCGCCTTGATACAGGACCTGTTCAACTCGACCAACAGGGACTGGGACAACTCGCACGCATATTATCAGATGTCAGTTTCGTCCAAATTCTCGAACCGGTGGTATCTCATCGGTCTCACCTTCCGTTTCGGAAAGCTCGAACTCGAGAGCATGGCCCAGCAAGGCAACACCATGTCTTCGATGGGTATGAAATGATCCGTCAAATAGAACTTCATGCTGAGGCACTCCGTTCCGGAGTGCTTTTTTTTTGCTTCATTGCGGAATATGTCTTGCAGAAACCAGTTTTTTTTCGTATCTTTGCAAAAATATTCTTCCGTGGAAACGAAATACAAAAAAGACAATCTATGATTACCAAACAGGCTTTAGGCAACACGCTTTTCGGCATGGCCGACATTCTACGCGACAAGGTGGAAGATTACAAATCATACATCCTTTCCATGTTGTTCTTCAAACGTCTTTCCGACAACTATCTGTGGGAAAATGTGTGTTCCAATGCGGTTTGGCAAGTGTATCCTGTGAAAACTATGGAAAAGTAAATATTGGAAATCAAACAAATTGGAAAACAGATAACAAGATAAAATAAATGACTGACTACGAGAAGAAAACCGATTTCATTGTGGCGCAATTGCTCACAAACGCTGGCCTCGATTTTACGATGAATGGCAGCCTGATTGAGGAAATCAACGAAGCCCTCAAGACCTCTTCGAAACGCGGAACGGGCAAAACAGGATTTCCTGAATTTGTCGCTCAATCTGGCGAATTTATCATCGTCATCGAGGATAAGGCCGATCAGACGAAACAGGCAAAATACATGAATGAAAGGGAGGACACGCTTCTGATGGACACATCAAGCGTGACTAACTATGCAGAAAACGGTGCCTTGCATTATGCCCTGAACATCATTGAAAAGACGCATTTCAAAAAGGTCTTTGCCTTTGGCTGTTCGGGGACGCAGGATGAAAGAATCATCATCCGTCCTATTTTCGTGAGCGAAAACGGCTATCAGATTCTCAAAAAAGTAAAGAACTTTGAGAGTTTTACGGCTGAAAAAATTACCAATTATTATCGCACTGAGGTCTTAGGCAGTAAGACTGTGGAGCAGGCGGAATTGGAAGTGATTCTGAAACGTGCCGGACAGCTGCATGAGGATTTGCGTAATTACGGTCAGTTGGGCGATTCGGAAAAGCCTTTGGTGGTGTCTGCCATCTTGCTTGCTTTGCAGGAACAGAATTTCGACACGGAACAACTAACCGCTTCGCAGGAAAACGGAGAGACTGACGGCGACAAAATTTTTGACGCCCTTTCAAAGCACATGGACAGCGTTCACGTTCAGCCGCAAGTGAAAAAGGAAAAGGTTCTCGACCAATTCCGACTGATAAAAAACCGTCCGCATTTGTCGGAACTTAGCCCCAAATTAGGCAAGTCGCCCTTGCGTTATTTTGCTGAGTATCTTTATTCTAATATTCTCACTGCCATTTGTAACAATTCGCCTGAAGATGTTCTGGGACGTTTCTATGGCGAGTTTATCCGTTACAGCGGCGGCGACGGACAGACATTAGGCGTGGTGCTGACACCGAAACACATCACGGAGCTTTTTGTCGATTTGGCCGATTTGAAACCGACCGACAAAGTCTTTGACCCTTGTTGCGGCACGGGCGGCTTCCTGATTTCGGCCATGCACCGAATGCTGAAAAATGCGAACCGCGACGAACAGCGTACCATAAAGAAAGAGCGTTTGCATGGCATTGAGTTGCGCGATGATATGTTTTCGATTGCCACAACCAACATGATTTTGCGCGGCGATGGAAAAAGCAATCTGATTTGTGCCGATTTCCTGAAACAGCCTGCCGAGGAACTGCGAAAGAAAAAATTCTCTGTCGGTTTCATGAATCCGCCTTATTCGCAAGGCAAAAACAAAACGACAGCCGAACTTACTGAATTGAAATTCATTTGCCATTTGCTTGATTCGCTGGCCGATGGTGCGCGTTGCGTGGTGATTGTGCCGCAAAGCACTATGGTAGGCAAAACCAAGGAAGACAAAATCGATAAACGCTATATTCTGGAAAACCATACTTTGGAAGGCGTGATTACCTTGAATCCTCAGACTTTCTACGGCGTTGGCACCAATCCCGTGATTGCCGTTTTCACCGCACACCGTCCGCACCCGAAAAACAAGTACAGCAAGTTCATAAACTTTAAGGATGACGGCTTTGTGGTGTTTCCGCATTTGGGGCTGCTGCCGACCGAGCAAGCCAAGGAACGCAAGAAACTTTTGTTGGAATGTTGGCTGATGGGCAGGCATACCACCAACGACTTTATGGTGACTTCCACCGTTGAAGCCGAAGATGAATGGCTGCATTCGTTCTATTATTTCAACGAGGACATTCCGACCGAGGCTGATTTTGAAAAGACAATGGCCGACTACCTCACTTTTGAGTTTAACATGATTGCCCACGGACGCGGATATTTGTTTGACAATTCAGAAAAAAAGGAACGAATTGGAGAATTGCCGAAAGTTGAATCGTTTGATAACAAGGAATGGAAACCTTTTAGATTAATAAAATTGTTTGACCCGAATAAAGGAAATCAAACAGATATGAATTCGTTGCAAGATGGAGATGTGCCTTTGGTTTCTGCAAGAAAAGTGAATAATGGTTTGAGGTCTTTTGTCAAGACACAAAATTTGTATCATGGACATTGTGTCACTCTCAACAATGATGGTGACGGTGGTGCAGGTTTGGCCTACTACCAGCCATTTGATTTTGCATTAGATAGTCATGTTACGGCTTTGTATCCTAAACAAGAACTGTCAAAGCACATACAGGTGTTTTTGTCTCGTTGCATTTCCATGCAAGAAGAATTTTTCGGACACGGACATTCAATAAATTCAAATCGTCTAAATTCGTTTACTATCATGCTTCCAGTAAATTCCAAAGGCGAGCCGGACTATGTTTTCATGGAAAGCTATATGAAGCGCAAGGAAATGGAGATGCTGAAAAGGTATGTGGAAAGAATGGGGGAATAATTTAAAACATTAGTGAAACGACTATAGGTAAAACAAGAAAATCAACCGCACTCGATTTCTCAACAAGTCGCTGATGCAGCAGCTGCTAACGGGGAAGGTGATGGTGAAATATAGGATAATAATTAAAAAATAATTATGATTTTAAAGAAATTTGCTTTTGGAATTCGCTTTACTAAAGGATTCCATGTCGAAGACCAATTGGGTGCTATTGTAGATGAAATATTGTACTCCGAAGGATCTGCCTTTAATGAGAAGTTTTTTTCAGAGGTGCAAAGAGGTGATGGCATAAGACGTCTAGTAAATCGACTAAATACTAATAGTTTAACAATCAGCGTTAAAGATGTCATTTTCGAATATACTGTTGAACAAAATTTTGAAAGTGAACTGGGAACCTATTTGACTGAATTTAACAAGACAATAATCAACAAAATTTTTAGCATCTTCAAGATAAAAAATGTCGCTCGTTTTGGTTTTATTATTTATTCAGAGTTGGAAAACGAGGATGGTCTGTTGAAAAATGTTAGTGAATCCATCAAAAACACATATGACATTGAGTCTGCGGAGTCTCTTTCATTAAGATTCAATATTATTAAAAAGACACCATTGAAAATCGGGAAAGAGGTGACTGAAGATTTTGATAATACTATTATTACATATGACAGGCAAAAAAAAGATCAAAGGATAACTTTTGCAGTTGATTACCAAAAATACTTCAACCCTGCATTAGATCAAATTTCTGATGCTCCAACAAATTTTGTACATTTTTGCGAATCTTGTTATAATAATTACGGTAATACTTATGGTAAAAAATAGAAGACCAAAGAGGAAAAACACAAACAATAATGCTGTAAACAAGCCATATAACGGACCATATCAGAATAATCCAAACATGAATTTTGAGCAAGTTAGAAAAAACATGGAAACACCCGTAGATGGTCCTACCGCAGAAACGTTTTCATATAGTGATTCAACCACACTTCAATATAGTCCAGAAAATAGTGCAAATCCACAAAACAAGCACAGGCCCAAAAGCAAGAGGAAAAAAGTTAAAAATTGGTGGTCTGAACATTGGAAAGAAACCATTATTTCTGGTGTATGCACAATTGTTTTTTCGGGAATAGGAATAATTGTATTCAGCCATAGTAATCATTTGGTAGCTGTTGATAAAGATGTTGAGAATATGAAAGAAGACATTAGCAACAATTCACAAGAAATTAAAAACATTGATAGAAAAACATATGATGTAGATAAAAAAGTTGATCTTTTGGAACAAAAAATCGATTTGTCGCTAAAATTCGAAAGCCTTCCAAGCTCTAAAACATTGGAAAGAAATGGAGTGAAATAAATGAAGATGAAACTTTGGATATTTTTGATGAACCAGTCATTATAATATTACCAAGATGGCGATAACAACGGACGTTAGGGAAAAATCGAGTAGCGATGTTTCCATCCTTAAACAGAATTGGCCGTATTTTAATGGCCATCCTTGCTCGTTTAGAGTGGTGGAGCAGGGCGAGGACGAAAGGGGCAAGTTCTATAAGGTGTATTACTGGCAGGAAATGTAAATCAAGACAAAAAAAAACGGAGAAAGTAAAAATTAACCAAGTTCGAACATCCCAAGAAGTCGCTGATGGCGAGAGAGAATCAATGGACAATTAACAATGAATAATTAAAATGATTAATATGAAAAACAGGGTATACTATGGTGAATATTCACTGAAACATTGGATAGATTTGATGCTGAAAAAAAATATTGAGTTGCCATCATATCAAAGAAAGTTTTGTTGGAAGCCTGAAAAAATAGAAAAACTAGTCCAGTCGCTGAAAGAGAAAGACTTCGTTCCTCCTGTTACGATAGGTGCTTTTACAAAGGACGATAAAACGCACAATTATATCATTGACGGACAGCAACGTCTGACAAGTATCTTGCTCGCTTGTATAGGTAAATATCCAGATCCAGACAATTTTAAGCCACAAGATAATTCTCTTGCTGAAGGCGATGATGGAATGGATGCCGAAGGCGAAAATAACATTGTTTTGGAGTGGAGATTTGATGAGTTGTTGAAGTTAGACAATACTGTAGAAAGTATAAAAACAAAAATTGCAGCTGACAGCAGATATAAGAATTTGAATAATAGTATTGATGTCAATGTTTTAGAAAACGCCTTTTTAGGGTTTTCTTACATTGTGCTTGATAATTCAGACATGAACGAGCAACAGAAATACTACTCTCGTATCTTTAAACACATCAATACATTAGGAAAAGAATTATTGCCAGAGGAAAGCCGCCGAGCATTATATTTCCTAAATGGTAAATATACTGCATTGCTTGATTCTGATGCTTTGAAGAATATCACAATTACACAAAATGCAGAACCTAAAAATCCTGATTTTGTTCGATATTTGGCATATCTTTTTGATTATTGTAAATTAAATGATATAAATACTACTAAAGTTGCTTATGGCTATGGCAGGAAACGAGAAGAATATTTTTCTGAATTTATCACGACAGTTGTGGAAGAGAGAAATGACCATCCAAAATTTCCTGAAATAACAACAATTTTCGCTAATCCAAGTGAAGATATTAGTAACAGACTTGAAAGATTAAAATCAACAATAAACAATTTATCCATTCCAAACGGATTCAACACAATTATTGATGCCGATATATATTTGTTTGGATTGATTTATTTTGTTTTAATTAAAGGAAAGACCTTTGACATAGCAAGAAAAAATGATATCCTTACTGCACTTCAGGGGAAAATTAACGATTCAAATTTTAAGACAGAAGCACATAAGCGAGCACCAAATGCACTAAAATATACCATTGAGAGAATCAAAGAATCCATCAATATCTATCAAAACTATGTACAAGGGTCAGCATTATAAATTCATCACAACACCGCTTTCAAAGATTTTGGAAGACGGCGTTAATGCCAGTCGTGGCATAGGCGGCGGTATAGAAACCTATCCGCTGTGCGACTACATCATGCAGTCAATATTTCTGAAAATGACAGGCGCACAAGAGCAAAAAATGAAGTGTATATGCTGGGAAATGGCTACGAATGATTATGAGTATCGGTATAAGTATTTGAAGAAGAACTATGGCGAATGTTCCGATTATAATAGTAAAAATAGCGTTTATAGCGATATAATTCAACAAATAACTAATTTAAACCCTGATTTTTCCATTTATTCCATAATGGAAAACATAGAAATCACAAACGAAGAACAAGAGGAGATACGAAACAACTATATTAACAAGGAAATCAATAAGGGGATAAAAAACGAGAACAAAAGAAGGAAGGAAAAAGAAAAGAACATATTAACAGAAAACGAGAAAAATAAAATGCGTTTGGGAATGCAAAGTTCTTTGCAAAAAAAGATGAAAGATATAAATATATCTGAACTATATAGTGGTAAAAGAAATGAAAAACTTATCAACCAAATTGTTGATAAAATTTTTTTCAACGCTGGATGGAACCAAAAAGAATATAAAGATTTTCAGGACAACTATAAAAAAGTCTTTTGCCCATCATTTTTTATAACCTCTAATAATGGATTATTTGCGCCAAACTTACAGAATCATTACGATGAAATTGTTTACAAGCACCGCAATCGCTGCGCCCATAACATAACATCATACCAGCAAAATTTGCCGACACTTGATACCTTAGCCAGTCCCGATTACATCTATCATAACTATTTCTTTCGCTTTGCCATTTTGATATTGATTGATGAAATTTTCATCTGCCTATACAAAAAATATGTTGAGACTATAGAAAACAAAATAAATTGGTAAACGTATGTCCCAACTCTCCAGAATGAAACCCAACACGTTAAAGAAATTCGCTATCTTTGCGCAACAAATAATTGTACATTGTTCATTATAAATTGTAAATTGAAATGAAAACCTCCATCCGCTTTTACAACGACCATGAAGTGCGT
Source organism: Bacteroidales bacterium (assembly GCA_045601425.1). Taxonomy (GTDB): domain Bacteria; phylum Bacteroidota; class Bacteroidia; order Bacteroidales; family P3; genus UBA1219. Next base: position 33,050 of record JAZRZP010000027.1, read on the forward strand.
GCCATTTGGGACGAGGAGAAGAATCAATGGTTCTTCTCTGCACTCGATATTATCGCTTCCGTTAATCATCAAGGTGACTATGCCAA
>JAZRZP010000028.1:0-34380 GCA_045601425.1 Bacteroidales bacterium
TGTATCGTGAGTCCGCCGAGAATCTGCATGTCCTCACCACTGCCGGCATGCTGCAACACATGTGTCTTGTATATGCCTTCGGGTCTGTCGCGACGGGTGAGAAAGTTGTAGCGTACCGTTACGGGGACACCGTCTTCCGAAACCGCTTCACCTATGTTGTAGAGTTCTATCTCTTCTCCTTTGGCGATGAACGTGTTTGAATTCAGCTGTTTCATGCCTGAAAACGAAGGTGTCCATGTTGTCATGAAATCTTCGAGGAAGATCAGTGTAACTTCGGCAGCGTTGAGAATGTTCAAATCGTTGTCGGAAAGACGGATGCGTATGTCCGAAACAGGATTGTCCTGTTGTGACGAAACGGCGAAAACCGCATCAAGACCGTAGTTGTCGGGCATTATCATGGCATTTGTCACATACACGTTTTTAATGGAAATTTTATTGTTATATTGAATGTTAAAAACATTGTTCGAAGCGAGAGAGTAAGAAAGCGGATTGTTAGGTGATTTTACAATTGTCTGTACTGAATATTTATTGTGTACAGGCAAGAAATATACTGGCACACAGAAGATTTTATCGCCATTGGCCGGCACACCTGAGACTTCCACACTACCCAATTTATCCCAATAATTCGGCCATGTACCGAAATTCGCATTTGGATTACCGCTAGTCACGTTTTTCTTAGCATATACTATCAAACTGTCACCGGGAGAGGACAGCACACTCCCCGTGTTGTGCACACGCACATAAACATAATTTGTATCACCTCTGAAGGCATCCTGATGGGTTGTTCCGCCATCTTTGTTTCGTCGAATCCAAATGTCAGGGCTGTCAAAAACTGTTGAAAAATTTGGCTCGTAGCCGTTGTCATTGGTATCATCCTTTGTATATAGTTTATAATCCAATGCTTTCTTAATTGATTGATAAGAGTTTACGAGACCATAACCCATTCGTGCGTTCCAATCACCATAAGGATAGTTTGGATTATATGTGTAAACGTGGGTACTGATTTTTTTGGCTGTTATTCGAATTATGTCGCGCACATCTTGCTCGGTAAGATTATCGTTTTGTGAAAGCATCAATGCTGCAACACCAGATACAAACGCAGATGACAGATGAGTCATGTCTGCATGCTTGTAAGAGTTGTTGACGAATGTTGTGTATACATGCGTGCCTGGTGACATAACGTCCAACTGATTTCCCGAACAACTTCCACCTGCAAGACTGTTCCACGGCTCACACGGGGCATTGGTGTTGATACATTGGCTTGAACCGGAGCGTATACCAAACCTGTCTATCCCTCCAACGGCTAACACTTTGTCGTAATTTGCAGGAAAATGAATTGTCGCACATCGGTTTCCACAGCCAGCAATAACAACACAGCCTTTGCCATTCCGGCCCAACGTTGTTGCGTTATCAATAGCGTTTCTCAATGGTAATGAAGCCGGATCAAAACGGACAGCACTGTCATAAAACACCGCCATATCTATAATGTCGGCGCCATTCTGGTACGAATAATTTACAGCTTGTACAATTCTTGAAATATTCAAACCTGTACCAAAACGATTGTATATCTTGACTGGCAAAACTTTAGCATTCGGTGCGACACCAACCACACCCACGTTATTATCTTTCGCTGCAATAATACCCGCAATTTCAGTTCCTACATTATAAGATGTATAATTCGAGTTGTACATGCCGCCGTTATTAGTACCATAGGCATCATATCCAGTCAAGAGATTTTCCAACAAATCCGTGTGGTATAAATCAACTCCATCATTCAGGGTGGCTACAACTATGCCCGTCCCCGAAGACAAAGTCCACGCAGAGTCTACATTGATATCCATTCCCGGAATGCCACCTTTTTGCCCCACATTACGCAATCCCCACTGATTGGTAAATTCGGTGTCGTTATCAGGTATTGGAAGGTGATTCTCTCTTATTCGGATGAAAAAATCCGGAACAGAGTAATACACATTACCATTGTTGTACAGGGCATTCGAGTATGATATGGCATTGTTTTGATTTTCAAGTGTAACCAAATACTCTTTAATATTCGGATCCATCTGTCGAACTGTAACATATGGTACCAAACTGTTTGATAGCACTGCCTCTATATCAGCATTGTCGTGGATTTTCAAGAACAATTTGTTGGTAATCCACATATCAAAGTCTGATGCGTTGTCAATTCTAAGGCTGTTGCTGCAATACAAGATTTCGTCGGTCAGAGTGTTTTTAGTTGCTTCGAAAGACGTTAACGATGAAGTGTTTACATATAGACGAAACAGCCTGTCTTCCAGATTCTGAATTGTGTCGGCATATTGGAACAATGTCGTTTTTGCTGCCTCAAAATCTATTTCAGATAGGTCGCCGCTGAATTCGACATATTTTACATTGGGATTCTCGACATAATACGATGGTGTTCCATTTTCATCGTAAACGAATACCCCTTGGCTGAATGCTGTCGTTATGCTGAAGCATAACAACAATGCTAATACTTTATTTTTCATTCGATTCTCCTTTCTTGCTTAATATGAAATTCTAGTTAGATAGAAGTCTTGCTCACAACCAGTATTAAACCCATCATATCCAAACCAGTCAAGACGCATAACATTCTGGTTATTGAAAAGAGTGATTTTATGCGCTCCCCAAGTATACCGCGGTATAATTAACGTAGTCGGATCTATAAATGTATCAACCAATACATTATTATTATTATCTCTAAAATAATGTAAAGGGAGCATCAAAGTGTCGTTACGCAAAACGTATGTACAGGAATCATCCCCAGCAAAAAAGCAATTTGAAAAAGTTGCCGCAATAAGATATGTGAAATCATGATCTGACTTAAAATACTGTGGGTATATTTTGCCGTTTCGGTCAAAATCCAAAATCATGCTACACACGGTGTCCATCCTTGATTTCCAAACCCATCTGCCATATATTTTAAAACCGTTCATACTTGAGCGTACACTTGTGTCTGGGTCGGGGATGCTCCTGTATATGCTGTCCATATAAGGATCCAGACCTTGATTTACCACCGTCGTGTCTGTTGTGGATGTGTCATGCGGATTTTGAGGTTCCGTTCTATCCTCTTTATTTTTTTCGCAAGAAGTCACTGCCACTCCCACCAAAATCACCGCTAGTAGCGGCAAAAACGTTTTGAAAAATATTTTTTTCATAATTATAGTGTTTTTAATGTTTGTAAAATAAAATTCGTATTATTCTTCTGCTGCCAACGCAAGTTTCTGCGAATATTCCTGCCCCAAGCCTTTCAGCAGAACTCCGGCATGGGGCTTTCTTCTTCGAAATAGTGCCGCTTGCCTTTGTCGGGTTCACAGCACAGGGAAGTATGTGGAAGCAGTTCAAACAGCACTTTTCCGCAAGTCGAAAATTGCGGAAAACCGCCGGTTGTCAAATGGTAATATATCTTGTTACGGTACATTTTTTCAAGTTCAGATTCAAGGTGCAAAGTTATAAAACATTTTTCAAAAAAACAAACGTTTTCAGAAAAAACACCTGAAAAACAAAAAAACTGACCGATTGTGACAAATACCTCAGCCATACCTGCTGTCACAGAGAATGCGGAAATTTTTTCCAAAAAAGTTATCAATTTACAACAGTTTGAGACAAAGCATTTTAGTTTTTTCTGTTCTAATCTATTCCGGTGATATCCGCTTGAGAACGGACAAAAAAACGTACCTTTGCACATATTTAATACTTAATAAAGTGGCAACAGCAAAAGAAAAAGAAACCCCGCTAATGCGTCAGTACTACACGCTTAAACAGCGGCACCCCGATGCCATACTTCTTTTCAGGGTCGGCGATTTTTACGAAACTTTCGGCGAAGATGCCATCAAGGCATCGTCCATTCTGGGTATCACCCTCACCAAACGTTCCAACGGAGCCGCAGCTTCGGTCGAACTTGCAGGATTCCCCCACCATGCCGTCGATATATATCTCCCCAAACTTGTCAAAGCCGGACTGCGCGTAGCCATTTGCGACCAGCTCGAAGACCCCCGCTTTGCCAAAGGACTGGTAAAACGCGACATTACCGAACTCGTAACCCCGGGCGTATCATACAACGACAAAATCCTCGAAAACAAGGAAAACAACTTCCTCTGCGGCCTGCACATCACCGACAAAATCCACGGCATATCATTCCTCGACGTCTCCACAGGTGAATTTTACGTCGCTCAGGGCGACACCAGCTACATCGACAAACTCCTGCAGAACTTCTCCCCCAACGAAATAGTCCTGCAGAAACGGCGACTCGCATCCTTCCACGAAACCTTTTCCGAAAAATACTACGTAAACACCTTTGACGACTGGGTATTCACCCCTGACTATGCCAACGAAATACTGCTGAAACAATTTGGCACACAGTCACTTAAAGGCTTCGGCGTAGAAAACCTCGATATGGGAATCATTGCAGCCGGCGCAGCACTCCACTACCTCTCCGACACCCGCCACGACATGACAGGACACATCTGCAAAATAACCCGCATAGAGGAAGAACGGTATGTTTGGATAGACCGCTTTTCGGCCCGTAACCTTGAACTCGTACATTCTCCCAACGAAAATGCTAAAACACTCATCAGTGTCATCGACAAAACAATTTCCGCCATGGGCAGTCGGCTCCTCAAACGCTGGATTGCCATGCCTCTGAAAGAAATAAACGCCATCGAAGACCGGCTATCTGTCGTGGATTTCATGATGAACGACAAAACCTTCCTCTCCGAACTCCAGCAACAGATAAAATCCGTCGGAGACCTCGAACGGCTCATCTCGAAAGTAGCCATACACCGCATCTCACCACGCGAACTCAACTACCTGAAAGACGCCCTCGCTGCCATCGCAAAAATCAAATCGCTGTGCGAGGATGCCGACAACACTTCACTGAAAAAATACGCCGAGCAGATAAACATCTGCAAGTCGGTTTACGACCGCATAAAACGCGAAATACGCGAAGACGCACCGACATCCGTCGCCAAAGGCAACGTCATCGCCTCCGGAGTCAATCAGGAACTCGATGAACTCCGCTCACTCTCATCTTCAAGCCGGCAGTACCTTGCCGACGTACAGCAGCGTGAAAGTGCCGCCACCGGCATACCTTCACTCAAAATAGGCTTCAACAACGTGTTCGGATACTACATCGAAGTTACGAACACCCACAAGGACAAAGTCCCCGAAACATGGACCCGCAAGCAGACCCTCACCAATGCCGAACGCTACATCACACCCGAGCTGAAAGAATACGAAACCAAGATTCTCACCTCCGAAGAACGCATCGCCGAAATAGAAGCCCGTCTCTTCGAACAAATCCTCAGCGACCTTGTCGACTTCGTACAACCCATACAATACAACGCACAACTCGTTGCACGGCTCGACTGCCTGCAAAGCTTCGCCGTCGTTTCGGAAGAAAACAACTATTGCCGCCCCCAGCTCAACGACTCGCATGTAATCGACATAAAAGGCGGCCGACACCCCGTAATCGAGACACAATTGCCTCCGGGCGAGGAATACATCACCAACGACGTGTACCTCGACAACGAAACCCAGCAGATAATTATCATCACCGGTCCCAACATGTCGGGAAAATCCGCACTCCTGCGACAGACCGCACTCATCGTACTCATGTCGCAAATAGGTTGCCACGTGCCTGCCACTGAAGCCAAGATAGGTGTAGTCGACAAAATCTTCACGCGCGTCGGAGCATCCGACAACATTTCCTCGGGCGAATCCACATTCATGGTCGAAATGAACGAAACGGCAAACATACTCAACAACATCAGCGACCGCAGTCTCGTTCTTCTCGACGAAATAGGACGCGGCACCAGCACCTACGACGGCATCTCCATAGCATGGGCCATAACGGAATACCTGCACGAACACCCGTACTTCCGCCCTAAAGTCCTGTTTGCGACACACTACCACGAACTCATCGACATGGCCGACCAGTACAAACGCATCCGCAATTATCACATATCCGTGAAAGAAATCGGCAATAAAGTAATTTTCCTGCGGAAACTCACCCTCGGCGGCAGCGAACACAGTTTCGGCATACATGTGGCCAAAATGGCCGGAATGCCACAGAAAGTAGTGCGGAAAGCCGAAGAAATTCTGGAATTTCTGGAGTCGAAAAATGACAAAAACGACAAAAACGACAAGAAAAAAAGCAAAAAAAATGCCGATCCCGGCTACCAACTGAGCTTCATACAGCTCGACGATCCGGCTCTCTTAGAAATCAAAGACATACTGTTAGATATTGATATTGATACACTTACACCAGTAGAAGCACTATTCAAACTTAACGAGATAAAAAAAATAGTAAAAAAATAGAAAAAAAATTTGGTCAGAATAAAAAAAGTTCGTAATTTTGCAACCGCAATCGAGGAGATAACGGTTGTACCAAAAAAGAAGCGGAAATAGCTCAGTTGGTAGAGCACGACCTTGCCAAGGTCGGGGTCGCGAGTTCGAGTCTCGTTTTCCGCTCAAAATGAAACCGATTAAATTCGGTTTTTTTTTGCAGAAAACGCAAATGTGTCTACGCAAAAATGATGCTCTGGTGGTGGAATTGGTAGACACGCAGGACTTAAAATCCTGTGACCGATGAGGTCGTGCGGGTTCAAGCCCCGCCCGGAGTACAGATTAAGTTGCTAAAAGGACGGAGGCTTCCCTCAAAGTCAGAAATGGCAACAGAGGGAGAAAAAAAATGTCTTGGTAGCTCAGTTGGTAGAGCAATTGACTCTTAATCAATGGGTCCAGGGTTCGAATCCCTGCCAGGACACAAAAAAATCGGGGTGTAGCGCAGTTGGCTAGCGCGCCACGTTCGGGACGTGGAGGCCGGAAGTTCGAGTCTTCTCACCCCGACTTTTTTTTTGAAGGTAACACATGACCTTCTGCCACTTTAGCTCAGTTGGTAGAGCAACGCATTCGTAATGCGTAGGTCTGCGGTTCGAGTCCGCAAAGTGGCTCAGAATGTTTTAAAGTAAACAATCTGGTGTATTGCAAAATCTTTCCATGCGGAAAGATTTTTTTTTTGCAAGTTTCCCCCGAAAAACGTATCTTTGCAAATGTGAAAACAAATATAAAAAAAATAACAACATATTGACAAACAGATTTTTATAAATAAAATACATTAACCAAAAGCATTGGCTATTTTTCGCATTCAAAGAAAAAAGTCCGCTAAACGATTTTCTTGAAATCGGAAACAATGTTCACGAGAAGTCTTCCTAAAACTCGTGCTTGACCATAAATGCTGATGCTCGCACCCGATAAGGTGTGGGCTGATCTATATGGTCAAACGGGTTTCTTAGCGGACTTCCCCGTGAGTGCGAATAGAAGGTTCACACCTTTCTTGTCTTCGGTAGTGATTTATGGCTTATGCACAAAAATAACCAATTCATGACCGAAAACCTCAAACAAAAAATCAAAAATCACTTAACCGGGAACCTTTGTCTTGCTGTCTTCCTATTTTTGCAAACAGCATTTCCATTATTGTATATGTACAATGCAAGCAATACTGATGTCGGTACGCGAATTTCAGTCAATTGTTTATATTTTGCAGTGACATTTGTCTGTTTTTCCCTAACTAGCGGCAAACCAAGAAACATTCTCCTCATCATTTTTTACCTATTGTCAATTGTTCCAAACTGCATAGTCTTGGGATTTTTCGACATGGATAACAGCATCTTGAAAAGCACGGATTTTTGGGTCGTTTTTGACACAAACACCACAGAAGCAAAAGGATTTTTATCATTAGTACCGACTTCTAGCATTGTGAAGGCTGCAGTTTACGCAACAATTTCTCTTCTGATTTTGATTATTACAATACGAAAGGGAACTCGTATTAAGAAAGACAAATCAAGCATTTTGACAACGTGCATCGCAATATTTATCTGGTCTGGGATTTCGCTTTGCATTCCATTCAGGACAATGGTGCCGTACATTGAATTTTATAAAAGCCGACAAAAATACGGCAAAGTTATGGATGAACTGATAGAATTTTACGACAGCCGCAAAAACGTAAAAATAAACGCCTCGTGCTATCTTCCAGATGTACCCAAAACATTTGTAGTGGTAATTGGTGAAAGTGCCACGAAAAGCCACTATGGACTTTACGGCTACAGCAGGAACACCACACCCCACCTAGATTCAATCAAAGACGAATTACTGATTTACCAAGATGTAACTACACCTTTTACAACCACATTAAATGCCCTGCGATACATACTGACTTTCTCAAACCACGAAAATCCAGATGCATACAAAAAAGATGCCTCTGTCATTGAAATAATCAAAGCTGCCGGATTTAAAACCTTTTGGTTTGACAACAACCAGATCATAGGCTGCCATGAGGAGAAATCCTTAGCATATTCATATCACCCTATAATAAAAATATGCCACGAAGTTTATCTGAACAATCAATATCTCCAAGACGAGACCCTTATCCCTCTATTTGAAAAAGCTTTGCAGGACACTGCCTCAAACAAAGTCATATTCCTTCATCTGAACGGCAGCCACATGCCATATGAAATACGCTATCCGCAAAAATATGAGCACTTCAGATCTAAAAGCGATTTGCCTTCAAAATTTCGAGCCGAAATGAACAAAAAAGAAATCGAAACAGCAAATGCATACGACAACTCAATTCTTTACAACGACTACATCATTTCAGAATTCGTACGCTTATTACGGTCTTCACAAGGATTGTCATCTTTACTCTATTTTTCAGATCATGGAGAAGAAGTTTTTGATTCTCGTCATCTTTCTGGCCGCTCGCTCAACCATCTGACACAAAGCCTATGCAGAATACCATTCTTTGTTTGGCGAAACGAAGAATATCGCAATCTGAACAATTTATCCATTGATGTTGAGCGAGCATACTCTTCTGAAGACGTAATACATTCAATGATGGACATGTTTGGTATTTCATATGAACTCAAGGACACTTGCAGAAGTATTTTTTCAGATCAATTTAAACAAAAAAAACGTATGGTTAACGACAGGGTTTTCGACGAATCTGTAAAATAAAATTCCGTAAAGAAAAACAGCGTTGCAATGCTATTACAACGCTGTTTTTAGTAAACGTACATACCCTACTTCCTTTTCTTAACGGAGAAGCCAAATCCCCCTATTTTCTCGCCCAGAGAGTAGTATTTTCCATGCGAATAGGTTATGGGTCCAGCATGGTTAAGCTGGAACTGCCCCGTGGTCTTGTCAATCAAACTGTCGTCGGCATCCACCGCCACCACTTCGGCTATGAACATGTCGTGCGAACCCAGTTCCTTTACTTCTGTCACCCTGCATTCAATGCTCAGCGGAGATTCTGCAATAAGCGGTGCCTTCACCACCTGAGCCGGCACGGGAGTCAGCTTCATTTCCCTGAATTTATCCACGTCCCTGCCGGATTTCACGCCACACCAGTCCGTAGCAAATGCCAGATCCTCAGTAGTGAGATTTATTACGAATTCCCGAGTATCGGATATCAGCTTGTGGGAAAAACGCTCCTTCCTGACCGAAATATAGCACATCGGAGGGTTTGAATTTATCGTTCCTGTCCATGCCACCGTAATTATGTTGTACTTTCCGGAAATATCTCCGCAACTTACCATCACCACTGGCAATGGATAAAGCAATGTTCCTATATTAAAAGGTACTTTCATAGAATAATATCTGTAAAAAAAGAACGAATTGCCACAGACAATTCGTTCTAAACCTAAAATAAACCACTATTAATATTCCCACATATCTATTTCAAGATTGAAAATGCGGGATTCTATTTCCTCACTTGCCAAAAGTGCATCTTCACCGGTAAGGTAATCGCTTATGGAACGGTTGAACCGGTTGGATTCACGAACCACATAACTGCTGAAGAAACGTGTAATGAACACATCATCGTAAGAGCGTTCTGCAGCAGTATTATATTCATCATAGGCATTCTGTTTTACCAGAACTTCGCGAACCCTTATGTCGTTCATCGGTATCCAGCCCATTTCAACCAATTGAACGGCTGCTGCTTCATCTTCATCATCATCGCCTGAAGAACGCAGGGGTTTCGGATACATGAGGCTCAATCCGACGATACGTACATTCTGACGTGCATCCTGTTTGTTCACGTACCAGTATTCTTTCAGCTTAACTTGGGTGATTTCGTCTTCCGAAATAGGAACTGCCACATTGGTATCTTTTTCTTCCATTACTTCGTCGGTTTCTTCACCTGTTTCCTGATCTTTCCAATAAATGGTTATATGATCCTTTCTTATAGAAGATCCTTTGGCACGCATTGCAGCATAGTCAATAGGAATACTAAAATTGTCATCTTCATAAACCTGAATGTCGCCTCTTTCTACGGCTTCCATGATGGTCATTACAAGATTTTTTCTCTTCTGAGCATCGTTCGCATCCATCTGTTCTTTGGTTGGATAATAGAAGAATTCATTGAATTTTTCCCTGAAGTTGATAACTCTCCAGATAGCACATTCCCAAACGACATCCGATTGACGTACGAAAGCGAATGGTACGGCTTTACGTTCTTGGAATCGTGTTGCGTCGTAGAAACTTGCAAAATTATTATCTTCTTTTTCTGTAGCTGACGTAACTACATTCTGAGCACTTACCGACATTCCCAACATCGACAAGATGCAAACTCCGAATAATGCTATTTTTTTCATTTCTGTCAGATTTAATAGTGGTTAATATTCTAATTCTCTTATTTGATTCTGAAAGCTGTTTCCAGAGATTCGGTTCTTCCGTCAGGCAATTTCACGTCCACATCGGTAATCATCACACGCTGTCCTTTTCTGGCTGCTTTGATGATTGACTGAGCCTCGGGATTGATAGTATTTCCCGTAATAGGCTTGTCATTGGCGCCTACCGAAATCGTAAAACTTCTAACCGTCAATGGAGGTACTTTAAACACGAAGTCTTCGGGGAAAGTAGCTCTGATCTTGCCAGCATTCATAAGTTCGTCTTTGGTTACTTTCTTGCTGGAAAGGTTTCCGACCTTAAGAACCGGCGAAGGAATCTTTCTGGTTTTGTATTTAAATTCACCCATTTTCTGCACTCTATTGTCAATTTTTGCATTGATAGAAAGTGTAACTTCTCTCTCCAACTTGGAAATCTTGATGGTGTAGTTACCTTCACCGGCGGCCTTAGTAATTGAGCCTGTCGAAATAGACGCGGAGACATCTTTGGAAGGTATGCCCGGCACAGATATGGAGATCGGGTTTTCAACGCCAACATAAAGGATGTTCATGTTTGTAAGAGAAACAACGGCGGCAGGTTTTCCTACGGTGTATTCACCTTGGAACGGGTAGGCGACATCTTCACCGTTTGCGGCTTTCACGTAAACGTTACCGCTGTATTTGTGTACGCCTTCCGCACCCGAACCGGTTTTCCAAGTGATGGAACCGCTCGTGTCCGTACTGGTAAGTTTCGCGCCATTGACTTCAGCCTTGAGCTGGGCCTTGGAATCGTAAGCTGCCACGAATATGTCGGCCTCAAACTGTGCACCCTGCATTACATATGTCGATTTCGGGATAACACGTGCAGCAACCTTGTCGAATTTGAAGTCTTCGGCATTTACAGCTTTGTACAAAGCGTCAGCTGTTGCAAATTCAACATTCATCACATCGGATGTGAGTCGTGTGAGCAGAATAACGTCAGCGATAGGGATATTGCTTTCAAACATGTGACGTTCCCAGCAACCGTTTTTGGCCTCACCGTGAACATTCAGAGGAAAGTTTTCTCCTTCAACGTCCAATCCCGGGAAACCGCCGATCTTTGCAGAGTCAAGACCAACTTTCGAGATTGCAGCCAAAATATCGGCCTTGTATTTTTCGATACGTTTTCTCAATTGTACGGAACGCAGTTCTTCGTTGGAAGGGTTGAATTCACCGCCACCGAGGAAATGACTCTGTGCTGCTGCATCGGCACTCGACTGCTGCATAAATCCTATGCCGACTTTTTTGATAACCGTTTCTACCAAATGAATGTCTACGGTACCATCCGGTTTCATGAAATCAACAGTTACCTTGTTTCCGTCTTTTGCTGTATCAACTTTTGCTTTTTTCTCCAACTGTCCTACGAAATCAAACTTGATACTGTCGATAAAGGCTCGGGTTTCGTCAGACAATCTGCGTACTTCTTTTGCTATTTCGTAGTTTTCACCTGCTTTATCAGGGTTGGTAGTTACAAATTGTTCAAATTTATTAAAAGTATCATCGACCTTGGTCTGGATATTGGCATTCGAGTTGTCCATTGAGTCCGACACTGTCACGAAACTGTTCAGAAGCATGGCAGATACGTTCAATGCCAACAATGCCAAGTACACCAAGTACATCATTCCGATCATCTTCTGCCTCGGGGTCTCCGGGCAATTTGTTGCACCCATAGTATATTTTTTTTAATTCCTGAATACTTAATCTATCTATACTCTAAAACTGCTGATCTGTCGTAATTTTATACGCGTGTCTGCATTGCTGCCAACATATTACCATAAACCTTGTTGAGTTCTGCAACTTTTCTCGACAATGCGTCAACCTGTTCTTTGTAACGGAGAACATCATCGGCAGAATTTGCAAAGTTGTTAATCAATTCCTGAACACGTTCCTGAACTTCCTTGGTTGCATCAAGTTGGGCAGTAGAAGTCTGAAGTTGCATTTCATACATTGCATTGATGGAAGAGAGGCTTGATGCCATTCTTTTCATTTCGTCAGCGTAGGAAACGTCATCAGAAGAAAGGGTCTGTGCCGTTTCTCTATAAATTGCAGAAAGGTTGTCAACTGCACTTGTCGCGTTCTTGACGCTGGTGAGATATTCTGCAGAAACCGTTGCGTTTTCATTAACGTTTTCGGCTGTTTTACGGTACATTTCCGACAAGCTGTTTGCTGATTCTGCTGCGCTATCGATGTTGCTGATGAGTTTTTCGTTGGTTGCAACGACGGAAGTAACTTCATTGATGTTGTTTGTAGTGTCGGCAAGGTTTTTCATGCCCTGAGCCAGACTTTCAATGAGTTCCGGACCGATTTTTGCTTCATCAAGCATTTTGTCAAGTTGCTGGGATACCGGGTCATTGTTGATAACCAATGTACCACCGCCCTGTATATTGAGGCCACCACCACCGGTAACCACACCGCCACCGGTAACGACGCCTGCACTTTCCGTCTGAGCTTTCGATATTACATTCCCATCTTCATCCAATTCAGGTTCTTCTTCAGCCGAGAGTTTTTTCTCCTCATCTTCATCCTTACCCATTGCCAATACAGGAAAAGCCAAACTCCAGTCGTACTCCACGTGCAGAGGTTCGAATGCAGAGAACAAGAATATGATTGCTTCTGTACTCATACCTAAAACAATCATCAAGTCAGCACCTGCCCAGTGCATGATCTTGAACATTGCTCCAACGATAACTACGGCTGCACCAATACCGTACAACTTACCCATAAATGATTTGTAACCTTTGCTTCGTACTAAATTGTCTATAAAGCTCATAATAAAAAGTTTTTTTGTTTATTTGTTCAAATGTTTATTCTAATGTTTCTGTTTTAATGAAGTTTGTTTTCCTCTGTCATTAGTACACGTTGGATGCAGATTTGAGGTTATCGCCTTTAACACGGCCGAGATACGACTGAACACATCTGAAACCTATGTAAGATTTTGCTGTATCCTGATATTCGTAAGTTCTGGTCTGAACCTGAATGAAATATTTCTGGTCTTTCCATGAGCCGCCTCTTACGACCTTGCGTTTCATAGTCATATCGTCATCATCTGCGGAGTTGTATTGATAAGACATTGCAAGGTTGTTTCCGACAACGTACATGGATTCGTCGTAAGCATCTTCGCACCATTCAGCGACATTGCCTGACATGTCGTACAGACCGAAATCGTTCGGTGCATAGTGGCCAACCATAAGAGTTTTCACACCACCGTCATCGTCGAAAGCTCCGCGGAGAGGCTGGTAATTGGCCAAGAAACATCCGTTTCCGTTTCTGATATAAGGACCACCCCAAGGATAAGTCATGTTGGAGATACCACCACGTGCTGCCCATTCCCATTCGGCTTCGCTCGGGAGACGGAAATCGCACATTGTTGTGTATCCGATGCTCGAGAGATAATTGTTCAGATATTGAGATCTCCAGACACAGAACGCTTTGGCTTGTACCCAACTTACACCTACAACAGGATAGTTGTCGTATGCTGGTGAAGTGAAATACTGGCGGGTAAAGTCTTCATTGTTTGAATATGTATAATCGTGCATCCAGCAGAGAGTGTCGGGATAAACGTTCACAACTTCTTTCTTGATGTAGCTTGATCTGTTGTTCAGACCTTTCGGACGGTTGGCGAACATGGATCCTTTGAGTTCCGATTTACCGGTAGATGTGCCGACTTCTTTCTGTGAAGCTGACTGGTAATCTATCCAATAGTACTCGTAGTTAAGTTTGGCGGGATCGATGTCGCGCTTGTGATAGAATCTGTCTTTTTCGGCCAGATACATAGGTTCGAGAGCCTCGCGAGCTTCCTGATCGTCCCAATCTATTTTTGTTCTGGTGTTCAGCAAAGCAGGTTCGATAGGTTCACCATATTGGTCTTCTTCGATGAGATAGCCTTCCATACCTGCTTCACCCAAAAGACGGCGTGCGATGGAATCTTTCACATAATGTACGAACTGGCGGTATTCGTTGTTTGTAATTTCAGTTTCGTCCATGTAGAACGATACTACCTGAACGGTTCTTTCGGGAACGGTGATGCCATAGACATTGTCTTGGTTTCCACCACCCATGATGAAATTGCCTTGTTCAACAAATATCATACCGGAAAGGTCCATGTCTTCGAAGATGGGACGGTCGGTAACACCAGTGAGTTCACCTTTATTGCTGGAACCGCAGCTCCACAGCAACAATGCTCCGCTGAGCAATAAAAACAAGCGTTTCATATCTGTAAGTTTTTTAATATTCATGTTTCAGTGTTTACTTTTTCGTATTAATGCGATGTTTACGTTATTTTTTACACAAAGTTACAATTTTATCTAAAATAAATTGTGTTGATGTAGCTCGAAGGTATGTGTTTCTTGGGAGTAATCTTGAAGCAGTACTTGGCAAAGATTTCGAGTGTTCCGTTACTTCTTCCGGATTTATAGGTTCCGAGTTTAGATGTCGTCATGTCGTAGGCGAGACCGATTTTGAGGTTTTTCCAATTTACGCCACCGAGCACGGAAATCGCGTCCTGAAGGCGGTAGTTCAGACCGAACCAGACTGTATTCTGATATTCGAGCATGCAGGTGAGGTCTATCTGGAAAGTGGAGAGGTCGGCTGTTTTTACAAGAACTGACGGGAGCAAATGGAACGACTGGTCGTAGAGTATGTAGTCGTAACCGCCGAACAGATATATGGAGCGTGCATTCTGGTAGTTGAGCGTAGTGCTCTGGGTTCCGAGGAGGTTTTTGGCAGACAGACCCAAGAATAGACGTCCCGGTTCGGTGTAATAGAGACCTGCAGACACGTCAAACACCATTTCGCTTTGGGCTTTGTCCGGACGCAGAAGCGGGTCGTTGTGCTGCTGGTTAATCGGGTCTTGGTCGTTACCAGTAAGGTCGTCGAAACCTACGAGATTTGCATAATCGAGAGTACCGTTCGAGAGGTCGGCTTCAAGACCTATCGCAAAGCTTCCCTTTGAGGTGAAGAAACGGTAAGCGTAGTCTATATTGAAGTTGAAAGAGTTGTAATAGCCTAATTTGTGTGTGAAAACAGATAAACCGATACCGCCGTGGAGAAAGTTTACAGGCATATCGAAGGAGAATAGAAAATTCTGCGGTGTGGAGCCTTCGGTAATTTCTCCGCCAGGAGATGTAAGCGTAAGCCCCATCCATTGGTTTCTGTACAATGCTGATGCACAGATAGCTCCAGAACTTCCTGCATAACCGGGGTTATACGAAAGCCTGTTAAACATATATTGTGTGAATTGGGCTTGTTGTTGGGCATAGCCTGCACATGAAAATCCCATAATTAACACAAAAATTGATATTTTTTTGAATGTTTCGATTTTCATGATTTTATCTGTTCGTTTCTATAATTGTTTCCATATCAAGCATATACATAATTTTTACAACGCGCCTTCCGCCTTTTTAGGGCATGAAATACGACTTGCAAAGATAGTAAGTTTTATTCAAACTACCTAATAAAATTTTTGTTTTTTTTTCATCATTCTTTTAACATTGTAAAAATCAACCTTTTACAAAATTTATTTTTCTATTATCGTATATTGCGGGTATTTCTTACGGAGGGCATTTGCGACAGCCGAAGTATTTGTGGTTCCAATGACGACTTTTATGTTTCCGGCATACTGCAGGATTCTTGAGTTAAGAAGCAATGTATCAGGTAGTTCGCGTATAAGTACATTGGCTTGGTCGAGAGTGTGTATGTTTGAGATATCGACTTTGGAGTGTTCTTCGTGGGCGGGAGTTCCTTCCGGTTCACCTGCAGGTGAGTCAATGCTTTTCGTTTTGGGAGTCTGAGCTGGTCTGTCTGATGTATTTTCTGTTTCTGCTTTCAATTTCGGTGCCGTATCATGATCTGATTTTCTTTCGGATCTTGCCGGTTCCGGCTTCATTGTATTTTTATTCCGCGATTTGTCGTCCGACGAAGTTTCTGTTGCGTGGTTCCTTTTCAGATGTGTGCTGAAAAGAGATGCAAACTGCGGATTATCGAGTGTATTCTGGATTGAGTCCTGATTTTCCCACAAAGGATACAATTCGTCGGGGAGTTCGGTGATTCTTACGGATGCCATCCCCCTTCTGCCGATGTCGATACGTTTTGCGGCTTTTTTGGAGAGGTCGATTATATTTCTTCTGGGACAACGGTCGTTTACTTTCACTATCACCCACCTGTTTGTAGCAGAGTCGCTTACGAGGACGAGCGTACCGAATTTTATTGTTTTATGGGCGGCTGTGTATTTTTTTTGCGAAAACCGTTCGCCGCTTGAAGTTCTGCGGTTTTCGAATTTATCGTGATAATATGTGGCCCTTTGTTTCTGGTTGACTATCTGGGATTTTACCGGCGACACATGGCTCAGTAGCATTGCTATCATCGTCAAGAGTATAAATCCGCATTTCTTATTCATCTAAACTATTTTTGGTTAATACTTTATTTACATCAAAAAACAGGAGAGGATGGCAAGCGTCATCCTCTCCGTTGTATGTGGCCGGATTATTTTCCTGCAGCCTGAGTTGCTGTAATGGCAACTACGTTTACAATGTCTTCAACGGAACATCCGCGGGAGAGGTCGTTGATAGGAGCAGCCATGCCTTGCATGATTGGTCCGACAGCTTCGGCTTCGGCAAAACGCTGTACGAGTTTGTAAGCGATGTTTCCTGTTTCGAGTGACGGGAAAACGAGTACGTTGGCCTTTCCTGCTACGGGGCTGCCCGGAGCTTTGGAGTTGCCTACCTTCGGAACGATAGCCGCATCGGCCTGAAGTTCACCGTCGATAACGAGGTTGGGGTTCATTTCCTTTGCGATGCGCGTTGCATTGACTACCCTATCCACGAGTTCATGTTTTGCAGAACCTTTTGTCGAGAAGCTGAGCATTGCGACACGCGGGTCGATGCCGGCGATGTTGCGTGCCGTTTCGGCAGTAACGACTGCTATCTGAGCGAGTTTGTTTTCATCGGTATTGGGGTCGGCTGCGCAGTCTGCGAATACCATCACGCCGTCATCGCCCCATTTTTTATCTTTGAATACCATGATGAAAGCACCCGATACGACACTGATGCCGGGGAGGGTCTTCACTATCTGGAATGCGGGACGGAGAACGTCGCCTGTGGCATTGCGGGCACCAGCAACTTCACCGTCGGCTTCCTTGTTCTTGATAATAAGGGTACCGAGGTAGAGTGGATCTTCAACCAGTTTGAGGGCTTCGGGCATCTGCATGCCTTTGCTTTTGCGGATTTCGCAAAGCATCTGTGCGTAAGCTTCTTTTTTAGGATTGTTGAGCGGGTCGATGATTGTAGCCTTTTCGATATTTTTCAGACCCCATTCTGCGGCCAGCTTCTTGATTTCCTGTTCGTTGCCCAAAAGTATGACACGTGCGATGCCTTCGCTGATAACGATATCGGCAGCTTTGAGCGTACGTTCTTCCGTTCCTTCCGGAAGAACGATGCATTTGTTTGCAGCTTTTGCAGTTGCTTTGATTCTTGACATTAAGTCCATAATAAACCTTTCTTTATTACTATTGTATTTACTTTTTTGTTTTTGATTTCAAAAAATTTCGGATTTGCAAAGGTACAATTTTTTAATGAATTTTACCCCATTTTTTATTTTTTTATACACAACCGAATAATTATCAATAATTTACATTTTTCAGCAATTGATATAAGGAGTGTTTTTTTTTGTCAAAGAAATGATTTTTTCAAATAAAAAATGTTTTTTCCGTTTTTTTCAAAAAAAAAATCGTAACTTTGCAGTTTGCAAAAACATGGTAACGAAGTAATATAGAAAGTCATGAAACTAAGAATCGCATTATTGGCAATACTCTGCCTTCCGTTGTTGGGAATCGCTCAGAATCAAGTAGATAAACAAGGACGCAAGCAGGGAGCATGGACAAAGGTGGACAAAAACAACCGCAAGATTTACGAAGGGACGTTCAAGGACGGTCACGAAGTCGGGGTGTTCACATACTACTATCCCAACGGCAGCATCCGCATGAAAAACACTTTCAGCGAGGACGGCAAGTACTGTTCGCATGAGGTTTATTCGGAAAAAGGCCACCTGATGGCG
This sequence comes from Bacteroidales bacterium, assembly GCA_045601425.1. Taxonomy (GTDB): domain Bacteria; phylum Bacteroidota; class Bacteroidia; order Bacteroidales; family P3; genus UBA1219. The sequence goes on from JAZRZP010000028.1 coordinate 18,768, forward strand.
ACAGGGTTCTACAATCAGAAAAACAGGGACAGCGTATGGCATATCTACAACGACGACGGTGCACTTGTAAAGATAAACCGCTACAGAATGGGCGTCAAATGGGGACGTTTCTACACGTTCTCGCCCGAAGGCGACACTTTGGAAGTATTCACATGGAAAGACAACAAACGTGAAGGCAAGGCACGCCGGCGGACACGCGACGGGTATGTGGAAATGGTTTACAAAAACGGTCTTCTTGACGGTCTCATGACAGAATATGCCAACGGGCAGAAAGTAGAGGAAGGCATCTATTCCAATGCCATGCGTCAGGGGGAATGGAAGCGCTGGATAAAGGGCGTGCTTTCCGTAAAGGAGTCATGGAGAGACGGCATGCTCATAAGACGCGAAGTATGGACTATAACAAGCGACATGCCCCGTTTCATAAAGACTTCCGACATTGCATACTTCTACAAACGCGGTTCAGTAACATTCATAATGCTGCGTAGCGGGAAGATGATTTCTTCGAATGAGGACATTGATGCGTACTTCGACAAGGTTGGCGAAGACAATTTCTTTACAGTTGACCGTAAGAACAAAGTCGTTGCAGCCATGGACTGCATAAAAGGTTTTTCAAAGGACAGCGAAGGACGCACCGTGCTGAAACTTGAGCCGAAACCCGACAATTTCTCGATTTTTGTTGATGAGAACAAGGAAGAAAGCAGGGAACTGATAAAAATGGTAAATTCATTCACGGAAGAGCAGTACTGATTTGTAGAGAAATCACGAAGATAAGCAAAAGCGGGAACCTGATTTTATGATTTCCGCTTTTGTTATGGAAGGAAGGAGTTGAACATGGGCATTGTCGCACGCCAAAGCATAAAGGGTTCCATAGTCAGTTATCTCGGAGCATTCATCGGTTTTGTAAACACCATATTCGTGGTTACGGCACTGATGGACGAGGCCGATTACGGACTTATCGGGGTCATTGTAGAGGCGGGGACGCTGCTGGGCAGTCTGTCAATGATGGGAATGGGGTCGGCAGGCATCAAGTTTTTCCCGTTTTTCAAGTCAAAAGATGGCACAAACCACGGCTTTTTCTTCTATTTGCTGATGATTCCACTGGTCGGCATGGGTATTTTCTTTTCGCTTGTGATGCTTTTCAAGGCTCCCATTGTAGGTTTTTTCAGCGAAAAGGCCTCAGCTTTCGTCGATCAGTTTTACTGGATTTTTCCTCTGGCATTTTTCTTCGCATACCAGAACATATTCGCCACTTACTCCAATGTGCTGATGCGCATTGTGGTACCACGTTTCGTGCAGGAAGTACTTGTAAGGGTTCTCAACCTGCTGATATTCCTGTTGTTCGGATATAGGATAATTTCGTTGCAGACGCTTGTAATACTGCAAGTTTTGATTTACGGGGTGGCCATGATCGTGAACCTCGTTTACCTGTCTCGAATAGGCAACCTGACACTGAAACACGACATAAAGTTCATTTCTCCCGAACTCGGCAGACAAATTGTCAAGTATTCGGGATACACCCTGCTTGCATCGATAGGTTCCGTGATAATGATAAAAATTGACACGTTCATGGTTTCGGGCATGCTTGGTCTTGACAGCGGCGGGATATACCGTGTGGCGATGTTTATGGGCGTGATTGTGGAAATACCGTCAAGGTCACTGTTTGCCATTGCCCAACCTATAGCTTCGGATGCCATAAAGAATGACGACAGAGAACGTCTTTCGAAACTCGTGAAATCGGTTTCGATAAACCTCATGCTGATTGGTGCAGCGATTTTCCTGCTGCTGTATCTGAACCGCGACAACATTTTTGAAATAATTCCCAACGGAGACCGCTACCGTTCCGGCAGGGACGTGATGATTTTCATAGGTCTTGCCAACCTCATAAACATAACTTTCATGTTCAACCTGTATGTGCTCCAACTTTCAAAGCACTACATATATTATCTCCCGTTTCTGATTCTTCTTTCGGCTATGGGCATAGCTGGCAACTACTTTCTGATTCCCGTTTTCGGCATGACCGGAGGAGCGTTGTCAAAAGTTCTGGTCTACTTGGCCTTTGCCATGATTATAACCGGATTCATATATTACAAGATGAAGATACACCCGTTTACGGTGAAACATCTCGTACTGCTGTTTCTCGTATTGGCGGCCGTTGGCATGGACTTTCTGCTTCCATCCCTTTCCAATCCGATTCTGGACGGAATTTACAGGACTGTGACAACAGCAGCCATTGGTACCGTTGCCGTTTACAAGTGTAAAATATCACCCGATGCGAACCGTATCGCCGATGAATTGCTGGCGAAGCTGAAAAACCGGAAAAGGTAGAGTTTTTCCGATATTCCAGCAGGTCTCCGCATTCCATTCCAACTTCACTTCACCCACGAATAGGACACATGCCGGCACAAAAAATGGGCCGTATCGCTACGACCCAGAATCATGAAATTACGTTGTTTCTTATCAGTTGTTTTTTGCCGAACCGGCAGGCTCCGCAATGAAAATCAGTGTATCTTCATTTTTTTCGCATTTTTCGCAGTACCACTCCCCACATAATCCTTCACAAGGCGTACGGAATGTCCAATGTACCGCAAGTTGTCGCTATCCGGATGTATGCCCAGTCCTGTACCATTAGGTCCCATGCCACCGAAGCCCAAATCCTTCGCTTGCCCTGCATTGACTTTATCATAATCTGATGCCCAATAAGTCAGGTAATTGCCGTCGCAGGAGACAGTGGTACCGGATGTAAACCTGGCACGGGAGCCTGCAGCCGGAGCAAAAACGGCACCAGCCGATTCCAGAATCCGCCATTGTTCTATAGTAAAGGTATTACGTGTAAAATCTTCTGGAACGATGGTTGTCGGAGGAATTGCGACAGATGTATTTAATCTAAAGCCTATCGGCAATCCGCTTATATCGTCGGGCAGCAATATGACACCGTTCACTCCATTAACGCAGGTCAGGGCACACTTATCTTGTGCACGATCACGGCCGACAAAGAGGTAAGACCATTCGGCATTCGTAAGCGTACGCCACTGTCCGGGCTGGTTGCCGCCATTGCTTATGGCGTTGTATACGCCCCAGTCGTAGTTGGTGCCGGCAATGTCGTTGTTGCCATTACCGTAATCCGACCACGTCATGCTCGTCATGTACGGATATTTAGAGTTGTAACCGCTTGTTCCCCATCCAAAAAGATCTATCCAGCCGGTATATGACGAAGATATTGATGCATTGTTGCATTTTGCACCGTTTGCATAAACGTTGCCCAGCGTGCTGTTACCGACAAAATCCCACTGGTTTTCTGAAAACCGCCATGTACCAGGAGCCGTGCCACCTCCAGCCACGGCATGGGAGCCTGTGGATATCCACTGCAGGTTGCCCTGCGAAAAGATGACTTTCTTGGTTTCAGATACACTGAAGTAATACTCCGGTTCGTCAATCTGCAAAATCACAGGATCGGTTGTATATATAGTGCTTCGAACAAGAGTAGCGCCGCTTATCGTTTTCTCCATGTAGAATCCTCTGCCGTCGATGAATTTCACCGTAAAACTGCGGTTTGTTCCGGCAGGAAGCATGATACTGAAGGTTTTCTGAGTCGTCACATTTGTCGTACCACAGTCCAAAGCCAGCACGTGACCACCGTTGCTGAAGTTCAAGGTCGGATCACCGCTGTTCCAGTTCACGGTTGCCGTGCCGGAGAGAGAGTTTACTTCATCCTCGACTTCAATTCTGGATAAAATCGCCGCATCGCCGGTAGCGCCAGTTCCCTGAGCCTGTACAGGGATCCTTATGATGCAGCAAAGATTCTTGAAATGCAGGTCGAGGTTGTCTTGACTGGCAGAAGTGGTGTATGCGGCCATGTAGTTCGGGATTGAAGTTGGACTGGATATGTCATAGGACTGTTCTGCTGACAGTGTGACATTCAGAGAATTTTGGGAAGGATACGTTGCCGACAAAGTAGATGGATAGGTTGCCCAATATCCGTTTGTGCCGATCATAGCACCGGCGGTGCCGGTAAATACGGCGAAGGTGTCGGAAGTGACACTTTCGATGTGCAGAAAAGAACCGTTCACGCATATCGAGTCGGTGTTTTCCCACCGTACTTTTCCATCGGTACCGATACCGACGGTTACCTTGTCAATGCTTGCCGATTTCGGCAGAGTAGCCTTCACCGCAATGGGTTTCGGATCTCCGATAAAGTTCAACTTGCCGTAATCGAGTTCCTCCTTTGCACATGAGAAAAACGATGTTGAGACTGTCGCAATGGCAGTCATAGAAAGAATTACAGAACATAATTTTTTACTTTTGAAAAAAGGTACGTTTTTTTTGACCCGAAAAACGAATTTTCAGAAAAATATAAACAATTGATAATCAAAAAAAAGCAAAAACAAAAAAAAAGTCATGAAAAACGTACGTTTTTTCTTGACTTTTTCTTTATATTCTACTGTTTTTCAGAGAGATGCAAAATATGCAAAATCGCTGAAAACACTGCAAAGATACACATTTTCTTCAAAATGGCAAAATTTTTCGAAAAAAAAGTAAAAAGAACGCTTTTTTCTGTTTCAGGGGACGGGAATGCAATTATCGGGAAAAGGCGACGGCAGAAGCGTGAAATCACTTGAAATTTCTGCAGTTCTTCACGCAATTGCCATTCCGGTCTATTTTATGGACTTTTCCGTTGAGTACCACTTCGGCGCGTCCGTATTCAAAAAATGATGCGACATCGAACCTTACAGGAATTACGACTTTGCCTTCCGTATCAATGAATCCCCACAGATTTCCGTCTTTCACGCTGGCAAGTCCTTCGGTAAAATGGTAGGCGGAATTGTATACAAGCGGTATAACTGTTTTTCCTTTTTTGTTCACGAAACCGAACTTGCCATTCTTCTCGACCATAGCCAGTCCGTCATGCATCACATAAGCCTCGGAACGGTGTCCAGCCATGCCGTATTCCAAGGGCAACACAATCCTTCCCCGACGATTTACCATTCCGTAGTGTGTCCCGTCGCAAACCATTGCGACCCCGTCCTTGAAACCGCCTACCATCTTGTACATGCACGGCACGACTTCCTTGCCCTTACTGTTTACGAATCCCCAAAGGCTGTCCTTTTTAACAGCGCACAAACCTTCGGAAATCCGTTGCATATCCTCGTATATAAACGGCGTGACATTTTTCATCTTGCTGTCGATGAGTGCCGCAAAACCGTCGAGTACAGCGAAAGTGAAGCCGTCCTGCATCTGTCCAAGGAGTTCGTATTTTATCGGCAGGACTTCATTTCCCTGATGATTTATGAAACCGTAACGGTCATATTTTTTCACGACGGCGACACCTTCGGTGAAAGGCATTGCGTAATCGTAAACTGGGGGAATCACAAATTCGTTGTTTTTATTTATATAGCCGTAGGAATACTGCCCGAAAGTATCGACAACGGCAACCACGGCCAGACCTTCGTAAAAGGCAGAAGCAGCGACATATACTGCCGGAATTATCTTTTCGCCATCGGCATTCAGGAAACCGAACCTGCCATTTTCCTGAAACCGCACGACACCATCATGAAATGCGTCAAGGTCCTCATATTTGCACGGGATAACCTCGCGGCCTGCGGTGTCGACAATTCCGCAATTATTCTCATCGAGCCACACCTTGCAGTATCCGTTCTCGAAATGTCCGGTTTCAATATAAATGTTCGGTGCGAGAATTTTTCCGTCGTAACGCTTGAACCCGAATTTTCCGTCTTTGTAAGTTTTCTGGATTCCATCGATAAAAAAAAGGTCACATCCGCATTCCTCGTTGTCTATGTAGGCCGGCGACTGTGCGAAAAGCAATGCCGTGAAGCAACTGAAAGTCGTCAGCAATGTTACGGTTTTCTGCTTGAAGTTCATCATCTGCATGAGTTTTGATTTGCAAAAGTACAAAAAAAAATCTTTCCGTGCAAAAAGATTTTCTTTGCCGCGACATATTGTCACACAGGCTGCCTCATTTGGAAAAAATCTCGTCCTGCAGACGTACGCTTTCGGAATGTATCGTTTCGAAGATTTTGCGGATAAATTCCGGAGAAAGATGTTTTTTTTCAGCTTCCGAGAGATGATCCTGCAGAAGATTTTTCCATCGGTCAAGCTGAAGGATGGGAAGATTGTTGTGGAGTTTTATTTCGGCAATTTTCCGTGACACGTCGCTACGCTGCGACAGGATATTCAGCAGCTCATCATCGAGCAAGTCTATCTGTTTGCGGAGCAGGAGCAGTTCTTCGGGGATATTGCTGTCGTTTTGCGGGACACGCAGAGCCTTCCATATTTCACGCAGTTCATCAGGTGTAACCTGCTGATTTCCATCAGTCAAAGCCATTTCCGGATCATGATGGGTTTCTATCATTAGTCCGTCGAAATTCAGGTCAAGAGCCGTTTGCGACAACGACGCCACTAGACTGCGTTTGCCGCATATATGACTGGGATCGCAAAACACCGGCAGTGAAGGCTTTATGCGTTTCAATTCTATAGGTATTTCCCAAAGCGGGTTGTTTCGGAAATCGTAATTGTTGTGCAGAAAAAAACCTCTGTGAATGGCTGCGACATCGGCGATTCCTGCATTTTCGACGCGTTCCAAAGCACCTGCCCAAAGCTTGACATCCGGAATAAGGGGGTTTTTCACCATCACAGGAATGTCCGTTCCTTTCAGGGCTTCGCACAACTCACTCACGGAAAAAGGGTTACAGACCGTCCTTGAGCCTATCCAAAAGGCATCGAGGCCATATTTCAGACAAAGTTCCACGTGTTCCGGAGTAGCCACTTCGGTGGCAAATCTCACATGATATCGTTGCCTGAGGTCGGCAATCCAGCGGAGCGATTCTTCTCCCCTGCCCTCAAAATTTCCCGGTTGCGTACGTGGTTTCCACACTCCGCAACGGACCAGTTTCACGGCTCCGAATTCTGCCAAGGCCGAAACCACCAAATCCATCTGCTCCGCACTTTCGGCGCTGCATGGTCCGGCAATGAGGAACGGAAGTTTATCTGTTTTGAAGAAATCCGACATAGCTAGTTATTTTTTCCTGTTACTTGTCCTGCTGCATGAGCTGATGTTCAACCAGTTTTCTGGAATTATCTATTGCCTCGGACACATTGATCACATAGTCGCCAAGTTTTTCGTAAAGGGCATACATTCCGCTGTACAATGTACCGTACTGGTAACTGTATGCGCCGGCTTTAAGTGCGTCAAGATGATGTGCTCGGAGGAAGTCACGATGTTTATTGACGGCTTTTTCCGCCTCATAGGCTGAATCCAAGTCTGGATTTGCATAATCGTTGCAAAGATTGGAATCCATGACCTTGAGCGAATTGCTGACAAGTTCGTACATTTTATCCAGATTGTTTACGCTCTGCTGATCAAAAGTAATTTTCTGAGTACGCTGGTTTTTCTTGTTTATGGCAAGCTGATAGATTGCATCGCCAATACTTTCCAAATTGTCGACAATGCGCAGCATTGAACTTATTTTCTGCGAACTTTCCTTACTGAGGTCACCGCTGGAGACTTTCGTCAGGAAGGATGCTATTTCCATTTCCATGCGGTCGGTGATGCTTTCGTATTTCGATACACGCTCCATAAGCTTATTGAAATCTTCGCCCTTGAGTTTGTCCAAATCCGGCAAAAAAGTATACATACGGAGTACCCGTCGCGAGAAATTTTCAATTTCCTTCTGAGCAGACTGTATGTTAAGTTCTGCGGTATTCAGATATCCTCCGGAAATGAATTTCAATCGGTATTCGTCCTCGGTATCTTCGGCCGGGACTTTTACCATCCAGTTTACTATTTTGATGAGTTGAGGTATGAAAAATGCGAGTATGACTGTCGTAACTATGTTGAAAAATGTATGGAAAATTGTGATTGCCAACGGTATTGTTCCCAAAACAGCCTGATATTTTGCCTCACCGAGAACAAGTTTTGCATTTTCGACATCAACAGCATGTGGGTTGTACCCCGACACGCTTTCCGTTATGCTGCAAATCAGATTCATGAGCGGATAGAACAGCATAAGCGTGAGCAGGACTCCAATGACATTGAATACAAGATGAGCACGGGCAGCCTTTTTACCGGATGTATTCGCCACCATAGCCGCTATATTGGCAGTAAGCGTTGTGCCGATATTCTGTCCCATGATTATTGCCACTGCCATATCAAAACCTATCCATCCGAGAGAGCAAATCACCATGGTTATTGCCATAACGGCCGAAGAAGCCTGCAGTATGACGGTAAGCAAGGCACCTATAACTATGAATGCCAGTATTGAGAGATACCCCCAACCCGACCACTGGCTCATTGCCTCCAGAAAAGCCTGATTCCGACTCAGATCCGGCATGGCATCCTGCAAAAACTGCAGACCAATGAACAATGTTCCGAAACCGATGAAAAATTCGCTGAGGGACTTCATCTTGTCGCGTTTCATCATCATAAACGGCAATGCCAAAGCTATAACAACAAGCGGGAATAGGAACTTTTCGCCCGAGCCTCCGAAGCCAAGCAGTATAATCCACGAGGTGACAGTTGTGCCTATGTTGGCACCCATGACCACGGCTATGGCACCTGCCAGAGAAAGAATACCCGTATTGACGAAACTCACCACCATGACGGTGGTTGCGGTAGAAGACTGAATTGCTGCCGTAACGGCCGTACCTGTAAGAATTCCGCTTATAGGGTTATTGGTGATTTTTCCGAGCACGCTGCGAATTTTGTTCCCTGCAATTTTCTGCAGCCCCTCGCTCATGAGCTTTACACCATAAATAAAAACACCAATGGCACCGGCAACTTTCAGAATTATAACAATTATCTCCCAAGCCATACCTGTATAAACCTTTGATTTTTAATGAGTTGTTATTATACAATGTATAAAATTAAGTGTTGCAAGTATATTACAATTACATTTCATAAACATTGCCATATTATTACATTTTTATTACGACAAACAAATTCAAAACACAAAAGCATCTCGTGAGGAAGGAATGAAAACAAAAAAAGTGATCCTGCTGCGATTCGAACGCAGGACCTACTGCTTAGAAGGCAGTTGCTCTATCCAGCTGAGCTACAAGACCGCTTTTTTGTGAAGGTTTTGCTTTTGTTTTTTTTCCTGTCGGGATGGCAGGATTCGAACCTGCGACCTCCTGCTCCCAAAGCAGGCGCGATAACCGGACTACGCTACATCCCGAGTATTGCTTTGCGGAGAAGGGGGGATTCGAACCCCCGGTACCCTAATCGAGTACGACAGTTTAGCAAACTGTTGGTTTCAGCCACTCACCCACCTCTCCGTTTTGGTTTGCAAAAGTACTACTTTTTTTCAAATCCACCAAATTTTTTTTCGCTTTTTCAGAAAAAAGACAGCACACTTTTCTCTTTTACGTTTATTTTCAATAAGTTACATATACCACTCTAAAATTACATTTTTAAGAAAAAAAAGATTTTTCCACCATTTATCATTGCTGAAAAAATTGTTTCAGAACAAAATTCACAGCAAAAAAACGTCTCGGGTTTCAACCGAAGGCAGGGTTCCTTGTCATTTCTTGATCTCGAAACCGGGTTCATACAGAATTTTCATAACCCCAAGCACGGTGTTTCTCCGAAGTTGCACCAGCATCTCAATTTGTGCATGTAAAGTTGGGAACTTCTTTTCTGCCATACAATCTGATACCAAAGTAACAGCATCCGGTTTCAATGCTTATAAAGAGTTGTGGTAGCGAATGTTACATTCAGCTTTACATCGGCGGTTCTGCCGGTTTACTGCTTTTCGGGTTGCAAATACTCCACGGTGGAAAGTTGGGACAATTCCCAGTCTCATCATAAAAAAGGCGGCTTTCGCAGCCGCCTTTTTTGTGTATGTTTGTCGATTAAAAAGCTGTATTCTGACTTTACGTTCTATTTCTTTGCTGCCTGATTTGCAACGCTTTGCATTTTTCTTGCTATTTCATCGGGATCGCCGAGGAAATAGTGGTTCAGCATCTTTCCATTTTCGTCGAGTTCAAAGACATAGGGTGTAGCTGTCGGGATGTTGAATCCGATGATTTCATCATTCGACATTTGTCTGAGTTCCTTGACAATACCTCTCAAGCTATTGCCGTGAGCCACTATCATTACTTCATCATGTTCTTTCAGAGCCTTCATTATCACATTGTTGTAGTAAGGCATCAGGCGTTCGATGGTATCTTTCAGGGCTTCGGTAAGTGGGATTTCCTGATCCGAGAGTTCGGCATAACGTGGGTCGAGGCGCGGGCTGCGTTCGTCATCCATTGCCAGAGCTGGTGGCTGCACGTCAAAAGAACGCCGCCAGAGTTTTACCTGTTCGTCGCCATACTTTTCAGCCGTTTCGGCTTTGTTCAAGCCTTGTATTGCACCGTAGCTCTTTTCGTTCAGCCGCCAGCTTTTCTGGACCGGAAGATAATCCATGTCCATTGCGTCGAGAACGTTGTTAAGGGTTTTCACTGCACGTTTCAGGTAGGAGGTGAAACAGATTTCCGGCTTGAAGCCTTCTTTTTTCAGCAGTTTTCCTGCTTCGAAAGCTTCCTTGCAACCGTTTTCGGTAAGGTCGACATCAGTCCAGCCTGTAAAAAGATTAAGTTTATTCCATTGGCTTTCGCCATGACGTATCAATATCAGTTTTTTCATTGTATATGTTTTTTTAATTACTTTTTCGAATATGATTTCTGTTCCGTATTTTTGTAAAACACATTTCCGGAAAGTTTGCCGGCACACGCGAGAGCTATGAACACAATACCTGCGAGTATGAATGGTATGCTGAGGCACTGGCCCATATTCAGGAGCATGTCCTGTTCAAAGGCTTCTTGGTCTTCCTTTACGAACTCGATGAGGAACCGCATTCCGAACAAGACGGTGAGGAATACTCCGAAGGAAAGTCCCGGCCGTATCTTGCCTTGTTTCTTGAAGTAATAAACCATGAGTCCTGCAAAGATGAGCAGATAACTGATGGCTTCGTAGAGCTGGGTGGGGTGTTTCGGTACCGTTTCGTAGCGGAGTTCGTACACAAATCCCCAAGGCAAAGTTGTCTCGATGCCGTAAATTTCCGAGTTCATGAGGTTGCCGCAACGCACAAAGGCTCCCACCATGGGTATCACAATGACGAGACGGTCGAGAATCCAAACCGGATTTATCTTTGTCCTATAGCAATACAATGCCATTCCAATCAGTATTCCGATTGCACCGCCATGACTTGCAAGTCCCTGATATCCGGTAAATTTGCCTTCTTCGAAATCGTATGGGACTATAATCTCAATCAAGTGCGACTTGTAGTAGCTCCATTCATAGAAGAAGCAGTGTCCCAAACGCAGTCCGAGCAGCAGTGCCACGAAAATGCAGACAGTGAATTTGTCCAGATAAGCCGAGTTTACGTTTTCTTTCCTGAACATCTTGGCCAAGATACAGTATGCAATAATAAAGCCAGCTGCAAAAAACAGGGAGTACCACCGTATTCCGAAACTGCCGAGGTGAAAGACTACCGGGTCGGCTGCCCAATGCACTACCAAAGGTATCATACTTTTATACAATTTGATTTACCATTTCAAAAAAAGCCAAAGATATGGTACAGGCATACCTTTGACTTTCATTATTTTGCGTAATTATTTTGCGTAATTTATGGCTCTCGTTTCGCGAATTACCGTAACTTTTATCTGGCCCGGATAGGTCATTTCGTTTTGGATCTGACGTGAAAGGTCGAACGAAAGCTGGTTGGCTTCGGCGTCGGTAAGTTTGTCGGCACCTACTATTACGCGGAGTTCACGGCCGGCCTGAATAGCATAAGTCTTCACTACTCCGGGGTAAGTCATTGCCATTTCTTCGAGTTTGTTCAGGCGGTTGATGTAAGCTTCAACGACTTCGCGACGGGCTCCGGGACGGGCACCTGAGATAGCATCGCAAATCTGAACGATGGGAGCTATGAGGCTTGTCATTTCCTCTTCGTCGTGGTGAGCGCCAATGGCGTTGCAGACTTCGGGGCGTTCCTTGTATTTTTCGGCAAGTTTCATACCGAGTATTGCGTGCGGCAGATCGGGCTCATTTTCAGGCACTTTGCCTATATCGTGGAGCAGACCGGCACGTTTGGCGAGTTTCGGATTCAGTCCGAGTTCCGAAGCCATCGTTGCCGAAAGGTTGGCAACTTCGCGGGAGTGTTGCAGAAGGTTCTGTCCGTAGGACGAACGGTACTTCATTCTGCCGACCATGCGCATGAGTTCGTGGTTCATGTTCACGATGCCGAGGTCGATACATGTGCGTTTTCCCGTTTCTATGATTTCCTGTTCAATCTGCTTGCGGGTTTTTGAAACGACTTCTTCGATACGTGCGGGGTGGATACGTCCGTCGGTAACGAGTTTGTGGAGCGAGAGGCGGGCTATTTCGCGGCGTATGGGGTCGAAGCCGGAAAGGATGATTGCGTCGGGTGAGTCGTCGATGATGATTTCCACGCCTGTGAGCGATTCGAGTGTGCGTATGTTACGACCCTCACGGCCTATGATACGGCCTTTAACTTCTTCATTTTCAAGATTGAATACTGAAACTGTATTTTCAATGGCCGTTTCGGTAGCGGTACGTTGTATGGACTGCACTACTATCTTCTTGGCCTGTTCGTTGGCGGTAACCTTAGCTTCTTCCACAATGTCCATTATGTAGTTTGAAGCTTCGGATTTGGCTTCTTCCTTTATCATTTCGATAAGGTTTTCCTTGGCTTCTTCGGCTGTCATGGAAGCTATGTGTTCAAGTTTTTCTACACTTTCCTTATAGACTTTTTCCACGTCGGCCTGACGTTTGTTGAGGACTTCGATACGGTTGTTGAGGTTTTCGCTTACACCTTTCAGTTCCACGCTTTTCTTCTGCAATTCCTCTACTTTCTGTGCTAGGGCCTGTTCACGCTGTTTCAGTTTGTTTTCGTTTGCTGCCATCTTGCTGTTGCGTTCCGACACCTGTTTGTCGAACTCGCTTTTCATCTGCAGATATTTTTCCTTGGCCTGCAGTATTTTGTCTTTCTTTATAACTTCGCCTTTGGCTTCGGCATCGACAAGGATTTGTTTGCTTTTTGCGAGCAGTTTGTTGCTCAGCACTGTTCGGGTGAGGATTATGCCTACAACGGCACCGACTATCAGTCCTCCGATAACACTAAGAATTATTCCCATTTTATTTTTTGTTTTTATAGGGGAACCGTTGTTCGGGGAGTTCTTTGGAAATCAAAAAAGACTGTATCGGGCTTCATAGAGTTATGGTAAACTCTGATAAAATAAGATTTGTGTGCCGGATGCTTCCGTTATACGTTTTCAGTCCCCGCTGGGATTGTGTAGAAAACAACTTTCACATCCCTGAGCTTACACTGTTTGTAAAATAAGGTGTTGAGTTTACAAACTGTTTCCGCTCGATACAGTATATCTTTCCGTCAATAAATTGCTATTATTCTATGAATCAGCGACTTGGATTTTATTGCTCGTCCAGCAAAGTTTCTATGTCTGCCAGTTTTCTTGTCAGTTGCGAGTTTCTATAATGTTCGTTTTTTTCCAATTTAAGCATTTTCGATGTCACTTCCAAACTTACCATAGACAAAAGATCCTGCATATCCTTGTATGTGAATGTCTTCTGATATCTATCGACTTTCTGATTTATCAGTTCCGCAGCGTTTCTCAAATTTTCTTCTTCACTCCGGTCGATGTTCAAATGGTATGGTCTGCCCAGAATTTTTACTGTTATCGGAAGTCTGTCCATCGTTATTCAACTTTCGTCAATGTTTCTATACTTTCGTCGATTTCCCGAATCAAGCGATTTATCTTTATCTTTATTTCCGTAGAATCACCCTTGTTATTCAGCGTGTTTCCCAGTTTTAATATTTTATTTTGTTCTTCTAATTTTTTAATTATTATACTACTGTTATTTATCTCGTCTTCGAGTTCCTTCTGTTTTTCCTGCAATTCCGACACTTTCAGAATCAGCGTATTCCTTTCGTTTATCAGCTGCCTGACTTTAAAGTCTATACTTGATATTTGCGTTTCGAAATCGAGCATTTTTACAGTTTGTCAAGGACTCAAAAGAATTTGCAAAGATACGTTATTTTTTTGCTTTATGCAAATTTTTTCGGCATTTATTTGATTTTCAAGCAATAAACACCTGATTTTCAACATATTATTTCAAATCAAGAGTATGCCCCATTCTATCCTGCTTGGTTTTGAGGTATTTTTCGTTGTACTGGTTGGGTTCTATTACGATCGGAACGGTTTCCACTATTGTGAGGCCGTAACCTTCAAGGCCGTTGCGTTTCACGGGGTTGTTGGTTAGGAGACGCATTTTGGTCACGTTCTGGTCGCGGAGAATCTGGGCACCTATGCCGTAGTCACGTTCATCGGCCTTGAAACCGAGTTCCAGATTGGCATCAACGGTATCCAATCCTTGTTCCTGCAGGTGATAGGCCTTGAGTTTGTTCACGAGACCTATTCCCCTACCCTCCTGACTCATGTACACGACCATTCCCTTGCCTTCTTCCTCGATGAGCTGCATGGCTTTGTGCAGCTGATCACCGCAGTCGCACTTGCAAGAGCCGAATATGTCGCCGGTGGCACAGGAAGAATGGACACGCACAAGCACGGGTTCGTCCTTTTCCCAAGAACCTTTTTTCAGCACGAGATGCGTGGCGTTGTTGTTGAGCTGGGTGTAGGCTATGAGCTGGAAATTGCCCCATTCCGTAGGCAGGAACACTTCTTCTTCCTTGCGGATAAGAGTTTCCTTTTCGATGCGGTATGCGATAAGGTCCTTGATAGTGATTATCTTGAGGTCGAATTTGGCAGCCACTTGCATCAGTTGCGGGAGCCGGGCCATGGTACCGTCGTCGTTGATAATTTCTATCAGTGCTCCGCAGGGTTTCAGGCCGGCCAGACGGGCGAGGTCTACGGCGGCTTCGGTGTGGCCTGCACGTTCGAGAACTCCGCCGTTGCGTGCCCGCAGCGGATTTATATGACCGGGGCGACCGAGGTCGGAGGACTTCGTGCTGTCGTCGGCCAAGGCATTGATAGTCATTGCCCTGTCGTACATCGAAACTCCGGTGGTGCAGCCGTGTCCGAGCAAATCGACGGTGACGGTGAACGGTGTTCCGAGCAACGAAGTGTTGTCCTTCACCTGCATGTCGAGGTCAAGTTCCTTGCAGCGTTTTTCGGTAACGGGAGCACAAAGCACGCCGCGGCCGTTCTTAAGCATGAAATTGACCTTTTCGGGAGTTATTTTTTCGGCGGCAGTGATGAAATCGCCTTCGTTTTCGCGGTCTTCGTCATCCACCACTATCACGAATTTTCCTTGTTTAATGTCTTCAAGAGCTTCTTCTATTGTATTTAACTTAATATCCATCAGATAGTTATATTATATATACATGTATATTTCAAAGGTGCAAATATACATTTTTTCCGGCATTTCTGCAAATGCAGAAAGCAATATTTTTTCCGCACACACTGGTGCCGGACATTTGCCGGCATGTTTTGCACCGACGGGGCTTTACGCCGCGTAAGTTCATACAACAAAAAAAAGGAAGCCGCATTTCTGCGGCCCCCGAATCATGAAATTACGTATATTATGTTATTCCACTACATCTTTTACCAGACGGACACA
>JAZRZP010000029.1:0-48927 GCA_045601425.1 Bacteroidales bacterium
AGCCAGGTTGATGCTGAATACTCGCCCCAGAAAAAGATTGAACTTCCTTTCTCCCATTCAAGAAATTTTTCGTATCTTTGCATCCGATTTTAAATTAATAAATATTGTAAACAAAGTTGCATTTGTAACTTGAATTCAGCACTTATAAGTACCTTTACCATCAAATTCGTTTTCTTTAAAGTCCCCTTCATAAGTATCCCCATTTTCGAATTTTATGGAATTTTTGCCAAAATATTTTCCGTTTTTCAAATGTCTCACACGACCAGAATCTACACCACATAGTGGTTTTATATACCCTTCTCCGAAAGGAACATCATCTGCGAATCCTCCAACATAAATGTAGTTTGCTGTAATATATTTTGCACATCCATTTAATTTTCCATGTTTCCATTGACCAGTAATAACAGTGTCCCCTCTTGTAAGAGTACCTCTACCATCCCATAGACCAGATTTCCATTCGCCTGTATAAACCATACCGTTATTGTACTTCAACACACCTTCTCTTGAAGGTTTCCCGTTCTCAATGTATCCACTATAATTTCCAACCTCCGTTGTTATATTGACTTTTTCCAATTTGTCGATTCCATTCCAAAAATCTGCCAATTCAAAACCATCTTTGTTATCGTCCCAAAAAAATCCCCGTTCTCCACAAGAACAGAAAATAGTGGTAACACCAACTAGAAAAAGGATAAATATTTGTTTCATATTTTAAACACTTCTTTAATTTTGCATAATAACACTTATAAAATCATGTTTCTCGGGGCACAAAGTAGAAAACGACATTCCAAAATACTGTTTCAAATCCAATATGTTTCTTCTTTTCTCCCATCCCCCACAGCCCAAAGGGACGATTGTACAAAAACAAAAAAGTGGAGCTGTTCAAATGCACTCAAATCCTCAATGTCAGGCTTCGACTCCCGTGTTATACAGACTTAAAGCAACCTAGACTGCTCCACTTGGAGTTATCGCAAGAATACGATAGCATGCCAAGTGTGCCGTTGCTACCGTTTCTGAGTATAACACTTGTAAATTGTCGAAGATTCACATTGTCAGAAATAAGCAAATTACACTTTTTCAAGCATTTGGAACGTAAAAACTCACACGTTCCAACCATGTAAAAATACAAAATATTTTCGAAATACCAAAAACTAATGCAATTTTTTCTGAAAAAAAGCAGTCTGGGGAAAAAATTTCACTTTATAGGTTGAGGGGAAAAAGCGTCTTGATTGGATCAAGACGCTTTTCAAAGTCATGCACAAGCCACAATCATGGCTATCACAAACAGAATGATGCCCAAAATAAGAGAAATGGTCTTTGTTGCCTGCCACACTGCGGCATCGTCTTCAGCACCGGTGACATCATTCAGAGACTGGTTTGTGGCATACGAGAACAGCCTGCCCAGCGTGGAACTGTCGCGCCGGTACATCCGTTCCATGATTTCGTTGTACTGTGAACGTGCTAAAAAATACACTGCAAAACACAATGCACTGATAATCAATAATACTATCATAACTGTGATTTTTTTATTTTTGAAATATTTTTATTGCTCTATTTAAAAGGGTTTCTGTAATCGGAAACCCTTAATTTGCTGAAAATCAGACAATCTAATCTTCATCGTCGTTATTGACTGCATCTCTGACATCGTTTGCAATGATCACGATATCTGTCAAAATGTCTAATAAACCCATAACACTTGTTTTTTTAAATTGTTAAACTTAAGTTTGTTTTCAAAATGCAAAATTACGGCACAGGTATGCCAACTTATAACACACCCCCTTGAAAAAAATGAAAAAAACATCGGCACACCTTCTCCAAAAGCAGGCGGAGAAAGGATTTGTAGCAAAAAAAAACTGAAGTACAAATAAAATTACGGCTGTTTTTCGAGAAAACTCCTTGCACTTTCGAGCACATCTCTGTCGAAATTGAAAATTTCGGCAATGCGGATGGCTTCGTGCGGCACATTTTCCGAACTGTCTTCCACCAGAGTGTAGTCTATGAAAGAGTTTATGTTTTGCGGAGTTACCGTTTCCGAATCCTCTATGTCTTTTCTCAACCCTCTCACCCTCAGTTTCTTGCAATCGACATTCAGTCCGCTGTAATGCGTGGTCATGAAAGAAAACGAGTTTCTATGGCTCAAAAAAACGGCCACAGCTTTCACTATTGCCATGCCCTCCACGGGGTTCGTGGTACGTGCCGGCTCGTCGATGAGCACGAGCAGCTTCTCGTTTTTGGCACGCTCTATTATCTTATTGATTTTCAGTATCTCCGAGGCGAACGACGAAAGTCCGTTCATCTCGTCCTGTTCGTCGCCGATACAGAAAACCACGTCGTCAACAAGCGGAATGTCGGCTTTGCGTGCCGGCACAAAAAATCCGAACTGTGCCATGAGCTGTGCAGTGCCAAGAGATTTCAGCAGAACCGTCTTCCCCGCCATGTTGGCACCGGTTACGAGACACAGTCCGTGGCCGGATTCAATGTCAACGGGTTGAAATTCAAGTTGTTGTTCCTTCAGAAGATTTCTGAGACGAATATTGAAAAGTCCTTGAAAATCAATCTTTTCCGAAACAGCAGGCTTGCAGAGGTTCTCGTTCATGGCAAGTCTGGCTTTTGCCAGAAGTATGTCAAAATCACCGATTTTCTGCAATGTGTCAATAAGTTGTCCTGCAAAAGGCTGCAGAGTTTCAGACAGCTTCGTACGTATATCGTTTTCCATGTCGGCATTCTGCTGCCAGAGTTCGGCAAGGCGCGGGTTTTCGGTTCCTCCGACATTTCCGGCCTGCAGGGTACGCAGTTCCCTGCGAATCTGCGGAAGTCGGCTGTCGTACGAGTCGTAGATGTAGAAATGAGGAACGCCGGTTCTGTCGGGGTCGAGAAGGCTTACCACATGCGTAAAATCACCGATATCGACAATACGATTGAGGTCCAACGTCTCCATATCAGCCCTGATTTTGGAACAGAGCATCGAAAAGTTCTTTATTTCGAAAAGCTGTATATCGTCAAGCACCACGCCGTTTCCGCAGTTCCGCAAAGTGGTACTTATGTCGCGCACCTGCATCAAGGAATGCCCCAGATTCCTTACGGCTCCGGTGTTGCAATCCTGTTTCAAGGTACGCAGCAGAAATTCGGTATCGTCCCACTGTTTCTGCAGGACCATGGGGTCGGCGGAAAACTCCGTATTGTACAGAATGCGGCGCGAAACTCCCGCGAGAAGTTCCAGTGATTCAACTACGTATTGAAAACCGGAGTTTTGATTTGCAGCTTCTTTTATGGTCATAAACACAAGTTTTTAAATATTCCTGACATCGAACACCGGAATCCGCAGTTTTTCGGAAAGAGCATTCCGCATATCCAGCGAATTCATGTTATAGCCTTGGGGCGAAACCGGATTGACGCAGATGGCTATGAGATTGGAACGTTGGAGTACTTTAACGCAGCCTGTCTTTTTGCAGAAAGCCCTGAAAACTTCGGGCGTGACAAAAATTTTGGTAAAATCGCGTACAATCACCTCCAGACCGGTCTTGTTCTGCATCATAAGATGTTTTACAAACACGTCGTTCAATGCTCCCGACACGAAAATCCGTTTTCCGAAACGGAATATGTCGTCCTGATTACTGTTTATCAGAAAGGCCGAGGCTATGTTCAGGTCGTGCGGAATGTCTTCGTCGTCCACAGCCCACACGCCCGACTGTATGGGAGTCAGACACTGCTTCAGGGCAGGTTCCGTTTCTTCCAGATTTATGAGGCCGAACACATAGTTGGTCTTCGATACCAGCTGTGCCATGTTGGGCGAGACTGCCGCCCCTGTTGCAAGTATCATGGCATCGGTAACTGTAGGCGAAGCCAGACTCATTCTCGACAAAGCCCCGTCCACTACAGTAAGGTCGACAGTAGAACTCAAATGTTCAATCTGCCTGCGGAGTTTTTCGGTTGTCGGTGCTCCGGAAAGCAGAATCTTCCCATCGCAAACCACTTCACCCGTCACCATGCGTCCAAGAGAGGTGGACTGTTCGTCGATTTCAAGTATCTTGGCGAGCAGTTCCCTCTGCCGGTAGTGTTTTTCGGAAGTTATGAACTTCATGCCTTCATACAGGACAATTTCCGGCTTGGCACTGCCGTAAACCTGATCCACACTCTCCCCGTCTATTCCTATCGATGTTACTGCGGTGCGGCACTTCATGTCGTGCAAACGCCTCAAGACATAATTCAGACAGACCGTCTTGCCGGTATTCTTCTCCAATCCGACAATCGATAGGCTTCTGTGTTTCAATATCTCGTTTAAGAAAGGCATTGCACTAAAACAGAAAAGGCATTTCCTGCGGAATCACGTTCCATTCGGGAAATGCCTTTTATATCAACTGTCAGAATAAACCTTCCAGTATGTTGTCATTTACCAAGTTGGGAACAGTGACTTTCAGTCTGGGTTCTACTTCCATGGCACGTTTTATAGCGAACATGGCGCCGTCGTTTCTTGCCCAGCTGCGGCGGGAGATACCGTTGTTCACGTCCCAGAAAAGCATCGAGTGCAGACGGCGGTCGCAGTCGTCAGAACCGTCGAGAACCATGCCGAAACCACCATTGATGACTTCGCCCCAGCCTACACCGCCACCATTGTGTATGCTCACCCAAGTGGCACCGCGGAACGAATCGCCGATAACATTCTGTATGGCCATATCGGCACAGCGGTTCGAGCCGTCGTAGATATTGCTGGTTTCGCGGAACGGAGAGTCGGTTCCGCTTACATCGTGGTGGTCGCGACCGAGCACGATCGGGGCGGAAATTCTGCCTTCGCGGATGGCTTTGTTGAAGCCTTCGGCAATCTTGGTGCGGCCTTCGCAGTCGGCGTAAAGGATACGTGCCTGAGAACCAACGACGAGGTGATTTTCCTTGGCACCTTTTATCCACTGTATGTTGTCACGCATCTGCTGCTGTATTTCGGCAGGTGCCGTCTTTGCTATTTCGTCCAAAACATCCATGGCGATATGGTCGCTTGCGTCGAGGTCTTCGGGCTTGCCGGAGGTACAAACCCAGCGGAACGGACCGAAACCGTAATCGAAACACATTGGCCCCATAATATCCTGAACGTAAGACGGATAGCGGAAGGTGCCGTCGGCTTTCATCACATCGGCACCGGCACGGCTGCTTTCAAGCAGGAAGGCGTTGCCATAGTCGAAGAAATACATTCCCTTGGCGGTGAGTTTGTTTACCGCAGCCACGTGACGGCGCAGACTTTCCTGAACCTTTTCCTTGAAAAGTTGTGGATTTTCGGCCATCATTACTTTTGCATCTTCGAAAGATACTCCTACAGGGTAGTATCCACCTGCCCATGGATTGTGCAGGGAAGTCTGGTCGGAACCCAGATCCACCTGAATGCCTTTTCCGGCACAATATTCCCAAAGGTCGACAATGTTTCCCTGATATGCGAAGGAACGTGCCACCTTGTTTTTCCGTGCTTTTTCAACTTCCACGAAAAGTTCGTCGAGATTTTCATGAACTTCATCGACCCAGCCTTGGTCGTAGCGTTTCTGAGTGGCCGATGGATTTATTTCGGCTGTGATGGAAACCACACCGGCGATGTTTCCTGCTTTCGGCTGGGCTCCGCTCATGCCGCCCAGACCAGCGGTGATAAACAGTTTGCCAGCGGTACCGCCGCCGAGCTTGCGTGCCGCATTGAGTACGGTAATGGTTGTACCGTGAACGATACCTTGTGGGCCGATGTACATGTATGAACCGGCAGTCATCTGACCGTATTGGGTTACGCCCATAGCATTGAAACGCTCCCAATCGTCGGGCTTGCTGTAGTTCGGTATCATCATGCCGTTAGTGACAACGACGCGTGGGGCATCTTTGTGCGAGGGATACAGTCCCATGGGATGACCGGAATACATTACAAGTGTCTGTTCGTCAGTCATTTCGGAAAGATATTTCATAACCAGACGGTACTGTGCCCAGTTCTGGAAAACGGCGCCGTTTCCGCCGTAGGTGATAAGTTCGTGTGGGTGCTGTGCCACGGCAGGGTCCAGATTGTTCTGAATCATAAGCATTATGGCAGCTGCCTGACGGCATTTGGCCGGATAATCGTCGATGGAACGTGCGTACATGGGATATGTGGGACGCAGGCGGTACATGTAAATACGGCCGTATTTTTTCAGTTCGTCGGCAAATTCGGGTGCCAGAAGTGCGTGGTGCTTGGGGTCGAAATAACGCAGTGCATTGCGAATGGCCAGTTTTTTCTGGTCTTCGGTTAAAATATCTTTACGCTTTGGAGCATGATTTACTGTGCTGTCGTACGGTTGCGGCTGTGGCAACACTTCGGGGATACCCTGACGAAGCTCGTTCTGAAATTCTTCTAATGTCATAACTGTTTGTATATTAAATAATTAAAAGTTTCTTACCAAAATATGTCTGTTGCAAAGATACGAAAAAAAAGAATTTTTGTCCCATTATTTTCCGTTTTAATTTTCCGTGGTGCGAAAATTTCCGCAGCCATGTTTTCTGGCTTTTATTTCCGGCCAAAATCGGCAGGGATTTCACCCCAGTTTTCGGTATCCCACTTCAGGATTTCCGTTGTCCAAGTGTTGTTTTTCAGCCAAAGTTCGGCACGTTCTATGTACTGAAAAAGTTCTTCGGTTTCGGGGGTACGGGGCAGTTTGGTCTTGCACTTTTTCTGTTTCACCCACGAAATTCCGTTCTGCGAGTCGCTGTATATTGGTTGCGGGAGATTGTTTTTCTTGAGATAAGAAAGTCCGTGCACGATGGCAAGGAATTCACCGATGTTATTGGTGCCAACAGGGAATTTCCTGTGGAATATGTGCTGCTTGTCAAACGTCCGTACTCCCTGATATTCGAGCACACCGGGATTTCCTCCGCATGCCGCGTCAACGGCGAGGCTATCGGCGATTATTGCCGAGGGCAGAGCCTGAGATTTCCGGAGTGTTCCGCCGCTTTTCTTACTCACGCATTCCCAATAGTTTTTCCTGTAGGCTTCCTTGGCAGCGTCCAATGTCTCAAAAGCCTTGTATTTTGCGCCTGAAAAGCCTTCTATCTGCTTTTTACACTCGTTCCACGATGAAAAAACACCTTTCTGGAAGCCTTCCCAAACCACGTAATATTTCGGTCCCTTAGCCATAATTATGAAAAAGCGGTATCCATAAAAAATTACAGATACCGCAAAAATCTAACCTTTAAGTTTACAGATTTATCGCGTCAATAAATTTTCCGTTTGTCTCGAAGTTGAGCAGTTTCGGTTCTTTCTGCTTTTTGCCGAACAGTCCGCCTCTCTTGTAAATGCGTGCCTGATAAGACATCTTGCCGCGAAGTTCAATGATGTAAACTTCGGCAACCTTGAAACCGGAATAGTTTTTCGATATGGTATCCTTTATGGCTTTCGGGGTATACTCGCCTTCGACATACCATCTTTTTTCGGTACCGCGGTTCGAATAACAAACCATTTGCTTCACGTCGTCGTTGGTGAATGTTACGTTGAAATTCAGCGAATCAACCATAAACCATTTCACATTCTTTGCCTCCGGATAATTTTTATCAAAATCGGCAACATAATTCTTCGAAACTTGGTCCTTCGATACACTTTTTTGTGCAAAAACAACAGTTTGACCAAGCAAGACAACTGCTAAAATTACAAATAACCTTTTCATATATTGACAGTTATAAAAATAATACTCATTGTATAGTCGTGACAAAGTTAGCAATTTTTATTCAGAAAACGAAATTTTTTCATTTTTTTTTGTTTTTTTCGTCATTATTCAAAAAAAAAGTTGTAACTTTGCAACTGTTTTAAATTTGTATCAAGTACAAATTTACAATCAATAAAATCACTTAACAACTAAAAATAGGAGACAAAAGAAATGTTAGACAAAAAAGTTTCAAAATTGCTGAACGAACAGATCAACAAGGAATTTTATTCAGCATATCTTTACCTTGACATGTCGAATTATTTTTCGGCCAAGGGTCTGAACGGTTTTGCAAACTGGTACAAAATTCAGGCACAGGAAGAACGCGACCATGCAATGCTGTTTTACCAGTATCTTCAGAACAACGGTGAAAAGGTAACGCTCACCGCCATTGCAAAACCAGACAAGACATTCAAGAAAGACATGGATGTACTGAAAGCCGGTCTTGAGCACGAATACTACGTAACCTCACTGATAAACGCAATCTACAATGCCGCATACGAAGTAAAAGACTTCCGTACCATGCAGTTTCTTGACTGGTTTATCAAAGAACAGGGCGAAGAAGAAACCAATGCAAACGACATGATTACAAAATACGAACTTTTCGGTGCCGATCCGAAAGGCTTGTACATGCTTAACCAAGAACTTGCCGGAAGAGTTTATTCCGCACCGTCGCTGGTTTTAGACTAAGCCATCAATCATGAACATTGCAAAGCAATATCTGTTACAACACGACATCAAACCGTCGATGCAACGGCTTGCGGTGATGAAATATCTGCTCGAAAACCACTGTCACCCGACAGCCGACGATATTTTCAACGCATTGCAGTCCAGCATGCCGACACTTTCGAGGACAACGGTTTACAACACGCTGCGACTCTTTACCGAAAAGGGTGCCATTCTGGCCATCAACATAGACGACAACATCGTGCATTTTGATGCCTGCACCGAACTTCATGCACATTTCCTGTGCCTGAAATGCGGCAGAATAGTCGACATCCACATCAATGGGAACACTCTACAGGACAACAGCAGTCTCAACGGTGCCGTTGTCACCGACACGCAGGTTTATTACAAAGGATATTGCAAAAATTGTTTGACAAACACAAAATCTTGAAAATTAAACATTAACATTTTAAACAATATAATAAACAATATGAAATACATTTGTCCAATATGCGGATATGTACACGAAGGAGATTCCGCACCAGAACGCTGCCCGCAGTGCAAACAGATTGTTGAATGGAAAACCGTTGACGAAAAAGAAGCGCTGAATTTTGTAACCGAACACGTAATTGGCATAGCCAAAGGTACCGGCGACGAAATGATAAAAGACCTCAACGCACACTTCATGGGCGAAGCTACCGAAGTTGGCATGTACCTTGCCATGAGCCGTCAGGCTGACCGCGAAGGTTATCCCGAAATAGCCGAAGCTTTCAAACGCTATGCTTTTGAAGAAGCCGAACACTGTGCAAAATTTGCCGAACTTCTCGGTGATGTAGTATGGGACACCAAAACCAACCTTGAAAAACGCATGGTAGCCGAATGCGGTGCCTGCGAAGACAAGATGCGCATTGCACGTATTGCAAAGGAACGCAACCTCGATGCCATTCACGACACCGTTCACGAAATGGCAAAAGACGAAGCCCGCCACGGAAAAGGCTTCCAAGGTCTGTTCAACCGTTACTTCGGAAAATAATCATTTTCCTATAAAAGAAAGAGCCGGTAACCAAGATGTTACCGGCTCTTTTATTTTCCATCAGTATCCGAGAATTTTCAGCATTGACTTGTGGCTTTGTTCCTTGGCGAAAAGCTTTGTGGAATACTCACCGTTTTCGTCAACATCTATGATTATGTGCTTGGGTGCGGGTATGAGGCAGTGCTGTATTCCTCCATATCCTGCCAGAGATTCCTGATAGGCTCCGGTGTGGAAGAAACCGATGTACAGAGGTTCGTCCTTCTGGAGTTTAGGTAGGAATATTGCATTCGAGTGTGCCTCATTGTTGTAGTAATCTTCGCTGTCGCACGTAAGTCCACCAAGAAAAACCCGCTGGTATTCCTTGTCCCAATTGTTGATCGGCAACATAATCCAACGCTGGTTGATACCCCAAGAGTCGGGCAATGTAGTGATGAAGGAACTGTCAATCATGTACCAAAGTTCGCGGTCGTTCTGCTGCTTCTGGTCTATAATACTGTACAAGGTGGCGCCGCTTTCTCCGACAGTAAACGATCCGAATTCGGTAAAAATATTGGGTTCCTCCACACCCCGAACGGTACAAATGTTCTTGATTTGAGCCAGAATTTCTTCGGCCATATACTCGTAATCGTAGTTGCTCATGAGTGAATTTTTCATCGGGAAACCGCCTCCGATGTTGAGAGAATCGAGGTCGGGGCAAATCTTCTTGAGATCACAATACACATTCACACATTTGGCAAGTTCGTTCCAGTAGTAGGCAGAATCTTTGATGCCCGTATTGATGAAAAAGTGCAGCATCTTGAACTGAAACTTGTCGTTGTCCTTGATTTTGTCTTCGTAAAACGAAAGAATATCGTTGTAGCGTATTCCCAGACGCGATGTATAGAAATCGAATTTCGGCTCCTCTTCCGATGCAATGCGGATGCCTATTTTTATGGGTTCGCTCTGTTTTCCGACAGCCCCGTCGAGGAGTGTAATCTCGTTCTTGTTGTCCAATACGGGAATCATGTTGTGGAAGCCGTCGTTTATCATCATTGCAATGTTTTCGATGTACTGCGGACGCTTGAACCCGTTACAAATAATGAATATATCCTTATTTATAAGTCCTTGGCTGTACAGCTCCTGAATAAGGTTTATATCGAATGCCGATGACGTTTCGAGATTGACTTCGTTCTTCAGCACTTCTTCGAGAACAAAGGAAAAGTGTGAACTTTTGGTGCAGTAACAATAATTGTAAGTACCCTTGTAGTCCACCTTGGCAATTGCCACATTGAAGAGACGCTTTGCACGCTGTATCTGCGATGTTATTTTCGGAAGATAGGTGATTTTCAGCGGAGTTCCATATTGCTTTATTATTTCCATAAGGGGAATATTATGGAAATAAAGTTCGTTGTCGATGGTGCAGAATTCATCCTGCGGATACTCGAGTGTCTGTTCAACCAGATCAATATACTTGTTTTTCATTTTTTTAATTTAAGTAAGTTACATTGTCACAAAAAATACAATCCAACCAATCCGGATTGGTAAAATTTCAAACAACAAAGATACAAAGATTTTCCATCTTTTCGGCAATTCAGCACAATCATTTTTTTAATTTTTCACAAACTACTGTTTTTTAGCTTTTTACAAAAACAAAACATTTTCAAAAAGCATTGTTTGTTGGGTAAACAAAGAAAAGAAAGGTTTCCGACTGTCCGTTTTTACGATTTTTCGGCACACGTACAGCCGATTTCATGCAAAAAAAACACCATTTTACGACACCCGAAAGCTTTTTTTTCAGAAACCATGTTTTTTTTTGTAACGTGGTACGATTTTTTTGCGTATCTTTGCAAAGAATTTCAAACGTACAAAATGTCATGAAAAAAGTATACATTTTTGCAATTGCAGCAGTGCTGACAATCGGAATTTCAGCACAGGCACAGAGAAGAGGAATGGAACACCGCGGCAATTTCTTTTTCAGTTTCGATGGTGTCGTACCTGTAGGAGAGTTCTCCGAATCCATAATTGACCATCTCGTAACAGCCAACGTCCCCAATCCCGGGAACGGGAAACGTGTAATGCCGATAAACCCCGACAATATAGGAAAATCCGCGTCGTTCGGAGCAGGTTTTTCATTCAAATACAGTTTCAACTTTCCCATAATGGAGGACAAAGCGTTTGCAGGACCTTTCGTTGGCATCAGCACAACGTGGAACAAACTTGACGGGGACGTTTCCGACGAACTTGACAAGATAAGTTGCACAAAACCGAACTACATAAACATACCCTTAATGGTAGGTGCCAGCGGGCGCTACTATTTCAATGATGTTCTCGGAGTATTCGGTGAATTCGGCATAGGTACCGACATGCTCTGCATCACACGGCAGGGTTGGAAAGACAACTTCCAGAAATACGGTGCAGACTTTGCCCTTGCATGGCAAGTAGGTGCAGGTGCCTATTTCGGACGCCACCTGAGTTTGGGTATCCACTATTACAAATTCGGCAACCACCAGACAACATCTACTCCAAGCGGAAATTACAGCGTAAACATGGGTGCCCTTATGTTCAAACTCGGTTTCGACTGGTAAAAACACGTTCTCATGAATAAACAGACAAAAATCCTGCTATTCGGAACTTTTCTGTGCATTCTGCCAATGCTTACAGCCAATGCACAGGATGTCCGCCGTCATGAAATAAAAGCGTACGGATGTCTGCCTTTGAGCAACTTCGCCAAGAACATACAGACCGAAGAAATGATTGAAAACAAAGAAGCCGCCAGCGGTGCTGCTTTCGGGACAGGTATCGGATACCGCTATTCATGGCAATTTTCGTGGAACTTGGAACTGTTTGCCGGAATTGACTTTTTCTGGAATCCATGCTCCGCTGAACGCAAAAAGAATTTTTCGAACAACAGCAATGAAACACCGCCACAGTATCTGAACATTCCCATAACCTTCGGTCTGAACCTGATTTCGCCTTTGGAAGAGAACTTCCGCTGGTATTTCAACGTCGGTGCCGGGGTCAACGTGAACAAAACCACAAGTACAGGCTGGATAGACCACGAGACATATTTCGAACTTGGTTTTTCTCCGGCAATAAGCGCTTCTGCCGGAATAACAATTTTCAAACACTACACCTTCGGCATCACGGTTGAGACACTGACATCCTTTGAAGTAAAACTCAAGGAAGGCTACACCGATGAGCTCTCCATTCACCCTTCCAATGGCCTGAGGAGAAACATGCTGATAGGTACGGTGCATCTGGGCTACACGTTCTGATGCCGAAGAAATCCGAAAGTTCCACAAAAAAAACGTTCCTACAATAATTTCAGGAACGTTTTTTTAAAATAAAATCCAATGAAGACAAGAATAACATTTTTCATCATTCTGACAACGATGTTCATGACAAACTGTTCCAAGAAAGAAAATGCCGACCTCATAGTGTACAATGCCACGGTGTACACCGTTGACGACAATTTCGCCCAAGCGGAGGCTTTTGCCGTCAGAGAAGGGAAATTCATTGCCGTGGGCACTTCAAAGGAAATTCTGGACAGATACCAGTCTGCAGACAGCATCGACATGCACGGGAAACCCGTTTATCCGGGATTCATGGACGGACACAGCCATTTCAACAGTCTGGGAGAAAAAATGGTACGCTATGCCGACCTCACAGGGTGCAAGTCCTTCGATGAAGTCCTTGACCGTCTGCAGCGGCATGTAGCAAACAACCCTTCAGAATGGATTCTCGGCCGCGGCTGGGATCAGAATCTATGGGAAGACAGGTCTTTCCCTACCAACGAAAGAATAGAAGAACTTTTCCCTGACAAGTTCGTTGCCCTAACCCGCATCGACGGACATGCCGGACTGGTGAGCAACAAAGTAATGCTGCTTCTCGGATTCAATGAAAAAACGAAAATTGACGGAGGCTCAATCCTTGTCGGAACCGGCGGAAAGCCGACCGGGATACTGCTCGACAATGCCTACGACATGGTGAAAGCCGCCATTCCCAAACAGAACCACAGCGAAAAGACCCATGCTCTGCTCACGGCACAGAAAGCATGTTTCGATGCCGGACTTTCGGGAGTAACCGATGCCGGACTCGATGCCGACATAATAGAACTCATTGACAGCCTGCAGACGGCCGGCGTGCTGAAAATAAAAATAAACGCCTTTATCAGCGACGACGAGGAGACTCTCAATCACTTCCTTCCCAAAGGCATCATCTGCAAAGAACGTCTCTCGGTACGTACCGTGAAACTCTATGCCGACGGAGCCCTTGGTTCCCGTGGGGCACGTCTGCTCGCACCCTACACCGACGACCCGCAGAATTACGGTCTCATGGTAAAGACTCCCGAATATTACGACAGCGTATGCCGTAGAGCCTACGAAGCTGGTTTTCAGGTAGCCACACACGCCATAGGCGATGCAGGGGTACGCACTATTCTGAACGCCTATACCAAGGTGCTGAAAGGCAAAAACGACCTCCGCTGGCGCATGGAACACGCTCAGGTGGTGGACAGCAATGATTTTGACACCTTCGGCAAATACTCCATCATACCTTCCATACAGAGCACTCATGCCACTTCGGACATGGGCTGGGCAGGAGACAGAATTGGTCCCGAACGCCTGAAATACGCCTACGCACAGCAGCTGCTGCTGGCACAGAACGACTGGGTGATAAACGGTACCGATTTTCCGATAGAAAACATAAGCCCGATATATACTTTCTATGCGGCAGTGGCACGCAAAGACCTCGAAGGCAACCCGCTGAAAGGCTTCCAGATGGAAAATGCTCTCACAAGAGAACAGGCCTTGTGCTCCATAACGATATGGGTGGCGAGAGGCTACTTTGAAGAGACGCGTAAAGGAAGCATCGTAGCCGGAAAGGAAGCCGACTTCGTAGTGCTTTCGGACGACATAATGACCATTCCGGAATACGACATTCCCCAAACAAAAGTTCTGCAACTTTTCGTTTCAGGCGAAAAGGTGAAGTGAGACCACATCTTCAGAAACAGCAGGCTGGCAGTCGCAAACACGTTGCGACACGCAAACGGCACTCAGGCCTTTCATTCTCCATTGAGCAACCTGACAACTTCGGCTGAATTCAGAGCCCATTCGCAGGTATAGGATTCATCGGCGTCGGCAGGATTTTCCACAAGGACAAGGCTTTGCGACTTGGCCTTTATTTCGAGCAGTTCACCGACAGAGAGCTTTTCTCCACAGCCTGCGGCGGCAAAGCCTCAACCGAAGTGGCATCAGCACCACGGATGGTTTGTGAAGTGAATGGCATCTCAAGCCATACAATCTCCCGTTTTGCCACATCGAGTACACCGAACACAAGTCCCTTCGAGAGATTGCTCTCACTGATGTGCACCTTGTGCTGTCGCAAGCGGCCAAGAACTTTCACCCCGGACAAGGCGTGTACCGTTCTTCGTATATGAACGCCCGCCGTTTGGCCGCTACCGAAACAAACATGGCCTACCGCACCGCCGACTACGAGCGTGTGCAGCAGTTCGATTTTGTGGTGGGCATAGAGGTACACCTCTCCAATAACCACAACTGCAAGGGCGTTCCGGCAGGGCAGTACTATGACATCTGCGACGAATTGCAGGGTAAGTACCCCAAGGATTTCAAATTTACTGGATGGCACCCTCATTGTCGTTGTTTCACCACCACCATACTGAAAACAAAAGAAGAGTTTGAGGCCGACCAGCAGCACATTGTACAAGGCGAGGAACACTCCGCTGAAAGTGTGAACACTGTGAAAGACGTGCCGCAGGGTTTCAAAGACTGGGTGAATAAGAATGCATCACGAGCAATTTATGGATATTCTATTCCCTACTTTATGAGTGATAACGCAAATTATGTATCTCAAATTTTCCATACAAAATCACCTTCTGCAATAATAGGGGATATAATGCTTACAGAAAGATTAGGTCCAATCGTCCGGTATATGGGTAGAAATCCACAGTTAGACATAATTGCAAGACGCTTGCTTCTTGACGAGGGTGAAATATCGCAGGTAGAAAAAGCAATGCTCGTTGTCAAAGCCAATAAAATAATAGCTGATTTATCATACGTTGAACTGCAAAAATGGGGAGTGATTAGTGAAGATATGGTTTTCAGCAGAGTACTAAAAAATTATCCCTTATCTGTCAAACAAAAAATACAAATAAATCACAAAATAATAGACATAGAAGCACGCAAATTAGACGTTATGGTATTCAGGGACAGATACGGTATGGAATTTGGCTACCCTGTTGGCGTATCCAAGGATGATATCTTTTTTCATGCTGCAAAAGCGAGTGCGATTGCACATGATCTGCCACCTTTTATACGAAAAAAAATAAAACGAATATCTTTTTATTCGGAATTAAATCCTTTAGATGAATATTGGAAGATAAAACATAAAAATCCGCACCATGTGTCAGCAGCCACAAATGGAAAAGCGATATCTTTTTGGAAATATACCACTAAACTTAGTGAATCTGATTTTCGAAGCTATTTATCACATGAATCTGCCCATGTATTAGATGGACTAAAAAATAAACTATCAGGCAGCAAAGAGTGGAGTGAGGCTGTTAAATCTGATGTGTTATTGAATAGAGGGTACTTCAACGGCTTCCCAACAAAATACGCACAGACAAATTTGTCAGAAGATTTTGCAGAGAGCATTAGGTGTTATCTTGAAGACAAAGAGTTGATGAGGCAAAATTATCCCTATCGAGCTGAATATATAAGACATCTATTTAAGAAAATGGGTAGAAATTACGGTAATGGCCTTGCCCCCAAAACGCAATTCACATAAGTGCCATCTTTCTCATATATTGTGGTATCGCAATACGCCATCTCCGACTTCTTGCACCGGTTTCCATTTTTATCATAAAAAACTGTTATAGTCACATCCCCACCAATAGGTGTTTTTTCCCAACATACTTCTTGATATTCGTCGCTGACGGGATTAAAAGGCTCTTTCGGACCATAGAAATATTCGTATGCAACTTCATCAAAAAGCTTTTCCAAAGAACTGCGTTTATCTTTTTTTTGCTTCTTTGATTGTGTATTTGTATTCATATCGTTTTGTGTTTTATTTTCTGCAGGCGATGGAAAGTGCCAACAGTGCTATCGCAGTGCAAAGTTACGAATTATTTTCCGTTCCGCCAAATGTTTCAAGAAATTCTTTCAACGAGTAGTTTTTGAAGCGGTATCTGAAACGGCTCCAAGAACACACTTTTTCCTCGTGTGGACGTTGGTGGCGGCTACTCACTCTTATAGAGCCTTTTTCTATTATCTGCCTTGCCACATTTTGCGGGCTTTCGTTGTACTTTAAATCGTAATATGCTATCATCTTTATATCCTTTCTGTTTTAATCGGTTAGAATTTCGCTTTCAATCTTAATACTCGCAACACCTCACGCAGCTCGCTGTCGGTGTAGCGTTCAGCCGTTTCTCTCGAAACGCAGTTGTGGTTCATGGCAATTTCAATTGCTTTTTCTTTCGATACTTGGAATTGTGGTTTGCGTATTTTCATCGTTCTCGGTGTTTAGTTTATGATTAAAAACGGTTTCACCTGTGCCACCGTAAAGGTGTTTCGCCCTCTTTCAGTCATTTTTATGCAGGTTGACCCAAAGGTGCTGGCTCCGAAACTCTTTCCTGCGTCCTTTGAATTTGTTTTTTAGTTAGTATGCGTAACGACCAAGATAATTTTTCCGAAGGCACTCGTCGTAAAATGCCATCAATGCCTGTTTTCCTGTGCGATAATATCCGCTAACTTCTGATAAAGAATCACAGTCCCCCAGAGTATCCCATGCCTCGCTGTTGTTAGATATACAATGGTACTTCTTGCCTCTGTATATGATTTCAACACGGTAACAGCAATACCCGGTAGTGATGAAACGTTGCACCCTGTTGTACGTAATACGCAACTCGACGGCACCTTCTTTGCCGGACGTTGCCCTTTTGCGTCTGTCATAAACGAGTTTTAGAATCGGTATTGTTTCCATGTTGTATTGTTTTTTTGGTATTACAGAAATGTAATACATGGTATTACTTTTTTAGCATTATGTCATATTATGATACTGCATATAAAATCAATCATATCTATCCCTTATATAGCACAAAAACAACTGAAAATCAATGTGATGAGATTGTAAATACCTGTAAATGAAAGGGAAGCAGACTATGTAAAATTGTCTGCTTCCCTTGTGTGTAGCGGAAAGGAAGGGATTCGAACCCTTGAAGCGCTTTTAACGCTTACTCGCTTTCCAGGCGGGCCTCTTCAACCACTCGAGCACCTTTCCGTTTTACGGTTGCAAAAGTACAACTTTTTTACGAATTTACAAAGTTTTTTCTTCTTTTGAAACGTAAAATATTTATTTACAATATTTTAAAATCAAATCAAAAATCTTTTTCCGTGCAGAAAACAAGTCTGCCGTCTGGATTTTTACATATTTTGGCGACTAAAATTCTTCATCTTCTTCAATAGTGAGTGCCAGACGGAAACCGTAGTACGGATAGCCCTTCGTGGGGTTATAGTTGCAACGGTCGGTAACACGGCATACACGCGTGGGACTCATGTAGCATCCGCCGCGAAGCATGTGTTCGAAGCCTTTTTTAGGACCTTGTGGGTTGGTTTGTGGATTTTCGGTATATTTTCCCTGAAAATCGCTGCACCACTCCCACACATTGCCGCTCATGTCGTAAAGGCCGAGTTCGTTGGGTTTCTTGGTAGCCACCTTGTGTGTATGCGAGTTCGCGTTGGGGCCGTACCATGCGTACGAACCGAGGTCCTGACTGCAACCTGCATAGCTGTGGTTTTTGGTCTTCTTGCCGCCACGGGCTGCGTACTCCCATTCCGCTTCGGTGGGGAGACGGAATTTCTTGCCAGTGATTTTATTAAGCCTGATGATGAAGTCCTGCACCTGATTCCAGCTTACCTGTTCCACCGGAAGGCTGTCGTTCTGCCACTTCGACGGATTGGTATCCATAACGGCAATCCAGAGAGCCTGCGTAACTTCGGTCCTGCCTATGGCAAAGCCGTCGACGGTAACGCGATGCGAAGGACATTCGTTTTCGTAACAGCCCTTTTCGCTCGGAGCAGAGCAACCCATCGTAAAGGTACCGCCTTCAATTTTTACCATGTCGAAAGTGAAATCTTTCACGGTAATGGTGAGAATGGAAGTATCCTTTTTTTCGTTCCGGATAGAATCTTTCTGAGGTGTTTCGACGGGATACTGAGCCTTGGCAAAGGTCAGCACCGACAAAAAGCAGACAAAAAGCAGTTTCTTATATTTCATTATCATACAGGTATTTACAGTTAATTTCCAAAAATTTCCTTAAGTTTCTGTCCAAGTTCTTCACCACGCAGATTCTTGGCAATGACTTTTCCATCGCGGTCGATAAGTACCGTGGTGGGTATCGAGGTAACGCCGTAAGCCATGCCTCCCGAAGAAGTCCAGCCTTTGAGGTCGCTGACGTGGTTGGGCCATACGAGGCCGTCGTTTTCGATGGCTTTGAGCCACGCATCTCTGTCGCGGTCCATGGACACGCTGAACACCTCGAATCCCTGTGCGTTGTATCTGGTGTAAAGGCTCACCACGTTTGGATTTTCCATTCTGCATGGTCTGCACCACGAAGCCCAGAAGTCAAGAAGCACTAT
The DNA here is from genome assembly GCA_045601425.1 of Bacteroidales bacterium. Classification (GTDB taxonomy): domain Bacteria; phylum Bacteroidota; class Bacteroidia; order Bacteroidales; family P3; genus UBA1219. Next base: position 19,020 of record JAZRZP010000029.1, read on the forward strand.
TTTACCACGCAAATCGCTCAGTTTAAGCATCTTACCATCAGGAGAAGGCATTTCTATGTCGGGAGCCAGAGTTCCAGCCACAAGTTCTTTTCTGAGTTTCTGGTCGATGTACTTTACGCTCAGGTTGTCGGGATATCTGTTTATCAGAGCATCGCGTACGGCCTGATACACATCTGCATAGGCATAATATTCTGTTTCAAAGAAAGTTACCAGAAATGCGGCAAAAAGCTTATCCTTTTTTGCAAGCAGAAGGTCCTTCACTTTCTGTTTTGCCACAGGATATTCCTGTTGTATTTTCCGTGAAAGTTCGTTTTTTTCCATTGCATCGGCGTTCTGATATTCACGTCCGTACTCTTCAAGTGCCGATATTATGTCGGAGAACTGCCTGAACAGCATCATTTCTTCGGAATTTTCCACCGACTGTATCGTTACCGCTTGGTCGACATAATAATTGACCGATATTTTGGATCCCGGTTCGTATATGGCTTGGGTAACAAGATTTCCCGGCTTGAACTGTATGACGTACAGCACTTTTGCCGTATCATGAAGTTCGAAAGCATACTTGCCTTTTTTCACATCAATTGTCTGCAGCGGTATAAGATTGTTACCGTCGGGTTTGCACAGGACAATGGATTTCAGACTGTCCGTCTTGCCGGTTATTTTCCCTTGAACTTTTGTTTTCTGAGAAAAAACCGATATTGCCGACAGCAGCAGAATCAGACTCGTTACAATCAGTTTCAAACGCATTGTATTTTCTTTTAATAACCGTATAACCAATAAGTTGAAACGAATATCAGCGATATCGCTCCAATGTGATTAACTTGCAAATATACGATATTTTATTCGTTTTTTCGTGAAAAAAATCTCAAGACTGCCTTTTAAGAAAATCCATTGTCGGAATTGAAGCTATAAGCTGCTGGGTATAAGGCTGTTCTGGATTGGAATATATTTCGTCGGCATCGCCCGACTCCACTATTTTACCTTTTTGCATTATCAGCAGTCTGTCGGAAAGGAATTTCACCACCGAAAGGTCGTGCGATATGAATATGTATGTGAATCTGAACTGTTTTTTCAGGTCGTTGAGCAGGTTCAGTACCTGAGCTTGGACCGAGACGTCGAGTGCCGAGACTGATTCGTCGCAGATTATGAGTTTAGGGTTCAGCGCCAGAGTGCGTGCTATGCATATCCGCTGACGCTGTCCACCGGAAAATTCATGCGGATAACGGTTGTAATGCGTTTCGTCGAGCCCGACGCAGTTCATCAGTTCAATGACCCGCGAACGGCGTTCGCTTCCGTTTTTGCCAATACGGTGCACCCTGAGCACTTCCATGATGGCATCGCCGGCTGTGATTCGGGGATTGAGCGACGAATACGGGTCTTGAAAGATAATCTGTATCTCATTGCGGATTTTCCGCATTTCAGCAGAAGACAGTTCGTTAAGTTTCAATCCCTTGTATGTGATGTTTCCTGCGGTGCTGTTTATAAGCCGGAGCAAGGCTCGTCCGAGTGTTGTCTTTCCGCAGCCGGATTCGCCGACAAGTCCCAAGGTTTCGCCTTCGAAGACTTCAAAACTGACGTCATCTACGGCATTGAGGACTTTGGCTGGCTTGCCAAAAAAATTTTTTTCCAGAGTATAGGATACGGAGAGGTTCTCAACCTTCAGAATCGGCTTTTGCGAATAAATTGCGGAGAGACGTTCCTGTCGTTCGACAGCCGATTCGAATTTTTGTTCGGAAACATTTCCCAACAAGTAGTCGGAAACGACATTCAGGCGCTGCGGCCGTGAATCCATCGGCGGTTTGCACGACAGAAGTCCCTTGGTATAAGGATGTTGCGGGTTTCTCAACACAGATTCCTTGTCTCCATATTCTACGATTTCGCCTTTGTACATCACCGCAACCTGATCGGCAATTTGTGCAACCACACCGAGATCGTGGGTAATGAATATCACGCCCATATTGTGTTCTTTCTGAAGTTTTCGCAAGAGTTCAAGTATGTTTTTCTGCACGGTTACGTCGAGGGCTGTCGTGGGTTCGTCGGCAATAAGGATTTTCGGGTTGCAAGCCAGAGCCATGGCTATCATGACTCTCTGTTTCTGCCCTCCAGAAATTTCATGGGGGTAACTGCTGAAAATCTTTTCGGGACGGGGAAGCATAACCTCTTCGAACAGTTTCAGTGTTCTTTTTTTTGCCTCTTTCGCAGAAATCTTTTCGTGAAGTCTGAGTATCTCCACCACCTGATCGCCACACCTGTGCACCGGATTCAACGACGTCATCGGCTCCTGAAATATCATCGAAACGTGCTTCCCTCGGTACATCTGCATCTGCTCCGGAGTGAGAGAAAGCAGGTTTACCGATTCCTTTTCGGTGACATAGTAGTTTATCCTACCGTGAGTAACCTCACTGTTTCCGACCGGCAAAAGCTGCAGTATGGCCATTGACGACACCGATTTCCCCGAGCCGGACTCTCCGACTATTCCCAAGGTCTGCCCCTGAAAAACGGTGTATGAAACATCTTTTACCACCTGACGTTTTTCGCCTTCCTGTGTGAAAGCGATGCCAAGATTTTCTATTTCGAGTATTTTATTCATACGGAGGGGACTGATATGCTGCCGTTTTATCAAAAGAAACTTTCAATGAGCATTTCGTAAAGTTCGGCAGTGCTTATGCCTGCGGCACGGGCCTGTTTCGGCACGATGCTCTCGGCCGACTGTCCCGGTATGGTATTCACTTCAAGGAAATAGAACTTGTCTTTTGCTTCGTTGTAGATAAAGTCGAAGCGCACTATGCCCCTGCAGTTGAGGAGTTTGTAAAGGGTCTTGGCAGTATTCTGCATCCTTCCGGAGACACCGGCATCGATTTCGGCAGGAGTTATTTCCTTGGAAAATCCGTGGTATTTGGCTTCATAGTCGAAAAATTCGCGGCCCACGGGTATTATTTCCGTTATGGGGAAGGCAATGGTTTCGGTCTTTGTCCGTATCACTCCGCATCCGAATTCACGTCCTTCGATGAATTCTTCTATCAGAACCTGATCGTCTTCCTTGAGGGCACGTTCTACGGCAGGCATGAGTTCTTCGGGGGTTTTCACCTTGGTCATTCCCACACTAGATCCGCCGGCAGCCGGCTTTACAAAAACGGGCAGCTGCAAATCGCCGAGCACGTCGGCGGCACTTACGTCGGATTCACGGTATACGAGTCTCGATTTTGCGAGTTCCACAACGCCGAAACTGCGTACCAGCGGGTTGCAGTAACCTTTGTTGAAAGTAAGAACCGAGGTATAGAAATCGCAGGTAGTGTATTTCATTCCAATCATGTCGAAATAACCTTGCAGGCGTCCGTTTTCGCCGGGATTTCCGTGAACGATGAGAAAAACCAAATCGAAGATTGTCTTTTCACCGTTTCTGGTAAACGAGAAATCGCTCTTGTCGATGGGGAAATGTTCATCGTCGTCGGAGAGGAAGAACCATTCCTGCGGTTCTATGACAACCCTGTAAGTGTTGTATTTGTTCTTGTCGAGGACACTGTAAACCTGATTTCCGCTATTGATGGATATGTCGTGTTCTCCCGAATATCCGCCCATTACTACTGCAATGTTTTTTTTCATTATCATGTGTATTTATTGTTTATCAGTATTTTATACGTTTTTCGAAAGCACCATCGGCAACAATGTTGTGGCAATCGATTTTCAGCGAGTCGCACTGAGCCTGCCACATTTCTGCCCGATACCGAGAATTGTCCGAAGCAATAATAACTTTACCGAAACGGTATTTATTTTGCATGTCGGCAATATTTTTTATCCGCGGGTTACCGGAAAGTATGAGATAATCGACCGTGGGTACGAAGACCGAACGGATTTTGCAGTTTTCGGGAGTAACAAGCAGGAATCTTTCATTGCCAAAGGCGCCGAAATTATCGCGAATAAAGAACGCGGAATCCCTGTAAGTCCCGTTCATCAAAATACCTATGCGGTTTGACGTCTGATTGTTGCGCTGATAGCCCTGAGTTGAAAATTCAACGGTTTTAGGGTCGGAAAGCACGGCGGAATCGGAAACGAAATAGCTTGTGTTGCCACTGACAAATTCCATTACCAAATGGTTGCGTGTGGAATAGGCAATCCATTTCTGCTGACCGCTTTTGGCATAAGCCACCTGTCCGGTGTAAACCACAAACAGTATGCTTAGGCAAACCGCCGAGAACAATGCCCATTTCTTACGTTTCACAAAAGCTATGGCGTAACCGAGTATGAACAATGCCGCAAGCACCATCATCGCCTCATCGAAATAAAAACCGCTGAAAGTGGAGTGCGGCAGTTTTTCCACGAAAGAAATAACCACGTTCATCGCCGACATTTCGAGCGAAAGCAGTTTCACAATCCATGCACCCACCACCGGAATCCACGAAAATGCCACCACAAAGACAACCGTGGCAAGCAGGAACCCTGCAAAAGGTATGATACTCACGTTGGCGATGAGGAAATAAACCGGAAACTGGTGAAAATAATAGAATGTGAGCGGAAGCGTAACTATCTGTGCCGCAATGGATACACACGAAAGTTCCCAAATCTTTGCCAAAATCCACAGAACCGCATTGGTGAGATGCTGCATGGAACGGACAAAAAAAGTAGCCGTTCTTGATTTAAGTTCTCTGTTCCGATTTTTTTGCAGAATTTTTACGAAATCCAGTTTGTCCGGTATCGTGATAAGGTTCCTGATTACGGGTTGCAGGACTACTATGCCCAAAACACCGAGATAGGAAAGTTGGAATCCGACATCGAAAAGCATGAACGGATTGAAACAGAGCAGAAGAAAAGCCGATGAGGCTATGTTGTTGTAAAAACTTGCCCTGCTGAAAAACATTTCACCTATCGAGATGAGTGAAAACATTGTGGCGGCACGCAGAATTGACGGAGCCAGACCGGTCATCATGGCAAAGAACCACAACACAACAAGTTGCACACAACCCTTTATTATCCTGCTTTTGCGCGTATTTCCTATCCAGAACAGCAGGTAGCCTATAAACAGGAATATTATGCCGAGGTGCAGACCTGATACGCTGAGGAAGTGGGCGATGCCGGCATTGGAGAAACTCTGCAGGGTTTCAGCATCGATATCCTCGTCCCAGCCGAGCAACAAAGCCGACGCTATGCCCTGTTCCTTTTCCGAAAGCCCGCTGTTCTTTATTATGTCTATCATTTTGGCTCTCAATTTGTAAGCCAAAGCATGAACCGTATGTTCCGAAGACTGTTCCAGAACACGGTACTGCTCCGAGGTAACATAAAGCTGGTGCCGGATTCCCTTGCGTTCGAGATATTTCCTGTAATCGAACTGATAGGGGTTCTGCGGTGCCGCCACCTCATGCAGAGAGCCGTAAACAAGAAGCAGGTCACCATAATGCAGTTCCCTTGAAAGCGAATCTTTCTGAAAAAAGACCATCAGCTTGCCGGAACTTTGGTGCCAACCGAGAGAATCTTCGATTCTGACAACATCAACCATGGATTTCACGGTGTTCACAGACGGTGCAGGCATCTCCTTCACAACCACTTCCATCCAGTTGTATTCCATGGCTGAATAAGCGAAATTGTCGGGATTCCTCTGTGGAGAGTCCAATGAAGCGAGCGAGAAACCCACAAGAGAAAAACTCAGAAAAAAGACGATCGGATACCAGATTGTCTGTTTCAGTCTAAAATAAGACAGGTAAAACATGGCACACAAAAGCACTCCACAGGCAATGCCCAGCATAAGCGAACTGGTGCAGGGGAACAGACTTCCCAGCACTATTCCCAAAATAAACGGGAATATCAGTCTTATCATCGGAGCACTCATGGTCAGGTATCAGTCTTTCAGCATTCTGCGAGCCAAATTTCCAGCTGCCGTATTTTACATTCAATGTCAGCTATGCGTCCCTCTATGAAATCTTCGCTGTATTTTGCATCACAGAAGCCGTTTCCACGGGCCACATAACTGTCGCTGTCCAAGTCGCACTCCACTTCGCGATAGTTTTCAAGAAGCTGCCGCATTCCGTTAAGACGGTTTTTCAGGTCGTTTTCATCGGCTTCAAAAAAATCCGTTTCCCCCGAAAAATGATATGTTTTCTTCATTTTACAAATTGCTTTCAATCAATAATTTCGAACATTGTACGGCGGTTGTTCGCGCGGCCTTTTTCAGTATCATTGGTATCGATTGGACGTGTTTTTCCATAACCGACAGCCCGTAACCTGCTTTTTTCTATTCCATTGTCGATAAGGTAATTTGCCACGGCAGAAGCCCTGTTTTCGGAAAGTTTCTGATTAAGGGCGTCGGAGCCCACATTGTCGGTATGTCCGCTGATTTCGATACGTATGGCGGCATTGCTGTTCATGAAAGCCACCAGTTTGTCGAGTTCCACCTGCGATTCGGCCTTGAGATTGGCACTGCCTGTTTCGAAAAAGATGTTTTTCAGGACAATGCTTTCACCTTTGCTGATGGGTTTCAGTGCTATGTCGACAATGAAAGGTTCTTCGGGAGTAGCGTCTTTGAGTTCGATGTTATCGGAATAGAACAGGAAATTGTCGCAGGAGACATTCACTGCGTAGTTCTTTTCGACCGGAAGGCTTATCATGAACGAGCCGTCAACAGGGTCCGAAGACGTGGTCGCTATTTCCTCACCCGAATCGAGGTCTATTATTCTGACGTCGGCGGAGACCTTCGTCTTATCCTTTTCGTTGTAAACGATGCCTTTCATGTATGTAACGGCAATTGGCATGGCATCTTCGTAAAGCTGGAAAGTGTAGAGATCCAAATCGCCGAAGCCGCCGTCACGGTCGGAAGAAAATATGGCTGTTCCGCCGGAAGGTGCGACAATCAGACTTGATTCGTCCATGTCGGTGTTTATGGGGTAACCGAGATTGACTGGTTTGCTCCACGTAGAGTCATTCAGTTTTCTCGAGAAAAAAAGGTCGAACCCGCCCATTCCGACATGTCCGTTGGAAGCGAAATAGAGAGTCTGGTTGTCATAGTGTATGAACGGGCATTTTTCATCGCCGGGAGTATTTATGCTGTCGCCGAGGTTTTCGGGTTCCGTCCAGCGGCCGTTACCGAGGAACGTCGTTTTCCAGATGTCGTTGCCACCCTTGCCGCCTTTTCGGTTGGAGGCGAAATAGAGAGTCTTTCCGTCGATGGCGAAAGAAGGTTGTGTTTCCCATCGGTTTGTATTCACCGGTTTGCCAAGGTTGCGCGGCCGCGACCATTTTTCGCCACGCCGGGTACACACGTAAATATCGCAGCTTCCGGCACCGTCTTTACGTTCGCAGGCTGTAAAGAACATTATCCGTCCGTCCTGCGAAATGCACTGTGCACCTTCGTTACCGTCGGAGTTGAGCGGGACCGGCATACGTTCAGCCTCTGTCCACTGTCCGTCAACGAAGCGGCTGGTAAACAGGTCCTCTTCGTTGCCCGCGGGCTGTGCCTGCGATGGAGACACCTTGCGGGTAAAGACCATGGTCTGTCCGTCGGTAGTAAGAGTGGGAAGATATTCCTGAGCAGCACTGTTTATGTTTTTACCCATGTTCTGCGGGCTGAAGGGAACGGGATTGCCCACGGCGTTCTCACGGAACGCAACTTCGGCAAGCGATTTGCTGACCGCAGCGATGTCGTCCTTCTTGCCGGTTTCGTATTTCAGGAAACTTTCATAACAGCTCCTTGCAGGCTGATACAGTCCCTGATCCTTATAAATATCGCCCAGACGCACCCATACGATCGGATAGAAACTGCTGTCGATGACCGATGCTGCACGGTAATGCTGTTCGGCCTTTTCGATATTACGTATGTCGTAATAATAATCACCAAGAGTAAGATGTACCTCAATGAAATCGGGATCATACTTGAGGACTTTTTCAAGTTCCAGAATCCCCTGACTGAACTTCCCGCTGTAGAGCACCTTCATCGCTTTTTCGTACTGAACCACAGCCCTCCTGTTCGAAGAGTAGTATTTTTGGGAAAAGGCCGTGGAGCAGATGAGGAAAAAGGCTGCTATAAAAAGTGTGTGTTTTATTGACATGGATTTTATTTTTCTGATTATGAATGAGTAAAGAACGTATTTTATCGTTTTTTATTATAACAAAGCACAAACCTGTCCTTTTCGTTGAAATCTTTCAGAAGTGAGGTTTCAAAACCGTTTTCGCGGAACAGACTTTCGGTTTCGGTCCCCAAAGCCTCGTTTATTTCCACAATCAGCAAACCGTCAGGCGTCAGGTAGTCGCGTGCAATATCGAGTATATAACGGTAAAAACACAGCGGGTCGGCATCGTCGACGAAAAGTGCTTCCGGCGGTTCATAATCCAGCACATTGGCGTGCATACGGGACTTTTCGGAATTTCTCACGTATGGAGGGTTGCTCACTATAAGCCCGAATTTCCTATCAAAGACACATTTACTGCTTATGTCCATGGTTCTGAAGCGAATGTCAGTTCCATTATCCGCAGCGTTTTTCCGGGCCACGCCGAGGGCCTTTTCCGAAATATCGACCGCAGTAACCGAAGACCTTGGAAAAGCCTTTGCCAGTGCAATGGCCAGACATCCGCTGCCTGTGCACAAATCGAGAATGTCTTGTGGTGACACGCACAATCCTACTGCCCTGTTTACGATTTCTTCCGTTTCGGGACGCGGTATCAGGACGTTTTCGTCAACGGAAAGCGTGGTGCCGCAAAAAAGAGTCTTTCCGAGAACATACTGTATGGGACGACAGTTCTTCAAGTCCTTTATTGCAAAATTTATTTTCAACAAGTCGGACTGGTTTACGGTCTTGTTCTTGGAAGTGAGCCACGTTACCTGATCCCAGCCGAGAAATTCCTCGAAAATCATGCCAAGGAAGCATCTTATTTCGCCTTTGGAATACAGACCGTCCAATTCACTGTAAGTGAACCGTTCGATGTCGCTAATTCTGTTGGATGGTATACGCATGGCCTGTTTTTTTATACCCTGCAAAGATACGATTTTTTTTACTTCGGGCAAAATTATTTTGTTTCCGGAACGGCATTTGATGAAAAAAAAGATTTTTTTGTGTATTTTTGCAACGCAAATTTTGGGGAGACATGTTCAATTTTAAAAAATTCTCGGTTGAAGATGCAGAAGCAACGATGAAAGTCGGCACCGATGCGGTGCTGCTCGGCGTCTGTGCCGGCGTTGCAGACAACTGCCACATTCTGGACATAGGCACAGGCTGCGGGGTGGTGGCACTTATTCTCGCACAGCGGTGCGGAGGAAAATCACGGATCGACAGTGTGGAAATTGACGGAAAAAGTTGCGCTGCAGCGAAAAGAAACTTCGAGAGTTCGCCATGGAGCAGCTGCCTGTCGGTGACGGAAATGCCTGTACAGGAATATGCCCAAAAGGCTCTGCAAAAGTATGATCTCATCGTATCCAATCCGCCGTTTTTCAACAATTCGCTGAAAAGTCCCGACAGAAAAAGAAATCTTGCCCGCCACACCGAAAGCCTTCCTTTTTCAGAGTTGATAGAGTGCTGCATTCAGATGCTCTCCCCTACAGGAAAAGCGACGCTGATACTGCCTTCGGCGGAAGCTGACATCTTTACGGACATGGCAGAAAAGAGAGGTCTTTTCACAAGCAGCAGAATCATGATATACAACAAACCCGACAGAGAGGTGGTGCGGGTAATATTCACCCTGCAGAAAACGAAACCCGATGACACGTATGTTTCGGAACTTGCCATCAGAAAACTTGATAACACGTACACCGACGAATACCTGAACCTGACCCGTGATTTTTACACATTCATCAAATGAAAAAAGGCAAAAAGACCGCTAAAACACGGTCTTTTTGCCTTTTACAAAACCATTGACAGATTCCGTTTCACGACAAACGGAAATAAATCCGGCAGGTCGCGTACCGTTTATCCGAAAAGTTTCCGTTTCAGTTTTATAAGTCGTGTCATGTTTTTCTGACCGATTAATTTTACCAGTTTGTTTTCCGACTTGTTATCGTCCCAAGTGCCCATAAAATGATGATCGCAGTAGGTGTTCTCCGTCAACAGAAATTCTCCCGTTGTCTGCTTCGGGCAAAAATAATCTGTTGGGAACACATGTAAGTCTTTGTACACATGGTACTTACCATCCTGCACAAAGCCATTATTCTTCATAATTGTTGAAATGCGTACGGTATTTGTGGTCAAGTCAAGAGTGCCGTCAGACTTCACAAAATGAGCGTCTGCATAAGACTCTATCTGTTCCTTGACCCACTCGCCGTTAGCCTCGCTTGCCATGGTACCCGTAACCGGAGGCATGCGCTTGCTGCCTTCATATCCGGTAAATGCCGACAAATGCAGCAAATCATCATACGGTTTCAGCGTCTCGACATCGGTATCCATGTAAATGCCGCCTTCCGTATAAAGAGCATATAACCGAACATAGTCTGTGACAAATGCAAACTTGCGGGCTTCGTAGGCTTCCTTGACGTATGGAACCGAATTGACATCAAAATTGTCTTCGTTCCACAATTTGTATTCATAGTCGGGCATGTATTTATGCCATGATTCAATGCATTTTAATGCCAATTCCGGCATTGGTCCGCGTCCGAACCAGCAGTAATGGATTTTCTTCGGTATCATTTAATAAAAATCTTCGAAAGTTGCTTTAACACTATGGAGGAAACAATAGTGCAAAGAATTACCAAAACAACTCCCAGTATTTTACAATCGCTTAAAAACAACAAAGAGCAGGGTCCTAAAATATACAAGTGATGCGTCAGATAGATTTCATACGAATGACTGTCTACCCATTTTATCCACCTGGGTTCACTATTATAATACTTCAAAAACAGATTTGTCGCCATATATATTACAGCAAGCACGGAAACTGCTAAAAACACGTGAAGCCACACAGAATATTTCGGTAAAGTAAAAGAAGAAACACTTGGCAACAGTAACAGCAAGATTGTCGTTGCCGGAATTGATAATGCACCTATCCTTTTTGCATATTTAAAATCGGCACTGCCAAAGATTATCCCAAGCAGATACAACATTATCCATGTAAACATTGCATACTTTTTCTGTAACCATAAATATTCAATCAATTGTATGACAATCAAACATGCTATCGTTACTAAGCGATTCCGATTCAAGGCTTTTCTGACAATTGGAGTCAACAAGTATCCCACCATCAGAACGCTTAAAAACCACAAATGATTCAAACCTGCAATTGGGTTCTTTATAAAACCTTGTATGTTAAATAGGTAACACAAAATCTGTTGCCATGTAACAGAAAGTCCAAGCACAAGACACATTGTCGCTACTGCTATTGCCGTATACAATACATAAGGCAAATAGACCTTTTCCAATCTTGATTTAAAAAACTGTCCGACTTCAAGTTTATCCTTCCTTCCATAAAGGAATCCGGAAATAAAGAAAAACATCTGGACGCCAACGTTAAGTACAAATGCCCAATCACTTTCAAATGCCTGCAAGATGTGGCACGCAACAATAAAAAACATTGCAAGTACCCTTGCATACGACACAAATATACTTTCCTGATTTGTCAGCATCTCAAGAAATCCGCAATTCTTTCACAAGCATGGCCGTCACCGTAAGGGTTCACTGCCTGCGACATTTTTTCATACATTGTGCCGTCGTTCAACAGTTCCATAACGCCGTTTTCAATTTTCTGACGGTCGGTACCTACGAGCAATACAGTTCCTGCCTCCACGGCTTCGGGACGTTCGGTGGTGTCGCGCATCACCAGCACGGGCTTGCCCAATCCGGGAGCTTCTTCCTGAACTCCGCCGCTGTCGGTCAGAATCAAATATGATTTTTCCATCATATAGACAAACGGGAGATACTGCAGAGGTTCAATGAGAAAGATATTCTCATGCTTTTGCCCCAGCACTTCAATGACGGGTTTGCGCACGTTGGGATTCAGGTGCATGGGATAGACGAAATCCACCGTAGGATTGTTCTCTGCAAGGTTCTTTATCGCATGACAGATGTTCAGGAAACCCTCACCGAAGTTTTCGCGGCGGTGGCCGGTAATGAGTACCAGCCGTCTATTGCCGTTGAGTCTTTCGACGTTGTATCCGTAACCGAGCATTTCCCGTTTCAAATCGCTCTGTATCTGCTGGCTTGCGGCCATTTTCTCCGTAACCCAATGCAGTGCATCAATAACGGTGTTCCCTGTAACCACAATCTGCTTTTCACTTACGTTTTCTTTCAGCAAATTCTGTTTGGACAGCGGAGTGGGAGAAAAATGGTATGTCGCAATGCGTCCCGTCATCAGTCGGTTCATCTCCTCAGGCCACGGGCTGTAAATATTACCCGTACGCAATCCAGCTTCAACATGACCTACCGGAATCTGCTTGTAAAAAGCCGCCAGAGCCGCAGCCGAAGATGTGGTGGTGTCGCCGTGAACCAGTACGACATCAGGTTTGGCATCAGTAAGGACATCACGCATACCTAAAAGAATACGGCTCGTAATGTCGTACAAATCCTGATTGGGTTTCATTATGTTCAAGTCGTAATCGGGAACGATTTCAAACAGGTTCAGAACCTGATCCAGCATTTCCCTGTGTTGCCCCGTAACACAGACTTTCGTTACGAATTCTCCAGGGTGTTTTTTCAGTTCGTGTACCAGCGGAGCCATTTTTATAGCCTCCGGACGAGTACCGAATACGAGTAATATTGTTTTCATTGTATTTGATTTCAAATAGTTCTGGTTCTATAAATAACTGGATGATTATGAATAGCATAATTTGATTATTTCAATTTCAATGCTTCTCTGTATCCTTTAAACATGGCAGGCAAAGCTTTCCAATACTTTGGCAGGCAATTTGCGGCAATATTATAAACGCTATAATTGGTAATTGCGTATATACCGCCAAGTAGCACTATGAATTTTCTTCCAAAGGATTTGGCGGGTTTCCACAGGAACTTTTTCCAAAAGATAGTCCGATTTCTGGCAATGCTATACAACCGTATGCGCTTTGCCTCCAGTTTTGATTTGGCTGGTCGTCCTGCTCCTGCGTCGAGATGAACGTATCTGGCCTTGTCAGAATATGCAATCCGATGACCATTCATGTACATCTTGTAGAAGAAAACCATGTCGTCGTATGCGGCATACTTGGAGACAGTCCCCTGTTCAAGCCAGCGTTCTTCCTCAAAATGGACTTCTTGTGCAACAGATGTTTTGGAAAAGAAACATTGGAAGCATCCACAATTACACAATCCCAGAGGATTGCTTTCGTATGTCTTATGTCCTGCACAAACAGTGACTTTGTCGAACCAGACAGATTCCTTTTTATATGTCACAATATGCTGTCCTGTAAAAATCCTTCGCCATTCCATTAATTTGCCACGAAATCTTGTCTTTTCAGGTGCTGGCGAATCGCACGAACTCTGCACCGGATCACTTTGAAAGGATAAGACACAATCCAAACTATATTTTGTCAAACTTTCAAACAGATGTTCTACAAAATCAGCTTCGAAATTCAAATCATCATCAACAACAAGAATGTAGTCGGATTTGGCTTCCTGTATTCCAACAGCCCGTTGGATGACCATCCCTTTTTCGGAACGGACGACACGTTCATATCCCAGTTCGTAGTCTAATTCATATCCTTGAGGAATGACAACTATAACTTCTTCTGGTTTTATTGACAGAGAATCTATACAATCTAACATTTGACGATACTTATCTCCAGTATTGCCAAGTGTCCTTATTACTATTGAATATGAATATTTCTGCTCCATTATAACTATTGTTGTTCAATGAAAATATTTGTAAATAGTGCAAAATGGGTTTTCGGCATATTTCGTGCTGAATACGACAATTGCTAGTTGCTGAATGACAATTTTTGCTTTACCATAGATCCCAACGACAAAAACTTCTGCCGTAAACGCAAACACAAAAGCGGCTTTCTGTAAAGTTTTATGTAGTACGATGATTGCCGGTTCCAATCGACCTTGGCAAGCTCACGCTTGGCTGCATCGTGGTATAAGGTCGACAGATAGTAATTCAGCAGTCCGTATGTACGCAGATTGTCTATGAGCTGCTTGTAGTCGGGATTTGTCCTCTCTTCATCTTTAAGATTTTCGAGGTTCCAAAGCATATGGTTCTCAGGATTGTGCAGATGTTGTGTGCCACGATTTGCCACATCCACATCCTGATTGTAGTTGGCGAGGGGTTTGTTTAGGAAAGCAACTTTGTGTTTCAATGCAATGCGGATCCAAAGCATGAAATCCTCCCCCAAACGAATCTCTTTGGGAAAGCCGCCTGCTTCCACAAACATATTTCTCTGTATGGCGACCGAAATGGAAGTCAACGGCATACATAACGTTCTCGCATAGACCTTGCAATAGTCAATATATCCCTTTTCGAAGTTTTCGGGCACTCCAATCGGAGCCACTCGCGTCTTGTGGCGGGTTTCGTTGACGATGGTGTAATTTGTTCCGTAAATGCCTGCATCGGGATATTCTGCTATCAAGATAGCCATTTCTTCCAGAAACGTTGGTTCCCACCAGTCGTCGGCATCGAGAAAACACACATAATCGCCGTGTGATGCCGCTACACCATTGTTGCGAGCTACGGAAACGCCTGCATTGGTCTGTCTGATAAGTTTCACCGACTGCGGCTTCGACAGACTCAGCCAGCAATCTTTAATAACTCGCTCCGCGACAGACGCCGAGTCATCTTTTGAACCGTCGTCAACGACAATGAGTTCGTAGTCTGTGAAAGTCTGGGCGGCGACACTGTGCAAAGCCTTTCCAATGTAAGGCGCTTTGTTGTATAACGGAATGATGACGGAAAACATGATTATCTTTTCAAAAGCTGAAGGGAGTCAATATCGTGAGCGAGTTTTCGTGAAAACAGTTCCGAGCCAAGTTTATTTAGATGCGTGGCGTTGTAAAAGTAGTTGGTGTCGTATGAAATAGGGTCGTAAGTGTAATTCAATATCGGGCAGCCGTATTTGTCGGAGAATTTCTGATAATAGTCGAACATCTGCTGCGGGTCGTCCATCTTTTCCGTGACCCCTATGTAAATGGGAGCAAACACCAGAATTACCTGAACGCCGTCTTTGTTGCACTTCGCCAGATATTTTTCAAAAATGTCCACAGCCACAGGATTTACAGTAAAATCTACATGAGTAACATCTCTGAATGCGGTACCATCCCATTTTTCATCGCGGGCACAATATCCTTTGTACAACGGCTGTTTGACAAGTTTGTTCGACAAATGCAAGCCTTCTTTGATGACTTGAAGGTATCCTGCATAACGAACCAATGGCAAATACTTGTCATAAATTGTAAAATCTTCAATATCAGATATTTCATCGAACAAAACATCATCATAAAGATATGGAGTGAACTGCTCTCGTTCATAACCGTTCGACATCAGAAGGTTGCCGTAATCCACATTCTGTATAATCAGCTTGGGTTTAGGGTTATGCTCGAGATATGTATTATACTTTGCAACTTCGGCATCAATGCAGCGTCCGTCAACACTGAGATTATAGAAGTCGGTACCGAGAACGCTGTCAAGAATGGCAGGGCTGTACTGCACAAAACCTCGGGAACTACCCATGATGACGGCATCGCAATTCATGTTACCGTAAAACAAGTCGTTCCAACTCTGAAACAACTGGGCTTCTGATTTATGCAGGTTTTTCGTAATGACAAAATCCAACAGCACCGCCAGCATTGCCACTCCAAGAAATGTAAAAAACGTTCTGACAACAAATTTTCTCATGGCATTTCAGAATTGGAAATAAATAAACGATTCGTTATAAGCGCCGAAGCAGAAAATCATCGCCAATATGGCAATATAACAGACGTATTTCAGAAAGTGCGATTTCACGCCGTCAAGTTGCAGGGCATGTTCCTTTTTCCGCTGAATCCATTCCACCACAAGCAATATGCCGATGAACAGAAACGTTTTCATTGGGAGCGACGGTACCATGAAAAAGCTCGAGGAAAATATTCCAGCAAAAATCTCTCCTGCCTGCCCTATGGTTTCGGCACGGAAGATGATCCAGCCGAAAACCGCCAGCACAAACGTCAAGAGCATTTGAGCAAACTCCCTGATACTCGGCAGAAGCCGTCCGGCTGCAACCACATCGGTATGCTTGCGGTTCTTACCGAGCAGAATCAATGGCAAAAACAGCAGTGCATGGTAGGCTCCCCATACCACGAAAGTCCAGTTGGCACCATGCCAGAAACCACTTACAAGAAATATCACAAAAGTGTTGCGGATGACTTTTGCTTTCGAACAGCGGCTGCCTCCAAGCGGGATATAGATATAGTCGCGGAACCATGTGGTAAGTGAGATGTGCCACCTGCGCCAGAATTCGGCTATGTCGCGGCTGAAATACGGCACGTTGAAGTTACGCATCAACCTGATGCCGAACAGCTTTGAAGTTCCGATGGCGATATCGCTGTAACCGGAAAAATCGCAATAAATCTGGAACGTGAACATCACCGCCGCAACAAACAGCGTGCTTCCGCTTTGCGAGGCGTAATCGGCCCAAATCCCGTCAACAAAAAATGCACAATTGTCTGCCACTACGATTTTCTTGAAAAATCCCCAAAGCATCTGCCTGACACCATCACGGCGGTGTCGTAATCGAAGTTGCGCGGCTTTGCAAACTGTGGCAAAAGATTCGTTGCACGCTCGATGGGACCCGCTACCAGTTGCGGGAAAAAACTGACAAAAGCGAAGAACTGAATGATGTCGCGGGTTGGTTCAAGTTTCTTGCGGTAAACATCGATGCTGTAGCTCAAGGCCTGGAAGGTGTAGAAACTGATGCCGACGGGAAGAATTATCTTCAGCAACAATCCGTCAGGATTAGCTCCAAACATTTCGGCAAACGACGTCACGAAGAAATCGTAATACTTGAATACTCCGAGTATCAGCAGGTTTAGTACGATGTTCGCCGCACTTATTATTTTTGCCTTCCGCCTGTTTCCACCTGCTTTTCCGATAAGAAGTCCGCTGCCCCAGCTGCAGAACGAAGTGAAAGCTATCAGAAAAAGGAATCTCCAATCCCACCATCCGTAGAAAACATACGAAACCACGACCACAAACAGGTTTTGCAGCCGCAGGTTGCGGTTGAACACAAACCAATAAAGCAGAAATACTATCGGTAAGAAAATCAGGAATTCGATGGAATTGAAAAGCATGTGGTTCTATCGCATTTTACTTGATATGTGACTGTATAACCGGAAAAGTTTTGGCGAAATTCTTATCATTCGGTAAAGAAGTTTATGCCTTTTGGTTAGGGCAGTCGAAGCGAAATATTCCCAGTTTATGCGGGACTGCAATTCATTGTCCCTGTTGCCGTAAAGTCTTTTTGTCTGTGACGAAAACCATCCGATGTAACCCGAAGCCAAGACCCTATAGATGACACTTTTGTCAATGCCATTCAAAGGCACAAAGAAATCCGCCAACATTTCCTGAACCCGCAGGCTGTCGTACCAGCGCTGTATGTTGACCGTAGTAGTAATGCTGCTTTGACGGATACGATAGACGTAACAGCAAAGGTCAACGGCTTTTACGCTTTTGGCGTGATACATCACCATTGTGCTGAACAGGTCGTCTTCGGCTCGAAGAATGCCGTCGGCAAAACGCAGGTTGTTTGCATCAAGAAAATTACGCTTATAGGCACGTTGCCATACACAAACAAAATGAATTTCGGCAGGAATCAGACGCTGGCTGTTGAAATAATCCCATCCCGACATGACTCCGTTCTGGAAAGGTCGGTTGTTTTCGACAAAAACGTCTTTGTCTTCGATATACTTTTTTGCATTGAAGCAGACAACATCCTCGTCGCAAAGGTTCGGGCAGAGCGATTCCAATGCACTGTCGCAAAGCCAGTCGTCGCTGTCCACAAACATTACATACTCGCCTTGGGCTTCTTTTAGACCACGGTTTCGTGCAGTGCTCATGCCTGCATTGTTCTGAGTGATGACCTTCAGGTTGTCATGTTTAGCGGCATAGCCTTCCAGCAAAGCCAGTGTACCGTCGGTACTGCCGTCGTTGATGACAATAACCTCAAAATCAGCTTGGTTCTGCTGCAAAATGCTGTCGAGGCATTGGGGCAGGAATTTTTCGACGTTGTAAGCAGGTATGATGATGGAAAGTTTCATTAGATACCTTCTATAATAGACATCCCTTTTTCTGTCAGATAATAGGCTTGCTTCCTATGTCTAGGCACATCCGGATACAGCATAGCAACATACCCCCCTGCAATAGCTGGGGAAAGGTAGTTTTTTCTAAAGTTATCTCCACCTTTCAACTTCAATTCTTGCATAATTTCCTTTACCGTAAGCGTTTGATTTCCTATTGTTTTTACCAAAGATAAAATTTCAGGTTCTATCCTTTCTTTACCTGTTTCTTTACCTGTTTCTTCGGTTTCTTGTCCGGTTTCTTCAATCAACGGATTAGCTTCCCTCTGCACTTCGTATGAAAACCCAGCAGAAAAACCATAATTTTCATTACGGTAAAAGAACTGCATGGTAGGATAATCGGCAATCAACGCACGAATACGCACAAATCCGCTGCCGTATTTCTCTATGTCTTTCGTTAAATAGAACGCTTCAGCAATCTGCCTGTTTCGAGTACTCGCCTTATATGAATCCGTCTTCAAGTCTTCCTCCGTGATATTACCGTATAGCCCACTCGGATTGAAGAAAACAATGCTATTATCGAAAATCTTAATCTGGACATCGGTGGGGCTTTGGTAGTCGCGATGCACAATGCAATTCAACAGCAGTTCTCTAATGGCCTCCAAGGGATATTCCGGAATTTCAATGCGTTGTGTATTAGTTCCCACAACGCGGATATCGAAAGCGAATTTCAAATGGCTTACTATCGTCATCATGGATTCCTCCACCACCTCAAACAAGGTTCCGCTTATCATCTTGTCGGCAATAATCAGAGTCGGCGACTTGAACCTGCCAATATGCACATTATAATGCAAATCCTTTTTTGAGAACAGCAACATGGCCGCATTGGTCGGGACTTCGTCACGCAGCATATCAAGTTTTTCCAGGGCTTCCTTAGGATTGACCGGAAGCGAAAAGCGTCCGGAAGCATTTGCCTTGCCGATAAAAATCCTGATTTTTTCTTCGTCCAAATCATTCCAGCAGGCTCCCGCGTAGGGATACGCATCCCAAGAAACATTTCTAGTCTGCAAACTCAAATCGGCAATCTCGACAGCCGTCAATAAGTGGTTGCTATTGGCCTGACGGCGATAATACCGTCCCCGTGCCGACACCGGTTTCACAGGGAATTCCTGGACATTCAACTTGACGACCTGCTTTCCATCCATCTCTACAATCTCCACATCAGGAATAATGGCAGGTTCGGTTTTCTGCTTTATTTCGTTAATCCAATGCTGCACGGTTTCAGTTCCCAACGACACGCCACAAGGCGTGGCATCGTCCCTCATGCCGACATATACCGTTCCGCCTTTGGCATTGGCAAAAGCCGCTAGCGTGACAATCGTGTCTTCGTTGAACGATTGCTTGAATTCGGTCATCAAGTCTTCTTGTAACATCATTTACACTATAATTTCTATTCCATCAAAAATTCAGAGTATTATTGCTTTTGCAGCGTAAAAGGGATTTTCTTCATCCAAACAGACCATTGATCTTTTTCTCCAAATCCATAAAATACTGCCACACAACCTCCCATGCGTTGTCTTGAAGCCGTGGCTGTTCGAAGAATTCTTTGTACAAATTCGGGTTGTTCCACAGTTCATCAACCTTTTTGACAAGACCAGCATTATCGCCATCTTTCTCCCAAAAGAGAATGGCATCGTGGTTCAGCACATCGGGTTCGGGATTGTTGAGCGAACCATTGTAGATTGGAATGCAGCCCGAACCGATGGAATGGAAAACCTTTTCGATGACGTAGCCGTCAACGGAGATGTTTTCGGGGCAGATGAAAAACTTGTACCGTTTCAGAAATTCCGCCTTGTCGTCGTGGAATACAGTCTGCAAATCCTCGGTGTTTCGGAGAAATCGGCCAGCACAATCAACAGTGCTTACTGTATTCAAACTGTCAACGATGGATTTTCGCATTACAAGATGTTCTGACAATAAACCCGAGCCCCCTCCAGCAACCAGTGCACAGAAACGGTTTCGTTGTTCGTCGTATTTTTGATGACTGAGTTTCTCGCAAATCCTTTTTACATCTTCCTGTGTGGAATGTGCCGGAAACATCTCCAGAATCCAAATGGGGAAACGCAGGTACCTCTCATTTTCAATATAATCGAAGCCCAACGACAAGTCTATCGAAGCATGATCCAGCAAATTCCGTTCATAGTCTTTGAATGCTTCGTAATGAACGTTTTCGCCTGTAAAGAAAATTCGCTTACGGTGTTTGGAAAACGGATACAAAAGTTTATCGGTTTTCAACAGGCCGATGTTTCCCAAAGTAGAAAAGAAGGCGAATTTAGCCCGAGGATATTTTTCCATGAATCCTCTGCTTCTTACAAAATCTGTAAACCATATTTCGTCGGCCGACTGACCGTCCCAGAAATTGAAGTAGGAAACAGGAACTTTATCGGAGCGCAATGCCGACTTCCAACGTTTGTAATTAGTCCTTGCTTTCATTATTTTACGCCAATACGTCGTTTGGCCACTCTAATCAAATGCTTGTATTCCAAATGTATTTGCTTCGTATTCCGTAGCCCTGTCATTTTACAAAGACTCAATTCGATTTCTTGTTTCAATACAGACAAAAAAGACCAATGTTGCATCCACGGTTTTTTCTCTCCTGCATAATGCATTATTGCAACTGCTTTAGAATCATTTATATCTTCGGAATAATTATAGCCTAACACTTTTTCATAATAATCCGCATAACCTGCCATGATACCATATTTCTCACCTAGATTCAATTCGGGATGCTTTGTCCACTCCGAATAATATTCCTGAAGAACATCTTGGTCTCCACAACTTCCTTTTTTTTCAATCACAGTTGGAATTGTAGCTTCCAACTGCTGAATCAAGCCATCTTTAGGCTCTAAAGTCATGATGCCCGATGTCAAATCTATCCAATCTTCATTTCCTGGGAAACTCTTTCCTGCAATCATAGCCGACATATGAGGCTTTTCAAACAAATGATCCAAATTCTGAAGGATATAAATATCTGAATCAAGAAAAACGATTTTGTCAAACTGAGTGAGTCCGAATATCAATAATTTATCAAATGTATAGTTGAACCTGTTGTCACCTTTGGCATTATTGTTCTCCTTCAAAGAAGTGGGGATGGTGATAGATTTGTTATATTCAATTATATAAATTCCCTCATTCTTCAATTTTTCAACAGTTTTGTAATGATCTTTGACCAAACAGGCAGGCAACAAGGTGTAAAGAGGTATTTTTGTGCCTGTTTTGCGCAGGCTCAAATACATTGACTCCAACCCCACCAGATAATTTTCACTGGTTACAATGCTCACATAAGCGTATTTATTGTGTCCTGACATATCGCAAATATTTAATTGTCAATGCTATTTTTATTGTTGTGTGAAAAAGAGTTCTTTAACCCATTTATTCAACGGTTGTCCAAGTAAAAGCAATTTCGGGGCAAAACGCTTCATACTTTTGCTTCCCGTTTTTCAATGATCCTCTTTCCAAGGTTTTGGAACGGATGTTCTATTTCAACCTGTGGTACAACTTCCACAACCGAGAGTGTTTTTTCGGTTTGTAGCGTGTTGCCCAAATCGGATATTCCATCATATTCTCATAGCCGTTTTCAGAAAAAATTTCAGATATAGGAAGTTCTATTGCCCCATATTTTAAACTAAGAACAGAAAATACGCTTTGGTCATGTCTGTTTTCTTTAAACTCTTTATCATTAGAATTGTGTGAGGGCGTGTCAGTAATCAATTCGTGATGATTATGACACACATAGTGCCACTCATCAATAAATTTCTGTGATTGACTGCATTTTCTCAACAAAAATGCTGTCGCCGCAACTTGTCCATGATTCAAATAATTTTCATCATTCTGAACAGCAAAATAGTGAAAGATGTCACCTTTTGTCCACTCAGCTTCTCTCCACCCTTGCTGGAAAACCAATATTCCAGACTTAGATTGTTCAAGGGTATTTATATATTGGCTGAATTTTTGTCTTCCCTGTCCATTTATTGTACAACCGCCATCGGCATATACCAGATAATCATCATCTTCCAACCTGTCAAAAATACGGCGGACCAAATATGACTTCCATTGCCAATAGCCAAATCCTCGCGAGCCCAACACCAAGCGATCTGCATATTTTTTTAGATACCAGTCTTCCAAGTCGTGCTCGTCAAAAGCATATATTTTGTCAAAAAATCCGGATTTTTCAGCCTGTTTTTTGATGATATCCTTACATGCTAAACGACTGTCTGCAAACGTGATAAATGATACAGAATGTGATTTATACATATTTTGGTATTATTTGTGTTTTTTGTTTCATTATCTATCTGATTTCTTTTCAACTCCCAGCAATTGTCGCCACGGCGCGAGGTTCCTCCCCACGACTGTACTGCGGAAACAAAACCGGCACGTTTCACACATCCAATGGATACCTGATTATGTGCGCCGTATGGGTACGAGAAATGCCGCACTTCCTTGCCGATAAACCGTTCCAATGCTGTTTTCGACATGGCAATCTCTCTTTCCTGTTCCGCTTCATCAAGCGTGTCGAGTTTCGGATGCGACATTGTGTGCGCTCCCAGCGTGCACAAGGGTTCCGAAGCAAGTTCCAGCAGCTGTTCGCCTGCAATTCCAAGCTTCTGTCCCGGGTACCACCACATCTCGTTTCTGTCATCTACGAAATCCATGCTCACATATATGGCAAACGGCACATTCAGTCGTTTGAGCAGCGGATAGGCCAGTTCGTAATTGTCGCGGTAGCCGTCATCGAAAGTCATGCATATTTTCTTGCATTTTCTCAGTCCTGCGGTCTGTATTTCAGCGAATATGTCATCAAGGGAGACAAAGGTGTAACCATTATCCCTGTACGCTGCAATGAGCGATTCGAGGTGTTGCGGTGTAACCTCCAGAGCGGCAAGGTCGGCTTTTTCGCTTTGTTCCTCCGCCACACGGTGCAGCATCCATATTTCACCCACCGAAGGATGAAAGACATGGTCGATTTTACGTATTATCTTGGCAAAAACATTCATTTCTTTTTCAATAGACATCTCATCAGTATCTTGAGTTCCAGCACAGGACTCTGGAAAAATGCCAAACCGCTCCTCAGGTAGTTGAAATAACCGCCAACGGTATAACCTCCTGCAAAGTAATTGGATATTACGTAATTATAAAGAGATTCCTTGATATGCCTTTCGAATCCAGCTTTCAGGGCTCTGTCGGAATAATGGCCGTGGTTTTTTTTCCGCATACGTGCGGCGAAATCCGTCATCTGCCTGAGCTGCAATCTGGTTCTGATTATGCAGGGAACAAATACGTCCATAAAATATCTCTTGTCTTCTTCCGTTAAGTCGGAGAAAAACCAGTCGAGCATGTTGGAACGCACCCTGTTTGCCTTCTGCCGCTGGGCTTCGGCCTTGGAAGTGGAAATCTGCGTTCCGTGCATGCGATAGTGGAACATAGTCTGCTGCACGTTGTAAACCTGAGTTAATCGATAGCAGCGCGACCACATGTCGTAATCCTCGGCAGGGAACGCTTCGGTGCTGTAACGCAAACCGTTGTCAGCCATCACGCTGCGACGGAAAACCGGAATAATGACGGTGCAGCCGAAAAGCATCTGCACCTTTGAGTCTTCGTGCTTCTCAGGAAAACGGACAACCGATGTCTTGGTGCCGAAAAACTGGAATCCGAAACTGCAAATGCCCACTTCGGGGTGAGTTTCAAGCACTTTGATGCCCGTTTCGAGCCATGTGGGTTCTGCAATGTCATCGCCGTCCATACGGGCACAGAACTCGGTATCCGAAAGTTCGAGGCCACGGTTGAGGTTTTCGGCCAGTCCGAGGTTGCGGGGATTCTTTTCGTAACGTATACGCGGATCGGAAAACGATTGCACCACATCGGCCGTGTTGTCGGTGGAACAGTCATCGATAACGAGAAGCGTGAAATCGGCAAAAGTCTGCTTCAGCACGCTTTCGATGGCTTCACTAATCCACGGACCTACGTTGTAGGCAGGCATCAGGACGGTAACTCGAGACATTCTAAATTAAATATTTTTTTACAACCGGAATTTTGCTCAAAACAAATATGACAACGAGACTACACAAAATTACCAAAATTCCTTTTATTGGAATTACGACCCAAGCCGATCCTGGCAAAAAATCAAGCTGTATAAATTGGATAAAAAAGTCGTGAACAAGATAAACTCCAAACGATAATTTAGACAACTCTTTTATAACGCCATAACATTTTCCCTCTTTTAAATTGGAATATTTGAACAAGAGAAATGCTCCAGAAGCAATAATTATGACAAATGGATTATTTGTTGCACTAATGTAAGTTCTTGGTGGTGCATCCATTTTCAAATGAAGCAAAACGATAAAAGCTACGCTAAATAAACTTAGAATATATATCAAATTTCTAGTTCTTTTAGAAAATTCATAATTTAGCAAATAATAGCCCAATATAAAATAGCCCAAATATGAAGTTACTTCCGGCAAAGAAAAATTCAATTTCGGCATAAACTCATTCCAAAAAGCAATCGAATTAGCCACAAAAAACAAGACAACGAAATACTCCAAATTCCTTCGGGAAGCATTTTTGATGAACACACGTAACAATGGAACCAACACATAAAGTCCTATTATCATATACATAAACCACAAATGATACCAAGGCAAACGCTTGTAAAAAACAGGTCCGATGATACTAAATAAAGTCCATGATGAATTTGGGTTGGAACATACTCCATATAATCCATACGCTATTGACCAAAAACATAAGGCCGTAAACAACCGCAAGACATTTTTCTTGTAAAACCGTTTCGTGTCGAATTTCTTGTTAGGATTCAATACGAACATTCCCGATATCATGACCAATACTGGGAGACACCACTCTGTAATTGCAACAAATATATTGACGAATAAAATGTCGGAAACCTTTCCTGTTTCATAAAAACCCGGGCACAAATGTCTGAAGACTATGATAAAAATTGCCAACGGACGTGCGAAATCCGCCCACACAACACGCTTCGGAGTGTCAAAATTTAAAGAATCTGCAGGTTGTGCAGGTGCGTGATGCTGTGTGGGGGGGGTAAAATACTGATATTCATGTAGTTATAATGATATTAAATTGAACACTTCCTAAAATTGTGTTTTTCGATTCACCGTCCAATAACCGCTTCTTGCCGAACCGATACGGGAGATGGTTCCCTTATTTCTCAATCTGACAATATACTCCCTTATTGTAGAATATCCGACAGCCACCTCTTCAGCCAGCTGTTTTTGCGTACATGATGGATTTTTGAGCAGCACATCAACGATTTTCCTTTCAAGTTGAGTAAGGTTTTCTGTAGGGTTTTCTGTAGGGTTTTTTGTAGGGTTTTCTGTACAAGTGTCATTGTTTGCAACCTTTATCATATCCATAACAGGAGTCATCTCACGCGCCTTTTATCAATGATTTAACTTTACGATATACTCCAAAACGCTTGAAAAACCGCTTCGGAGCGTACCAGAATATGTAATAAGCCCCGAATTTCACGGGTTGTTTCACGGAACATTTCGCCACAAATCCAAGCCATTTTGCACCGCTGAGTTCGTTGGCAATGGAGATGAAGAAGTCCCGCCTCAAAACCGGATTGTTTTTCAACGCATTGTCGAAATCGTCGAAATACATCATACGTACTTCAAGAAGTTTCTTGGCAATTTCTTTTTTCCGCGACATGGTGAGCGTTTCATCGCCTACACCGGTATAATACAGCACTTTGTCGACTTTTCCGATTTTGTATTTCAGCCAGATTCGTACCCAGTACTCATAATCTTCGATAAGGAAAAGCTTTTCGTCGTATCCGCCTACCGTTTCCAACACTTCGCGGCGGTACATGAAGGCGTAGCAGATGGTGTTGTGGTGAGGCAGACGCCCCTGCGGGTCATCCATGCTTACCTCATAGAGCTGCTGGCCTGTACTCAGGCTGAAAGCCGCGTAGTTGGCCGTAACGAGTCCTATTTCGGGATGTGCTTCGAGATATTGTACGAATTCCTCAAGCATGGTCTCGCCCATGCGGTTGTCGTGCGATGTCCATGTGAGATAACGCCCTTGGGCTTCGGCGAAGCCGACATTGAGCGAAGCCGGAAGCTTTTTGTTCACCTCATTGTTGATGACACGGATACGAGGGTCTTTCGCAGTATACAACTGCATAATTTCCAAAGAATTGTCCTTGGAGCAGTCGTTTACGATGATGAGTTCCCAATCGGTGAAAGTTTGTGCGATAACACTCTCGATGGATCGGGCCAGATGGCCTGCACCATTGTAGCACGGAAGAACTATGGAAACAGTGGGGGACATGAATTATTTTTTTATTGACCAACCGGGCTGGTACTTTTTATTTTTTCCGAGATGACCGAACCACCCGTCCAGCATGGCTTTCCATACAACCTTTTCATACGGAGTTTTGAACTTCCCTTTCAGACGCTTTTTGACAGCTGTTTTGAAGCGGTATTTTGCCAATTCTGGAAAATGTTGTTTAAACATCACCATCTCATTTCGTGCACTGTAATAATCGCCCCAAGAAACAAGAACATTACTGTCCGTTACCTGTTCCTTGACCTGACCAACAACTTTGACATCGTGAGTGATTTTCATCTCAGGTACACAGACTATCCTGCCGTATTTTTTCAGTCGCAGACTGTGTTCAGAATCATCATTATAAATGAAAAAATCCGGATTCACGCAACCGACCTGTTCAATAGCCTTGGCATTGATGAAAGGTCCAACATAGGTCAAAAAATCGATGTCGAAACATGGGGTTTCATATTCTTCCAAAGGAACAGAATCCCAACTAAAATAACGTTTGTTGGTGAGTGTATAGCGACTTCGGTGGGACACGTCGATAGAGCCGTCAATTTGATGTACAGCAGCACAAATGGCCGAGAAGCCATCGTTGGAATGTTCCTTTTCAAACTCATAGAACTTTTCCATCAAATCAGGGTCCGGATATGCATCATCATCGGCAATGAAAATCCAATCGGGATTCAACTTCATTGAATATGTTTCGCCCGTGTAAAATCCACCGGCACCGCCAAGATTGTCGCTTGTGGTTATGATATGCTTTTCAAACGGGGTTTCTTGCTTTTCCCATTCTGACAGATACTCTGCTGTTCCATCCGTGCTGTGGTTGTTCACCACAATGAGATTGCGGAATCTTGCAGTCTGATTCTCGTAACATTTGAGCGTCTTCTTCAGTTTCTCCAACCTGTTGTAGGTCACTATAACTACATCTACATTCATATCTTGAATAATTTGCTTGTCCGCTCCATCACCTGCTCGATGATGGGAGCCATATCGTAATATTTATACTCGGCCAATCTCCCGCCAAAAATCACATTGTCTTCTTCCAACGACATCTGGCGGTATTTTTCAGCCAAAGCATTGTTTTTTTCGTCGTTCACGGGATAATACTGTTCCATCCCTGGTTTGTATTCCGTTGAGTACTCTTCGCTGACAACTGTTTTCGGGCAGTCATACACGGCTTGTCCAAACATCTCGAAATGCTTATGTTCGATGACCCTTGTATAGGGTTCTTGATGGCTTGTATAATTGATGACAGCGTTGCCTTGATAATTTGGGGTGTCTTCAATGCGCGTCTTGAACATGACGGTACGCCAATCCAACTTGCCATGCTTGTAGCCGAAATATTCATCAATCGGGCCAGTGTAAACCAAATTTTCGGCGATACTGCGCCAATCCCTGAATTCCGGTTCTTTGAAGAAATCGCAATTCACACGCGTTTCAACTCCGTCAAGCAACCCCTCTATCAGTTTATTGTACCCGCCGATGGGTATGCCTTGGTACAAATCATTGAAATAATTGTTGTCGAAGACCATCCTTACCGGCAGACGCTTAATGATGAATGCAGGAAGTTCCCTGCAACTTCTTCCCCATTGTTTTTCGGTATATTCCTTGATGAGTTTCTCGAAAATGTCTTTACCAACAAGGCAAAGGGCTTGCTCCTCAAGATTCTGAGGTTCACACCCATTGAGTGCAGCTATAGCCTCGACTTTCTGTTCGGCAATGCGCTTTTCGGCATCGGCAGGCGTCTTCACATCCTTCCACATCTGCGAAAATGTGTTCATGTTGAACGGAAGGCTGTACAATTCTCCCTTATAATTGGCGACAGGGCTGTTAGTGTATCTGTTGAACGGGACGATACCATTCACGAAATCCCAGACCCTCTTGTTTGATGTGTGGAAAATGTGTGCACCATACTTGTGGACATTGATACCTTCTATGTTCTCGCAATAAACGTTGCCACCAAGATGAGGACGCTTGTCGATAACAAGGGCCTTCTTGCCTGCTTTGCGGGCGCAATAGGCGAATGTGGAACCAAAAAGGCCTGAGCCTACAATAAGATAGTCGTATTTGTGCATATATAAGGCCTTATGTTGATAGGAAATATCATACATATATATTTATATTTGGCAGAGATTTCACATTTCTCATTTTTTCTGATGTCTAAAATAATTCACCTTATACCAATGCCGCAAGGCTTTAGAAAGATGTTTAATGCAAGATTTCCAATCTTGAAATGTCGGATGAAGCAAAAACAGATCCTTATTTACTTTTAAAACCCACTTCAAACTTTTTTTATTTTCCACTCGCAAGCATTCATCAACATAAAGTTTCCAATATTGCATACACTTCGCATAGAGCACCTTATCATGATCATAGTGGAACATTTCATTGTACTCTTCATACAAAATTGTCAACATTCCAATCCATCTTTGCGTCGTGATACTTCCTTCGTGTTTTCTATACATCGCTGTTTTTTTATTCATCAGCCAAACACGGTGTTTCTGCATAAAAAACCAATACATAGGAATATCATACCGATATTTCAATTTTGCCACAATCGTATTATCCTCCATTGAACCATTGCGATACATCACAGTACATGGCTGAGGAAGAGCATCTATCAAATAATGTTCACGTTTAAGTTCAAATCCTTCCACATCATATGGAACAATCGTATTATACAAATCAAAATTCCCAATACGACCCTCATTTTGGAAATAATGTTGAAATCTAGTGCAACACATATCAAACTCCTCATGCTCCTCCAAGAAATCCACCTGCTTTTGTAACTTCAACGGATCCGTCCAATAGTCGTCACCTTCGCAAAGGGCTATGTATTTGGCATCATTCATCCATTCCTTAAGATATGGAAATTTTGCTTTCTTAATACTACGATGGTTATATTTCAATAAAATGACAACAAATGTACAGTTAACATTTGTCGTGTGTTTCGCCGCCACCCGCACATAGTCCTCCGTTTCATTCCGAACAGAAGTGGTCATATCAAACTCGTTTTCCAAAAAACGCTTGATTACATCAGGTTCGCCATCCGTAGAAGCATCATCTACTATCGCTGCTATGTATGGAAAATCGGTCTTTTGCATCACAAAACCACGCATTGCATCTTCGATGTAGTTAACATGGTTAAAAGTGAAGCACTTAATGAAAACTTGAAATATATTTTCCGTGTTTTGCATCTTGATTACTTTTTTTTACAAATCAACACTAGCACGTCTTGGTTCGAAGCAGCAGCATGGCCTTAAGGCCACAATCCTGACGCCACTTGCCCTTTGAGGGCCTATCTTGGCAAAGGTAGCAAGCACCGATGTCCTGCCACCCAAACCCAATGGACCGATTCCCGCTTCATTCACCTTTTCCGTTATGGATTTCTCAAAATCTGTCTGGATGCCGAAATTGCCTTCAGCCATAGCCTGTATCATCAT
>JAZRZP010000030.1:0-138672 GCA_045601425.1 Bacteroidales bacterium
ATATTAATGTCCCAATCCTTCAATGGTATCCCGACAGACTCAATCTTTCGCTTGATGCTTTGTTCGATAGGTGACAATATCACCCAGCTGTCACCTCCGGAGAAGTCACAAATGGTGCCTTGCTGCTGCACGAAAAGGCTCGATTTAGTGACGCAGAAAAACATGAATAAAACGAGCCAACGTATTGCGATCGACCTTGCAGATTTTGGCGATTTGCCTCTGTGAGATTCCTTCCGCAAGAAGATCCTTGACAAGATTCTCTTTTTTCGCAAGTTTGTAGTGCTCGCGTTTGGGTTCTTTCCCTTTGGGACGACCTAACACAACACCTTCTGCTTTCTTGCGAGCGAGAGCCTCTTTTGTTCTTTGACTTATTAGGTTACGTTCTATCTCCGCTGATAGACCAAAGGCGAATGCCAATACTTTGCTCTGGATGTCTTCACCGAGACGATAGTTGTCTTTGATAGTCCAGACACGGCATTCTTTGCTCATGCAGATATTTAGAATCTCCATAATCATAAAGAGATTTCTACCAAGGCGCGACAATTCCGCACAGATAATCAAATCATCTTTTTGAACACGTTTCAACAATTTCCCTAGCTCACGCTTGTTGTAGTTCTTTGTGCCACTGATAGTTTCTTCAATCCATCCGTCAATAAGAATCTTTTCTCTTGTACAGAAGTTGTTAATTTCAAATCTTTGGTTTTCTACCGTCTGTTTGTCGCTTGAAACGCGAATGTATCCGTAAATCATATCTGTTAAGTTTAAAAAGCAGAAATAAACGGAATAAAATCCAAGTTACAACACGGACAGCATAAACAATTGTAAAAAGCTGTCTAAAAAATATTGGCAGGAAATAAAATTACGACATTCTTCTGTCAGTCACTCCTCCACCTCCACTACCACACCTTCGGCGAAGGCACCGGCTTCTATTTCGGTTGCAGGATTGCGGAGGACAACCCTTTTCAGATTGTCGCAGCCGAAAAACAGATCCTTGTCCACATAATTCAGTGCGCGCGGCAGCGTCACGGCCTTCAGTTTTTTGCAATTGCAGAAACAGTACTCGTTCAGATACTCCACCCTGTCGGGCAGGCGTAAAGTCTCAAGCGAGGTACAGCCGTTGAAGGTATTGCCGCGTTCCATGTTTCCAGCCGCCTTGGCCTCCCCTATTTCGGTAAGCGAATCGGGAAGACTAAGCTCTTTCAGACTCTTGCAGCCTGCAAAGGCGAAATCCGTTATTACGCGGAGGTGTCCGCCGAATTTTATGTTCTCGAGCGAAATGCAGTTCTCGAAAGCACCCCTGCCTATGGACATCACGTTTTCGGGAATGCAGATTTTCTCAAGCGAAATGCAGTCGGCGAAAGTATAGTTCCTTATCTGGTTGATGTATGGCGGCAGCACTATGTTTTTCAGCCGTGTACAGCCACTGAAAGCCGATTCTTCTATGTCGGAGACAAGTTCGGGAACATCAGCGGTCTTTTTGGTCTGCGGACAGCGGAGCAGTGCCGTCTGGTACTTGTTGTACAGCAGGCCGTCTTCGGCCGAAAACTTCCTGTTGTCCTCATCGACATCAAATTTTTCCAAATTCATACAGCCGTCGAATGCCGACACGCCGAGGTTCTTCACCTTGGCGGGAATAAAAATCTCGGTAAGGCTCCGGCAATCGGCGAAAGCATCGTTTCCGATGGTGTTCACCTCTTCGGGAATACGGATTCTCTTCAGGTTCACACAGCCCGAAAATGCCCCCGTTCCTATACGCTTGAGTGCGGGAGGCAATTCTATCTTGCTAAGTGACACGCAGTTGCGGAACACCCACCCCGGAAGTTTTGCAATCATCTTTCCCAAACGGACATCTTTCAGTTTACGGCAGTCGGCAAAGGCATTGCGTCCCACAACGATTACCGTGTCGGGCAGAATCACTTTCTTTATGCCGGCACAGCCGTAGAAAGCGAACTCCCTCACTTCCGTAAACATTTCGGGAACGGCGAAAGTATCCCCTATTGCGGAAGAGACCTTTATCAGCGACGTGAAATCGGAAGAGCACAATATCCTTCCGGAATCTTCGGCAGTGAAATGAATGTTTCCGTGATCCACCTCGAAAGTCTCTATGCCGGATATTTCCCTGAAGGCATCACGGCCTATGTTCCGCAATGTGGACGGAATCCTGACGGACGTTATTTTTTCGCAGTTGCGGAAAGCCTCTGCCGCAACCAGTTCCACACCTTCGGGTATCTCGAACAGCCCTTCGATGTCCTTGCTGCAGGAGAAAAGAGTTTTTCCGTTCCTTGAATACTTTGCCACATCGGAATTGAAATATGTCACCTGCTCGAACCCGTCTTCTTCCGGACAGTATCCGGATTGAAGCAGATTTTCACCATTGGCATCAAATTCCATTTCAGGAATCAGTTCGTCGTATTCCATATCGTACCGTTAATGTATTTTGTCTGGAATAACGCAAACAGACAGGTTTTATTTTGTTTCATGAACAATGGCAAAAAAATTATAACCAACTGTATTTGTGCACATTACACACTATGACCAAAAATATCGGCAGAGATTTTAGTGTTTTTAAAGCAATCTGTCAGTTTTTTTGCGTAACTTTGCAAAGTAATTCAGAAATCAGAAACAGATGAAACGGATACTATTATTGACGGTTCTGGCAGGACTTCTTGCGATTTCTTGCGACGACGAATTCAATCCCAACGGAGACTGGGAGGAAACAATGATTGTGTACAGTCTGCTTGACCAAGACGACGACACCACGTGGGTTCGCGTGCAGAAATGCTACCTTTCCGACGGAGACATGTCGGCCATACCCCAAATAGCGGACTCATCGAACTACCCTGAAGGGGAACTTGAAGTGAAATTAACTGAATGGAACGCAAGAAAAATCGGCACAACGGACAAACTGGAGAAAACCACCGAAACCGGCAATGTCTTCAACTTCACATACAAGGAGCTCGAAAGCAAAAACGATGGCGAATTCTACTCTGACAGGCAACCCGTATATTTCTGCAGAACCAAAGGCCAACTCAAGGCCGACAAAATATACGAATTGCGTATTACCAACACCAGAACTGGCAAGACTGCATATTCCGAGACATCTCTGCTCGGTGATATTTCCAGCACCGGCATGATGCCAATTTCCATAAACAACAACAGCAGCACCTTCAATTTTTCCAACGGCAGATGTTCCTTGAACTGGGCTTCCGGCGAACGTGCCAGAATCTACCAGCCCTTAGTGCGTTTCTTCTATCAGAACACTGGCAGCGACTCGATAATGCATGTGGACGTGAAGCAGAACATTGTCTACAACAACAACGGGCAGCTGAGTCTGTCCTACGTCATTACGCTCAATTCATACGCCAACGAAATAGCCAAACTCGTCACCGACCACACCACTCCGAAAATCATCGGCGACAGCATAACGCTGTTCATGTACATGGGCAACGATGACTTGAGAGACTATCTCTCTGCCACAAAAGAGCCCTCGACCCTCGTTCAGGAACGCCCGCACTACACCAACATCAAAGGCGGTCTCGGCATATTCGCATCACGCCGCACCAAAATAAGCCAGAACATGATGGTACCCGCCAACCAGAACTCCCCATACCGGAAAGCCATAAAAAACCTGAACATCGGATTCTGAAAAACGTAATATTTTTTCCGCATCTCATACTAAATGAAGATGCACCGCAAAAAAAAACTTGACAATATAAACTAAACCTATCTATAATTAAAAAAAGCAACAATGAAAATACGAAAATTTTCACTTATAATGATTTTGGCCGGTTCCCTTCTGGCTTCATCCTGCATCATGTACAAACCGCAGTCGGTCGACGTACCCCTCATCAACCATCAGGGAGACTGCCGCATAGACGGAGCCGTATCCATATCGCCGATTGTTATCATTTCCGAACCGGACATAAACGTCACCGGTTCCTATGGTGTAACCGATTGGGGTGCAGTGCAGCTCCACGCCAACTACAACGGTGACAAAGGCATCTACGGACAGGCAGCCGTTGGCTATTATCACCCGATCGACAAGGCCGTTCTCGAAGTGTATGCCGGCTGTGGCTACGGCAGCAATGAATTCGACTACAGCTCCGACAAGAAAAACCTGAAAGGCAACCACAAGCAGTTCTTCGTCCAACCCAACTTCGGCTGGGTGGACTTGGCCAACGGACACATTGACCTCGGCATTGGCCTGAAATGCGGCTACTTCATGCCCGATTTCACAGAATCGGAACTTGACGAAAACTCTGACCTGTGGATTGAAACCAGCAGATATATGAAAAAATCACCGCTGTTCGAGCCGCAGTTCTTCTTCCGTGCCGGCGGCCAGCACCTCAAATTCACCTTGAGGTTCGGCTACTGCGAATTCTTCGACGACGAAATGTTCGACGGCAGCGACGCCATATACGCACCATTCACGATAAGTGCCGGTCTGAACTACAGATTCTGAGTACGGAATATTTTGTGCAACGCAGCAAAAAAGCGGATTTTCATAAAAATCCGCTTTTTTTTCGTCCTTCAAACGAAAAAAAAGACCGCACTACTACAATATTTATGAGTTTTTTCAGTTTTAAAGTGTTTATTATTCTGACATTCAAACATTAAAAACACTGGACACATAAAACGGTTTCTAAAAATAGCAGGTCGGGTATTACTCGGAATTTTCATTGCAGCGTACGTAGCGGTTGCCCTGCTGAACTATTCGTTTGTCCAATCGCTTGCCGGAGCATGGGCGTCATCGTATCTGTCAAAGGAACTCAAGTCCGACATTCACATCGGATCCATCGGTATCAACATCTTTGACCATGTAATCCTGAACGATGTACTCATTGGCACTCCACAAGGAGACACACTCTTTTCCGGAGGCCGCATTTCCGTTCGTTTCGACGAATTTCCTCCGATAAATTCGCATGGTCTGAACCTTGACCGTGTACGTATCCGCGATGCATTTTTCTATTTCCAGACCACCGAAGACGGCAACAACATCAAGTTCCTGTCCGAATATTTCAAAAGCCGCGAGCCATCGGAAGATACCTCGAGCAGCGATTTCATTGTCAACGTAAACCGATTGACACTCAGGAATGTACACTACAAAATGCGTCTCAAAAACCACGACAGCTTCGGCTATCAGGTTGGAGTGAACCCGAAAGACATGGAATTTTTCAACATCAATTCCAAGATGCGCAACATCAGGGTATTACGCGATGACATAACGCTTCAGATGGACAATTTCTCTGCCACCGAGAAATGCGGTTTCTGCCTTAAAAACCTGTCGGGACACGTATATGTTTCCCAAACGGGCATAAGCCTTACCGAAATGGATCTTGAGACCGAAGATTCACACCTCAAAGGCGATGCCCTGCTCCACTTCAACGGCTGGGGCGACATGAAAGACTTTGTGGAAAACGTAAAAATGGTGGCCGCATTCGAAGACGGTTCGTACGGCAGTTTACGCGATGCTGCCTTCTGGGCTCCGACACTCTGGCCCATGGAACAGCACGTGAACCTTTCGGGACTCTTCTACGGGCCGGTAGCCGACATGCATGCCAGCAACGTCGACATATCGTTCGGCGAAAAAACCAGACTGCACCTCAACGCCTACATCACAGGACTCACCGACATACACAACACCATCATAAATGCCGATGTCTATGACTTCAACACCTGCGTGGAAGACCTAAGAAACGTTGTCCACCCGAGTCACTGCAGGAAAATCGTCATTCCAAAAAAATTGAACGCTTTCTCGCCGGTTTCCATAGACTCCATTTCGTTCATCGGCACCATAGACGAATTCCTTGCCTCGGCCAGAATAAAGACTCCTTCGGGAACCATAAATGCTGATGCCATAATGCAGAAGAACAGCAAGAAAAACGAATACGTTTACATAGGAACACTCAACTCAAAGGATTTCGGTTTCAAGAATCTTGTGCCCGGGAGCTGGATAACCCGCTCCGGTTTCGACCTGACCATACAAGGTGCCGGATTCAACCTCAACGACATGGAACTCAGTGCAGACGGCACTATTTACAACACCGTCTTCAACGGTCAGAAAATCGATTACATTGAAGTGAATTCCGAAATCAGCGAACAGCACATCGACGCCGACATAAACATACATGACGAACTTGCCGACCTTTCGGTTTCGGGAAGCGCCGACCTCCTGCAATCCCAAAACAGATACACTCTGAATGCCGACATTCGCAACCTGAATCTTTCGAAACTAAAACTGCTGTCGGGTGGCAGCGACAGCAACATAGTCATACAATCGCAGATAAACGCTAGCATCGAAGGAAATTCCGTCAATGAACTCACCGGCAATGTTTCCATGTCAAACACTTACCTGCGAAATAACAACGACACCATACATTTCGGCAACATTTCCCTGCTTTCCAGAGAAATGGACAGCTACAGAAACATCTCATTGGACTGTGACATCATGAACCTTACGGCAAAAGGATATTTCAACTATTCCGATCTGAGCAACGCCGTACATGTCTTTTGCGACAAGTATGTCCCCATATACTATAATCCCTTCGCAAACAAAGGTCTGCCCAAATACATTCCCGAGAACACGGATTTCAGGTTCGACATGGCCGTATGTGACACCACCAACACTCTGTGCCGCATAATACACGGCCTGAACATATCGGGAAACACCACGTTATCGGGCAGCTACACCGACGTGGAATCGCTCAAATTCCAGTTCAAATGCGACAGCCTGACCTACAACAGCCTCAGGTTCCACGACGTAAAAATAAAAGGACGCGAAGTTGGTGAAAAATACGACATCACGCTCAAAACCGACGAATTCCGTTTCAAAGACGCATCCATTTTGGAAAACCTGAAAGCCGAAATCTTTGCTCAGAATTCAGACCTGTCGCTCCTCGCAAACTGGGGCAACGACGGTGACGAGCTGCAAATGGGCGAAATCAACATAAAAATGCTGAGCAACCTCGATGGTAACAAAGTCAAATTCCTCGACTCCAAATTCAAGGCCAACGGAGAAACATGGGTTATAGACAACGGAAGCGAAATAAATTACGGCAAAGACTTTCTGGTTGTCAAAGATTTCACGGCAAATTGCAAAAATCAGTCGCTGTTCGTTGACGGCCGCAGGGAATCGGACAGCATCGACTTTTTCAACGTCAAGCTCTCCGACTTCGACATATCCCAACTCAACATCATACTCGGAGAAATCGGTCTGAACACGAATGGCAAAGCCAACGGACAACTCATACTGCACAACCGCGACAACACGATGTACTGCACGGCAAACATGTCCATCGACAAATGGAACCTCAACGGCAGGTACATGGGCGATGCCAAGGTACGCACCGGCTGGAGAGCCGACAAAAAACGTCTCGGAATACAACTGGTGTCAACAATTGACGAAGATTCCACCAAACACACTCCAATAGACATGCGGGGGTTCTATTACCCTGAAGAAGACGGAAAAATAGAGTTTACTGCCAATTTCGACGGCTTTGACCTGAACTCCGTTTCACCTTACCTTAAATCGTTCTCATCGCAATTTGAGGGCAACCTGCACGGAAAATTCAACATCAGCGGCAACCTCTCCAACCCTAAAATACTCGGCGTAGCTTTCATCGACAACGGTTTGATAAAAATCGACATGTTCAACACGACGTACAAGTTCGCTGATAGCATTCAATTTGCCGAAAACCTCATAAAATTCCAGCAGTTCCGTATCACCGACTCAAAAGAAAACCCTGCTTTCATCGACGGCATCGTAGAACACAATTACTTCAAGGACTTCAAAGTAAACATCTCCATAAAATCCGACAACCTCATGGTTATAAACACCGATGCCAGAAACAGCAGCAACTTCTACGGGACGCTGTTTGCCAAGATTGACGGGAATGTAAGCGGTCACATCAACAACCTGCAAGTCGTAGCCAACGCCCAGACCAACAGCGGCAGCACTTTCTGCATACCGGTCAGCGACAAGCAGCAGATTTCAGAACAGAACTTCATACAGTTCCGCTCGGCCAGCGCCGCACAGAACCGCCCGACAGCCATGCAGAACAGCAACAGCCTGCATTACAAAATAAAACTGAACGTAACTGCCACCCCCGATGTAAAAGTTTACCTGCCAATGGATTTCAGTCAGTTGAGTGCTTACGTAACCGCCAACGGCAACGGCAACCTCCAGCTGAACCTTGCTTCGAACTCCGATTTTTCAATGTCGGGCGACTACAACATAAATTCAGGCAGTTTCAAACTCGACCTGATGGGGCTTTTCTCACGTGAACTGATACTGCAAAACGGCAGTTCCCTATCGTGGAACGGGAATCCCACTGATGCCACCATCGACATTACCGGCGTGTATCCGCAACGCATAAACCTGAATTCCCTGCCAGGTGCCGATGCCTTGGAGCAATCGCAACACTCCGTAAACGTTGAAAGCATCATTGCCTTCAGCGGGAACCTGCTGAGTCCGGAAATAAAATTCGACTTCCGCATGCCAAACGCCGACCAAGCCACCGAAGAACAGATTTCCGCCTTGGTTGACCGCACCAACGAACGCGAAATGGTAAACCAAACCGTTTCACTTCTGGCATTCCACCAATTCTATTCACCGACTACCACGCCTGTGAACGCCGGATTCAACGCATGGTCGAGCGGCTTGGGAGTAGCCATGAATCAGGTCAGCAACGTGGTTTCGAACATCGTGGACTTTGTTGATGTAAACGTGAACTACAAGGTCGGCGACGAACTCACCACAAACCAACTCGACATCGACATAAGCAAAGAATGGAACCGTTTTTATTTCGAAACCACGTTCGGCTTCGGCGGTGACGCCAAATCCATGAAACAACTCGACGACGGTTCAGCCAGCACCATAATCGGTGACATCCTCGTGGGCTACAAACTTTCCCCCACCCTGCACCTCATAGCATTCAACCGTTCGAACACCAACGACTACACCAAACAGGATCTGCCTTACACTCAGGGTGTCGGCATAAAATACAGCAAAGAGTTCGACACATGGAAAAACCTGTTCGCCCGCAAAAAGAAAAAATCCAAAAGCAAAAAGCAATGAAACATCCGCATAAAATACTGATAATCAGATTCAGTTCCATCGGCGACATCGTACTCACCACGCCAGTAATCCGCTGTCTGAAAAAACAGTTTCCCGATACAGAAATACATTATCTCACAAAAGAGAAATTCTCCTCCGTTTTGGACAACAACCCTTATATCAGCAAAATACATGTCTTTTCGGACAATATGCCCGAAACGATCAGAAGCCTGAAAGCCGAAAACTTTGATTTCATTGCCGATTTGCACCACAACCTCCGCTCGCTGCGTGTAAAACTGAGCCTCCGCCGGCCGTCGGCATCATTCCCGAAACTGAACTTACGGAAATGGTGGTACGTGAAAACGAAAAAAAAATCCCTGATGCCCGGCATACACATCGTGGACAGGTATTTTGACGCCGTAAGGAAACTCTCCGTCAAAAACGACAACCTCGGACTGGACTACTTCGAAACACCCGAACCCGATTTCAGCTTGCCTTTCGGGAAATACATCGCCGTTGTCTGCGGAGCAACATACGCCACCAAACAGATTCCCTTGAAGAAAGTACTGGAATTGACCGGAAACCGGAATTTCAATTTCGTGCTTTTGGGCGACGGGAAAGACATGCAACGCATTGAAAACGAAGGAATCACCTTTGGAGAGAACGTTTTCAACGCTTGCGGAAAAACGACTCTCAACCAGTCGGCAATACTCGCCAAGAATGCCACACTCGTAGTCACTGCCGACACGGGACTCATGCACATTTCGGCGGCTTTCGGAAAAAAAATCGTGGCCGTATGGGGCAACACCACTCCCGAACTGGGCATGTACCCGTACGAACCTCAATTTCCAGAACCTCGGTTCATAAACATCGAACAAAAGAACCTCCGCTGCCGGCCATGTTCGAAACTCGGCTACATCAAATGTCCCGAAGGATCTATGGCTTGCATGGATTTTGATGTCGGTGAATTAATGAAAATCATCGGAAAAGCTGTCGGAAATTAATCGCAAAGCACGTACAGATCATCTCTCGGATTTATGTACAGAATCGGAATCCTGTATTTGTTCACGGCCGTCCGGTTTTCCTGAACTCCGATAAAATACTCTATGGCATCTTTTTCGTTGGTTGTCGTGGCAACCAGAAGTCCAATGCTCATCTGGGCGGCGATATCGAGAGCAAGCACATCCATGAAGAGTTTCTGCCTGCTTCCGATACTCTGCTTCCTGTATATGACGTTCAGATTGTCAAAAAGCTTATCGGCGAACTTCACATTCCCGAGCCATTTTCTCCGCAGGAATTCGTCCTTGTAATCGTACGACAGCATGAATAGTTCACTTTTGAAAAATCTGGCAAAATAACTCGACCACACGAGCTTTTCCTTGCTTTCCTTCTTGAAATCGAAAGTAAAACCTACCCTCTGCAACTTTCGGGAATCCGACAATGGCTCCTGAGCCATCAGAAAAGCCACCTTGCTCTGTGAAAAATCCCTAAATATCCGCTTCCTGTTAAGGGGAGACTTTGATGATGCTGTATCTCTTACGGCACCAACCACCACCACTGCACCCAAGGCTTTCGGAAGCAGCGACACCACTTCCCTCGTGTTTCCGCTGATAGCGCAATAGGTAACCGCAACGCCTGACGGCATTCCCGCCATGATGGCTTTCAACTTCACTTCCGCCTCGGCAGTGGTTTCGCCGGTATAATAGGGATCCGAGATACGAAGAAGGATTATGCCCTTACGCAACATCGCCGAAAGGAAAAGACTGTATGAAACCACAGTATTCACTTCACTGTAATCGGCGATGTACGCAACGACAAACTGGTCCTTTTTCTCTTTCTTTTCCAAAGTTACGCTTTTATAGGCTTATCACAGTTCTTTATGGAAAATGGTGGCCGATGCCTGTGCTTTCGGTGTAATCACCAGATCATTGATGCAGACATGGTCGGGCAATGTAGCAACATAATATATGGTGGTAGCGATGTCGGCACCGGTAAGGGGTTCATAGCCTTTGTAAACATTGTCGGCACGCTGCTGATCGCCTTTGAAACGCACGAGCGAGAATTCTGTCTCCACTGCTCCCGGAGCCACATTTGTAACCTTTATGCCGTAATTCACCATATCCATACGCATAGCCTTGGAAAGACTGTCCACCGCACTTTTGGTCGCGCAATACACATTGCCGTTGAGGTATGTTTCCTTGCCTGCAGTGGAGGCTATGTTGAACACATGTCCGCTTTTCTTTTCCACCATCCACGGAAGAACCTTGCGGCTGACGTAGAGCAGACCTTTCACGTTGGTGTCTATCATGCGTTCCCAATCTTCAACAAGACCTTCATGAATAGGATTCAGACCGACTGCCAGACCTGCGTTGTTCACAAGCACGTCAATATTCTTCCATCCTTCGGAAAGCGAGTCGAAAGCCTGATTTACCGCTTCCTGATTACGCACGTCAAACTTAAGAATCATAAGGTTGATCTTGTATTTTTCCACAAGTTCGGCTCCCAATTGCTCCAAAAGTTCGCCCCTGCGGCCTGTTATTATGAGGTTGTATCCATTTTTTGCAAAAATTTCGGCCGTAGCTCGTCCGATTCCTGAGGTTGCGCCTGTAACGCATGCTATTTTACTCATCGTATTTTATTGATATAAAGATTATTACTATTTTTTTTCTAAAATTTCGTATACTGCAAATATACGAAAAAAAAATCTTTTTTTTACGGAAAGATTTTTAGCATTTGATTCCCATGCCGAACCTACCAGCTTATTATGTTCGCACCCAAAGTCCATTCCACGAACTGGGCATGGGCAGCGTGTGCCTTGATGGAGACTCCTGCATATAACGACTGCCTGCTGCCGAATGCGTAATACACCCCTATCCTTTCATAATACGGAAGCGAGAAATTCACTCCGCGGTGCAGGTAATAACCTATTCCTCCTCGAATTGAAAAACTGCCCCAATATGCTTCCACAAGTCCGAATACCGATTCTGCGAAAGCGTTCCGCACATCACCGTATGGCTGGTAATTGTCGGTAAGCGAACCGTCGTACATAATGTCAAGGCCGCCGCCGTATGCAAAGCACGGGTGGAATTTTCTGCGGTAACCCATCGTGAACTCTCCCGAGAAGAAATGCTCACGGCTTATGCGCGAGGAGTTACAGATGGGTGACAGGGTAACAAACATGCTGTTCTGCTTGGCAATGGAA
Organism: Bacteroidales bacterium; assembly: GCA_045601425.1. Lineage (GTDB taxonomy): Bacteria > Bacteroidota > Bacteroidia > Bacteroidales > P3 > UBA1219. The sequence goes on from JAZRZP010000030.1 coordinate 12,258, forward strand.
TTCTTGTCCTGATACACAGGCGTTTCGAAATCCTTCTGCGAAAGCCGCGACCTGTTGATTTTGGCCCCTGCTTCGAGTTGCAGAAGATTCAGACCTTTGTTCGGCAACTGTATCGTCCCGTTCGACGAATGCGAAAATTTGACTCCAGCATAGTATGTAACTTTGTTCGAAGGATGGTAATTTACTCCCAAACCTGCTGATATGTAGGCATTTAAATGCGAACCTATAAATTCGTTTGCAGGATTTTCGACCGAATCAAATGTGTTGGTTATGTAGGAAACGCCGAAACCGAAACTCCAGTCAAAATCCCATTTCCCAGTTTTGGCAAAAGGGTTTTCCATAAAAGTGCATGCCGAAAGTCTGTTCCCTGTAAGGCTGTTGAAAATTCTGTCGAAACTCAGTCCGATGCCGAAATACGGATTATTCCAATATCTTTTCCAGTATTCGGGGCCGGCAACCCTCGCACCGACGCCGAAATCAACAGTAGCGATGACTGTATTACCTAGCAGCGGTTTGAAACTTGCATCGTTCGGTATCAGCGTTCCTCCTTTGACTCCTGCAAAAAAGAAACCGCAATCAGCAAACGACGTCTGTGCAAAACCTTTGCTTGCAGACAGCAAAACCGCCGACATCAAAACCGAAAATCCCAGACGTCTGAACATTTCGTGGATTTTGATTATTCTCCGTCTTTCGACATGTGCACCTGTACCTGCGGGAAAGGTATTTTCAGATGCTGTTCTCCAAATTCCCTGTAAACTTTTTCGGTAAGGTCAAACAGAACATTCCAGTACTGGTCTTGAGTTGTCCATGTCCAAAGTTCAAGGTCTACTGAACTTTCCGAAAGTTTTTTCACAATAACGCGGGTTGGTTTTTCTTCATTTATGACTCTCGGATCGCTGTCGGCAAGATTTGTAAGAACCTCCCGTGCCCTTTCCACCGATTCGCCGTAAGCCAGTCCAACCTTAACTTCAACGCGGCGGTATTTTTCCTTTGTATGATTGACCAGCGTAGCCGTTGCAAGCTCGGTATTGGGAATTATCACGCTCTGGTGGTCGAAGGTTCTGAGAATGGTGTTGAAAATCCGGATTTCGGAGACCCAGCCTTCGTGCCCGCTGGCCTGTATGTAATCTCCCACACGGAACGGGCGCATGAGAAGTATTATCACTCCACCGGCAAAATTCTGCAGTGTACCCTGCAAGGCCATGCCCACGGCCAAGCCCAATGCTCCGAGAATGGCTATGAACGATGTCACCTTTATGCCGACTATGTCCATCACCATGATGATGATGAGAAGTTTCAACAGTATGTCAATGAGCGATGCTATGAATCCCCGCAGGGATACTTCTACCCCACGCTTGTCCATTGTTGCAAGAATTCTCTTTTTCAGGCGGCGTGCCAACATAAAGCCCAACCACAATATTAAAATACCCAGTGCAAGCTTGAGCACCACCGGTATTCCGCCTTCAATGAGTGTCTTTATTGCTGTGCCGAAAAAGTCGAAGGCATCTTCGGCCGAATGTATGTTCTGGACACCTTCATGCAAGACGTGCTTCATGCTGTCGTTTTTCTGTGCGACTTCCGTAATGTTCTGCTGCACCTGATCCTTCTGTAGCAGAAGTGATTCTTCCTGTAAAAATAACATCGTAGTGTATTTTAAAAAAGAGCCGATACTTGAAAAAATACCGGCTCTGCAGTTTATCTGTTAAAATCTTAAGCCAATTCGTGGATTACCAGACCCGAACGCAGTTTCGGTTCAAACCAAGTTGTTTTGGGAGGCATGATGTTGCCCGTATCTGCTATGTCTATGATCTGTTTCATGGAAACGGGGTACAGAGCGAAGGCAACTTTCATTTCACCATTGTCCACGCGACGTTTCAATTCGCCTAAACCACGTATGCCGCCTACGAAATCGATACGTTTGTCGGTACGCAAATCCTTTATGCCAAGAACCTTGTCCAATACAAGATTCGAAAGAATTGTCACATCGAGTACTCCGATAGGATCGTTATCGTCATAAGTTCCGGGTTTTGCGTTGAGTTTGAACCAGCGACCGTCCAAATAAATGCTGAATTCGTGCAGTTGGGTCGGTTTGTAAATTTCGGTTCCCATATCTTCAACTGTGAAGTTCTCTCCTACTGCAGCGAGGAACTGTTCTTTCGTAAGACCGTTCAAATCCTTTACCACGCGGTTGTAGTCGATAACGTTGAGCTGGTTGTCCGGGAATATTACTGTCATGAAATAATTGTATTCTTCCTTGCCGTTGTGGTTCGGATTCTGAGATTTCTTCTCCTGTCCAACAAGTGCTGCTGCTGCAGAACGGTGGTGACCGTCGGCTATGTACATTGCGGGGATGTCTTTGTCGAAAATGTTTACGAGTTCATCAATGATTTTCTTGTCATCGATAACCCAGAAACGGTGACCGAAACCGTCTTCTTTTCCTACAAAGTCATAGATGGGTTTTTCTTTCACTACGCCGGCAACGATTTCGTCAATGCGTTTGTGTGCCGGATATGCGAAGAATACCGGTTCTACGTTGGCATTGGTAATGCGGACGTGTTTCATGCGGTCTTCTTCCTTGTCCTTGCGTGTAAGTTCGTGTTTTTTGATGACTTTGTTCACATAATCTTCGCTGTAAGCGCAGGCAACGATACCGTACTGCCATTTCTTGAGATCCATGCTTTGTGCATAGATGTACAGTTTTTCTTCGCTGTCCTGTACCAGCCAACCGTTTTTCTTGAACATATTGTAGTTTTCAACGACTTTGTCGTAAACTGCCTGACTGTGTTCGTCGGTTCCTTCCGGAAGGTCGATTTCAGCTTTGGTGATATGCAACAGGGAGTGCGGATTGCCAGCTGCTTCTACGCGTGCTTCGGCAGAATTCATTACGTCGTACGGACGTGATGCCAATTCGTTTACTATCTCTACTGGTGGACGTAAACCTTTGAATGCTTTAATTACAGACATGTTTCTTTAATTTTTTATTTGTATTTTAATGTTTCAAAACGGACTGCAAAGATACGACTTTTTTTTCAGCTGGCAAAATTTTATAGCCTTTTCAGAAAAGTTTTTTCAGGATATCGCCGTTGTTCGATTTTAACAACGATTTTTTTATATCGTTACGGTATTCCGGTCTGTACCAGAAAAAAAGCCGGTTCTGTTCGCGTTTTTCATTCGGATGGCGGGCAGCAAAGACTTTTTCCATCGTGGCAGGATTGTAGCCTGTATAGTACATCTCCGTCGAAAGCGTCATCGGCGTGGGAGTAAAATCCTGTATCTGCTCCAGCTTATAGCCCATATTCTTCATCGTTACCGCCAGATCTCCCATGTCGCGCAATGTACAGGATGGATGCGAGGATATGAAATACGGTATCAGCTGCTGGTTCTTGCCGTTTTCACGGCAGATGCGGTCAAACTCCTTCTTTATCTCTCCGAAAAGCTGAAACGACGGTTTACGCATACACCGCAACACCTTCTCCGATGTGTGTTCCGGTGCCACCTTCAACCGACCCGAAACATGATGTTTCACCACTTCCTCCCAATACCTGTAACCCAAATTCTCTCGGGTGAAAAGGTCGTAACGTATGCCACTGCCGATAAAGACGTGTTTGATGCCCGGCAAAGCCGATACCTTGCGGCAAAGCTCTATCAGTGCAGAATGGTCGCTGTCAAGATTCTTGCAGTGCGATGGATGTATGCACGAGTACCGGCTGCATTTCCGGCAGATTTCGGGGTTTCTGCCCCCCATGCGGTACATATTGGCCGAAGGTCCGCCCAAATCCGTCAGCACGCCCTTGAAATCGGGTCGGCTCGAAAGAATCTCCACTTCTTTCAGAATGGATTTTTCGGTACGGCTCACCACCTGCTTGCCCTGATGGGCAGAGATGGTGCAGAACGAACACCCTCCGAAACATCCTCGATGTATGTTCACCGAAAATTTTATCATCTCAAATGCAGGTATCGCCCCGCGTTTGGCATACTTCGGATGCGGCATGCGCGAATACGGCAAGTCGAACGATGCGTCCAGATCCCCTGACGAAAACGGCTCATCCGGAGGATTTATCACCACGAACTCATTGCCCACTCCCTGCACCAGACGACTGGCTTCTATCTTGTTGCTTTCCAGTTCTATATTGTGAAAATTCAGGGCATGCTTGTATTTGTCCTTCATGCAAGTCTCGTGCGAATACAGATTTATCGTCTCCCAATTCCCGCAGTCACTGACTTCTCCGATCTTGTAGCCTATTTGCGGCAATTCGTGCAAATCTCCTGTTTTTTTGCCACCATTCAGTTCATCGGCAATCTTCACGATAAGTTTTTCTCCCATTCCGTACACGAGCAAATCTGCCGGTGCTTCGGCAAGGATGGACGGTTTCAGCGTATCCGACCAGTAATCATAATGCGAGAGTCTTCTCATCGATGCTTCAATGCCGCCGATTACCACCGGTGTCTCGGGGAAAAGCCCCTTCAGGATTTTCGTATATACGTATGTCGCGTAATCCGGACGGAACCCCGGCTCGCCACCGGGTGTGTAAGCATCGTTGCTGCGAAGCCGGCGTGCTGCTGTATAATGGTTCACCATGCTGTCCATGCAGCCCGAAGTGACGCCAAAAAAAAGCCTCGGACGTCCAAACTTTCTGAAATCACGCAAGTCGTCACGCCAGTTTGGCTGCGGCAAAATGGCCACATTGTAGCCAGCCTTCTCCAAACTCCTTGCAATGACTGCCGTACCGAAACTCGGATGGTCAATGTACGCATCACCCGAAACAATTATCACATCCACATGGTCCCAACCAAGATTTTCAATCTCTTTTACCGTAATAGGCAAAAACGCACTGCTCATAAATTTCTACTTTTCAGCATTATACAAAAAAAACATTCTTTTCTTCCGTCTGCAAATGTAAGAAAAAATTTCCTTTCCGACAACAGCACTTCCTCTCTTTTAAAAAAAAGCGAATGAAAAACACCTCAAAAAATATTTTTTTCTAATACCAAACATTATTTTCCGCAGTCAAAGCCAATAATCAAGAAAAGTTTTTTATCACACAAAAAACTTATTTTCAACAATTTACAAAACAAAACACAGCATAATCCAAAAAAAATTTTGCAGTTTCAAAAAAAAGACGTACTTTTGCACACGATTTCGAACAAGTTTTATCGGAATTGGTCCCTTAGCTCAGCTGGTTAGAGCACCTGACTCATAATCAGGGGGTCCTTGGTTCGAGCCCAAGAGGGACCACAAAAAAATCAACAGCAAATGCTGTTGATTTTTTTTATCTTTTATCCGGCACATCTTCATCGGGTGCCTTGACTGCCTTGGCTGATTTCCTGCCGTTGCCGAACAGAAGGTTTATTCCGAAGCCCATTTTCAACTGTTTCGCTTCCACGATACGTATATCGGAAATATAGTCAACGGTAAGGTACATCTGGAATGCTCTGAACAGCGACAAGTTTATTCCCAGTCCGGGATTGAGCCAGTCCACATCTTTACCATTGCTTACAACAGAGTTGCACAGCATCAGTTCGAACCAGTCCGAAAGATTCAGACACCCCATTACAGATGCCGAACTGCGGAGTCTGCTCGCCTTGACAATTTCTCCCAAATTGTTGTACTCCGATACATCATGGTCCACTTCGCCATGATAAAGGACTCCGAATTTCAGCATGTCAACCGGAGAATACATCACGCCAAGATTCAATTTCATCGGAAGTTTTGTCCAATAGTCCTCACCGTCTGTCGTTTCAAAATCAAGAAGTCGTTCAAACGAGTCCCTATAATCGGTCGACATGGTATCCACAACGAGTTTTCCGTCGCTGACATGAATGCCGGGTATATCAAACGTGGATTCTCCGTCGGCCGGAACTCTGTTTTTAACATTGTCCTTCCAGTGTATTCCCTTGCCCACATCCAATATTGAGGCCGAAAATTCAAAGCCGTTCCATTCGTATTTTGCCCCAAAGTCGAACGCTATTCCGAAGTTACGGGGAAACAGGTCGGTATTCCCGTCTTCTGCAGGCGACGATGTCAGCAGATTGTAATAGACATCTGCTTTGAGCGAGGTCATGTCGGCTGCCTTGTAAATTTTCAGATACGAGTCGGTAGTATGCAAATCGAAATAGCCTTCAAGCAGTTTCACTTTGGCGGCAACGGTAAGTCTGTCAAAGAAAATGTAACCACCACCCAATGCATATTCCGTGTAAACCTGTGCCGAAAGCAAGTCCCCGTCAATCAGGTAGAGTTCATGCGAAGTGCCGTCATCGACGTAGCCGTCCTTCAGAAACGTCAGGAGTCCGCTTGGCACGCCAAGATTTACCGTTGCCATTACTTGCGACGAGAATGTCATGAACATGTTTTTCGTTCTGAATCCTCCTCCCAGTCCGAGAACATTCAAATCAAGCCGTGTCCTTGCTCCGTCACCGTGATTGTCGATGATATTGTTTATATTGATTTCGTTTTCGTCCTTTTCCGTGTCAAAAGTCACGATGTCTTCATACGAAATAGGACTCACGAAATTCAAGCCTACGCTTGGCAAAGAAATGTAAAATGTATTGTTTGACGGGTAAAAAGCCGGATTTTGCACATTCATCTGCGGCACCCTCGATGAGCTGTACAGGACACCTCCTATCTGGGCATTTGCCGCAAGGCTACAAATCACAGTAAAAAGAAAAAGAATGACTTGTTTTTTCATTATTCCTATGTTTTAATTATACTCTGTTTTCCTCGAATTTGCAATTTTCCTGTATCTGAAGCGATTCCCAGCAAACGGCAGGACTGCGGCCTGTGCAATCCCGTTATCACAAAAAAAGCAACTCCAAACAGTGTCGGGGTTACCTTTTGCATTTCCAGCAGATTTCCGTCAGAAATCCCTTCTTATCTCGTTTTTCAGATATTCGAGAGCAGTGTCCAAAGGATTCTGTCTTGTAGAACTTTCAAAAATAAGTCCTGCCAAACTCAGCGGGTCTGCATCTTCGGGCAATTTCACAGCCGAAGAGTTCACCATGTTTATCATTTCTTCCTTCGCTTCTTTTATCCGGCTCCACGCCTCGGTTGACACATACACCTGCTGGGAAAGGTTGTGTTCAAACTCATCACGGATATTCTTTGTCATGACACCCTGTAGGAGTTTCATGTCCATTCCGGGATGATAGCAGCGGAGTATTAGGCTGTTTGGTGAAATACGTTCCAGAAACAGTGCCAAACGCTCGTAAGCCTGCAGACGTATTGGATTTACGACACGCAGAATTTCGCCCTCCTGCATTTTTTTCAGTTCCAGCAACGATTTTTTCTGCTCGTTTTCCACAAATTTCTTCACTATCAGGTATGTTACCACTCCAACTACCGATGCAGAAAGCACCGATGCCAAAATCACTATCCAAGCTATTCCCATGATAAATCTGTTTTTTATATTCTCTATACATGTTCAAGAAAACGAAAAGGTTGCCAGAAGCGACCCGACAACCTTTCCACTTATATTCAATCCATTATGTTCTTCAAGCCGGGCAACACCTTGCCTTCGAGGTATTCAAGCATTGCTCCGCCACCTGTCGACACATACGACATCTTATCGGCAATACCGAGTTGCTGAATGGCAGCCACCGAGTCTCCGCCACCTACAGCCGAGAATGCTCCCTTTGCAGTAGCTTCTGCCACGGCACGAGCCACACCGAATGTACCTTTTGCGAAATTCGGCATTTCAAAAACGCCCATCGGGCCGTTCCAGAGTATGGTTTTCGATTTCAGTATGACGTCGGTAAAGAGTTCCACGCTCTTGGGGCCGCAATCCACTGCTTCCCAATTGTCGGGAATTTCATCGCCTTTAACCAGCTGGCAGTTGGCATCGTTGTCGAAGCGGTCAACTACCATGCAGTCTATTGGGAGATACAGTTTCACTCCCTGCTTGTTCATTTTTTCAACCAAGTTCAATGCCACATCGAGTTTGTCATCTTCATGAATGGAATTTCCGATTTTTCCGCCGAGGGCTTTTGTAAAAGTATAACGCATGCCGCCGCCGATAATCATGTTGTCGACTTTCGGTATGAGGTTTTCCAGAATGTCTATTTTCGAAGATATTTTTGACCCCCCTATTATGGCCGTAAAGGGTTTTTCCGGTGCACCAAGAAGGTGCTGAAGATTCTTAACCTCGTTTTCCATAAGGAATCCGAAATATTTGTTTTCAGGGAACATGGTTGCCAATGTCGAAGTCGAAGCATGGTCGCGGTGAGCTGCACCGAAAGCATCATTGACATAGGCATCTCCATATTTTGCGAGTTCTTTGGCAAAAGCGAGGTCTCCCTTAGTCTCTCCTTCGTAAAAACGTATGTTTTCAAGAAGCATCACGTCACCGTCTTTCATTCCGGCAATCATGTTCGAAACTTCTTCGCCCAAAAGCGACTGTGTGAACAGGACTTCCTTACCTGCAAGTTTGCAAAGGTGCTTTGCAACCGGCTTCAACGAAAATTCAGGTTCGAAACCGCCTTTTTTGGGACGGCCGAAGTGTGCCATTATTATGGTCTTGGCTCCGTCATCCATCAACTTTTTGATGGTGGGCATGGCTTCACGCATTCGGGTATCGTCGGTAATGTTGTTGTCTTTGTCCACCGGCACGTTGAAATCAACGCGGAGCAGGACTCTCTTTCCTTTGAAATTTACGTCTTTTATGTATTTCATATTTATTGCAGTTTTTTTAGTCACTTCCGTTTAAGTTACAATCAAGCTTCGTGGGCTTCCAATTCCGGCACGTTCTTTTCTTCGTGTTCCGGTTCTGCCACTGCCATACCTATATACAGCGAAGAAAGCATAGTGAACACGTATGCTTGGATAAATGCCACCAGACATTCGAGTGCACTGATGAACAGCGTAAGTATCAGCGAAACGGGAGACAGTCCGAAACCTGTTCCTACCGAATTGAAGGCGTTCGCGAAGATGAATATCAGTGATACGAAGCCCAGTGTCACTATATGGCCTGCCGTGATGTTGGCAAAAAGACGGACCATCAGCACGAAAGGTTTTATGAGCATGCCGACAAATTCAACCAAGGGCATGATTGGCAGCGGGAATTTCAGCCACCATGGCACGCCGGGAGTATTGAATATGTCCTTCCAATAATGCTTGTTTGCCGAGAATGTGGTCAGGAGGAAAGTAATGAGTGCCAATACCCCTGTAACTGCTATGTTTCCGGTAAGGTTGCTTCCTCCGGGGAAGAACGGTATAAGTCCGAGCACGTTGCTCAAGAATATGAACAGGAACAGCGTTATGAGATACGGCAGATATTTTTCGTATTTCTTTTCACCGATGAGCGGTTTTGCTATGCCGTCACGGACAAAAATCACACCCATTTCAATGAGCGACTGCAAGCCTTTGGGGGCCTTTCCGCGGTTTTTGATACAGCTGCGACGTGCAAGAAACACCAGCGTTATAAGCAACAGACAAGAAATTATGAGTTCTGCTGCAACCTTGGTCAGTGAAAAATCAAGAGGAGTCTTTACGACACCGGCCTCGTCAACGATGGGTTCTCCGTTTCCGTCAACACATACTATTTTCTCGTGGTCTTCGCCGTAACCGAGTTTGTAGCCTTTGTAGCATTCGTGTCCGTGATGAAATCTCGATGACATGAACACGTCAAGATGTCCGTCATTGTAAAGTATGATAGGCAACGGAATAGATACATGCTTTTCGTTTCCCTGATACTGGTTCAGCGTAAGTATGTGCCATTCGTGGGCATCGGTTACGTGTTCCATGATGACCTTTCCCGGTTCGTATTCGGGAAACAGTTTTTCCTTTTCAGGTTTCTGGGCAGTTTCTTCAGCAGCCTCGATTTCTGCTGCTGCTTGTTCTTGTACAGCGTTCTCATCTTGTGCCTTTGCAAAATTTGCTGTCAAAGCAAACATGCACAACATTGCCGTAATAAATTTAATTCGCATATAATCAGTGTTTTATTTTTTTTCTTTGTTTTCTGTTTGGTGTGGCAAATATACGCTTATTTTTTTTGTTTTACAAATTTTTTTCATCGTCAATCCTTAATCCAGCTGAAAATGTCTGTCTGAACCGAATCGAATATACTCAGCTGATTTTTCACCGGCAACTCGCCGCCAATACTCTCCTTGAACATCTGGAGCTCGGAATGCAACATCTGTTTGGCGAGAATACTTTTGGTTGTACCTCTCCGGTCGGCACAATATTTCAGCAATTCATAGTCCCGTTCCGACAGACTTACCGTAACTTTGCGAGGCTTGCCTTTAACTTGTTTTTTTTTCTCTGTTCCTGCCATTTTCCATGCAATTGACGATGCCAAAATTACTAATTTATTTCCTATTACGGACATTTTTTTTCATTTGTTTTTCAACAGCCTACCGACAATAAAACAACAAAACACTCATTTACAGATATTTACCAAACAGCATCTCGTCTCAGACATCGACTATTTTTTTTTCAAAAGCCCCGTAAAAACTTGTTTTTTCAGACTGCCGTACAAACTTTTTTCCAAAAAAAGAAAGGTTTTGCATTCATTTATTCAGGAATGTCGAAGCTGATTCTCATGCAAAAACGGAAAAAAAGACGTGTTCGTCGCTTTTTTTCCCGTATCCGGAATTGAGACGTACAGACATTGTCAGCCTGTACGAATTTTCAATATACTGAAAATCAGATACAAAAATTTTAAAATACAATACTTGCTCATAAAAATTTGTCTATTCGCGAAAAAAAGCGTATCTTTGCACGATTTTTGAAAAAACGCAACAATTGTTTCAAAAACATTATCTGAAGTTACTATACAAGCAAAACACTACATTTTTTGTGGAACATAAAAAGGACAAGATATGAACAAGACAACGGTAAAATTCTTAGCAACGATAATGTGCTTCTTCACTTTCAGCAATGTTTTGAAGGCACAGGGCAGCATTGCAAGCGTTCCTTACTTCTGCGATTTCGAGAGTTATACGGAACGCCAGCAATGGCAGTTGATGAATGGTTCCGAGCCCAACAAATGGTACATTGACACACTCGGTGCAAACGGTGGCACACATGGTCTGTACATATCCGATGACGACGGATTGTCGCACGAATACTCTCCGGCTCAGAACAGTTCAACATGGGCAGTACGCCGCATAGCCTTGAATCCCGGTCTGTACAACGTTTCGTTCGATTGGAAGGCCAACGGATACAGCACCACCCACTACATGCGTGCATACCTTGTGCCCGTTTCCTCTTTCACTGGAGCCGGTGCAGGCAGTGCCACAGGCTTCACGGCAACTGGCAGCCCCGCCAACTGGATTCCAATTGACGGTTCCGTCAGCGGTGCAAAAATGAATCTGAACTCACGCTGGACCAACACCTACATAGGCAATCTGCGAATCACCCAGCAGGGGCTTTACTACCTTGTCTTCGGCTGGACCAACAACATATACAACTCCAACCCCACAAGTTACCAGCCGCCTGCAGCCGTCGACAACATACAGATTACCGTAGCCACATGTCCCAGACCAGACAACATGAGCGGCATTGCCGTTTCCACAAATGGCGATGCCGACATAACATGGAATGAAACAGGCAATGCCCACCAGTGGATTTTCGAATACGGAACTTCGTCCAGTTTCACGAATGCAAGAACACTCGTTTTGCCAAACAGGTCAACCGACACAACCAACTACCCCACCCTCAAACAACGCTTGGCGGGTTTGATTGCCAACACCTCTTACTACATACGCATACGTTCAGTGTGCGACACTACCGACACTTCTATGTATTCCCAGACTTACGAATTCAGATATTGCCCGAACATTGCAGGATGCATAGATTTCGCCGACCTGACAGACTCGAGTGTTGTCTGTACATACGGCACATACAACAACTACAACAGCTATACGGCATCGTATCCGGGTCCATATGCAAACGTCGGCATCGTTGATTACGGATACCTGAGCGGTGAAAGCCGGCACACCGTACACACCGACCCCCTGCAATACGATTCCTGCTCGGGATACCACCTGCAGGTCATTCCGTCTAATGCATGCAAGACCGTGCGTCTCGGGAACTGGAAAATCAACTACCAGTGCGAATCCATCACCTACAACATTCAAATTGATACAAACGATTATGACATCATTTTGCTGAACTATGCCATTGTAATGCACAACCCAAGCGGTCACCCTGCCAATCAGCAACCGCGTTTCACGATGGAAATCCTTGACCAGAACGACCAACTCATAGACCCGACGTGCGGAAAAGCCGACTTCTCGTCCGCCAACGCCGTTCAGCTTGGTCTGGCAGGCGGCTGGCACGATGCAGCTTCGGGCGGAGCACCGACATCAAGCAGCAACATAATATATAAGGATTGGACTCCTGTGGGACTGAACGTGTCGGCATATCACGGACAACGTATCAAAGTACGTCTTACCACTTTCGACTGCGGACAGTCTGCCCACTTCGGATACGCATACTTCAACCTCGGATGTACGAAAGCACGAATCACTTCAAGTTCCTGCGGTGCAGGTGCAACGGTGTCCACACTTTCTGCGCCTCCGGGATTCAACTACCGCTGGTACACATCACGCGATACCACACAGATTGTTTCTACGGCTCAGACAACAACGATACAGCTGGACAGCACCATGTATTTCTGCGAAGTATCGTTCGTAGACAACCCCGCTTGCAAGTTCACCATGTCAACAATGGCAACAACACGCTTCCCTCACGCCAAATTCAGAGGTTCGATGGTAAACGACAGCTGCAGATACACCATGACATTCACAAACCAGAGCTACATATCGGTAGATGCATTCGACACCAATGCAACCGGTTTGTGTGAAGAATTTTATTGGGATTTCGGCGACGGAACGACATCACGGCTTGAAAACCCTGTTCACACATACGATGCTCCGGGTACATACACCGTAACCCTTGTAGCCATGCTCAACGACGGTGCCTGCACCGATACCATATCCCACAGGTACACTTTCACAAGACCTGCCATCGGACACATAATTGCTCCAAGCAGGGTATGCTTCGGTGACACGGCATTCCTTCGCGGTTCCGACCCGACGTTCGTGTCTCACTTATGGAGTACCGGATACAACAGAGACTCGCTGTATGTGGTGCCCGATTCTACGACAAGGTATTTCGTGGTCGTACGCGATGCCATCGGCTGCGTTGACACACTATGGCACACGGTACAGGTAAGAGACTGTAGCATATACGACACTACCTGCCGCAACGAACGTTACGTATCGTTCGGGTTCAACCTCAACGAAAACACCATCCGCAGATATGCCGACACTACGGTATTGTTCCAGAACCACATGCGTTCCTCGTTCGGTCAGGACAGCGTGACAAACCTGTACCTCACCATCTGGGACACTTCCGAAACCATAATTTACGACACATTCTGTGTTGGAACCAACTATATGTTCTACGGTGTACCGCTGCCAAACGGAGGGACCTACAGCAAACGCTTCTCCGACATACATGGCTGCGACAGTGTAATATACCTCAATCTGCATGAATTGGCCCACCCGACGCTGCAACTCTCACACGACTACGTTCCGTGTTTCAACTACCCGATAAACATTGACGCTGTAAGCAACGGAGACTTCATTTACTGGACTTCTAACCCGTTCGACAGTACGCTTTTGGGACACGACACGGATTTCCATCTTACCGTAACGCCCAAAGAACGGACCGTTTACACCGCCACTACCGGACTGAACGGGTACAACTGTACGACGACGAAATCAATTACCATAAACATGGAAGCTCGACTTGAGGCATACATCATTCCTTCACGCCAAACTGCAAACCTTGAAAACCTGCAGGTCGTATTCACCGACCACAGTGTGGGCAACAACGGCCGCACATGGTATCTGAACGACTACAATGACTCGGTAGGCAACGCTCCCACATACGTTTATACTTTCGATCCTGAAGAAGATTCCGTAAAAGTACTTCTCGTAATATACAACGAAGGAAACTGCCACGACACGACTTCGATTACGATACCGCTGTACAAGACTAATCTGTTCGCTCCTACGGTATTCACTCCGGAAGAATCGGACAACAACACATTCAAAATCAGCGTGAGAGAACCTGTCACATTCGAACTTTCGATATACAACCGAGCCGGACTCATGGTATTCCACACATTTGATCCTAACGAAGGCTGGAACGGAGGCGTCAACAACGACCTTTCCAGACCGTGCAATCAGGAATCATACGTATACAGGGTAATATACCAGTCTCGCACAGAACCCGACAAGATATTCGACCAGATTGGTTCTGTAATACTCTTGAGATAGGCTTTCACTCGGTATTGCTGACAAAAAAAACTCCACCATGGGCATGGTGGAGTTTTTTTTCGGTTTCTCAAGTTTTGTTTCTAAAAAAAAGCGTATATTTGCAAACGGAAAAAAAACATGACAAATATGGATTTGCTTGTAACAGAACACGTAGAAAAGACTTATTCGAAACACAAGGCACTCGATGACATAAACATTGCCGTACCAGAAGGTTCGGTACTTGGACTGCTCGGCCCCAACGGAGCAGGAAAGACCACACTGATACGTATTATAAACCAGATAACCGCCCCCGACAAAGGAAACGTTTACTTTTGCGGAGAACGTCTCTCACGCGGGCACATATCCCAAATAGGATACCTGCCCGAAGAACGCGGCCTTTACAAGAAAATGGCTGTCGGTGAACAAGCCATGTATCTTGCCCGTCTGAAAGGCATTTCGAAAAACGATGCCCGCAAGCGTCTCACCGAATGGTTCGAACGCTTTGAGATAAGCGACTGGTGGAACCGCAAAGTTGAAGAGCTGTCGAAAGGCATGCAACAGAAAGTTCAGTTCATAGTAACCGTACTTCACGAGCCGAAACTGCTGATTTTCGACGAGCCGTTCAGCGGCTTCGACCCCATCAACGCAAACATTCTGAAAGAAGAAATACTGCGACTCCGAGACAACGGTGCCACGGTGATTTTCTCGACACACAACATGGCTTCCGTTGAAGAACTCTGCAACGAAATCGTTCTGATAAACAAATCGAAAGTCGTGCTTTCGGGAAAGGTAAACGACATACGCAAATCGTACCGGAAAAACCTTTTCAAGATACAGTGCACAGGAAATACCGACAATCTGAATTTCGGTAATGGAATAGAAATAGTGGAGAAAGAGATTACTGACGAGACACTTCTGAAAATCAGACTTGCGGGAGACGTCAAGCCTAATGACTTGATACAGCAACTTATAAATCAAGTAAACGTAGTTTCTTTCCAAGAAATTCTGCCCGACATGAACGAAATTTTCATAGAGGCAGTGAAGAACACCAGCAACTGATTTACAACATATTGATTAACAAGAAGTAACATATATGAAAAAAATATTTTTAGTAATACAGAGAGAATATCTTACACGGGTACGCAAAAAATCATTCTGGATACTTACCCTGCTCGTACCCATACTGATAGCTTTGCTCTACGCCATACCGATATACTTTTCCGTTAATTCCATCGAGACATCGAAAATATTGGTTGTGGATGAAACCGGACTTTACAATCATTTCGCCAGCAACGACGAAGTGGTCTACGAATACAGTCAGGATACCACGAAGGAATCTCTGGAAAACGAAATTGCGAAAATGCGCGGCGGTGATGCCGACATCGATGCGATTGTTTACATACAGCAGCCGCTTTCCGGTGTAGTGCCGACAGAGGCATTCTTGTACTACGCAAAGGACATGCCCAACGCATCGGCCAAAAACAACGTGGACAACCAAATGCAGCACATGCTCCGAAACGACATCCTGCTCGATGTGTACAACATTCCGAAGGAAGCCTACGATGAACTGAGCAACACTTCGGTAAAGCTTCACGCAAAAGACATTGAAACGGGAAAATCCGATTTCGTGGAAATAAAGATGATCATCTCGATATTTCTCGGTCTGCTCATATACATGGTCATTTTCATTTTCGGTTCGCAGGTAATGCGCGGTGTAAGCGAGGAAAAGACCAACCGCATAGTGGAGGTAATGATTTCGTCTCTGAAACCCTTCCAACTCATGATGGGCAAGGTTGTAGGCGTTGCACTGATAGGCCTCACGCAATTTGCGTTGTGGATAATACTTTCGGCAGGAGCACTCACCGCCATATCGGCAAGCAACGCTGACATGTTCGAACAGGCCAAGATGGAACAGGTTCAGCAGGTGGCAAGCAAAGGCGAAGCCGCCACGGCACAGTCGATGACAGAAATTCCGGAACAGAGCGAGACCGCAGAACTCCTGCAAGGACTTATGTCGATAAACTTTGGCACGATAACCGTCATGTTCCTGATATTCTTCGTGTTGGGATATTTCACATACGCCACTCTCTTTGCAGCAATAGGCGCCATGACCGATTCCGAAACCGACAGCAACCAGTTCGTTTTGCCGGTTACTGCACCGCTGATACTTGTAATGATATTGTCACCGACAATCATGTCATCTCCGGGCAGCAGTCTGGCAGTATGGCTTTCGATAATACCCTTCACATCGCCCGTTGCCATGATGATGCGACTTCCATTCGGAGTACCTGTTACGGAAATGATAATTTCACTTGTGCTCCTGTTTATCACATTCATCATCTGCACATGGGTGGCTGCAAAAATTTACCGTACGGGCATTCTGCTTTACGGCAAGAAAATCACCTACAAGGAAGTATGGAAATGGCTTAAATTCAAGAACTAAACCCAACTGAACCGATGAAGAAACTCACCATGGACGAACTCAACCGCATAAGCGTTGAGGAATACAAAAAGGCCGAAAAAACCTGCATTTCTGTCGTGCTCGACAACGTCAGGAGCATGAACAACACGGGGTCCGTCTTCCGCACAGCCGACGCTTTCCGCATAGAACACATCTACCTTTGCGGAATAACAGCGACCCCTCCCCACCGCGACATTCACAAAACGGCTCTCGGTGCCGAAGATTCGGTTGACTGGACATACTGCGAAAACACTTCCGACTGCGTGCGGCAGCTCAAAAAACAAGGTTACAAGGTGTTTTCGGTGGAACAGGCCGAAGGCAGCATAATGCTGAACAACTTCAAAGCCGGAAAAGAAGATAAAATCGCAGTCGTATTCGGGAACGAGGTTGAAGGAGTGGCCGACGACGTGATAGAACTCAGCGACGGCTGCATAGAAATACCGCAATTCGGAACCAAGCATTCACTGAACATTTCGATAGCAACCGGCATCGTTCTTTGGGATCTTTTTGCAAAAACGAAATTATGATAGAGACAGCCGTAAAACCAGACAGGGCAATACTGGTGAGCGTATGCACCCAGAATCAGACTATGGAACGCACGCAGGAATACCTCAACGAGCTGGCATTTCTGCTGGAAACTGCTGGAGGCATTTCCGAAAAGGTGTTCATACAGAAACTGGAACGTCCCGACGTGAGGACGTATGTAGGTAAAGGAAAACTCGAAGAGATAAAGGAAGCCGTTGACGCTCTGGAGGCAGATTTCGTACTTTTCGACGACGAACTGACGCCTTCGCAGCTGCGCAATCTGGAAAAAGAGTTGAAAGTACGGATTCTGGACCGCACCACACTCATTTTAGACATCTTCGCCAAAAGGGCAAGGACATCCACCGCACGCACGCAGGTTGAACTGGCTCAGTACCAGTACATGCTGCCACGACTTACTCGAATGTGGACACACCTTGAACGACAGAGAGGCGGCATAGGAATGCGAGGTCCCGGTGAAACGCAAATAGAAACCGACAGGCGAATCATTCTCGACAAGATTTCACAACTGAAGGAAAAACTGAACTCCATAGACAAACAGAAAACCCTGCAACGCAAAAACCGCGAATCGCTGGTACGGGTGGCCCTCGTCGGATACACCAATGTGGGAAAATCCACGCTGATGAACATATTGAGCAAATCGGACGTGTTTGCCGAAAACAAACTCTTTGCAACACTCGACACTACGGTGCGCAAGGTGGTGATTGAAAACCTGCCATTCCTGCTCACCGACACCGTGGGATTCATCAGAAAACTGCCACACGGGCTTGTAGAGTCATTCAAATCCACTCTGGACGAAGTACGCGAAGCCGATTTCCTGATACACGTGGTGGACATTTCGCACCCCGACTACGAAGAACAGATAAACGAAGTGAACAAGACACTTGCCGAAATAGGTGCCGACGACAAACCCACTCTCATGGTATTCAACAAAACCGACGCATACACTTTCGTGGAAAAGGATCCCGATGACCTTACCCCCATCACAAAAGAGAACTACTCTCTGGAAACTCTGAAAAGCATGTGGTTTGCCCGCTGCAGAGAAAACACGCTGTTTATTTCTGCAAAAAACAGACAGAATATTGATGAGTTGCGCGATGCGATGTACAGGAACATAAAGACCTTACACGCAATACGGTATCCGTACAATAATTTTCTGTATTGATTCTTTTTGTTTCATTCCGACTTTGAGGGAAATCTCCGCTGACATGACATTTTCTGTCATATTTTAAGGACGTGCCATTTCGTGGCACACCTCCTTTTTGTTTCATTCCGACTTTTCTTCCTGCAGTTGAAGAAAAGTCTGCAAAAGAAATCCGCTGCTGTGACAAAAAAGCTGAAAATACCTCGGTCTTGCTGAAAATTTCAAGGTT
Organism: Bacteroidales bacterium; assembly: GCA_045601425.1. GTDB lineage: Bacteria > Bacteroidota > Bacteroidia > Bacteroidales > P3 > UBA1219. The sequence goes on from JAZRZP010000030.1 coordinate 30,897, forward strand.
ACAGGCTGACTGCCAAGAAACTGGCGGTTATGTACTCCTTACTCCGACTTGCTATATTGCTTCCTGCAAAGGGTGAAATTTTCCATACGCCGACCTTCTGCATTTTCCGGACGCTTTTTTCTCAAGGCGGTTGGCTACACAATCCGCAGATATAACATTTTCTGTCATATTTTAATGGTATGCCATTTCGTGGCACACCTCCTTTTTGTTTTCTTCCGACTTTTCTTCCTGCAGTTGAAGAAAAGTCTGCAAAAGAAAACCGCCGCGGAAACGTTTTCAGTGAACTAAAACCAAGCGCAGGCCGCGGTCGTAGTAGCGGTTGTCAGGGTTGTAGTAGTTGCGATTCGACACACGGCTGCTCCCCCCCATAAAGCTGCGCCAACTGCCACCGCGAAGCACGCGGTGGGAGCCGCTCTGCGGGCCATTAGGATTGGTCTGTGCAGTGCCTATATAATTTCCGTACCAGTCCTGACACCATTCCCATACGCTACCGCTCATGTCGTAGAGCCCGAGTTCGTTGGGATCCTTTGTCTTTACGGGATGAGTCTTGCTGCCGCTGTTGCCGCCATACCACGCAACTTCGTTTATATCATCGCTGCCTGCATATTTGTAGCCTTTGCTCCTGTTTCCGCCACGGGCGGCGTATTCCCATTCCGCCTCGGTGGGCAAACGGAAAGTCTTGCCCGTAAGTCGGTTCAGCTTGCGTATGAATTCTTGGCAGTCGTCCCAGCTTACTCTTTCCATTGGCAGGTTGCTGCCATTGAAGTAACTCAGATTGCTGCCCATAACGGCTTTCCACAGTTCCTGCGTCACCTCGGTCTCGCCTATCCAGAAGTCGGAAAGGGTTACTTGGTGGGCTGGTTTTTCTCTGTCGCCCACATCGCTGCCCTGCTCCGGGGTTGCTCCCATGGTGAAAGTGCCGCCCTGAACATGCACCATATTGAACGAAACACCGTTCAATTCAATAATTTCATAATCAGTAGCGACAGTCTCTCCAACAATTTTTCCCCTGCATTTTTTTAGTATCATTACAGCCAAAACGAGCAAGATAACGGCACCGAGAACTAGCAGCGGCCTCCCAATCGCTGCAGCAACTAACCTTCCAATCGCCGCACCACAGACTAAGCCGAGAACTTGCAGCAACCGCCGCCACGGAGACTTTTTTGGTTTCGGATTGGGTGGTACCGGAGTTACAGGTGGAGGTGGCAGTGGTTCAGAATTCTCCGGTTCTTTTTCGATATCGCAGCCGCACATTGGGCAGAAACGGTCCTTTTCCGGAATCCAGTTTTCGCACTTGGGGCACTGCTTGAGTTCTATGGAGGGCGGTGTCTTTTCAGTTGGCTTGGGAACCGTCTGTGTCTTGTGCTGCAATATAAAATCGTGGAGTTCCTTGCCGTCGGCAAAGCGTTTCTGCGGGTCTTTCTCGAGACAGCGCATCACGGCCACTTCGAGCCAGTCGGGATAGTCCTTGGAGTATGTCTGTCCCGGAAAACGAGCTTCAAAATAACTTTTGCGCAGGTCGTAAACTGGTGGCGGCGGAGTTTTCGTATGGTCGTTCATCAGTTTTATCTCGGCCTTGAAAGAGGATCCGAGAGTCTTGTCGAACGGAAACGGCACCTGTCCTGCGAGAGCCTCGTAAAGCACCACGCCGAAGCTGTATATGTCGTTGCGTTCAGTAAGCACGTCGTCGTTTTCCCATTTTTCGGGGGATTTGTATTCTGGAGCGCCGTTGCGGCGACGACTTGAGCTCACCACCGTGTCGCCCTCTATGGCGAGACCGAAGTCGAGAAGAACGTAGTTGCCGTCGTCCTTGCACATTATGTTGCCCGAGTGTATGTCGTTGTGTATTACCTTGTACTTGTCCACGAGTTCCTTCTCCTTCTGCGGGCCGATGATGTATCTGCGGCCGTCGTCGGGGTCATTCTGCAGGTCGTCGTAGTCGGGATCCATGCAGAAACGGTATATGTCGTGGTGGCAGTATGCCAGAGCGTCGCTCATCTGCTCGGCGAGACGGAGTACGTCGTCGGCCGGAATGAAATTACCGTTGTCGGCAAGATAGTGCGTAATGTCGCTGCCCTGCACGAAGTCCATTTCCACGAGTGCCTTGTTGGCCAGCAGACGCGGCTGGTAAATGTGCACTATGTTGGGGTGATTGCCGTTGCCGAGACGTAGCAACACCTTACATTCTTTCAAAAATTTTTGATATACGGGAGAATTTTCGTTTTCAACGGTATCGTTGAGCACGCGTATGGCACGCACATACCCGAGGTGGTTGTGCCGCACCTTGTAAACGGTGGCGAAACCGCCCCTGCCTATCTCTCGGAGCAACGTATATTCTTCAAGAAAGTCTGCCATGATGACGTTATTTTTCGGAGATGAAATTTTCTGCAAAGATACGAAAAAAAATCATCACGGAAAAAACATCGTCATTTTTTTTCCCTGCTTTTTTGCGTAAGTTGCGGTAAAAAAACGGGACAAAGAGAATCGGCAGGGGTACATGTAACGGATTTTCTCACGTCCATGACGGGCTTCAACATCTCTGTGTTGAAAAAAAGATATTGCACGGAATTTGGTTATTCCGACAAAAAAACGTATTTTTGCAAACTGAAATTTGAATCTTTTTCATCAGTGAAGAAGTCCAAAAACGGCCACCACTTGTTTAACACTGAAACACCACACAGAAACGATGAAACGAATATCATACAGACTTGTAATCTTATCCATATTAGCAATACTGACGGCTTTTCAGGCGAAAGCCCAAAACACGCCATCACAGAAGAAACAGCCGAGGTCGTTCAAGGTAGAAAAACTCGATCTCATATACATTGACGAAGAATCTGAAAACCTGAACATCGACCAGTCGGATTTCAGGATACCGGCACTGCCTGCCAACAGGAAAGACGAAAGCAAAAGCACCACCGTTTCTACCCAACGTCCCGACAGCGTAAAGTACAAACGCAGCGAACACCCGTTGAAGAGGCGTTTTCTCGAAGAGAGCAACAATGATTACGAAGAAGATGAAGAAGGCGATTCGGGAGCAGAGAGCGAAGACGACATACTGTATGCGGGATTCGACACCAACGCCATACACTACACCAAGACCGATTTCCTGTCAAACTCCGACACTACGATTCTGATACCACTGATGAACTCGAGCAGGGAAAAGTTCGTCAATCCTGCGGAAACGTACCGCATAAGTTCGCATTTCGGTCCGCGTCGCCGTCGCTGGCACTACGGCATTGACCTTGCCATGCCGACAGGCAAGGAAATCTATTCCACTTTCGACGGCACAGTACGCGTGGCAAAACGCAACCGTTCATACGGCAATCTCGTGGTAATACGCCACAACAACGGTCTGGAGACATACTACGCACACCTTTCCAGAATCAACGTACACAGCGGGCAGGACGTAAAGGCCGGCGATTGCATTGGCGAATGCGGAAATACAGGGCGTTCGTACGGCAGCCACCTGCACTACGAGATGCGTTACCTCGGGTCGGCGATGGATCCCGAAATGGTCATTGACTTCACAGAACAGAAACTTCTGAACGACACAATCCATCTGAACCGGAATTTTTTCCGACACAAGAAGACAGCAGCACGCAACGGCAACGCCGTGGCACACAATAACAACGGCGGCGGCACCAAATATCACACCGTACGCAGCGGCGATACTCTCAGCCGTATCGCATCACGCAACCGCACCACAGTGAAAAAACTCTGCCGTCTCAACGGAATCAAGGAGACCTCGGTGCTCCGCCTCGGTCAGAAAATACGCGTACGATAACCTGAAACACCGTTTGCCATGCGATTCGACATCATAACACTGTTTCCGAACATGCTGGACTCCTTTTTCCAAGAGTCGATACTCAAACGTGCCCAGAACAGGGAACTTGCAGAAATACACCTTCACGACCTTCACGACTACTCTCAGAACAACTATGGAAGCGTGGACGACTACGCCTACGGTGGCGGGGCCGGCATGGTAATAGGCATAGAACCTGTGGCACTCTGCATTGAAGACCTGAAAAAAGAACGCACCTACGACGAGACCATATACACCGCCCCCGACGGAGAACTGCTGTCGCAAAGCCGCAGCAACCAGCTTTCACTTCTGAACAACGTCATAATACTCTGCGGTCACTACAAAGGCATTGACGAACGCCTGAGAGAGCATTTCATAACACTCGAACTTTCGATAGGCGATTATGTGCTTACCGGAGGGGAACTGGCGGCAGCCGTAATTGTCGACAGCGTGACACGCCTCATTCCCGGCGTGCTGAACGATGAGACTTCTGCCCTGTCCGACTCGTTCCAGAACAACATGATATCACCGCCCGTATACACACGGCCGGTAGATTTCCGTGGCTGGAAAGTTCCCGACATATTACTTTCCGGAAACCACGCGAAAATAGAACAGTGGCGCTATGAACAATCGCTGGAACGCACACGGCAGCGCCGTCCCAACCTTTTGGAAGAAAATTAAAGAACTTAACAAAACGATAAAAACCACGAATTATGCAAGATGAATTCCGCAAATATGCGACAATGCATCGCGGTATAAGCAGTACCGCTTTTGACAAATACACGTCAGTCACACGCAACTACCTGAACCCCACCATCATTGAGGAACGGCAGCTCAACGTGGCACAGATGGACGTTTTCTCACGCCTGATGATGGACAGAATCATCTTTCTCGGTGTACCGATAGACGATACCGTTTCGAACGTGATACAGGCGCAACTTCTGTTTTTGGAATCGGTAGACAGTTCAAAAGACATACAGATATACATAAACTCTCCCGGAGGTTCGGTATATGCAGGACTTGGAATCTACGACACCATGCAGTACATCAATCCCGACGTAGCCACGATATGCACCGGTCTGGCAGCATCGATGGCTTCCGTGCTGCTCTGTGCCGGCACGAAAGGCAAACGCACGGCACTGCCGCACTCACGCGTGCTCATACACCAGCCGATGGGAGGAGCCGAAGGACAAGCCAGCGACATTGAAATCACTGCCCGCGAAATAGGCAAGCTCAAACACGAACTTTACGAAATCATAGCCAACCATTCGGGACAGACTTTTGAAAAAATATGGGCAGACTCAGACCGCGACTACTGGATGACAGCCAACGAAGCCCTCGAATACGGCATGATTGACGAAGTACTGAAAAGAAAGTAAATTTAACGGTGGCGAAGAAACAACAAGCCCCGCTTGCACAAACGTGAGAAACATGAACATACGCATCGTAAACACTTCGCACCACGCTCTGCCGCAATATGGCACGCCGCTTGCTGCCGGCATGGATCTGCGGGCTTTTTTGCCCGACGGCAACATCGTGCTGAAACCCATGGAACGGCGGCTGATAAAGACAGGTCTGTTCATAGAGATACCGGAAGGCTTTGAAGCACAGATACGTCCTCGGAGCGGTCTGGCACTGAAAAAAGGAATTACCGTGCTCAATTCGCCCGGTACGATTGATGCAGACTACCGCGGGGAAATATGCGTGCTACTCGTGAATTTTTCATGCGAAGACTTTGAAATAGCCGACGGGGAACGCATAGCACAGATGGTTGTGGCGAAACACGAGAAAGTTGAATGGACATTGTGCGAATCGCTATCCGAAACAGAACGCGGAGAACAGGGATTCGGACATACCGGAATAAAGTAACAAAAAGGCATCACTTTGGAAGACAAGCACTTACACAGCAACTTCGACTACGAGTCGGCACTTAATGTGCAGAAAGGCATACAACAGCCGGAAATGGTGAACAGTGCCTATCTGAACAACATACGCGCCCGCAAAAAGGCCGAGCCAAGCGTGGAAGAACTCGTTGCCGGGATTCTGGACTCGAACCGCACCATTCTGAGCCGAGCCATCACACTCATAGAGAGCACATTACCGGCACATCAGGCCAAAGCACAGCAAGTACTGGAGCGTTGCCTGCCGTATTCTGGCAAATCGGTACGCTTAGGCATTACCGGTGTTCCGGGCGCCGGAAAGAGTACTACCATAGAAGCACTCGGGACAATGCTTACTGCCCACAACCACAAGGTTGCAGTTCTGGCCATCGACCCCAGCAGCGAACGTTCCGGAGGCAGCATTCTCGGAGACAAGACCCGAATGGAACGCCTTTCGACCGACGCGAATGCCTTTATCAGGCCATCGCCGAGTGCAGGGTCGCTGGGCGGTGTAGCCAGAAAGACACGCGAAATAATAACGCTGTGCGAAGCAGCCAGTTTCGATGTCGTCATAGTGGAAACGGTAGGCGTTGGTCAATCCGAAGTAGTGGCACACTCCATGGTCGATTTCTTTCTGCTTCTGCAACTCGCCAACACCGGTGACGAACTGCAGGGTATAAAGCGCGGCATCATGGAAATGGCCGACATGATTGCCATCAACAAGACCGACATTGACCCTGTGAAGTCGGAACTTGCAGCGACACAGTACCGCAATGCACTTCACCTCTTCCCTGCTCCGGAATCGGGCTGGACAGTCAAGGTGCAACTCTGCTCCGCCTGCACCAACCTTGGAATTGAAGACCTCTGGAACAACGTGATGGAATACGTAGCTTTCACAAAAGCCAACGGATATTTTTACAGAAAGCGTCAGGAACAGAACATACGCATACTTTACGAGACCATCGACAGCCTGCTCCGCGACGGCTTCTACAACAACCCATTGGTGACAAGCAACATAGAACGTTTCAAAAAAGACATCTTGGAAAACAGGATAAGCGGTTATCAGGCCGCCGAATCGCTGATAGAAATAACCAAATAAAAATTCAAAAACAACAAATTCATGGAAATAAAATTTATGGGCGCCGCCCGCGAAGTTACCGGAAGCAAACACCTCATCACAACCAAAAGCGGACTCAGGATTCTGCTTGACTGCGGAATGTACCAAGGTAAGGGTCTTGAAACCGACGGCATGAACCGTGATTTGGGGTTTGACCCGTGCGAAATAGACTACATACTGCTTTCGCACGCACACATCGACCACTCGGGTCTGATACCATACATTCACAAACTCGGATTCAACGGCACTGTGCTTTGCACACCCGCCACCCGCGACCTTTGTTCAATAATGCTTGCCGACGCAGGACGCATACAAGAGGCAGACACACATACTTTCAACAAAAAAATGCGTGAACAGGGGAAAGACGAGGTGGAACCGCTGTTCACCCTTGCCGATGCACAGGCCTGCATGCAGTGTTTCATAAGCGTGCCATACCACAAGAAATTCAACATTGAAGGCGAGGTAACCGTGGAATTTTTCGACACAGGCCATATTTTGGGAAGTTCCGCCATATACATGGAAGTAAAAGAAGGCCGAAAAAAACACCGCATCTGCTTCACCGGCGACATTGGACGCTACGACACCAAAATTCTGAAAGACCCCGAAGATTTTCCGCAAGCAGATTACCTGATAATGGAATCGACATACGGCGACCGCAAACACTCCACGGTTGACAACGCCGAAAACGAACTGCTCATGGCCGTCCTCGATGCCTGCACGAAACGCAAAGGGAAACTCATAATTCCGTCGTTCGCCATTGGCCGTGCACAGGAAATCATATATGCGCTCAACACGCTTAAAACCAAAGGTCTCCTTCCCGACATCGACGTGTTTGTGGACAGTCCTTTGAGCGTTTCTGCAACCAACATCATGCGTCTGCACACCGAATGTTTCAACGACAGCATTATTGAAAGCATGAAAAAAGACTCAGACCCGTTCGGGTTCGACAGACTGCAGTACATTCAGTCGGTTGAAGCCTCCAAAGCACTCAACGGCCGTAACAAGACATGTATCATAATTTCGGCATCGGGCATGATGGAAGCAGGACGTGTAAAACACCATCTGGCCAACAACATTGACAATCCGAAGACGACCATTCTATGCGTGGGCTACTGTGCGCCGACGACACTCGGAGCCAAAATAATGCGCGGAGACAAGCACGTCTCGATTTTCGGACACCAGTACACCGTACGTGCGTCTTTACGCAGAATCGACTCTTATTCCGCCCACGGTGATTACGAAGAAATGATCCGATACATAAGCTGTCAGGACAAAAAGAAATTAAAGAAGATATTCCTCGTACACGGAGAGGCCGAAACTCAGCAGAATTTCCGCGAGACACTGAAGAAAAACAAATTCAAAGATATAGAAATTCCGGAATTCCGCCAGTGTTTCGAGCTTTGATACCGATAGTTAAGAAAAAGCCTGCAACAAAGTTGCAGGCTTTTTCTTGTTAATTAAACTCCTTCCAGCAAGAAGGTCTTGGTATCCGCAGCGGCTCACAATCAGGAGAATGATTTATTGTAAAGACCATTTGCGACACGTCACTGTAAAATCAACTTTTTAAGAGTCTGTACTATTCTGTCATATTCTCCACTTCCGGCAGTAGACAGTCTCAACAGCGGCAGTCCATAGAGTTCCAGAATATGGTTCTTCATCATGTCCCTGCCATGCTGTACCGTTCCGGCATTGTGGTAGGTGTAGCCGTCTGTTTCAATTGCCAGAACAGGTTTTTTGGTCACATGGTTAACCAACAGAAAATCCAAATGGGTTGCGAAATGAGACACATACCGTTTTTCATCATCGTTCATCAACGACCAGTCTCTGAATATGTTTCTCAAAGGCGTATGACAAAGCACGCCGAGGTGGCCGAACTCCGGATATTCGGATACAATGTCGGTGAGAAGCTTGTATGTAAGGTTTTCGGAATCATACTCCGACACCCGCCTGCTGCCTGCCAAAAAGGAGATTCTCCGTTCGGTGTAATGGCTGTACAGGTAGTCGAATATCGAGCTGATCTTACTGTCTGTTACAGAGAAATTGTTGTAATTTATGTAATCGACAAGCTCGCAGATGTTGCCTTGGTGTTTCTGCTCGTTTCCGGAAAGGACTATGCAGAAGTGTTTTTTTGCACGTGATATCGCCACGTTGAGCAGGTTCGAATCATCGCTGAACTCAGTAATCTGGTCATCTACGGCACTCATGACTATCGTATCCTTCTCCCTTCCCTGATACTTGTGGACGGTAGCGGCTTCGATGTCGGGAATCTGGTCATTGAATGCATCGACCTGCGAGTTATACGGAGTTATAATGCCGGCTTCGGATCTATCGGGAATGTACGGCAACACTTCCTGCAGTACGACATCAATTTCCCGCTGGTTGTAATGTCCCCTGCAATGTTTTCCCTGAACAGTCTTGACGGCGGACATCACATTGTCTTCACCCCTATCCTCCGTCATAATGATCAGATTTCCTCCATAAAACTTACGGTTACAGAAATTTATAATCTTCGGATGACACCTGTAATGCTCCCGCAAAAGAGTCTGCTTAATGTCAGGCATGACCGCACACACCGACTGCAGGAAACTGTAATTTGAGGAATTGTACCCCTGCGGGAGCCGGTATTCACTGAATATGGCATCCAATTTCATCTTATCCTCTGGCACGACTACATTCGGCAACTGCAGCGAATCTCCGACGATTACTGCATTCTTTGCACAAGAAAGTGCCAAAGCACCTGTTTCCACCGAAACCTGCGAAGCCTCGTCCATTACAAGAAAATCATAAACTACCGTTTCGGACAGACTTGACTTTGCCGAAAAAGTGGTACTGAGTACCACCGGATACTGACCGAGCACGTCATGCGATTTCATTCTCAAATCCCTTGCATCTGCAAAGATTGTCCTGTCAGTTTCATGGTACTTGTCGTAAAGAGCACCCTTGAGAAGTTCCATCGACAGGGAGACTAGTTCGCCGTTCAGCGACTTCGCATCCGATGAGGACAACTCTGATTCAATGGTACTGATTCGGGCACCGAGTTCCTTTATTCTGGCGACATAATACAGTGACTGCAATTCAGCGATGAACGGCTGAGCATCGCGTGCATCGAATCCGGATTCCATTTTCATGACATGCTTGCAGTAAAAGTTCATCCACCAAAGCCGCATGTACTTTCCAATTTTTTCGAAGGGATTTTCTGCAGCCGAGACATTGTGTTCCGCATACTTCTGATACCTCAACCAGTATGAAAGTATTTTTTTCGATCGCACACCAGACTTCGTCCCACAGGCATTTCCTGCAATGCCGTTGTCTTTCTGGAAATGAGTCCATTCGAGTTCGACGTCCTTGATTTCCTGCTTGCAAAGTGCCAGTTCTTCCTGAAGTGCGAAAATCCTTCGGAGTCCGGTCTGCACAACCGATATACGGTTCTTCTTCCCTGCTCTGTCGTTCGCATACGTTTTCCATTCTGCAAGTCCGTCGGGTAAATCCGGCTGCTGATCGACAAAGGCTTCCTTGTTTTCCCTGTTTCCCAAAGCCGCGACAATGAAGTCAAGGCCATGTTTGTTCAACTTTTCCCTAACATTCGCCGTAGCGGAATTATTGTTCGAAACCACCATGACGGTCTTTCCCTGCAACAGTATATTGGCTATTATGTTCAGAATAGTCTGAGTCTTGCCGGTGCCCGGAGGCCCCTGTATCACGCTCAACTGATTTTCGAATGCCGCTGTCACCGCTTTTTCCTGACTTGCATTACACCCGAACGGGAATATCAAAAAAGGCGACTTTGTCCTGCGTATCTTGTTTTTCGAAGGATTCAGATATGGTGCCACTGCCAATGAGCTGTCTATAAAATCAATCTTTTCGTAAAATTCCGACAAAATTCCGGCATGTTCTTCATTCTCGCCGAGTTTATTTATCTTGGCAACACGCTTGAGATAGTCAAACGAGTTTTTGGCCGCATCATCCGAGAGGCACGACTCCACAACGCAAATTTCCTCATGCCTGTAATCCTGCACATAGCCATTGCCGTACGTTATGCGCCAATGAGTAAGGCTACCCTGCCGGAACGAGAGGATATCCTCCACGTCCTTCCTTTCCCTTCCGTCGATGTACACCCTGCATTGCGTATGGTCATGCCATACGGCTTCGTTCAGGATTACCACATCGCTCGGACGGTAGTGGAAAACCGTGTGCGAAGACTTGAATTTCACATTATACACGCCGTTTTCTCCCAAGAAAACTGTTTCTACCTGAAGTGCCTTGGGCTTGCCTTTTATGAGTATGAATGTGCGGGGCTTTGCCATTGTTGATTGTATTTGAAATATTTTCCGCATCAGACAGACATTCACCGTTTACGGAATTACGGCCGACAGCGCTGTGTTTCCGTATCTGTGCCGATTTTGTCATTCCGCAATCAGGGAGAGTCTTTCCTGTGCAAGTTTGGAGAATTCTTCCCTCCATTTCGGACGGTCGTGTCCGCCGTTGAATGTCCACTGTCTCACATTTCCGCCACTTTTTTTCAGAAAGTCAGTCAGATTGTGGAAATACACCAGACGGTCGCCTTTTTGCTCGCCGGTGCCCCAGTTTATGAAATAACCGGTGCTTTGGGACAGAGGTGCATAGTCCCAGAGAACCGAATAAACGGGCGAAAAGCACCAGTATTCGGCAAAAAGATCCTGCCTGCGGAAGCTGAGCGTGAGTCCGAAATCCGCACTGTTCGAAGTTCCGTAATAAATACGGTCATCACGCTTTTTCGACACCGAATAATTGCTTTCTATGTAAGGGATAAACTCGTGCAGGAAATAATTCATGTGGCTGTCGAAAATCTGCTGCAATACTGGTGAAGACTTGGCTATATCCTCAACATATTCCGCATTGCGGTAGGCATAGCCTGTACCCGGTATTCTGTCTTTGTTTTCGTAAGAACAGGCCACGATTACGGGTTGTATCACACTTCCGGCTATCAGAGAATCAAGGAGTTCCTTGTAATTTCCTGTGGCGAACACCAGACCGTCTTCCGTGTAAATTACCTTATATATATTTGATTCAGAATAGTTTGCGGGGATATATACAGCAATGGTGCGCGTCTGTCCCATGGTACTGCTGTAGAACTGGGTTTCGACGAATTTGGATTCGGGACTGATTACTTCGGCTACCGAAGAGGAATCCTGAGTAATTTCTTCGGCTGAAGATGTCCGGGCACTGTTGCACGCAAACAGCAACAATACTGGAAGAAGTGATAAGACAAAACCGTTTTTCTTCATAAATACTGATTTACAGCTGTTCAAAATCCAAATTCTGAAGCTCCCTATAGTTGCGATAGTGAAATTTGCCCTTAACCACGCCTTCCTGCATGAGGAGGAAACCCGGGTTGGAACGCATAATGGTTTCGATGGCCTTGTCGTCGGAGAAGAAATATTCCCAAGTTTCGAGATGGTTTTCCCAAAGCAGGCTGTCGACTTGTTCGGGAAGCGAAGCCGTAAGGAGCACTACAGGTACGGCATGTTCCTCGCCGAGCGATTTGACACGCTGTATTGCCTGCCAGCCTTTTTCATTGATATCGAGTATGTCGTGGCTCGTAACTATTATGATTGGGTCACCATGACCGATGATTTCAAAAGTCTTGTCGTCGCCGAACATATCCATTATCGAGAATCCCGGGGCAGCAACCTCACGCGGGTCGATGACACGGCTGTCAATCCATTCCCATTCACTGTCCCAATTCTGGTTGCTGTTCATGGAATCAACCAGATACTTGGCTTCGAACTCGATGGTGTCGCCGCTTTTCACGTTTCTGTAAACCACGAAGCTCTGCATTTCGGCATCACTGTTGGGAATCATCTGGTTGCCGACTTTCCATGGGCGGAAATCTATTACGGGTTCGTTGTTGATGTTGTAAATGGCAAACACTACCATTACCACTACCGAGAAAAACATTATGGTAACGTCGCGTTCGAAAGTGCGTTTTTTCTTGGGCATTTTTCTGCAATGGAAAATAAAAAGCGTCGGCACAAGGAGTGCTATGTTTTTCCAGAAAGTCTGCCAGTTTGTAAGTTTCACGGCATCGCCGAAACAACCGCAGTCGGTAACCTTGTTCGTAATGGCATCGATAAGAGTCGTTACGGTAAAGAAAGCCATCATGAGGAGTAGCATCCACGCCGTGAGTTTCCGGAACGAGTTGGTGATGAGCATGATGCCTATCAGGAACTCAAGTGTAACGAGTACCACCGAAAGAAATGTGGCGAAAGGCACTGCCCATTCGAAAGACAAACTTCCTATGCTCCATGCCGTCATGTATTCCTGTATTTTGTAGGCGGTACCCATCGGGTCCACGCCCTTTACAAAACTTGAGAAGAGAAAAACGAGTCCCACTGCCCAACGGCAGATACAATCCATTGTCCTTAATAATTTTTCTTTGTTTTCGGGTTTCATGTTATTCTGTTTTATGTGTTTTACCATTTTGTGTATTTATAAGAGACATTCCCGTTTTTAATGACCAAAACACTGTCGTTCAACTCACAGACAGTCATGATCACTTCTCCTGCCAAAGAACTTGAAAACAGAATTTGGGTTTTGTCGGAATTGTATTCCCAGTGCGAAGATATGGTTTCCGCACCTATGGAGCAACGACCGTGAGTCTTGAAAGTCAGGGTCTTCGCCTGATCGATATCGTCCTGAATAATTGACCCATGGTGATGCCTGCTGTTCTTCGGAGTCCGTTCTTCAATAGCCCATTTTCCAAGAATTTTCTGGTCGGTCGCATCTGAATTTTCATCCGAAGCAACGACATTCACCACCTCTGTTATTTTCTGTTCACCAGAAGACTCCACCTTATCGTACCATTTCTTGGCATAGTCGCAGCCTGATGCCAGAAACGCAAGTGCAAGTGCCACGAAAAATATTCTTTTCATATCCAAGTAGTTTGTAATCAATCATTTTCGTGCATCAGAATCAGGCAGAACATGGCATAGTTCAGTATATCGCTGTAATTGCCTTCGACGCCTTCCGAGACGAGCGTATGTCCCTGATTGTCTTCAATTTGCTTTATACGCTTTATTTTCATGAGAATGATGTCCACCATGGAGCCGATACGCATTTCACGCCATGCCTCGCCGTAGTCGTGATTTTTGTCGAGCATAAGTCTCATGGCGGCAGTCGAATGACGGTCGTAGAGTTCCATGGCTCTTTCGAGCGGTAGCTCCTGCTCTCCGTCGATACCCAGTTCGCACTGTATCAGAGCGATTACGGAATAGTTGACCATGGCTTCGAAACATGAATCGAAATTCTCATCGACTTTGGACTCTCCGGCTATCTGCACGCTGCGTATGCGGTTGGCTTTGATGTAAATCTGGTCGGTAAGAGAGGACAGCCGCAATATACGCCACGACGTACCGTAGTCCTTTGCTTTCATTTCGAACATCTTACGGCACTTCGCAAGCTCTCTTTTATATTGTTCTTCAGTTTTCGACATTTTTCTGTTGCGTATTTTGTATTTTATCCGTATTTTTGCAGTTGGAATCCGCCGGTCGGGCAATTTATGGCAAAAAAGCGTTTTTCACTCAAACAAATTGCTAAAAATCAACGGATTAAGTCATTATTTTTTCTTAAAAACGAACTGCAAAGATACGTTTTTTTTTAAAAAGAAACAAGTCATGGTACTAAAAAAAAAGCTGTACACACCCGAACATCCACTTATCATGGGTATTCTGAACTGCACGGAAGACTCGTTTTTCGATGGCGGACGCTATATTTCGGAAAAGAATATTCTTGAACGTGCGGACGAAATCATCTCGCAAGGCGCCGACATTGTGGACATCGGAGCCGTATCCACCCGCCCCGGAGCCAAACTGCTACCTCCGGAACAGGAATCCGAAAAAATCCGGCAGGCAGTAAACCTTGTCCGCAAACATTTTCCCGAAAGCATCATCTCTGCCGACACCTGCTTTTCCGGACCTGCAAAAGTGGCGGCAGACTGCGGTGCCGACATCATCAACGACATCTCGGGCGGGCTGTTCGACGAATACATGTTCCAGACTGTGGCCGACCTGCAGATACCATACGTGCTCACCCACAACCGTGCCCTGCCGTCGGACATGCAGCAGCATACCGTTTACGGCAACGTTACTCACGAAGTCGTAAGATTCCTTTCCTCGCAACTTGAAAAGCTGTACATGCTTGGAGCAAAGGACGTCATCATCGACCCCGGATTCGGTTTTGCAAAGACTCTTGAACAGAACTACGAACTCATGCGAAATCTTGACGCTTTTTCAATCTTCAGGGAACCTCTGATGGTCGGAATTTCTCGCAAATCGATGATTTACAAAGTCTTGGAAAAGACTCCTGAAACAGCCCTGAACGGAACTTCAGTACTGAACACCTTCGCACTCCTTCACGGAGCAAAGATACTCCGCGTACACGACGTTGCCGAAGCCGCAGAATGCGTGAAACTCGTGTCCTTGCTGGAAAAACAGCAGACCCCGCAACTATAAGCATTTGGTTATTTTGGATTTTTTGCTTAACTTTGCAAAACGCAATTCCATGAACAGCAAACATTAAACACTAACATACAATAAGTTATGACATTTCTTCTATTAAACGGACTGTTACCCTTCACCATAGTCGACATAATTGACATCGTGCTTGTTGCAACAATCATGTATTTCATTTTCAAGCTGATAAAAGGCACCAGCGTCATGAAGATTTTCATCGGCATAGTGTCCATTTACCTTGTATGGAAACTGGTAGACCTGCTCAACCTGCGGCTTCTGTCGGAAATTCTGGAGAAAGTGATAAGCGTGGGAGTGCTGGCGCTGATAATTGTTTTCCAACCTGAAATACGCAGGTTCCTGCTTATTTTGGGCGACAAGATTTTCAACGACCGCAACAAAGTACAGCTTTTCAAGCGTTTCCACGAACGCAAGAAAACCACGTCAATACTCACCCCCATCGTTCAGGCGTGTTCACACATGTCCCAAAGCAAGACCGGTGCTTTGATTGTCTTCAGCCGCGGTAGCGACCTCGGCGAAATCATAGAGACTGGGGAAAAGATAAACTCCGTCATATCCGCAGGCCTGCTCGAAACCATATTTTTCAAAAACACGCCACTTCACGACGGTGCAGTGATAATCAGCGGCAACAAGATAGTATCGGCACGATGCATACTTCCTGTATCGTCGAATCCCGACATCAACGCCAATCTCGGCCTACGTCACCGCTCGGCCATTGGGGTAACGGAACTTTCCGACGCCATCGCAATCGTAGTTTCCGAACAAACGGGTACAATATCACTCATCGAAGGCGGCGAAATACAGTACGACATATCCAACACCGAACTCCGTCAGGCTCTCGAAAAAGGTCTTTCGGGCGAAAACGAGTAACCTTCAATATTTCTTCAGCATATCACGGAGCATGCTTTTCAGTTCCGCTCTGAATGCCTTCGGTTCAAGCACTTCAACGTCGGCACCATACGACAGCAGTTCGCTGAAAAACTCGCGGGTAATTACCAGTTTCATCGTAAAGACACTGTAATTTTCGTTGGATTCAATCTCTTTTTGCGAATGGTGCAAAGGCAGCGAGCGCAAATATTTTGCCCGGCTGGCGTCAACCTTCAGTTTTATGTTCTCGGCTTGAGTCCCTGCATCGTAATAAACGCCGAAAACGTCTTTGTAATAATGTTCTGCATCGAAAGTCTCCGGTATCGAATAAGTCGTTCCGGGCACCAGACTCACATTGCTCATACGGTCAAGGGCATAGGTTTTGAGCGGTTTACCCTCCCTTTTTCCCAGCACATACCATCTCCGATGGAACATCTTTAGTGTATACACCTCAAAATCAACATATTCCAAATCAAAATCAAGCCAAAACGGGCGGTATGTAAAGTTGCATTTCTGCGAATTCTTCATTGCTTGGAGCAGTGGAGCGAGACAATTCTGCACAGAAGGTATCTTTTCCAGAAGTATCCTGTCGTGCAATGCCGACGACTCGGTAACGATATTGTTCACCGAAAGCGATTCAAGGAGCCACGTGCGGGAAATCGACGGATTCGAAATGTCGTCATTTTCGTCGAAATAATAATTCGCTGTGCTGCGGTTGCACTTTATTTCCAAATCAAAAATCTCCAGTATTTCTTCCCTGTGACGGTGAAAAGTACGCTTGTTATACTCATCGTCTTCGAAAAGCGAACTATGTTCCCACTTCCTTGCAATATCTTCGAAGGAAATTCCATTCCTGCCTGCCGAATAAACCACGTCTATCAGCCAGATGTAGCGTCTAAGATTATTTGTTGCCATATAACATCGAAAAAAACAATGCAAAATTACAACTTTTTTTCGAATATGACAAGTTTTGACATATCTGTGTTGTAATTTTGCATTGTCAAAACAAAGGAAAAACAACCGATAAAAACACTTAAAGTCATGATACAGAAAAAGATACAGATTAAAAGCATTGAATTCTTAAACACCCATATCGCAGGTTTCGCTCACTACGATGGAGTACGGTGTTTCGACAAACTCAAAATCGGCGACGAACTCACAATGGTTCTCGAACCCAACAACCACTATGACCATCATGCCATAGCACTTTACAAGGACGACATGAAACTCGGATACATTCCCCGTTCCGAAAACAACTGCATCTGGGCTTTTCTCCGCATGGACCATGCCGATCTGTTCGAGGTTTTCATCAACAGGATTTCTCCGGACAATCATCCGGAACAGCAAGTCCATGTCAGTGTCAGAATAGTGAAAAACAACGAATCAACGACCATTTACGATCCCGGCGACGGGTACGACCAATATGGATATGAGGGGGATACGGGGCTGATCGCAGATTAAGAACCGATAAAATGGAATAAAAGTGCGTTCCGACTGTTCTCGTGCAGAACGACGTGGAACGGAAAAAAGTCCGTTGGCGTGTGGGCCAGCGGACTTTTTAGTGTGTCTTGCATAAAAAAATCATTCTGCAGGAGCCTCTGCCGGAGTCTCCGATGCCGGTTCTGCTGCAGCCGGGGCATCGCATTTTGCCGTATCTTCCACTTTTTCAACGGCAGCTTTGTCCTGTTTACCGAAAGGCAATCCTATGCATTTCAGTGAATTGGTAAAAAACAGGATTCCGAAAAGCACTACGAATGCTGACAGGATTCCGATGAGCCATTTTTTCCATTTCGGAGTTTTCTTTTCTGCAAACGGGTCGTCGAAGACCATTTTCGGATACGAAGCCAGACTGGTGAGTGTGGCACCGAAACGCACGTTTACGAGTACTTTGGCATTTATTGCCCAACCGTTGGCATTGAGTATAGGTCCAAGGTTGCGCTTGCGCAGCTTGAGCCATGCTATGAGCATCGAAGGTCCGGAAATAACCAGCATTATCACCACTATGAAAATGACTGCATTGAAAGGCTTGTCAGAGATGGAAGTGGTAATTCCGGCCAAGGCGCTCGTAAGATATCCGATAGCCATGCCTATGGCAGCAAAAATACCGGCGAACTTGGCTATGTCGAAAGCAGCTTTCGGCTCGGCCTTCTTCTTCTCAGCACCTTCGGGAGTTTCTTCCTTGATGTCGGTGAGGGTTGAATCTGCCTTTGAAGTAAGGTTTTCGAAGGATTTGGATTCTTTTTCAGCTGCAGATTTGTTGAGTTTTTCGGTACACCAGTTCCAGAATTTCTTGTAGGGGCTCCAGAATGCCTGACGTATGCTTATCGGGTTATCGATAATCTTCGTGACCACGGCATCCCAATCCAAGCCGTTGCGGTCGTAGAAAACGGCATTTTTGCCTACGCAGAGACTGTCGACATCACCATCGGTGAGCACTGCCACTATGTCCATCTTTTCGCCCTTCACCTTCGAGGTGCAGTTGCAGTAAATCAGGTACATTCCGCTGAGTCCGGCCATATCGGCGTGTTTTGCGATGTCGGGGACTTTCACGCAAAGTTCGCAGCAACGCTGGTCGATGTAAAGCGTACCTGCTTGGAATATGGCTTGGTCGTCTTTGTTGCGCGAATAGAAGTCGAAGAATACCACATAATTGCGGAGAAGCTTGAAGAAATCACGGTTGAGGTAGAGGAAACGCTCTACCGGAGCTATGGCCGAAGCATAAGCTGCCAGTTCGTTCGAAAGATTCTCTGCATCCTTGCCGTCCTTTTCCGTTTTCCATACCGTATATGCGTCAATTTTTGCCAGAACGCTCTGCCAGTCGGCTTCGGTAATGGACTCGCTGCCTGCGAAATCAACGTCGAGCACAGTGGCTTTTAGGTTTGAGAACTGGGCTTGCCATGCCGGATTTATTCCTTCGTTTACGGGAAGAAGTGAATCTTTTCGCGGGTGCAGAAGTGGAAATGTCGCTATTTCGCTGCTGCAAAGCGAAAGGTTCTTGGTGCTTATTTCGGCAATCTTTTCTGACGACACGTCAAGGGATGCCGAACATTCTTCGTTGAAACGTATGAGCTTGCAACGCATGAAATAGTCATTTACCTTGTCTTTCAGAGCATTGACTGCGGCCACTGCGTCATCGGTCTTTTCTCCGTAGGGTAATTCATAGTCGTCTGCAATGGCCTCATGCGAAGAACGGCATGTCTCCTCAAAAATATCCTTGTACTGGCTTATATCGGCGATGGAAATGCTTTCCGAATCCTTGCCGAGACGTCTCAGCACGTCCTTTGCCAGCGAGATTACCTGTTTCCCTTCGTCTGTTTCGGAATTGAGTTCCGAAAAATCAATACTGCACGCACCCTTCAACAGTTCATCGGGATTACGCAGAACTTTGCACAGCCACTGCGAGGTTTCCACTACTTCGTTTACACGGATTTTTCCGTCTCCGTCGAAATCCATGAACTGCAAGGTATGTTCGTCAAACTCAAGGCCTTTCACGGGACAGCTGAGCACCGTCCACAGTTTCTGGTCCAATTCTCCCAAATGAGCTATATCTTCACCCGATTCTATATTGACGCGCGTTACTCCGCCCACCGAACTGAATTTCCATTCGTAGCTGCCATTGTTCAGCTTTATGTATTCTGATACTTTTTTCATCTGTTGGTATTTAATTTTATTGAAATTTGCTTTTGCAAAGTTACTATTTTTTCCACACACTGCAAAATATTTTTGTCAGGAATTTATTTTCACTAAAAAAATTAATCCGTTTTCGTTTTGGAAAATAAAAAATAAAATTGTAAATTTGCAATGTTTTTCACACTGGCGGAAAACCTTGAAACACACACTCTCAGACACATGAACAAAGTCAACTATCAGGCGAAACTTGACAAAATAATTGCCGGGAATCAGGCGGCGGGCATAACTCCTACCCTTCTGCTGCACGCCTGCTGCGCACCTTGCAGCAGCTATGTGCTGGAATATCTTTCCCAATATTTCAGAATCACGGTATATTATTTCAATCCGAACATCTACCCCGAAAAAGAATATCTTTACCGGAAATCGGAACTTTCTCGCCTTATTTCGGAAATGCGGTTCACGAATCCGGTCTCCGTAGCAGACTGCGACTACGACAGCTCCGATTTTTTCGGAGCAGTGAAAGGTCTTGAACACTGTCCCGAAGGCGGTGAACGCTGTTTCGAATGCTATCGCCTGCGTCTGGAAAGCACTGCACGGACGGCGAAAGAACTCGGTTCAGATTTTTTCGCGTCCACCCTGAGCATAAGCCCGCTGAAAAACGCACAGAAACTCAACGAAATCGGAGAATGCCTTGCCGGGAAACATTCCGTGAAATGGCTTCCCAACGACTTCAAGAAACGCGAAGGCTACAAACGCAGCATCATACTTTCGCAAGAACATTCCCTGTACCGGCAGAACTACTGCGGGTGCGTATTCTCCAAAAACTCTAACGACGACCCCGATGGCACTGTCTGAAACATTCGAAAACACCGCTTTCCGCAAAACCGAGGACAACACCTTCGAACTTTGCGTGTTCAACAGATGCACGTTCGAAGACATTTCGGACTGCAAATTCCTGCAATGCGAATTCCACAGCTGCAACTTCTCGAACTGCAAGACCAACGGCACCTCGATTCAGGAAACACTTTTCGATACCTGCAAAATGCTTGGTGTCGATTTCAGCCGCTGCAACAAATTCATGATGTCGTTCGAATTCAGAAACTGTGTGCTCGACTATTCCAATTTCACAAAAACGGAAATTCCACGCACCTTATTCCGCAACTGCAGCATGAGGGAAGTCCTATTCGAAGGAACCGACCTGAGAGACTCGGACTTTTCGGAAAGCGACCTGCAACGTGCGTCATTCCACAATTGCAACCTTTCGCATTGCGATTTCTCAACTGCCCGAAACTACTGCATCTTTCCGGAAAACAATAACATGAAACGGGCAAAATTCAGCATTTCCGGTCTTCAAGGTCTGCTCACGAGATTTGACATTGAAATTTGCGGATAAAAAAAGCACACATGAAACAATTTTTTTTCACGACATACGTTTATAAACATTTTATGCAAGATTCAAACTGACAACACATGAAAATAGCAATTGTAGGAACAGGTTACGTAGGGCTGGTCACCGGCACATGCTTTGCCGAAATGGGAATTGACGTAACCTGCGTCGATATCAACACTGAAAAAATCGAAAATCTGAAAAAAGGAATCGTTCCGATATACGAACCCGGTCTTGACGACATGATAGCCCGCAACGTTCAAGCCGGACGTCTGCATTTCACCACCGACCTCCGTAGCTGTCTCGACGATGTGGAAGTGGTTTTCACGGCTGTGGGAACTCCCCCCGATGAAGACGGCAGTGCCGACATAAAATATGTTCTTGACGTTGCACGCACCATTGGTCAGAACATGAAGAAACACGTTCTTGTAGTTACCAAGAGCACCGTGCCTGTAGGCACCGCAAAGAAAGTCCGTGCCACGATACAGGCCGAACTGGACAAGCGCGGCGAAAAAATCGACTTCGACATAGCCTCGAATCCAGAATTCCTTAAAGAAGGTGCAGCCATAAAGGATTTCATGAGTCCCGACCGCGTTGTAGTCGGCGTAGAATCCGAACTTGCCAAGGATATCATGACCCGCCTGTACCGACCGTTCCTGCTCAACAATTTCCGTGTCATATTCATGGACGTTCCTTCGGCTGAAATGACCAAATATGCAGCCAATGCAATGCTCGCTACCCGCATCAGTTTCATGAACGACATCGCCAACCTCTGCGAACTCATCGGTGCCGACGTGAACATGGTACGCAAGGGCATCGGCAGCGACACTCGCATTGGTCAGAAATTCCTGTATCCCGGATGCGGATACGGTGGATCGTGTTTTCCGAAAGACGTCAAGGCTCTCATCCACATCGGGAAGGAGAACGGCTACGACATGCAGGTTATAGAGGCTGTGGAATCCGTGAATGAAAATCAGAAAGCCGTTCTGGTAGAAAAACTCCGCAAATACTACGGCGGCGAACTCAAAGGCAAGACCATTGCCATTTGGGGACTTTCGTTCAAGCCCGAAACCGACGACATGCGTGAAGCCCCTGCCCTCGTGGTCATTGAGAAACTCCTCGCCGAAGGCTGCAAGGTTCAGGCTTTCGACCCAATTGCCGTATCCGAATGCAAACGCCGTATCGGCGAAAACATAACTTACAGCAGCGACATGTACGGAGCAACGCAACACGCCGACGCTCTGCTCGTTGTCACCGAATGGAAGGAGTTCCGCATGCCCAATTGGGAAACGATACTCAAAGGCATGAAGAAGCCGGTAATTTTCGACGGACGCAACATTTACGATCCTAACGAACTGAAAAACAACGGTTTCGAATATTTCTGCATAGGTAAATAAAAATCTTTCCATCATGGTGAATTTCAAAAAGTCTGTCCTTTCCAACGGTCTCACTCTCATCACACATCAAGACCGCACCACTCCGCTGGTGTGCGTGAACACGCTGTACAACGTGGGTGCCAGAGACGAGAATCCGGAAAAGACCGGTTTCGCACACCTTTTCGAGCACCTGATGTTCGGCGGTTCCAAAAACATACCGAACTACGACAACATTGCCGACAATGCCGGTGCCGAAAACAATGCCTTCACCAACAACGACATCACCGATTTTCACATAACGCTGCCGTCGCAGTTCCTCGAAACTGCCCTCTGGCTCGAATCGGACAGAATGAACGAACTTGCCTTTTCGGAAAAAAGTCTGACGGTACAGAAAAACGTCGTTACCGAAGAATTCCGCCAACGCTATCTGAATCAGCCTTATGGAGACCTGTGGCTGCTCACCCGGCCACTGTCGTACCAAGTACACCCGTACCGGTGGTGCACCATCGGCAAAGACATCTCCCACATACAGAACGCCGGCATTCAGGACGTCAGGGATTTCTTCTACCGCTTTTACCGTCCCGACAACGCAATTCTGTCCATTGCAGGAAACATTGACCATGACAAGACCGTACGTATGGTGGAAAAATGGTTCGGAGACATACCTCGCGGAACCGGGAACCTTCGCGACCTTCCCGCTGAACCGGAACACACTGAAGCTCGCACCCAGACGGTTTACCGCAACGTTCCCAACTCCATGATTGTAAAAACATACAAGATGTGCAACCGCAAATGTCCCGACTATTACACCTTCGACCTGATTTCGGACATTCTCTCCAACGGCAAATCATCACGTCTGTACAACGAACTTGTCAAAAAGGAACGTCTTTTCAGCAAAATCGATGCCTACATCACCGGCGACATAGACGAAGGTCTGTTTGTCTTTTCAGGCTACCTGAACGACGGGGTTGACATTGAAACAGCCGAACGCGGCATTCTTCGCCAGATTGAAATTCTCCAAAACGAAAGCATCGGTAACACCGAACTCCAGAAAGTCAAGAACAATGTCGAAACCACACTGCTTTACTCCCAATACAAAATAATGGACAGAGCCATGAATCTGGCCTATTTCGAAAACATCGGCGATGCGAACTGCATGAATCTCGAAACGGAAAAATATTCCCACGTCACTTCGGCCGACATCCGGCGCATTGCACAGGAAACCTTTATTAACCGACATTCATCGACGCTCTATTATCTGAAAAACGAAAAATAAACAAACATGTCAGAAGAATTGCCCCAAACACCCGGAAATCAGCCGTCGGATACCAGCGATGCCCCTGCTCGTGCGAAAAGGAAGAGAAACATCTTCAGTCGCAAGAGTCTGGATATATTCGTGGAAAGATTCCTCAAATACGTCTTGAGGATTGTGAACATCAAACTGCCTCAGAAAGAGGAGCTAAACCGCATAATCTTCTATTCCGACACCCCTGCAGGAAAGAAGTTTGACATATACCTTCTCTACGCGATAGGCATAAGCGTTTTCATCCCCATCCTCGACAGCATGACGAGGATAAACGACGTGCTGCACATACCGCTCATCATCCTCGAATACGTTCTCACAATATCTTTTTCCATAGAATACATACTGCGCATCTACTGTTCCAAACACCCCGTGAAATACATCATTTCATTTTTCGGCATTGTCGATGCCCTTTCGATATTTCCATTCTACCTTGCCATTCTGTTTCCGGGTCTGCAATCGCTTGCCACAATCCGCATTCTGCGTGTACTGCGTATTTTCCGCATACTGAACATGAGGCAGTTCATGAGCGAAGCCTATGCGATGCTTGAAGTACTCAAAAGAAGTTTCCGGAAGATACTGATTTTCATGATGTTCGTATTCATGGTAGCCATAATATTGGGATCCTTCATGTATTCGGTGGAAGGTTCCGCCAACCCCAACATATCAAGCATTCCCAAAGGCATATACTGGGCCATAGTCACCATAACCACGGTAGGTTACGGGGACATAACGCCAACAACCGACATCGGTCAGGTAATTGCCGGCATTGTAATGATACTCGGTTACTCCATAATTGCCGTTCCTACAGGAATAATCGGCGGCGAGATAGTAAATGCAGCACAGCAAAAAAACGAGTCACGCTCCAACCGCCGACGGAAAAAATGCGCACGGTGCGGTGCCACGACCAACGACCCCACTTCCAGTTACTGCAAATTCTGCGGAACACGCCTTCATCACGTTTATGATTCGGAAGATGACCCGAAAAGCAATCCGGACAACAGACCTCCCAAGGAAACGGACATACAGAAATAAAGTGCGGCAGGCACTACTGCCACGATTCCACATTCGAAAAACCTATGAGCCTGTCGTATCTGTCTGACGGATAATGCTGGTAAAGGAACACGTAATAGTCGTTGCGTGCTTCGAGAAAGTCGCCTTCCAGCACCGAAGTAAGGCCTTCACGTTCTCCCCAAGGTACAAAGATTATCTGATACGAATAATACCCCTGTTTGACGTAAATACGGGCCGTATAGCATTTCAGCTTCGGATTCCACTCGAGCCGGGTTTCTTCGCCCAAACTCCAATTTGTGAAATTGCCTGCAATGTGAAAACTTCCGTCCATGCGCGGAGACGACATCGGCAGTACGAAATTCACCCATACATAATCTGCTTCGGTATCCATATTGACTTTATTTGCGGCCGAAATTCTGAACTGCCCGTTGAGACCGTCCTCGTATATGTAGTTTTTCCCCGAACGGTCCTGTTCCGGCTTGAGGTAGGCGAAATTCTCGCCTCCGAAAGTTTCCACCCTTTCGGTTGTGTACATTGGGAAATTTATGTTGCTCACGTCGAAGTAGCGGAATTCGTTGCCACCCGGGAACACATTCTCATCCTTCCACTTGTAGGCAATCTCGTTGCCGCTGATGCCGTAAACGGGCAGCTGACGCAGCAAATCCCTCCTCCCGTTCTGCTGCACGTACAGGTGCAGATACATCTGCGGATTGTTGAAATATTGGCCTTTCGGTGCCGTAACCCACACCGATACGTTCTGGTTTTGGCGTCTGCCCTCCGCCCCTACAACCTGCCCGACTTCGGTGCGTATGTTGGATGCCGATTCATAAACCATGAACCTTTTCGTGAAAATGACGCTGTCGGGGTTGCTGTCAGGAAAAACGGTGAGAATATAATTGCCCGAAGCCGTAATCCGGCTCATGTCGTTGGGAATCGTCTCCCAATAATTTACGTATGACTGCTTGGTTGTAAAGGAAAACTGGCTGTTCCCCACCGACGACGTTTCGAATCCGTCGATGAATTCCGAAGGCGAAAGGTCTGAAATCTGCCAGTCTCTGGTGCAATGCTGTATGCGGTAAGAAAAATAAGTACCGTTGTCCGAAAGTTCGTCGAAACTCAGAAACAGTTTTTCGGAAGAACCCAGTCTGATGACGGGCACGGACAGTTCCACTCCTTTTTTCTGCAAGATAACAGTCTTTATGGACTGTGAAAAGACGGAATCGGACACAATCTGTGCCGTGGCCGATTTCAGTACGACAGAAGCCAGTACTGCCAGTATAATGATTTTTTTCATTTTTTCCATTGTTATAATTGCTGTGCAAAGTTACGATTTTTTTCCGTTTCCGGCACCAAAGGGCAAAAAAAAAGTTGCAGTGCATGGCACTGCAACTTTTTATAATCGTTTAACCGAATTCTTAGAATTTGTAGTTGAAACCGATTTGGAGGCTGCTGTTCGGCAAAGAGTTGATTCCCAAACCAAAATCAGTAGTTTTGTCAACTCTTTCATTAGTTACTCCACCATTTTCACGAGTTACGGTAACTTTTTCTGTTCTGAAACCTAAAGCAATGAGGTTGCAGTAAAGATCAAAGCTGAAGTGTTCGTTCAGATTGTAAGAAAGACCAGGAACGATCTGTACACCGAAACCGAATGTCTTAGGAGCATCCCAAGTGTTGGTAACATCGATATTCTGTACCTTGTCATGATATTTTTCTTCTTCAGTTCCCGACTGTCCGTAAATAGGAACCTGCAATTCGGCAAACATGGTGAATGCGCCGAAATTGAATACATTGTAGCGGAAGAAAGGACAAACTTCCCATCTTGGAGCTTTTACTGAATATTCGTAATTTTCCTGAAGAATAGCATCATCTGCTGTGAAATCAGTTGTTTTATTCAAACCGAAACCGAAGATTGCACCGAATGACATTCTATCATTGAGTTGGTAACCGATTTTGGGATAAATGCCGAAATCAATGGTTTTCGGCAGGTCAGCTGAAAGTTCTTGGCTTGAACCGGAATTTGTTGTAGTTACGGTTCTAGTTCCTTTGTTCATAGAAAATCCGAGGTCAGCACCTACGAATAACTGTGCATTTGCAACGCCCATCAAGGCTACTGCTGCTAAAGTCAATATTACTTTTTCATGTTTATAAAGTTTTTAATTTGTGCCTACTCTATATGGTTTTCGGCAACCCCAATATTTAATTTCTTTATATTCTGACAAAGCAATTGTTCAACGTCTCCGTCAAATATTTTGCAAAGTTACGATTTTTTTCAATACAAAACTGAAAAAAACTTGATTTTTATACCACATTTTATTCACCTTGCACGGCGCAAAAAAAAATCTCATTGTAAATCAAAATATTACACAACATAACACGACTTGTTTTCACAGAACAAACTGAAATTTAAGTTCAATTTTTCTTTCACGTCAGCAAAAAAATCATCAAATATTGAACGGAAATCCTTGTTTGATGGCACAAAGTTGCCGATACAGACTCGTGACAAAATCGCACGGGTGTAGCCAACTTTCCCGTTTGCCTTTTGACACAACCAAATTTCTTCTACGAAAAAAGACGATATTCCAAAGGAACATCGTCTTTAATTATCTGAAATCAGTTTCAGGGTTTCTGTCAGAATCTGTATCCGAGACTCACTGCAATGGAACTGTTTTTCGATTCGAGTTCTTCCTGATAGAATTCTCCGTTTTTCTTCTGTTTAAGAGTATTGAGAGTATTGAAGAAACCGTAGTTGTAACGTACTCCAACCATGAGGCCGAAACTGAAGCGGTAGTTGATTCCGGCCGTAACCGAAACATCCAAACGGTTGTAATATTTGTAACCTTCGAGCCATTCACCGCCGTCTTCTTCTATTTTCTGGAAAGTCTGGCGCGGACGGGTGTATTTTTCTTCCGTAGTAAGGCCCCAGTCCTTAAGGTTTTCGGTATAGGAATGATCCAAACTTCCGCCGAAGCAATATCCGAACTGCGGACCGAGTTCAAAAGCGAAGCCTGTCCAAGGATAAATCTTGAGCAACAGCGGCACCTGCAGATAGTCCGACGTAATGGTTGTGGTGTATTTGCCCGATGTGGTGGGCAGTTTGATGGTTGTGGTGCTTTCGGCTCCCTGTCTCGAAAAAAGGAGTTCTGCTCCGACCGTCCACGTGGGGTTCAGGCGGAAATCCAAAAACATACCGGCACTGAATCCCGGAGTGTAAGTGTATGCCATTTTTTTCGTTGTCGAAAATTCCGGAGCTTTTTCCGAAAGCGAAAGGGTGTTCATTGTGAATGAGCCTTTGACACCGAATTTCACTTTCACTTGAGCACCTGCATTCCCTGCCGTAGCGAAAGCTGCAACAATCAGGCAGGCGATAAAAAATTTCTTTGTCTTCATCAGTATTGTGTTTCTATGTTAATCTATTGAATTGAGGAAAAATTTTTGCAAAGTTACGAAATTATTCTCTTTTTGCCAAATTTTTTTTTCAAACGACATGTTCTTTCATTGTTCTGGGGTTATTTTCCGTCGGGTTTTACTTCCGTTGAATAGGCCGGTCTCTTCTTTTTCAGAGGCACAAAGTCCTTTATGTATTTTTCTTTTTCGTGAAGACGCCCGTGGATATTTTCCCTGAGAATCCATTTCCCGTTGTTGAAATAATATGCATTTTCGATGCCGATGGGGACATAATACTGGTAAAGTCCCGACATGCCCTCTATTACGGGCTGTACGTCATCGTAGACAATCATGTAATCCTTCTCCTCGCGAGGGACCATCACGGTCACCATTTTGCCGTTCTTCTTCACTTTCTTCTTTTCCTCAATCTGGTAATACTGTTCATCGTAGCGGAGGTTCACGGTCGCTTTCTTGGAGTACTGGAGAACCACTCTGCGAAGGTTCTTGTCATGTTTGAACATATTGAGTCCGAAAGTCGGCTGCGACGAGTTGTTCTTGAGCACCAGCGGCTCGATGACTTTGCGCTGTATTATTGTATTTCCTCCTGTCCAGCCGAGAAGCGTATAGAAAGTCTTGTTGTCGCACTGTATCGTAACGATGTCCTGATATATGACTCCGTACCAATTGCCGGCCGTCAGGGTCGATTCCTCCGGATTGAATATTTCTTCGCTTTTGTCATTGAGCACGTACACGTCGTATTCATCCGTTTTGGTGTTGAGTATCTGCATCATTCCGAAACATTCGTACTCTCCGTTGTCCCTGAGCACTGCCCAAGTGAAGACCTTGAACCGGTCATCGCTTGAAGTCAAGACAGAAACATTATTGCCGAAATTCCACTGCCATTTGAAGGATTTGTTTATTTCCAGTGCTTCTTCCAGCAGCTGAATGACGAGTTCGTTGGCATTGTAACGCTCATTGTCGGTAGCGGCATTGAATGTTTTATCGAAAAGTCTGTTGAGTTCAGCCTCGTAGGTACGCATTTTCTCCTTGTTTTGTGCGGAAACGCCATGTCCGACCAACAGCCCTGTCAAAAACACCGCGAATATGATAATTTTCCGTTGCATTTCAATAAAATGTTGTATGTCTGTTTTTTTTCGTATTTTTGCTTGTACGAAAAACAGAAAAAAAAGTTCTGTTTTTCTCGCAATACGTTGCAATACAAACAAATACAAAACAAACTTATTTTACATTTTTTACACAAATGAGCAGAACCGACACTACGGCAGTTTTCACCGAATGGGGCAAAAAGATTCAGGGTGCCATGGACAGCAACCTGCTTGAACGCGAGATTGACACTGCTTCTCACCACAATCCGTGGCACACACGCGAGAACATCGTGTTTGCTCTCGGGCAGATTGTACGCTGGCTGGAGCCCCAACGGCTCGGACAGTGGCTGGAAAGATACCCTCAGCTGGACACCATTCAACGTCCCAGAACAGTGGCCGTGATAATGAACGGCGACGTGCCTCTGGCTGGATTCCGGGACATGCTTTCGGTGCTTGCCTCCAACAACAGAGTCCTCATCAAGCTCTCCGACTATGACGACGTCATGATTCCCGCCCTTGCGAAAATCCTCATAGGCATCGCTCCTGAATTTGAAGACTACATTTCTTTCGCCGAGGGCAGAATGCACGACTTCGATGCCGTTATTGCCTCAAGCACCGGCACTCTGAATCCTTATTTCGAAAAATATTTCGCCAAATATCCGAACATCATCAGGCAACCGAAAAAGAGCATTGCCGTACTTTCGGGCAACGAAACGGAAAAACAGCTGGAACGATTCACCGATGACATTTTTCTCTACATGGGACTCGGCAACCGCAGCGTTTCCAAAATCTACGTTCCGGAAACCTACGATTTCGGACCTCTCACTAAAGCTTCGGAAAAATACCGGTACCTGTTCGACAACAACCAGTACAAGAGCAGTCTGGACTACCACAAGGCTCTGCTCCTGCTCAATGCCGTACCGTTCGTTGACGGTGACTTCTGGATGCTGAAACAGGACGATACCCTTGATGCTCCCGTTTCGATGCTGAATTATGCCACTTACGTAAGCATTGACACCGTACAAGACTTCATAAATGGGAATGCCGGAAAGATACAATGCGTAGTTTCCGAATGCGACAGTCTCGACAATTGCGTGCCTTTCGGGAAATCGTGGCGCTTCGAACCATGGGATTACGACGACGACACTGACACCATCAAGTTTTTAACTGATTTGCAATAAGCCATGGAACAAGGAAAACTGATATTATTCCCGGTGGGACTTGGTGCCGAAGATCTGTCGGTGTGCCTGCCTGCGTACAATGCCGAACTCATGAACACTTGTCACACCTTCATTGTCGAGGAACTCCGCACGGCACGGCGTTTTCTCAAGAAAGCCGGCTACATGTACGCCATCGACGACACTGCGTTTTTCGTGCTCAACGAACATACCCAGCCTCTCGAAATAGAGCATTATCTCGACTGTATTGCCGACGGGGAAAACATAGGGCTTCTGTCGGAAGCCGGCCTGCCCTGCATCGCCGACCCCGGAGCCTTGGCCGTGAACATGGCTCAACGGAAAGGTTATGAAGTAGTGCCGCTGGTTGGACCGTCGTCCCTGCTGATGGCTCTGATGGCTTCAGGCCTCAACGGCCAGAACTTTGCCTTTGCCGGCTATCTGCCAATCGACAGATACGAACGCACGAAAGCTGTCAAGAATCTGGAATCAAGAGCATTGCACGAAAACCAGACCCAAATTTTCATTGAAACACCTTACAGGGCAAAACAGATGATAGAATTCCTTGCGAATATCTGCAATCCGAACACTTACATCTGCGTTGCTACCGACATCACGCTCAACAGCCAGTACATACGGACCAAAACGGCCGCACAATGGAAAAAAAATCTGCCCGACATCAACAAGAGAAACACGGTGTTCCTGATAGGAAAATAAAAAAAACGGCATCTCGGATGCCGTTTTTTTATAAGGATGTATTTTCCGTCATTTTTCGGTGAGTTCCTGAAATGCCGTTTCCACAGAGTTTTCGTCTTTCTGTATGGTAAGTATGGCCATATCGTTTTCCACTGCCCATGCGAACATTGTCTTGCGAATGTCCTTGTCGTCCTGAGCATCAACGATATAAACCGTTTCGGACTTCTGCTGTACACGCTTCACTCCGTCAATCTGTTTCAGTTTGTTCTGATTTACCGGTTTGTCGAATTCAACGTGATAGCGGTTGGCTTTCATGGAATGGAGTTCCGAAATCGGGCAGTCAGCAACAATGTTTCCGTGGTTTATGATGATGGCACGCGAACAGATAGCTTCCACCTCCTGCATTATGTGTGTAGAGAGCACAATTACCTTGTTTTTTCCCACTTCACGAATCAAGGCACGTATCTCTTTCAGCTGATTGGGGTCGAGGCCGGTGGTAGGCTCGTCGAGAATGAGCACCTTGGGGTCGTGGATAAGTGCCTGAGCCAATCCCACACGCTGGCGGTAACCCTTGGACAGCTGGGATATTTTCTTGTTGGCTTCGAGCGAAAGACCTGTGGTCTTTATAACGTCTTCGACACGTTCTCCTACTTTGTCCAGATTGTGAAGTCCGGCTATGAAACGCAGGAATTCACGCACGTACATGTCCTGATAAAGAGGGTTCTGTTCGGGCAGGTAACCGATATTCCTGCGTATTTCGACAGGATTTTCGAAAATGTCGTATCCGCACACCGACACATTTCCCGATGTTGGAGGAATGAAGCATGTGATTATCTTCATCAGAGTTGACTTGCCGGCGCCGTTGGGTCCGAGCAGGCCTACGATTTCGCCTTCGTTTATGGAAAGGCTGACGTTGTTCAGGGCATGTTGCGTGCCGTAGAGCTTTGTTACATTTTCTACCTTTATCATTGCATTCTCTGTTTATGTTTCAGCAGCACTTTCAGAATACCGAGACATTGATGTATTTCTTGGGGTTGTTCTGGATGTCGTTTACGAGTTTATCCAGATCTCCGATGGTTTTCTGCAAATTGTCGTAAAGATTTTCATCATCCAGAAGCTTGCCGACATTGCCCTTGCCGTTGTTGATTTTTCTCATCGTTGCGGAAAGGTCATCTATGGTTTTATTGAGATTGTCGAGTGTCTGACCGACATTGGCTTTGGCCACTTCATCGGAAATACTGGAGAAGTTTGCGACTATGTTGTCGAGTCTCTGGCTGTTGTTTCTGAGTGTCGAAGCAAGAGTATCAACGCTCTCGATAATGTTCTGGATTTTGTCCTTTTCCCTGTAAACAACGTTGTCCAAATTCGAAGAGAGTGAGGACAGGTGTGCGGAAATGGCGTTGATGTTGTTCATGGCCGAGTGGAAATTGCGCTGAGTTTCCTCATTTGTAATGTCTTTCAGCGAAGCCACGACAGTGTCGGCATTTGAGATTATGTTGTCCAGACGGTCGATGTATGGATTGAGAAGTTTACCGACTTCGGAGAACATGGATCCTTCGGCGTGCGAGAGCATCGTATCGCCGGGGGTGAGCATTTTCTTCGAATCGCCCATCACCACACGCATGGCTTTGGAGCCGAGTATGTCGGAATTGTAAACTTCGGCCACCGAGTTGTCGGGCAACGAAAGGTTCGACGGTATTTCGAACTTCACGATGAAGGTTTTCATCTGTGGGTCGGAATATGCGATGTCGCTCACCTGCCCCACCTTCATGCCATTGATGAACACGTAACTTGTGGGAAGAAGACCGCCGATATCTTCATATACAGCGTAATACGTGTGCTGACGTCCGAATAGGTCCTTGCCCTTCAGAAAATTTATTCCCCAAACAAGGATGATTATCGTAACGACTGCGATAATACCAACTTTAGTTTCGGTTTTGAGTTTCATTATAAATCGGTTTTTCAGAGATTATTTTTTTGAATTGATTCTACGGGCTTCTTCGTAGGAAATTCTTTCACCTTTGTAGAACGGCACTATGAAAGCGTCCTTGAAACCCTGAGCCTTCACCTTGTTCTGGAGAGTTTTGGCTTCGTCGAGATTGCCGGCCGTACCGATAATGTATTTTATCTTGCCGCTTTCCCTATAAACATCGTAGTCAGTGATTTTCTTGAACAGAGGCGACCCTTTTTCTAGTTCCTTTTCGGCAGTAAGGAACTGAATGCGGTAAACAGCCCTTTCGGCAGTTGCAAGACTGACCACATTGGCAGTGGACGGAACTTCGGGTCTGGCGCTGTCCTGTGTGGCAAGCACAACAACCGAAGTATCGGCTTTTGCAACATCGGCCGAAGATGAATCTTTCCTTACGGATGCCGTATCTTTCTTCGGGGCTGGTTGTTTTTTGGCCTTGTTCTTCACAAAACCCGGAATGTCTATTTTCGGATTGGCAATTTTCTTGGTACCCTCTTCCATTGCCTTGTAAGTGGCGAAAGCATCGAACAGGCAGTACACTATATCTGCCCTGCCTTCTTCGGAAAGGAGGAATTTTTCTTCTTCAGGGTTGCTGATGAAACCTATTTCTGTGAGTATTGCAGGCATGGTGGTCTTGTAAAGCACGAAAAGTTCGGCCTGCTTCACGCCTCGGTTGGTAGTCTTTATACGGGCTGCATAGCGGTCCTGTATCAGTTTGGCAAAAGTGAGGCTTTTGTTGACGAAAGCGTTCTGGTAAAGCGAGAACATGATGTAACTCTCGGGAGAATTGGGGTCGAAGCCGTTGTAGTCGGCATTGCTTTTATAGTCATCTTCAAGAAGGATATCGGCATTTTCCTTTTTGGCCACTTCGAGGTTGGCCTTGCTTGTGGAAAGACCCATCACGAAGGTTTCCACACCTCTGGCTTCGCCTTTCGGGTGCGAGTTGGCGTGAATGGAGATAAAAAGGTCAGCCTTGGAACGGTTTGCCATTTTGGCACGTTCGGCAAGCGAAACATCGACATCGGTCTTGTGGGTGTAAATAACTTCAACGTCGCTGAAATTGTCACTTATAACCTTGCCAAGTTTCAGGGCTACATCGAGAACGATATTCTTTTCCTTGCAGTTCTTCGTGATGGCACCGGGTTTATCGCCGCCGTGTCCGGGGTCTATTACCACTGTTTTCACTTTTCCGACACCGTTTTTTTGCGAAAAAGCAACACCGTTTAACAGCAAAAACGCCAAAAGTACGATACCTAAACGTCTAATCTTCAACATTATATAAATTTTATTTTAATAATCCAACTAATAAGTTTATTTTTGCAAATGAAATTGCAAATATACGTTTAAATTTTGAAATTTCGAAATTATAAGAGTTGAAAAAATATAATATACAGAATACCAATATATTACGCAAACAGATACGACCTTTGCCATATTGTTTGCTCTTTGCCGTATTGCTCTGCAACACAGCATTTTCGGGCATTGTATGTTTTTCAGGACACTTTTCCGAAACTTTTCAACAGACAAATGTTGCTTTCTGCGGAATCCACGACGACAGCACTCGTTCAGTAGCCAAAATGCCGGGAAAGAACGTCACTGGCAATCCGGATTCCACAGCAGTGAAAGACAGTACCACCGACTCTTCGGCAAAAAAAGCGTATACGGGAATGCCGCTTTCCAAAAATGCCATCACCGACATCATAAACTACAAGGCACTCGATTCAATAGTGTTCCTGCTGAACGACCGCAAGGCCTGTCTTTTCAAGGACGGCAAAATCGACTACCAGAACGTGAAACTCGAAGCCGATTCGGTTTCGGTGGATTTCAGGACCCGCACACTTTACGCACGCGGACTTACCGACACGAACGGGGCTGTTCTCGGACGACCGAAGTTTCAGGAAGGTGAGACAGAGTATAACGCCAACGACATAACCTACAATTTCAACTCCCGCAAAGGCATCATACAGGGGGTTATAACACAGGAAAGCGAGGGTTTCCTGCATGGCGACCTTGTGAAAAAAGTCAATGATTCCATCATGTTCCTGAACAGCGGCAAATTCACCACCTGCAACTACGCACACCCACACTTCGCCATTGAATTTTCGAAATCGAAACTCATTACCGGTGACCGGATTCTGACGGGTCCGGCATACCTTTCCATAGGCGACGTGCCTACTCCGCTGGCTCTGCCGTTTGCCTTCTTCCCTTTCACGAAAGGGCGTACTTCGGGCGTGATAATCCCTTCGTACGGATGGGCCAACAACCGCGGCTATTATCTCAGAAACGGAGGCTATTACTTCGCCATCAACGACTATTTCGACCTGTCGCTGCTGGGAGACGTGTACACCAACCTCAGCTGGGCCATAAACCCCAAGTCGAACTACTACCGCAAGTACCGCTACCGCGGAAGCATCGACATACGCTACGAACAAACCAAGGAAGGTCTCGAAGGCACCGACAGCTACAACCGTTTCAACGATTTCAAGATAGCTTGGTCGCACCAGCAGGACCCGAAAGCTCACCCGAATTCACGCTTTTCGGCCGACATGAACATTGTCAGCCGCAATTACTCAAAATGGACCAGCAACTCCAACGACTACTTCAACAGCACCACCAACTCGAGCATCGCTTACTCCACGACCCTATGGAACACGCTGAACCTTTCGGCAAACATCGGCGAATCGTACAACATCAACACCCGCCTCATCGACCTCAGACTTCCTAGCCTGTCGCTGAGCACCAACCAGTTCTACCCTTTCCGCAGAAAAAATCCGCAAGGCTCGTACAAATGGTACGAAAACATCACCGTATCATACTCAATGAACGCCGCCAACAACATTTCCACCATCGACACGCTGCTTTTCAGCAACGATGTATTCAAAGCCATGAAAAGCGGTATTTCGCACAGCATTCCAATCTCAAGCTCGGTTAAAGTACTGAAGTATTTCAACTGGACGAACCAGATAAACTATTCGGCCAGATGGCATTTCAACAGCATACGCAAAAGCTTCGACGAAGAGACGGGACAGGTTGTCACCGACACGGTGCGGGGATTCGTCACCAACCGCGATGCCACGTTCTCGTCGTCGCTGAACACGCGCATATACGGCATGTTCAATTTCAGGAAGGGATTCATCAAGGCCATACGGCACGTGATAAACCCAAGCGTAAGTTTCAATTTCCGTCCCGATTTCGGACTTGCCGAATTCGGCTACTGGCGAACATATAAAGATGCCGAAGGCAAGGAATACCGGTATTCCATCTTTGAACAGGACCTGTACGGCGGACCTGCCGACGGCCGAACCGGAAGTCTGGGTCTGAACATCTCCAACAATCTGGAAATGAAAGTAAAATCCAATTCCGACACCATAACCGGAACCAAGAAAATCGTTATTCTGGAAAACCTCTCTTTCAGCACATCGTACGACCTTGCCAAAGATTCGGTAAACTGGAGTCCGCTTTCTGTTTCGGGAAGGACAACTCTGTTCAAGAACTGCGTCATCAACTACAGTGCCTCGTTCATTCCGTATTACATCAACGAAAACAACGTCGTCACAAACACTTTCCTCTGGGAAAAGCAGAAGAAACTCTTCCAGAAACAGAATTCGCAGTGGAACCTGCAGCTCAACTGGAGTCTGAACAACAATACGTTCAAGAAAGACGGCAGTGCCGATGCCACCAGTCAGAAACCTGTAGCGACTACCATTCAGAACCCCTTCAACTCGCCGCAGGGCATGGGACAAATTGTCGATTTCTCGGTACCGTGGAACCTCACTCTGGCATACACTCTGAGCTACATAAACCAGTACTACGCCTCGAAACTCGGCTACGAATCGAACGTTGTGCAGACCCTTTCGGTACGCGGAGACGTTTCGCTCACACAAAGCTGGAAAATATCGTTCACCACCGGCTACGATTTCCAGAGCAAGGCCATGTCGTACACCTCCATCGACATTCACCGCGACCTGCACTGTTGGGAAATGCACTTCAACTGGGTGCCTTTCGGATACTACAAAAGCTGGAACTTCACCATCAACGTGAAGGCCGGAATGCTCCAAGACCTCAAATACAACAAACGAAACAGCTATCAGGACAATCAGGGTTACTACACATACTGATTGCGGGAAAAACCAACTATACGAATTGTCTAGCATAAAATCCGTTTCCCCACTTTCTGCCTGACTCCACCTGCCTCTGCCACGAAATGGCATACCCTACCCTACCATGAGGAACAAAAAAAGGCGGCACATGAAGGTGCCGCCGAAAAATATTGAATAAGTTCTTTTCTAACCGATTTATCCCACATTCACACCTGCTGTCACCAGCTGACTCGGGGTCACCAGAATCAGACGACCGTCCTTGTCCTCTGCCGAAAGTATCATGCCTTCGCTTACCACGCCTTTCAGTTTCCGTGGCTCGAAGTTTGCGATGAAGCACACCTGCATTCCTACCAGCTTTTCGGGTTCAGGATACGATTTTGCGATGCCGGACACGATGGTTCTTCCTCCCATGCCGTCATCTATTCTGAACTGCAGCAGTTTGTCCGCCTTAGGCACTTTGGTGCATTCCATCACGGTGCCCACGCGTATATCCACCTTTCCGAAATCGTCGAAAGCGACTTTTTCCTTCACGGCGTTCGGTTGCCAAGCGTTGAGTTCGTTCTGTTTCTTGGTTTCGAGAAGTTTGTTTATCTGTGCTTCTATAAGTTCGTCTTCTATTTTCTGGAACAGGAATTCGGGAGCGGCTATTTCGGAGCCGGCTTTCAGTATATCGAGGCTTCCTGCCGCATGCCATGTCAGTTTGTCCATGTTCAAGCTCTTGCGGAGTTTCTCTGCACTGAAAGGCATGAACGGTTCGCAAAGCACTGCCATGTTGGCACAAATCTGCAATGCCGTGTTCAGAATGGTTGCCGTATATTCGGGGTCGGTTTTCATCTGCTTCCACGGCTCCGTCTCGGTGAGGTATTTGTTGCCGAGACGTGCGAGATTCATAAGTTCTGAAAGAGCTTCCCTGAAACGGTATGTTTCAATGGATGTACCTATCCGACGGGGAAAATCCGCCAGTTCACATGCAACTTTATCCTCAAGTTCGGTAGTGCGTTTCACTTCAGGAACTTTTCCTCCGAAAAACTTGTGTGTGAGCACGGCGGTACGGTTCACGAAGTTTCCGAAAATAGCCACGAGTTCGTTGTTGTTCTTGTCCTGAAAGTCTTTCCAAGTAAAGTTGTTGTCCTTTGTTTCGGGAGCGTTGCTGCAAAGGGTGTAACGCAGTACGTCCTGCCGTCCGGGAAAATCCTTGAGATATTCATGCAGCCATACTGCCCAGTTCCTCGATGTGGAAATCTTGTCGTTTTCGAGATTCAGGAATTCGTTTGCCGGAACATTTTCGGGCAATATGTAACTGCCTTCGGCCTTGAGCATTGCAGGGAATATGATGCAATGGAAAACGATGTTGTCCTTTCCTATGAAATGTACCAGTTTCGTATCTTCCGATTTCCAATATTTTTCCCAGTCGGGAGTAAGCTGTTTTGTAAACGAAATGTATCCCACAGGGGCATCGAACCACACATAAAGAACTTTTCCGTCAGCACCTTCCACGGGGACTTTCACTCCCCAGTCGAGGTCGCGCGTTACGGCACGCGGCTGCAGACCCGCATCGATCCACGACTTGCACTGTCCGTAAACATTTGTTTTCCAGTCGTTCTTATGATCTTCGAGAATCCATTTGCGAATCCATTCCTCATCCTTGTCAAGTGGCAGGAACCAGTGTCTGGTTTCTTTCAGCACCGGTTTGGCCCCGCTCAAAGTCGATTTCGGGTTTATCAGGTCTGTTGCATTAAGCGAAGTTCCGCAGGCTTCACACTGGTCACCGTAGGCACGTTCGTTGCCGCAGTGCGGGCATGTGCCGGTAATGTAGCGGTCGGCCAGAAACTGACCGGCTTCCTCGTCGTAGTACTGCATTGATTCCTTTTCAATGAAACGGCCTGCTTCGTACAGCTTTCTGAAGTATTCCGAAGCCGTCTTGTGGTGCATTTCGCACGAAGTACGCGAGTATATGTCGAACGATATTCCCAATTCACTGAACGAATCCTTTATTATCTCGTGATAACGGTCCACTATATCCTGAGGAGTAACCCCTTCCTTGCGGGCCTTTATGGTGATTGGCACGCCGTGTTCGTCGGAACCTCCGATGAAAATGACATCTTCACCGGCAGAACGCAGGTATCGTGCATAGATGTCGGCAGGAATGTAAACTCCTGCGAGGTGTCCTATATGTACAGGACCGTTGGCATACGGCAATGCCGAAGTTATTGTGTAGCGTTTGAATTTTTTATCTTTATCCGTGTAAACCATTATGCATTAAACTTTTATATAAAAATCCGTTTCTTATTGAACTTGCAAATATACGAAAAAATCCGTTTCCCGACAAAAGATTTTCTTATTTCACCCTTTGGTAGATTCCAGACCAAAATGCAACTACATCTGCAAATGTAAGAAAAATTCTTGATATGGCAGCCTGAAACCGATTTTTTTCTCGGCCTTCGGTTCAGTTTGTATTGAATTTCCCTGATTTCCTCATCGCTGTGTTCCAAGAAGTGCCCGTCGCACGGGATGTACTCCCGATACAGCATGTTGGTGTTCTCTATGACCCTTCTGCCACGAGCAGTAAGGGTCAGCGAAGTACACCTTGGTTCCGAGCTTCTCCGCAATTCTCTCATGCTCGGAGAACTCCGGTCCATTGTCCGTCGTGATTGTCTTGACGGCTCCGGCGGCCTTGTACACCCCGAGCATGTCAATCACCGCATCGGCCACACCATCTGCGTTTTTTTCTCGGGGAAGGTGTCTGATCATCGAGTACGACGTGGATCTTTCCACCATGGTCACCATCGCCCCCTTGTTGCCCGCACCCGCGATGAGGTTCATCTCCCAGTCGCCGAAGCGAGTGCCGTCAGCCTCCTTGGGGCGTTCCCCGATACCCGTGCGGTTCTTTATCGGCATATGCTTCCCTGCCGGCTGCTTCCGATGCTTCAATCTGCAGTGCCTGTACAAGTCTCCGCCTGCCTCCCTGTCCTTGCGGATGTATTCATAGATGCTTGACTTTGACACCATCAGGTACACTTTCCTCCTGCACCATCCCTCTATCTGGCATGGCGACCACTCCTCCTCCCTCATCAGCTTCTCTATCCTCTGACGAACCTGATGGTTAAACTTCCTCGGCTCACGGAGCCTCTCTTTTCGGATTTCGGCAGACTCTTGGGCCAAAATATGACTGTATCCCCTCCGGCTCGAGTTGCGCCGGATCTCCCTGCAAACCGTTGATTTATTGACACCTATGGCATCTGCGATTTCTTTTTGTGTCTTTTTTTCTTTCAACATCAAAGATATTGCGTATCTTTGCTCTCTGGTTAGATGTTTCATTTTTTGTAACTTTTAAATGACACACAAAGATAAACATTCTTTTCCATTCGGCCTGCATGAAAGAGGATTTTTCCTCTTTCTCCGGCCGGAAAAGACATTTTTCCCCGTGCTATTCTTTCATCAAAAGTTGCATTTCTTATTGGAAATTAGTTACTTTTTTTATTGCTGACTTTTTTCGCAACAAGTTGCACAAAAAAAAAGCCCGACTCTTCAAAATGCCGGACTTTATGTTTTTTTATTTCGTAAGCACCTGAACCGTGCCGTTTCTCAAAATGTTTCCTGTGTATCCCTTGGCCGAGAACCGGTAGTAATAGGTTCCTGAGACGTCTCCGTTTGCCGCCGGATCCCAGAAATCCTCACGTCTGGAAATATTCTGGACATGGTATACCTTTCTGCCCCAGTGATTGTATATGTACAGTTCATTGTCGGTGTAGGCACCACCTTCTACCAGATTCTTTATCTCAAATATGTCGTTGATTCCGTCACCATTGGCTGTAACCGTGTTGGGGAATTGCAGGAAGTCATTGATTATCACCACATAGGCCTCGACAGTATCCACGCACGAAACTATGCCACCACTATTGGTCGTAACCTGATTGGTAGTAATCAGACGTACTAGATTCTTGCCCGAGAACTCGCCGCTTCCGCCCGTCCATGTATAGGTCGGATTTTCGTCATCGGAACTGGCCTGATAGTTCTCATGATTGAAGAATTCCCAATGGTAGCGGTTGGTGGGCTGTGGATCGGTGAGGTTTACAAAATTGGCCGTCGGGTCAGAACCCAATATTACCGATGGATTCCATGTAAAACTTCCATGTGCGAAGCCATATACATAAACCTGATATACGTTGGTGTCGAAGCAACCTTCGGCACTTCTGATACAACATTTCATGGTATAGTTGCCGACTTCGCTGTATGTGTGGGTAGGTGCGTTGACATTAGCCGTAGATGTTCCATCGCCCCATATCCACGAGTACGTGTTGGTTGTATTTGCCGGCGAAATATCCTCAATAGAGAGAGAATACGGAACGCACGCTTCAAATATGCCCGGTTGCAGATTCGGCTGTGGCACAGTGTCCACATCAATATGGAATTTCAAATTGGTCTGACAGCCAAGGTAATCTATCACATTTACAGTGTATGTTATCGAATCCGTCGGATATACATTTATGGAACTCGAAGTAGCTCCGTTGCTCCACTGGTATGAGACTCCGCTCTCCAACTCCACCCACACACGTGCCAAAGTTCCCGTACATACAACGGAATCACCGTGAATGGTTGGTGTTACCGGAGGATTGAACGACACTGTGAAATAGGCCGTATCGGTGCAAAGTCCATCCGAAATGTACGATACCAGCATTATGGTGTACGTTCCGGGCTGACTGTAAATGTGAAATCTCGGATGCATCGATATGGTATCGGTACCATCACCCCAATACCAGTGGGATTCCTCGCAGTCACCAATCCGGTTTGTAAGGTCATGTGCACTGATTGAGGTAAAACTTGTATTGGTAACGTTGACCCTATATTGACAGCCAGTCGTATCAATTTGTGCTGAAAATTCGGCATGCGGGAAACGCGGTATTGCCACCGTTGACATTGTAAACCTGCATGACGGGTCATCTATGAAAGACACTTCACAATAATACGTTGAACTGTCCAAACTTACCGTAATCGTCTGCGCTGTCGATATGGTTCTTGTTGTATCCATACTGTTGTACCACCGGTAATTGAACCCGGATGGGGCAGAAAGTGTCGCTTCCTGTGCATTGTTTCCACAGTTATTGGAAACGATTCTGGCCTTTGTACAACCCAATGTGTAGTAAACATATCCGCAGTGGTTGGGGCCAGACTGTCCGCAGGAAAAAGAGGTAATACGGACCGATATTGTCTGTCCATGGTAGGCTGCAATGTTGAGTCCCAGCGGGGTCCAGTCTCTTGCTCGTATTGTCATTCCGCTTCCCGTAACGCCGTTATAGGTCCGCGTAATCCCCGACAGGGTGTACCACGTCCCCCCCACTGTTCCCGAACTCACATCGGTGGCGCTGTAGTCGGCATAACCGCAGGTAGGCGAAATCAGGTTGTTGTTCTGGTCGAGTATCTCAAGCACGAAACGCGGCTGCTGCGTAGTTCCGTGGTTCACGTCATTGAAAACGCACGCATATTTGAAGAGCAGAATGTCGGCATTTGCCGTATCCACTGTCATCTCGTAGGAAATCGACTGACAAATATAGCCTCCGTACCAGCTACCCAAACGTACCGAAGCGCATTCTCCGGGCGGTATTCTCGAAATCTGTGGGCACAAGGGATCCATCAGCGACGGGTCCGTGTTCACCGTATGTCTGCTACCCCATGTACTATAGGAACTGCTTGTAGCGTAAATATCTGCCCCATAATCGATTATACCCGTATCCGCATACGGTCCCTCATACGTTCCCGGTGAATACTGCCCGTAATACTGATATTTCCCCGACGTACAGACGACTCCTTGTCCCGAAAGATTGGTAAAATCTATGCACCCCGAAGATGGCTGGCAATAACGGAACTTCAACGCTTCGCTGTAGGAACTTGTATCTGTGCTGTCGCATATTGCCCTTACGTAAATGTCGTATGTTACGTTTATCGAAAGTCCGCGTACCGTGTATGGTGGAGGCGAATACGTGGTGATTTTCGTGCCTGTTCCGGGTACGAATCCTTCACGTCCGTATTCTATGATCCATCCAATTGGCATCTGTCCGTATGTCTGCCAATTGAGACTGATTGAGCCGTTTCCCAAGTCGTTCTTGCTCAAGTTCAAGGGTTGAGGACAAGAAACCGCATTTATGCAGATATTGTCAATAGCTGCAGGAGGCTGGTATGAAGCACTGGAAACAGTTGAGTTGTAATTGTACCAGAAGAAGACAATGAAATAGTCGCCAGTCGTCGGCACAGGAACTATTGGGTTGTGGTATGTCGTCCATGTCGGTTGCAGCAGCAGTGCGTTGTTGCCATCCAGCGAGATTGCATTGGCGGGCAAGTTCGTCGCATTCAGTCCCGAATACAGTGAACCTCCAGTGAACGAGGCCGTTGTGGGAATCAGAAACACTCTTAAATATTGATAAGTCGTTGAATTATATCCATTGGCCTTCCAATCATAGGACACATCGTACAACCCTGCGGTAAAATGAATCTTTCTCATAGCATACGAATACGTCGTTGTCGCTGACATGGTATTGTTAATACCATTGTCATTGCTTATGTACATACTATACGATCCTCCATTGGTGGTTGCATTGCCGATGCACCACTTGTTGGTTGTGGCATTTCGCATTATCCAGAATCCCTGATCCATAAAATTCTCGAAATCAGTACAATAGGTGACCGTATCAACCATTGTCTGGGACTTCAGCGTTGAGAAGCAACTCAACAGCATAACCAATGCGAACAATCTGTATATTCTTGTTTTCATAACAATAAATTTTACTTTTATATTTATGCAGTTTGGAGCTGCAAAGATACGCATTTTTTTTCAGAGAACACAAATATTCTTTTTATTTTTATATTTTATTAACGATTCAATCAAATCCACG
Source organism: Bacteroidales bacterium (assembly GCA_045601425.1). Lineage (GTDB taxonomy): Bacteria > Bacteroidota > Bacteroidia > Bacteroidales > P3 > UBA1219. Next base: position 75,100 of record JAZRZP010000030.1, read on the forward strand.
TGCAAAAAAAAGCCCGACTCTCCAAAATGCCGGACTTTATGTTTTTTTATTTCGTAAGCACCTGAACCGTGCCGTTTCTCAAAATATTTCCTGTATATCCCTTGGCCGAGAACCGGTAGTAATATGTCCCTGAGGCGTCTCCGTTTGCCGCCGGATCCCAGAAATCCTCACGTCTGGAAATATTCTGGACATGGTATACCTTTCTGCCCCAATGATTGTATATGTACAGTTCATTGTCGGTGTAGGCACCACCTTCTATCAGGTTCTTTATCTCAAATATGTCATTGATGCCGTCACCGTTGGCTGTAACCGTATTGGGAAATTGCAGGAAGTCATTGATTATCATAACGTATGCCTCAACCGTATCCACGCACGAAACGGTGCCGCCACTATGGGTCGAAACCTGATTGGTGGTAATCAGCCGTACGAGGTTGTTGCCTGCATATTCCGAAGTATTTCCTTCCCAACGGTATGTCGGATCAGGATCTCCCTGCGACTGGTTCACGAATGTCTGGTATGTCGTGTGGTTGAAGAATTCCCAACGGTAGCGGTTGGTCGGCTGAGGATCGGTGAGGTTTATGAAGTGGGCTTCCGGATTCGAAACCGTAATGATGGGCGGATTCCACGAGAAGCTTCCGTGTCCGAAGCCGTAAATGTAAACCGGATAGTCCACCGTATCAAAACAGCCTTCTGCACTCTTTATGCAGCATCGCATGGTGTAATTTCCCACTTCTCCGTAGGTGTGTGTCGGTGTGTTGTTGTTGGCCGTAGATGTCCCGTCGCCCCATATCCACGAGTATGTGTTGGTCGTATTTGCCGGTGATAGGTCTGCTACCGAGAGTGAATACGGCACGCACGATTCAAATATGTCCGGTTGCAGCTGCGGCAACGGCACCGTGTTGATGTCGACATGGAAACTCAGGTCGGTTTCACAGCCTATGTAGTCCGTAACGTGGACGGTGTATGTTTCGGGAGCTGTCGGATAAACGTTTATCTGGCTTCCTGTCGCTCCGTTGCTCCACTGGTATGAGATTCCACTCTCCAATTCCACCCACACACGGGCCAGAGTTCCTATGCAGACTACGGAATCTCCGTGGATGGTCGGCTCTACCGGAGGATGGAACGTCACTGTGTAATACGATGTGTCGTGACATGTTCCACCAGAGATGCTCGACACAAGCATTATCGTGTATGTCCCAGGCTGGCTGTATATGTGTGTACCCGGACGGTTGGTCTGGTAGTCGGTATTGCCGTCGCCCCAATCCCATAGGTACTCTTCGCAGTCTCCGAGTCGGTTGGTATCATGGGCACTTATGGACACGTAACTCTGATTGTTCACGTTAACCTTGTACTGACAGCCCGTGGTATCAAGTGTCGCCGAGAATTTCGAGTGAGGGAAACGGGGAATTGCCAATACCGAAAGCGTGAATTTGCACGACGGTGCTTCCACGAACGACACTTCGCAGAAGTACGTCGAACTGTCCAGTGTCACGGTTACCGTCTGTGCGGTAGATATGGTTCTCGTTGTATCTGTACTGTTGTACCAGCGGTAGTTGAAACCTACCGGGGCTGTGAGGGTTGCTTCCGTTGCGTTGCCTCCGCAGTTGCTCGAAATGATACGGGCCTTCTGGCAACCGAGAGTGTAATACGAATATCCGTAGTGACCGTATTGAGAGCAGTCGTAATTGGTGAAACGTATCTTGATCTGCTGGCCGTGGTAAGCCGACACGTTTATGCCAACGGGGGTCCAGTCCTTGTACACTCTGCTTGAAGAAGACGTTGCTGCTCCTCCCGAAGTGGCATCGTGCCATCCGCGGGAAAGACCATAGACTCCTGCATCGAGTGAATTGAAATCAGCCGCACCGCAGGTCGGGTCGATAAGCCGGTTGTTCTGGTCAAGGATTTCCATGGTGAAACGGGGCTGTTCCGTAGCCGTATGTCCCGTCGGGTTTTCCAAAACGCAGGCATACTGCAGCAATATGAGGTCAAAATTACCGGTATCCACGAGCATGTCGTACGAAATGGATTCACATTCTGCATTTGTTTGCCAGTTGCCGAGACGCACCGACTTACAATAGCCATTTGGTATGGCCGGTAGCCTGTTTCCTGTACGGACATCCATCTCGCTCGGGTCAGTATGTACCGTGTGACGGCTTGTTGCATCTGCAGGGCCACGATCGACAATACCCACGTTGGTGTACGGCCCCTGACCCGGACCGAACTGCTGATATCCGTTGAACGTTCCGTATGTGCAGGTAACATCTGGAGAAGTCAAATTGGTAAAATCCACAGGACATAGATTGGGAGCGTTGCAATAGCGGAAACGCAACGGCTGGCTGTAACTGCTGGTATCGTTGCCTTCGCTGTCGCAGCAGATGGCTCTTACATAGAAGGAATACGTCTCCTGTGCCGCCAGACCGGTTACGGTAAATGGTTTTGTGGCTGTCGTTGCAGAATATCTTCCTGTACCGGGTGTAAAGCCTGCCACGTCCCATTCCACATACCACCCGCAATCAGGATCGCTGTTTCCGGGTGCCGTAGACCAGTCAAGAGACACTCTGCCTCCGCCGAGATCGCTTTCAGTAAGGTTCAACGGCTGCGGACATGTAACCGGTGTAAGGCAGATGTTGTCGATGGCTCCCGCAGGCATAGTTCCGACGCTACCATCACATTTCCAGAAAAACAGCAGATAATAGTTCCCCGTGGTAGGTACTGTCAGCAATGGATCGAAATACGTCTGCCATGATGACTGCAGATTCAGTTTGTTTCCTCCGTCAAGTGCAATCCAGCCGTTTGGAGCTCCTGTAGCAGAAATGTTGTAGTTGTTGCTGCCTCCCGTGAACGTAGGATTCAAACGTGCCGGAACGAGAAATACCCTGATAAAATCCAACGAACTTTCGCCATAGCATTGCCAGTCGTACGAAATCTCGTATATGCCAGCAGGTACATAAAGTTGGCGGGTTTCGTAGTTGTATGATGTGGAACTTGTTGTATAAGAATTGTTTATACCGTTATCATTGCTTATGTACAGGCAATAGCTTCCTCCGTTGTTGTTCGCGTTGCCGATGCACCACTTGTTGGTTGTTGAATTGGCAGGACGCCAGAACCCCTGGTCAACGAAATTTTCAAAATCGCAGCAATATGGCACCGTATCTACGGTATGCTGGGCAAAAACTGCAGTTTCGGCAGACAACATCAGCACTATTGCAACCTTTAAAAGTGTATTGTATATTCTCATGATTGTAACGTTTCTATTTGTTGTATTTTACAAATACTTGAAAATCCGAACCTTATAAAAAAAATAATATTTTTTTCCAAAAAGGCTTGCATATTAGACAATTTTGTCGGAATTTTGCAACACGAAAAAAACGCAAACAATGAAAATTTATTTTGTAGGATACATGTTTTCCGGAAAAAGTTCTGCAGGGAAAAGAATCGCACGTGATTTGGGAATCGGTTTTTACGATTTAGACTCGCTTTTCGAAGCGAAATACAGAATTTCCATCAATGATTTTTTTTCACGCTACGACGAGGCTGCTTTCCGTAAACTGGAGCGCGAGGTGCTTTTTTCTACGGCAGAATACGAAAACTGCGTGATATCTACCGGTGGTGGCACTCCTTGTTTCGGAGAAAACATGGATTTCATTCTGCAAAACGGAATTTCGGTTTACCTCAAAAGTTCCGTGGGCACGATATTGTCGCGGAAGGCAAATTCCAAACGTCCTCGTCCTATCCTGAAGGACATGGAACCCGACGAAACCAGAATTTTCATAGAGCACCAGCTTTTGGAACGAGAAAAATTCTACAAAAAAGCCGACTTGACAATTGATGCTGAAAGCATTGATTTTAAGTATCTTGCAGAACTGATTCTAAAAAAGGCCGATGAACGGGAATAAAAAAAGCGTCATCGGAATGACACATTTTTATTCGAATTCTCAAACTATTCAGTGTCGCTGTATGAAATCCAGCAATTTGTCCCTGTCACTTGAAAAAGTAAAGAGGTCGGTAAGTTTGTAATAGTTTTGCACATCATAGCAGTGGCTGTAGGCAAATTTCAGATAGTCCATTCTGCCGGAATCGAAGCTGAAAAGCCGTGCCACGCTCCTGATCTGTTCGGTAGTGTAAGGCAACGACGAGGTCATTGCTGTTTTTGCGAGTTTAAGACGGCTGTCGTCAAAAGATTCCCGTTTGAGTTTAGCCACAAGGTCTGCGACATCGGCATCGCTGCAGTATTGTGGAACGGGAGGTGGAACAGGACGGGTGTTGTGCTGCGGCGGAAGCGGTCTCCTGCCGAAACCTCTGTATTCTGTCCAATCCCCGTTATTCCAATAATTGTTCACATTGCCGTTGCGGTCAACGATTTCTGCATACCTTGCTGCGGCGTTGCAGCGGATGAAATATTCTTCGTGCGTGTTCGGTGACACATAAATTTCGGTGTATGCCAGAACGTTCACTGGACGCGAGAGCACCACGGCAATGCTGTGTACCTGATTGGGTGCGAGATCGAAAACCGAGAATTTGCTTCCCGAACGTGATGAGAACGGCTGACCGTCGACATAAAGCACGAACTGCTCCCTGTCCAGTGCTGCAACCGTAACAGACGCTTCACGGGCGTCCCTTAATTTGGGGTCGTGTACCGCTTTTTTTACCTTTTGTGCTGACATTGTTGCCGAAAGCAGACAGCAAAGTGCGATAAGAAATTTTTTTTTCATTGTCTGTTATTCTGAATCTGACATATTGTCTTGTAAGTTAATTTATCTCTCTGGCTATGACAAGGGACGTTTGTCTGCAAAGTCTGTCATGCTTCGTTTTTGCCGTGGCAATGTTTGTATTTTTTTCCGCTGCCGCACGGACACGGGTCGTTGCGGCCGACTTTCTTCTCCACGTGAACTGGCTGAACTTTCTGAGGTTCGGACGTGCGCTGGTTCAGCACTTCCTCTTCTCGTGAGGTTTTCAGTTTGCTGTCGTCGCGGGTCTGACGCTGTGCTTCTCGCACGTTTTCGTTCTGTTTTACCTGAAGCGAGGCACGGCTGAGGAAAGAAGATATTTCCCTGTTGATGTTGAGAAGCATTTTTTCGAAGAGGTTGAAAGACTCGAACTTATAAATCAACAGCGGGTCTTTCTGTTCGTAGGTTGCATTCTGCACCGACTGTTTAAGGTCGTCGAGTTCGCGGAGGTGTTCTTTCCACTGGTCATCGATGATGGCGAGAGTGATACCTTTTTCTATTGACAGAGCTATTTCGCGACCTTTGTTTTCGTAGGATTTCTTTACCGGAGCCACAACCTGCATTACCTTCTTGCCGTCGGTAATCGGGAATACCACGTTTTCGTAGCGAGTGTTTTCGTAAACATTTTTGATGAACGGGAAAGCGAGGTCGTTGAGGCGCTGCATGCGTTCCCTGTAGGCATTGAAAACTTCGTTGTAGATTTTCTCGACCATTTCGTCGCGGTGGGTGTTGTTGAGTTCTTTTTCAGTAAAAGGCAGTTCCATGCCGAATACACGGAGTATCTCCATATTGAATTCTTCGATGTCACCGCTGTTGCGGAAGTCTTCGTAAATCATCTCGCAGGTATCGTAGAACATGTTCGATATGTCAATGGAGAGACGGTCTCCGTAAAGAGCATTCCTACGCTTGTTGTATATTACGGTACGCTGGTTGTTCATAACGTCGTCGTATTCAAGGAGACGCTTGCGTATGCCGAAGTTGTTTTCTTCGACTTTTTTCTGGGCACGTTCGATGGACTTTGTAATCATGGAGTGCTGGATTACTTCGCCTTCCTGAAGGCCCATTCTGTCCATTACCGAAGCTATACGTTCGGAGCCGAAAAGCCGCATGAGGTTGTCTTCGAGAGAAACGAAGAAGAGTGAGCTTCCCGGGTCGCCCTGACGGCCGGCACGGCCACGCAGCTGACGGTCAACGCGGCGCGATTCGTGGCGTTCAGTACCGATGATGGCCAAGCCGCCGGCTTCCTTTACACCGTCTTTCAGCTTGATGTCGGTACCACGACCTGCCATGTTGGTTGCTATCGTCACTGTTCCTGCATAACCTGCCTCGGCAACGATGTCGGCTTCTTTCTTATGGAGTTTGGCATTCAGTACGTTATGCGGTATACGTCTCATTTTCAGCATTTTGCTCAGGAGTTCGGAAACTTCCACCGAAGTAGTTCCGACAAGCACCGGACGGCCGATTTCACGCATGTGTTCTATTTCGTTGATGACTGCCTGATATTTTTCGCGTTTGGTTTTGTAAATCATGTCTTCCATATCATCGCGAATGACAGGTTTGTTGGTCGGGATGACAACGACATCGAGCTTGTAGATGTTCCAGAATTCGCCGGCTTCAGTTTCGGCGGTACCGGTCATACCTGCAAGTTTCTTGTACATTCGGAAATAGTTCTGCAGGGTGATGGTTGCGTAAGTCTGGGTTGCCGCTTCCACCTTGACGTTTTCCTTGGCTTCTATGGCCTGATGCAGACCGTCGGAGTAACGCCGGCCTTCCATGATACGGCCGGTCTGTTCGTCAACGATTTTGACTTTGTTGTCGATGACCACGTATTCCACATCCTTTTCGAAAAGAGTGTAGGCTTTAAGCAATTGATTTACTGTGTGTACGCGATCCGATTGAGCCGCAAAGTTTTTCAGTATCTCGTCTTTGCGGGCAAGGGTTTCTTCTTTCGAGAGGTTTTCTTTTTCGAGTTCGGCCATTTGCGAACCCACGTCGGGGAGCTGGTAGAACTTCGGGTCTTCACCCAAGGAGGCGAGAAAATCCATACCTTTGTCGGTAAGGTCGTTGGTGTGCTGTTTTTCATCTATAACGAAGTAAAGTTCGTCATCGATGATGTGCATGTTCTTGTTCTGTTCCTGCATGTAGAAATTTTCGGTCTTTAGCAGGACAGCCTTCATGCCCTGTTCCGAGAGGAATTTGATGAGGGCCTTGTTTTTCGGCAGACCGCGATGTGCACGCAGGAGCATTTCGCCACCGAGTTTCTCGTCTTCGGATTTTCCGGAAGTGAGGAGTCGCTTGGCGTCGGCCAGATACTGGGTAACAAGCACACGTTGAGCGTTGTACAGTTTTTCGATGATTGGTTTGAAGCGGTCGAATTCCTGATCGTCACCCTTGGGTGTAGGGCCGGATATGATGAGGGGAGTACGGGCGTCATCGATGAGAACCGAGTCCACCTCATCGACGATGGCGTAGTTGTGGGGGCGCTGCACAAGTTCTTCGGGGTTACGAGACATGTTGTCGCGGAGGTAGTCGAAGCCGAATTCGTTGTTGGTACCGTATGTAATATCGGCGAGATATGCGTTTTTACGTTCTTCGGAGTGAGGTTCGTATTTGTCGATGCAGTCAACCTTGAGTCCGTGAAATTCGAAAAGCATGCCCATCCATTCGGAGTCACGTTTTGCGAGGTAATCGTTTACTGTAACGACGTGAACGCCTTTGCCGGGGAGGGCGTTGAGGTAAACGGGGAGCGTAGCCACGAGGGTTTTACCTTCACCTGTTGCCATTTCGGCAATTTTACCGCTGTGAAGCACAACTCCGCCTATGAGCTGCACGTCGTAGTGCACCATGTCCCATGTAATCATGTTTCCGCCGGCCGACCAAGTAGTTTTGTAGTAAGCCTTGTCGCCGCGGATATTCACGCTTTCGCGGTAAGCGGAGATGTCGCGGTCGCGGTCGCTGGCGGTAACCTCAACCTCTTCATTCTCGGCAAAACGGCGGGCAGTTTCCTTAACTACGGCAAAAGCCTCAGGCAATATCTGATTGAGAACATCCTGAGTTTTGTCGTACGACACTTTTTCTATGGTTTCGATACGTTTGTACAGGCTTTCCTTTTCGTTCACCGGCATGTCGTATTCGTTTTCGATTCGGGAGCGGAGCTGCTGAAGTTCGGTTTCTTCCACTTCGATAGCCTGTTGTATTCTTGCTCTGAATTCGGCTGTTTTTGCACGAAGTTCATCATTTGTCAGGTTCTTTATGATTTCGTATGCCTCTTTTGCCTTGTTTACAAGGGGCATAACCTCTTTCAGGTCGCGCTGCGACTTGTTCCCAAAAATTTTTGCTAAAAAGTTTGCCATTTATATTTATGTATAGTTTTGTTTTACACGTGTTTACAATATCTTTACAGCAGCAGAAAATCTGCCAAAGAACGTGCAAAGATACAAAAAAATATTGTTTTTTGCAAATATTTTTCAAATGACAGGAGCAAAAACCGTGCCAGAATATTTTCACGGAAAGTTTGGAAAAAATTTTGTAGTTTTGCAAAACGAATTCATATTGTAAACAGAACAGAACGACATACCTCACCGCAATGAAAAGACTTGTAATTTTTGACCTTGACGGCACGCTTGTGAACACTCTCGATGATTTGTCCGACAGTGTAAATTTCGCGTTGTCGCAGTCGGGTTTTCCGACTCACAACCGCGAAAGATTCCGTTATTTCGTAGGCAACGGCATATACAAGCTCATTGAACGAGCCTTGCCTGAAAACCGGCGCGACTCCGAAACCGTCGGCCTTGTGAAATCTGTATTCATGGAGCATTACTCTGAACACTGCACCGGAAAAAGCCTGCCCTACCATGGAATTGACCAGCTTTTGCAAACGCTTAAAAACCAAGGCATAAAGCTTGCCGTAGCGTCAAACAAGGTTCACCCTGCCACTGTCGCCATCGTGGAACATTTTTGGGGGAAGTCGTATTTTGACTTAATCTTGGGTCACCGCGACGGCAAGCCGACGAAGCCTGACCCTGAAATCATTTCCGACATTCTAACCTTTCTTGATGTTGAAAAAACGGAAGTATTGTATGCAGGAGATTCCGGAGTGGACATGCAGACTGCTCACAATGCGGGAGTTACGGCCATAGGGGTAACATGGGGATTGCGCACGCGGGAAGAACTTGAAGAAAATTCGGCAGACTTCATTGTCGACAGTCCCATGGAAATTGCCGGACTTGCGGATAAGGGCAACCCCACTCTTACAGGGAATCTTTAAGTTCTATCAGAAAGGACTTCAGGTTGTTAAGTGTGTCAATTAGCTGCAACCGCTCCATCTCTTCGGGAGTATCTTCGCGCTTCATTTGCTGTTTCGCGCCGTTGAGTGTGAGTCCGCACTCTTTGGTATAATGGTAAATCCGACGGATATTTTCTATGTCTTTCGGTGTAAACTGCCGGTTGCCTTTTTTGTTCTTGACAGGCCTTATGCAGTCGAACTCCTTTTCCCAAAAACGTATCAGGGATGTGCTGACGCCCAACATTCCGGCAACTTCTGATATCTGGTAATACATTTTTTCCATAGGTTTAGAATTGCTGTTTCGATTCAAAGTTATTTTCTTCCGGTCTGCAAAGTTACGATTTTTATTTCAGACTGGCAAATTCATTTCAGTTTTGGATTCTGGAGATGCCGCAGACTATCGCGGGAAGTTTTCTTTCCGATGTTTTTTTCAAACGCTTCAGTCAGGTTAACACCTGTCTGGTTGGCGATGCAAATCAAGACCCAAAGGACATCGGCGAGTTCGTCGGCGAGTTGTTTTCCGATGTCACTGTCCTTGGATGACTGTTCGCCATAGGTTCTGGCAATAATCCTCGCCACCTCCCCCACCTCCTCGGTGAGCAAAGCCATGTTTGTAAGTTCGTCGAAATAACGCACCCCATAGGTTTCAATCCACCTGTCTACCGTCTGTTGAGCTTCTTCTATAGTCATTTTGCAAAGTGTTTCAAGTTGGAGTCTTTTTAGCAAAAAGGCTCACAATCATTTGATTGCGAGCCTTTTAGTTGTTGTCCAACCAGGATTCGAACCTAGACTGACAGAACCAAAATCTGCTGTGCTACCATTACACAATTGGACAATCATTCCGCCAAATTCGTGTGCAAAATTACTATTTTTTTTCCAACCTACCAAATTTTTTTGTTTTTTCCATGATTTTTTTTCATTACACTTTGAATATCAAATACTTATCTCACATATTTTATCATCAGCAAAACTGTTTTCCGATTTCTCCGCAGGTTCGAAAAAAATTTTTTCCGCATATTCGGTGGTTACTTTTCCGGTTTCCGATTTTGCAGAATCATGACGATGCTTGACACTTTCCGTTCTCCCCGATGGTCGAAACGAGCATTGTCGGTAGGATAATTCACCACTCCGTTTTCGCCTCTGTCGCGCACGTAGCAAGTAGTGGACCCGCCGCCGTCGAGGTTTATGGCATCGGTACAGCCGAGCCATTTCATGGTCTGCGAAAGTTCGTCGAGAGTCATTCCTGCCGACTGTTTCATCCTTCCGTCGACGGTAAAAATAATAATCGTGCTGTCGGATTTGATGCCCAGAGCCGTACGGTTGTGCCTATCGGTTACGAACGTACGGTCTTTGCGCTGTTCAACACGCTGATTATCAACAACAAGCATAGGACCGGCCGTCATCACGTCTTTGCAGCCGCTGTCGAAGGTTTCTTCCCAGTGACGGTTGCTGTCGGGAATTACGAACTTCGGGAAACCGTCATACAAAGCCATTGTTGCATACTGGTAATACTTGCGGTTGAGTGTATCGCTTTTCTGAGGAGTGTTTTCGCCCACTTGTCTGCCTCCAATCCTCAGATAGCAAATCGGATTGTGGTATTTCATATCGAAAAACGAAGCGTTCACCGCGGCGATGGCCTTGTGCCTGCGTGCCATGACCGATGTAACCGCCCGTTGAGGGTCATAGGCGAAAGCCAGTTTAAGCGGGCTTCCGGGAGTTATTTCCAACACGCACATGAATTGGTTGGAATTAAAAATTTCCTTGCCGGTAAAATGTATGGTCTTCAAAACCAAACCATTGCAAACCGTATCAACAGACCATTCCGCATCAGCGAAACGTACCGAATCCTGCGAGGAGAATATTTTTGATGTCTGCTGCCCCATAAGGGCGGGATTGGACGTGGCCGACGTGCATGAAAGCAAGCAAACAATTGACACAAAAACAATTAGCAATGACAACATTCTTTTACACATAACTTAATTATTTTTTAGCAGTTCTGTCCAGAAACATGGAAATGATTTTGTTACAGAACCGTAATTTTCAATATTTACATTGTCGGAAACACATGCCAGGGTTGCGAAAGCCATAGCCATCCTATGATCGCCAAAAGTCCCAATCGATTCTTTTACAATCAGTTGAGAAGGAAAGATATGCAGACAGGAGTCAGAGACCTCAAGTCTGCAATTCAGTTTTCGGAGTTCACCTGAAACAGCCTGCAGGCGGTCGCATTCCTTAAAGACGAGCGTTTGGAGATTCCTCAGTTCGGCCTCAATGCCCAATCCTGCACAAGCCACAGCCAAGGCTGGTACTATGTCCGGATTGTCCTTGCAATCAAAACAGAGTTTCTCCGCAACATGTCCGTTTTTCTTAATTACCGCGCCTTTGTCCGTAAAGGATGTCTCGACCCCGAGTTTTTCGTAAATATTCGGCAAAACAGAGTCCCCCTGAATCGATTTTTCCGAAAGGCCGGGCATTTCTGCGATTGCATTTTCCGACAGTGCAACGCAGTTATAGAAATAACTTGCCGATGTCCAATCGCTTTCTACATATACCTCCGAAGGTACAGCGAAATTTCCGGCACCGGCGGTTATTTGCAGATTTTCTTCGGCGACATCGGCTCCGCACTGCCTCAGCACCTCACAAGTCATCGAGATATAGGATTTTGAAACCGGTTCTTTTTCAAAGACCAGCGTAAGCGGATTTTCCATTCTTGGGGAAGCGAGAAGCAATGCCGATGCGAACTGACTGCTGACCTCTCCCGAAAGCATGATTTCTCCACCTTTCAGGAGACCGCCACATATTTCAACCGGCAGGAATCCTTTTTTTTCCAGATATCTGATTTCTGCACCCATAGCATGCAGTTTTTCAACGAGTTCTGCAATCGGTCGTAACTTCATCCTTTCATTTCCCGTAACAACGGACTGGCGTTCCCGAGTTGCCAGAAGAGCTGTGAGGAAACGTGCCGCCGTGCCGGCATTTTCGCAGTGGAACACGTCACCAGAGCCTTCTGCCAGCTGTGCAAGGAGGTTCTGAAGCAGCAACGTATCATCGGCGGTTGAGAGATTTTTTATATCTGTCTTGCCTCCGGACAGGAATTTCATAATCAGCCACCTGTTCGACAGACTTTTCGAGGCAGGGAGCACGATTTTCCTGTTTCCTATGGTCAGACGTGGCAGCAGCATGGTTTATTCTATCCCGTATTCGCGCAGTTTGCGGTAAAGAGTGCGTTCTGATATTTTCAGTTCGGTGGCGGCGAGTTTTCGTTTGCCATGATGTTTTTCCAAAGCCCTGCGTATGGCATTTTTCTCGCGTTCCGACAATGCCAGAGGTTCTTCCTCAATGGCCTCGGTATCCAAGAAATCACCGTCATCCTGACTTGCGTAGTTTACCTGCAAGGCCGGCTCGGCATTTTGCTGAATGAGAGGAGCATATTGTTCAGGCTGCGGCTGGGAGAGTGTGGAGTGCAATGGCTGGGCAAGTGGCATTCCTCCCTGTACCAAAGTTGCGATGGTATTTCTCAAGTCGTTGATTTCATCACGCATTTCGTGAATCATCTGACCCATGGAAAGTGCTTTCAGCAGCAATTCGCGGTCCGATATGGACGTCTGTGAATCGTGAGACTGATAAACTACAGGCATCAGGTCGGTAGGTTCGTACTTGAGATACGACTGCAGGACCTCCTCCGTGATTGTCCTGTCGTGTTCGATGACTGATATCTTTTCCGTGAAATTTTTCAATTCACGCACGTTTCCGTACCACGGGTAACTGATTAGGAGTTTTTGGGCACCTTCATCGAGACGGACAGGAGGCATCTGATAGCGGTCGGCGATATCGGCGGCGAATTTGCGGAAAAGCAGGTATATGTCTTCCTTTCGTTCGCGCAGTGGCGGTATCTGGATCGAAATCTGGTTAAGCCGGAAATAAAGATCCTCACGGAATTTACCGTCACGGACAGCCTTTACGATATCGACATTGGTGGCTGCCACGATTCTGACATCAACTTTCTGCGGGTCGGAAGAACCCACGCGGATAATCTCTCCGCTTTCAAGAACCCTCAGCAGCTTGGCCTGCATGTTCAATGGTAGTTCCCCCACCTCATCGAGAAATATCGTACCCTTGTCGGCAACTTCGAAATAACCTTTCCTGTCGCGGTCGGCATTGGTAAAGGCCCCTTTCACGTGACCGAAAAGTTCGCTTTCTATGGTACCTTCGGGAATGGCACCGCAGTTTACTGCAATTATCTTATTCTTGCTGCTCTTTCCGCGAAGACTGTTTTCGTGGATAATCCGTGAAAAAATCTCCTTTCCGACACCGCTTTCGCCTGTTATCAGGATACTCATGTCCGTCGGAGCCACTTGTACCGCCATGTCGATGGCCCGGTTAAGAGCATCTGCATTGCCGATTATGTGATAACGGTTCTTTATGGTTTGTATGTCAGTCATAATTTACTTATATTCAGTTCTTTACAGAAAAATTCATTTGTTGTACAATTTGCAAAGGTACAAAAAAAAACTGACATATTGTCAGTTTTTTTATAATCAGTCATCTGAACACTCATTTTTTTACGAAAATCCTGCTCAGGTGGCGGTCGTTCACGGTAATTGTGAATACGTAAGTGCCGGGTTCCAAAGCGGCCACATCAAGCTTGTAGGCATTAAGTCCGAGGAACATACGTCCCTGTTGCACCACGGAACCGGTTTCACCGGTTATTGCATATTCGGCAATGCCCGTTTCGTTGAGTTCGACATTCAGGAAATCGCAGGCCGGATTGGGGAAAAGTTTCAGGTCGGTATCGTCGTTTTTGGGAGCATAGATATCCGTAACAGGGTTAATGTCAGAAGCATATATTCCATTGAGGTAAGTAGCTCCCGTTCCTGCTGGGTCGAGCCAGTTGGAGAGACGTGTCGAATTGGTACCGCCGCCTGTCCACGAAGCCGTAATTTTTCCGTAGTAATCCTGACCACGCATGTAATCACATGCCGAAGATCCCGACCACAGCTGACCGATAATCAGCTTGTTTGCATTGAACAGCGGTGAGCCTGATGATCCCTGTTCGGTAACGCCTTTGTTGTTGCTGCCGGTTATCCAGTTCACGATCCAGAAATTTGAATTTGCAGAAGATACGCCAGCCGGAATGCTTATTTTCTTCAAATCTCCGCCGGGATGATGGATGCAGGCACCTACCAAATTGGTTGTCCGTCTGTCCCAGCCGTTGAAATAGACGTTGTATGCAGGATTTATGGTTCCCGTAACCTTCAGGAGCAGGAAATCCGACCCTGAAGTTCCATAGTCGTTGGTGGGTTTGACAGCAAGAATGGTACCCCCTGTGGCCGACTTGTTGACGGGTCCGGTTGTTCCGGTGCATGTGCTTGCCTCATAAAGGAAATAGAAAGTCCATCGGGTCACGGTTATGTCTTCCTGACAGTGGCTTGCCGAGAGCAGATACTGGGCTCCGTCCTGACGGGTATTGTTTATCATCGAACCGGAACAGATATAAGTTCCCTGTCTTGTAGTGATTCCTATGCAGACTATGCCGTTTTTCTGTGTTTGCCAGCCTGTGGCTATCGGGCAGGCCACATTGTAGTGGCAATTGCCTTCGGAATCACCGATACCACCCTTTGTCATGTCGCCCATTGCACGAAAAATATCGCGGTGGCCGCGGTGTATCTGGGATATTTCCAGTTCGCCGGAAAATCTGGCATTGTACGGTTCAAAATACTCGATGACGATGCTTTCTCCCGGAACCGCCTGTGTATGGAACTTGCCTTCATCGGCATTTTCGCGTGTAAACTTTCCGAGTACGAAACTCTGGTCGGGAGTGTACACAAAAAGTTCTGCACCTTCGGGGATATTGTATTTTTCAAAAACCGGGTAGAGGAATTTCGCTTCGTCGGAAACGAATTCCACGCGCCAGAGTTTATCACCGTTCGGCAAAGTGTCCCAAGTCCCGTTTTCGGTGTTGGTTATATGCACGTCCTGAGCCACACCCACGCGGTACGGACGGCCCTTCATGCTTTCAGCGTCGTCCTCGCGGAGACACTGTTCGTTGCTGAGGTAAGGCAGTTGTACTATCTGTACATCGTTCAGTTTTTTTGCATCACGGACATGAGGATATCCGCCATAACTCATCTGTGCCATCGACGGTAACGAAAAAGCCATTACCATCAAGGTTGTCAATAATCTACCTATTTTTTTCACTTTTATGCAGCATTTTTAAATTCAAAAAAAGTTTATCTCTTCTATAACTGCCTTTGAGGCGAGTTTATTGTTTATCTGTGCGACAAGATTGGTTTTCCTCATCGAAAGTTCCTGCCTCAAAGCAGGGGAAGCTAGTTTTACGTTCAGTGTCTTTCCTTCAACCTTCAGACTGATAGTCATTTTAACTACCAGAGAACCCATCACTTCCCTGTAAGCCTGCTTTATTTCATAAATGCCGACTTTATCTTCAAGGTCAAGGTTTCTATAAACCTCCGATAGGACGTCCTGCAACGTGTACAAGTTCTTCATATCTGTGTTATGTTGTTTCCTGATATGGTAAAAACAGCGTGTTCGATTTCGGTATTTTCGAAAATCGCTTCCACCCTGCCCTGCTGAGTATCGGTGAGGAACACCTGTCCAAAACGGTCGCTTCCCACCAGATGTATCAGCTGACGGACACGTTCGATGTCGAGTTTGTCGAAAACGTCATCGAGGAGCAGTATCGGTTTCATTTTCCTCACTTGTGCAATATATTCGAACTGAGCCAGTTTCAATGCAAGGACGAATGTTTTCTGCTGTCCCTGCGAGCCGAATTTCTTTATCGGCATGCCGTCGTCTATCTGAAATACGAGGTCATCCTTGTGTACGCCCACCGACGTATGCTGAGCATAGGAATCCTTCTTCCACGCTTTCTGCAAAGCTTCGGAAAAATCAGCAGATTTCAGCTGAGAGTCATAAAAGACAGATACCTTCTCGGCCGAAGATGAGATGAGCGTAAAATACCGCTGGAAAAGGTCTTCAAAATCTTTCAGAAAATCTTTTCTCCGTTCAAATATCGGGGTTCCGAGACGCACGAGTTGCTCGTCCCAGATTTTCAGCTGTTCCTCTTCGAAGAAGCGGTTTTCGCCGAACTGTTTCAGAAGGGCGTTACGCTGTTCCACCGATTTCTGATACCTGATGAGCGTGTCGAGGTACTGTCTGTCGGTCTGAGATATGATTCCGTCGAGGAATTTTCTACGCATGTCGCTTCCGGCATTTATCAGGTCCTGATCGTAGGGAGAAATCATCACGAGCGGAATTTTCCCGATATGTTCGGAGAATCGCTGGTAGGCTTTCTTGTTGAATTTCAGTTGTTTTCCTCCTTCACGCTTCTGCACGCACGATACCATCTGAAGCTCTTCGCAGTCTGGCATCGAGTAATTGCCGTGAATGGCGAAAAAAGATTCCCCGTACTTTATGTTCTGGCTGTCGACGGAATTGAAGTAGCTTTTGCTGAACGAAAGATAGTAGATTGCGTCCATAAGGTTGGTTTTGCCTACTCCGTTGTTTCCGACAAAACAATTGATATTGTTGGAGAATCCGAGGTCTATCTCGCTGTAATTCTTGAAATTGTTCAGTTTTATCGATTGCAGGTGCATTTTTTACAGATTTTTTTCAAGCCACTCTGCCGCCTGTTCCATAAGCCAACGCGGTGTAGAAGTGGCTCCGCTTATACCTATTCTCGTGTACGATTCGAACCACTCCCTTTTGAGTTCCGAAATTTTAGTAATAAATAAAGTATTGTCTTTCACTGTCTTACAGTGTTCGAAAAGATATTTTCCATTGGAACTGTTCTGCCCTGAAACAAAAAGCACTACATCTACCGATTTCACAAAGGCCGTAAGTTCCTTTATTCTATTGGAGACACGGTTGCAGACCGTATTGAATGCCACGAAATCGTCGTTTTTGCAGGCTGTGCAGTTTTGCCGGACTTCTCCTATGATGTTGTCGTAAAGTTCCTTGTTCCGGGTAGTTTGGGAGTACATGCGTATCGGACGCGCAAAATCTATTTGTTCCAAGTCGCTCCGGTCGCTGATTATGATGGCAGAATTCCGCGTCTGTCCGTTGAGACCGATGACTTCGGCATGTCCTTTTTTACCGAATATTACCACCTGACCACCAACCGGTCGCATTTCCATGAAGCCGTTGCGGATTTTCTGCTGCAGAGCCAGCACTATCGGGCAAGTGGCATCAATGAGTTCCACGCTGTTTCTTTCCGCAATGGCATAAGTTTCGGGAGGTTCACCGTGGGCACGGATAAGGACTTTGCCTCCGTTCAGATTGCGGAACTCCTCGTAAGAGATTACCTCAAGACCCTGACTGGCAAGCCGTTCCACCTCTTCGTTGTTGTGTACTATATCGCCGAGGCAATACAATCTCCCTGCCGATTCCAGCTCGCTTTCTGCCTTGCGTATGGCAGAAACCACTCCAGAACAGAATCCTGCGTTAGCGTCTATTTTTACACTCACTGCCATTTACCTGATTTTTTCAGGGATTCATTCAGATTCAAGTTCTCTTTTGATTTCCGGATAAATATTGCTATCGAAATATTCCACGAATTTCTCGTAGGAATATTTTTTATAGTTGTCGTTCACGAAAAAGCAGAGGAACCTGACCATTTCGTCGGGGGTCATGTATCCGGGCTGAACCTGCACAAGTTGCATTTTCTCGTTGAATATGGCAATCGAAGGATAGCCTATCTGCGAACCGAGAACGGCTTTCGTGTAGTCATGCGGCCCTTTTTTGCCAGAGTTTACAAACTCCTTCCCGTTCCACTTGAAAGGCGCTTTGCTTTCGGCATCGAAATGAACCGGAATGAAATATCGGTTCATGATTTTCCACACTTCTGGCCTGCTGAAAGTCTCCTTGTCCATGCGCTTGCACCAGCCGCACCAGCTTGTGGAGAAATCTACGAAAAACATTTTTGTATTACCTTCAAGTGAAGTCTGACCTGCGAGTTCGATTTTCTGCCAGTTCACCTGCGAATGGGCCGAAAGGCAAAATACTGCCACTGCCGCGAGACACAATATTTTCTTCATTTTTTTAAAAGTTTAATTATCAAATCGTTAACTTTTATTCCTATGACAAGAAATTTCACGCAAAATTACGATTTTTTTTTGAAAAAGACAACAATTTAATTTTCTGCAAAATCTGGGCAAAAAAAAAGCACCTCCGTTTTTCGAGGTGCTTCTCTGGTGACTCCGGCAGGATTCAAACCTGCAACCTTCTGATCCGTAGTCAGATGCTCTATTCAGTTGAGCCACGGAGCCATTCCGTTTTTGCGATTGCAAAAGTACTAACTTTTTTTCAATCTGCAAAGAAAAAAAAAGTTTTTTTTTATTTACAATCATAATGTAATGAAAATCAAACATATAAAAAAACATTTTTTACAGCTAAACCGACAGAAATCCTGTTTTTTTCTGCCATTGAGGTGTTTTTTTCCAAAATTTAGGGTACAAAAAAATCCTTTTTAAAAAAAAATTTGCCGGAACGCTTTGTTTTTCGTATCTTTGCAGAAATCTCCGCCGTTCAAGACGGAAGCAAACACGTTTGTTATCAATAACATACATTTAGATTTGGAAAAGTACGACGTCAAAATATTGCTTGCATTGTATGAATCGCTGAAAGGCCGGAAGGATTTCTTCAAGTTTCTGGTGAACAATGGCTACCCAGAGCTGGCAGCATTTTCCAACGCAGTACGCGGCGATATTGATGCGATGTTCTGGCTTTTCAAGAACAACTTTGCTTGGCTTGCCATTCTCAGCAATGCCTGCGACGGAGAACCCAAGGCACGGGAGTGGATACGCAAGAATACCCACGAAGTGAATTTCTACTTTGCCCTTGCCTGCCGCCGCGAAGAAGTATCGCTGCAGTGGCTCAAAGAACGCAACCTGAGCATTTTCCTGATGATGGCCAAGGAAATCGACAAAGTCCTCGACCTGCAGATGAAGGAAAATCTTTCGTGGTACACAATGAAATTTTAACATATTTACGCAATACAATGGAAAACAGAAGAAATTCCCGCCGCGAAGGTGGCAGATCCGGTCGGAGCAACGACCGCAGAGACAATCGGGACAACCGTCGCAGAAACGAACGCGACAACGAAAGACACGGTTTTTCGAATCCCGGACGCAATAACGACGATTACGATTTCGAACGCAAGGAGCACCGCAGGTCAATGCGAAACGACAACTGGTTCGACATCGACCCAAGCGAATCTCGCAGAAACGAACGCGAGGAACGCGACAGCAGCCGCAGAAACAGCCGCAACGAAGACCGCCGTGACAACCGCAGGTACAACAGAAAAAACGACTCTTTCGACGAACGGCATTCACCGAAACGCACGCCTCTGCGCAACGACAAGCGCGACGACAAACATGAACGCAAGTACAAAGACTACAAGAAACGCGGTTACAGAACCCTCGACAATGACGAATTCGACGAATTCGACGAATTCGAATACTTCGACACACCTCGTCAGAGACGCGGCTCTTTCAGAAACAGCCGCTCCGACCGCAGACAGGATGATTCCCGTTTTCAGGACAGAGAAAGAGCTCCTCGCAGAGATAGAGATGAAGAAACTCAACCTGCCAAGAAAAACGACGGCAGCACACGCCTAAACAAGTACATTTCCAATGCAGGAATCTGCTCACGCCGCGAAGCCGACGTGCTCATTGCATCGGGTGCCGTAAGCGTAAACGGAGAAGTCGTAACCCAACTCGGTTTTAAAGTCATGCCGGGCGATGTGGTACACTATGGAGGAGAGAAACTCGTTTCGGAACGCAAACGCTATGTACTGCTCAACAAGCCCAAGGGATACATCACCACCATGGACGACCCGCAGGAACGCAAGACCGTGATGAACCTTGTCGCCGACGCCTGCACGGAACGCATTTATCCGGTAGGCCGCCTCGACCGCAACACCACGGGGCTTCTGCTTTTCACCAACGACGGCGAACTAGCAAAGAAACTCTCTCACCCTTCAACGGGAGCACGGAAAGTCTATCACGTGGAACTCGACAAACCACTCACGGCCAACGACCGCAAACGCATGCTTGAAGGTCTGAGCCTCGAAGACGGCGAAATTGCCGTCGATGCCGTGGAATATGACGGTGACGACAGACACTGCGTGGGCGTGGAAATACACTCAGGACGCAACCGCATCGTGCGTCGCATATTCGAATCGATGGGCTACGAAGTGTACAAACTCGACCGCGTGATTTTTGCGGAACTCACCAAGAAAAACCTCTCCCGCGGACGCTGGAGAATGCTTACCGACAAAGAAGTTGCATTCCTTAAAATGCTGTAACAGATGGAAAACCGGAAACATAAAGCAGGATTCGTCAACATTGTGGGCAACCCGAACGTCGGGAAATCAACACTCATGAACGCCCTTGTCGGCGAACGTCTCTCGATAATAACCTCGAAAGCACAGACCACACGCCACCGCATAATGGGCATAGTGAACGGCGAGGATTTCCAGATCATATATTCCGACACTCCCGGCATAGTGAATCCTCACTACAAGCTGCACGAGAGCATGATGGGCTTCGTGAATTCAGCCATTCAGGATGCCGACATGTTCCTTCTTGTAACCGAAATCGGTGAAACCCTGAAAAGTCAGGACACGCTGGAGAAGATAATAAAATCCGACATTCCCATAATATTGGTAATAAACAAGATAGACACTTCGGACCAGCAGACCATACTCGACAGGATTGCCTACTGGCAGAACCAGATTCCGAGAGCAACGGTAATTCCGGCATCGGCCACGGAAAAGTTCAACATCGACATGATTTTCGACAAAATCACGGAACTTCTGCCGGAAAATCCGCCCTATTTCCCCAAGGACGAACTCACCGACAAATCGATGCGGTTCTTCGTGTCGGAAATAGTACGCGAAAAAATCCTGCTCTACTACCAGAAGGAAATCCCCTACTCCACCGAGGTCGCCGTTGAATACTACAAGGAAGAAGACGGCATTGACAACATTTCAGTCATCATTTTCACCGAAAGGGAATCGCAGAAGGCAATACTCATTGGACACGAAGGCAAATCCCTGAAGAAAATCGGCATCGAGGCACGCAAGGACATTGAGGAATTTACCGGGAAGAAATGCTTTCTGAAACTACACGTGAAAGTACTCAAAGACTGGCGCAACAGCGAAAACGCACTGAAAAAGTTCGGATACGAAACCAAGTAACAGCGACCCTCATCAGGAAGCATAAAATTCACACATTTTACCATGAAGCGGGGCGGATTTCATGAAATCCGCCCCGCTTTTTCAATGCCGTACACAACCGGAATCCGCACTTTCGTACAGAAAAAGCCCACTTTTGTACAAAAGCGCTCCGAAACGCTTGTTTTATGTTTTTCCGAATGTATATTTGCATCGTGAATTCACCCAAAAAACAGTAACCACCAAAAACAAAATTCAACAGTATGGAAAGTTCAAAAATCTTCTGCGAGTTTTATCCGCAAAACGCAGGCATCTTCGTGCTGAAAAGCCTCAATTTCAGAATCGAGTCGCAAGGCCGTCTTTTCGAGGTGGAAATGAGAAACCGTTCGGACAGGGAGATTGCCCTGAAGCTGAAAAACTCATCGTCTGTCTGCGTGATGCTTGACAGCGTGGCAGCCATTGCCGTGTGCGGGAAAGGCAGCAAAAACAAATACATCTATTTCACCGACCGCCGTTGCGACATTCTCTGCAATTTCTCAACCGAACGCGACATCGTGCTCAAATGGCACCTGAAAGGCGACGAGTTCATCGAAGTAAGCCGCGGGAACTTCGTAAACCGCAGGCACATACGCAAAACCGACAGCAGAGGCAACGTACTTGTAACTTGCAAAAACAGTTCCGGAGAAAACATGGAAATGAAATTTCCGGTGAGCCGCAGCAAAAAAACAATGGTCGCGAAAACCATTCGCGACAACTCTGCAACGGTTCAGAAACCACTGGAAGCGGATTTCGGGAACGAAACGGAATAAAATTTATCTTTGCAAAAAACGACAAGTCTAACACAAAAGAAAGGATTACAATGGCAAAAAACAGCGGGAACAGCAACCCCAATTATCCCAGCACCACGGGCAACCCCTCGGGCAAGGGACGCGGGAACGTGAAGAAATAACTCCATTACGGAATTATGACGAGGCCTTCGACGAAACGCCTTTTGTGGAAAACGGATCAACTCCGTTTTCCACTGTTTAAAAAATTTTTTCAAGCAATACAGCCTTTTTTTCACGATATCCGATTTTTTTTCGTAACTTTGCAAAAGTTTTCGCGAGTTTGGAAAACATGTAAAAAAAAAGCGTTTTTTGCTTATCATAGGTCTTTCGGATACTTCGACCACATTCGTAACTTGTCGCCTGTGCACTGCAGAAAGTATCGCGCACTATGCGTGTACTTTTGTGTAGCTTACCGGGACAAACGGCAGTCGAAGGCCTCGAAAGACGGTAAACGAAAAAAAGTTTCACGCTTTTTCATTTCATAATACTGCCGTTCGGAACTTTGGGCAGCAAAATTTAAAACAAATACAAAAAATGAAGAAATCGAAAATCTTTTTAGTTCTCATGTCTGCAATGAGCTGCATGCTGTTGCAGTCTTGCTGGGTAACAAAAACCCCAGTCAATGATTATTACATGTACGATGGCAGTGAAAAACGCTACAGCAAGAGCAAGCAGTTCTGGCTGTTCGAGGGATTCATTCCTTTGGGACGCACACATACCAACACACCACTGGCAGGCACGCCCTGCATGATTAAGGAACAGTTCACTTTCGGAGACATCCTGATAAGCGGAATAACCTTCGGACTCATAACCGCCCGCACCATAAAATGCTACGTGAAGGTTCCCGTATACAACGAGTATAATCGAGGCGACGCCAACCAAGGCACTTATAACAATAACAATAATAATATCACCATACAGATGGGCTACTCGAACATGGAGCAAGGCAGTGCCAACCAAGGCACTTACGCCAATGGAAATTCCGTTGCAACACGCAAAAACACGGAAACACCTGTGCAGCAGGAGTATAAAACCGAAGTAGAGACAGAGTCCGAAACTCCGGTTCAGACACAGGGATCCACCGCCAAAAGAGCCCCAAAGGCGGATTTCGCGGTCGGCGACCGCGTAATGTGGAAAACCGTTACAAAAATCTGCAAATACGGCAAAATAGCAAGCATGAAAGATGCCCAGAGCTGCATGGTGATTGACGAAAAGAACAATGCCAAATATATCAAGAAATTCGCCGACCTGACAAAAGTCGGGCAGGATTCGGAAGACGACACCGAACACGAATTTTAAACCAATTTCCAAATCATAAATGCAACAAAGACAATGAAAAAAGCAATTTTAACCGCAGCGATGCTGCTTTTCGCAGGTGCGACATTTGCACAGTTTCAGTTCTCCGTACACCTCGGCGGAAGCCTGCCCGCTGGTAATTTCGGAAAGACACAAATCTCTAATGAGGACATTTATTCGTCTGTATTGTTCAACAACTATGGCGAGCAGGGCAATGCCGGACCGGGGTTCAACCTTGGAGTCAAAGGCAAAGGCTTCCTGCCCGTGGAAGGTCTCGGTTTCATTGCCACCGTTGACGGTTTCTACAACTCTCTTAACAAGGACATGTACAAGTTTCGCGAACGCATTTTAAATTCGGTTGACTACAGAGACGTAGACTGGGAAATCAAATTTCCCCGGTACATAAACATACCTGTAATGCTGGGTCTTAACTACCAGATGGATTTCAGCGACGCATTCGGCATCTGGGTTGAAGCCGCTGCCGGTCTCAATGTCAGGATAATCACCGACTTTGAAACTGAATATTCCGAATGGTCATTCTATAATGAGGAAATAGTAGACTACAGGACATCAGTTTGTTTTGCCTATCAGATGGGTTTTGGAGCAATGTTTGCCAACAGAATCAGCTTAGGTATTCATTACTACAATCTTGGCATCAAAAGTATCTCATATGCAGATAGTTGGACAACAATAGACGACCGCGCTGGTCTCGATCTTTTCCATTCCGGCTACTCAAACAATGATGGGTACCAGAAACTGAAGACCAGCATGTTCGTTCTGCGTATAGGATACCATTTTTAAAAACACAAACAAAAAAAAGTAAAGACAATGAAAAAAGCATTCAGAATTTTAGGGCTTGCAGCAGCAGTTGCAGGCATCAGCTTTCTCGCATCATGCGATAAAGACGAAGTGGAATCGGGACTCGGACACATGGTGAACACCATAACCGGCGGCGATGAAGACACTGCTCCCAACGGAGTAAAAATAAAAGGCTTAACCCTTTATTCATGGCCCGAAAAAGATGCTCTCGGCAAAGACTGGGATACCGGACTTTTCGGTGGCGGCGACCCCGACATATATGTCGAAATCAAAGACCTGCTGACCGTTCTGTTCAAAAGCGGCACTACCGAAGACTGCACCAGTACACGCCACTATTCCCCAAATATCCAAATCAACGATCTGAACAAGACATACACTGTCAATGTTTACGATGAGGACGGCTTAGACCCCGACGACCTGATGGGCAGCATTTCGTGGAACCCGAGTACCCAAAACAGCAACTATGCCTCTGTATACACCTTGTCGAATGGTGATACTAAAATAGGACTCGAACTCACTTGGCTCTACTGAAACCGGTAACATATTCAATTTCAGTGAAAGGGGATTGCTTTTGTGCAATCCTCTTTTGTTTTGAAAACTTTTTTTGCAGGAAGCATTTTTTTTCGTATATTTGCAGAAATGCACGCTGGCGCGTTCATTTGCATTAAACATCTGAAAACCAACGATTTAAAACACAAATCATGACAAAAAAAGTTGCAACAATATTTTTTGCAATGGCAATACTGGCAATTGCAGGTTTTGAAAATCAGGCTTTTGCACAATTCAACCAGAAACCCAAAAAGAAAGTTCCCGAATTCAAGCAATACGCATGGACAGGTTCCATGGACAAGCACAAAATCCCCGTTTTCATCTGGCTTGAAGAGAATGCCGACGGCATACTTGCCGGCGAGATAGTATATACCGGAAGCACTTCGAAAACCCCCATACGGATTATGGGCAGAGCCATAAAATACCCCGAAAGCGACCACATAACATATTCTCTGGCAGAGTTCTGGGGCAAAAAAGGCCAGCAGACAGGCTACATGAGTTTTGCCATCGACTCGGCAGGCAGAGCCAGCGGCACATGGCACTTCTTCGAACGCGACCTCGACCTTGTACTCGATTCCATCGTCCCCTTCCCTGCCGGAAAAGGCGGACTGCTTCGCCCGCTCACGCAACAGCAGATTGGCGGAAAGAAACGCACATACGAATACTTCTACCGCCATCCGTACAAGTCGCAACTCGGCGGCACCGTAATCATTGAACAGATTGAACACAAATACCTCCGTTTCGACATATCGGTAAACGACCCCAACATAGCCGAAGGCAACAACTTTGCCGATTATACCCGCACCATTCTCAACGGCAACAGATTCTCGTACATCATGCGCGAATGCAACTACGGTTTCGACGCCGCAATATTCGAGGATTTCTTGGTAATAACGTCCAAATCGAACGAACCTTCCGACTGCTTCGGATTCGGTTCCTCGTTCGAAGGCATTTATCTGGAACAGAAATAACAAGGATTACTTCCATCCACTGCTGAAACATGAACAGATTCCGGGACTTTGTCCTGCCCGTAGCTATTGTACTCGGACTTATATTCCACAGTTACTGCGGATTCCTTGCCCGATTCGTGCCCTACGTGATTTTCTGCATACTCCTGCTGAATTTCGTTTCGGTTGACCTTAAGAAGATGCGTCTCTCGTGGCTTGACCTCTGGCTTGCCCTTTTTCAGATTGTGGTGAGTTTGGGCAGCTACCTCCTGCTCATGTTGCTCGGTGTGGACGAGATTATTGCTCAGGGCATTCTGGTCGGAGTCATCTGTCCCGTAGCCGCCTCGGTAGTGGTGATATCGTGCATACTCGGTGCCAACCGCGAAACCGTAACCACATACACAATTTTGGGCAATCTGATGGTGACCGTCGTGGCTCCGGTTTACTTTTCGTTCATAGGTGTGCAGCAGGACATGCCGTTCTGGGATTCCTTTCTGCTGATTCTTGGAAAGACGGCGCCGATAATAGCACTGCCCTTCTTCCTTGCCATTGTGCTCCAATACTATATGCCTAAGGTCAACGGATTCCTTGCCCGATACCGTGGGCTGTCGTTCTATATGTGGGCCGTTGCCCTGTTCGTAACCTTGGGGCAGACCATCGATTTCATGTTCCTGAAAGGAGAAGAGAATCTGAGTTCCATAATATGGCTCGGTGCCGTTTCGATAGTTTTCTGTGCCGTCCAGTTCGGATTCGGCAAATGGCTTGGCAGCAAGTACAGCGACCGTATGGCCGGCGGGCAGTTGCTCGGACAGAAAAATTCCGCCATGGGAATATGGCTTGCCAACATGTACCTGAACCCGCTGGCCGCAGTGTTTCCTGCCCTTTATTCTGTATGGCAGAACCTCTTCAACAGCTGGCAGCTCTGGATGCACGACAGAAAGCAACGCTGAAACCTTGTTTCCTGCCCGATACATTCGCAATTCATGAGTATCGTATAATGACGGGTGGTCAGCACTGCATTCATCACACGCGAGGTTCATCTTCCATATATAACAGGTCTTTCAGCTTGTCCAGCTCGGGATTTTTATCCAGCATGTGCTGGTAATTATATTCGGGAAATGGACTCTCCACCGGTTCAATTTCACCAGCATCTTCATACGCATCTTCGGGAATGATGTCGGGGGTGTCGGTTGGTGTCGGGAAGAATCCGTCTTCGAAGCATTCGAGCTTTTCGAGTTCTTCTTTCCAATCGTCAAATTCGTCATTGGGATAATCAGGGTCGGCACATTTCTTTATTGTACGGATAAAATCCGCGACCCCATGCCCTCTGGAGGACGGTGATCGACCGATTTTCGGCAATTCGAACACGATTTTTCTGACCTTTGCTTCAAATTCGAGCAATTCGAGCAACAGCCCGCGTAAGCCGAGCTGTCCCATTGCCCATATCATGATGTCCCAGCCCTTTAAATACGTGAACATGGTGATGTCGTGTACGCAAATGGCATTGAACTGGTCGGGGTGCAACGACATCAGGTACCTGTGAAGATACGGACGCATCTCCTCTTCGGTAACTTTGGCTCCGAGTTTGGCTTTGACATAGAACAGGTTGGGAACGGTGAGCCGGCTTTCATCTATCACGAAATCTGGATGGCTGCCGACTCTCGCACATACGAATTCATAACCCACGGATTCCGACAGCGGCTCCTGTTCCTGCAGCACGAATTCGACGGGCAAAAAAGCGATCACGACTTTTCCCAACGATGGATTGTGTGTCTGACACCACCTTTCGGCCACGATTTTCGAGAGTTCCGGTACCCAGTCGTTCTTCAACCTCCTCGATGCCCATTCGATATCACTTCTGGATGCCGAAAGGAATGCCTTGAGGATTTTCTTCTGGTCGTTGTACGACTGCAATGGGTACCTTCTGCGCAGTTCTGCACGCGAGATGACCACCTTTCCGCCTTTCTTGTCGGCAAAATGTCTCAGCAGTGTTGAAAGCGGTTCATTACGCTGTGTTTTTTTCCGGAACCACGCAGATAGTATAATGCAAGGTCATAAGGTTCCCCGTCGATAGCATAATTTGCTGCTATCCACTCCAGCTGCTCTTTTGAGAATGTTCCGACGATGGCTTTTTGTATTTTTATGGTGTCTATGTTCGGAGAGGCGTTTACGGGTGTTTCCTCACATGCCGTGTCGTACGTTTCCCGCAGGATTTTGATTGTTTCTTCAAAATTCTTCATTTTTTCAATTTTAATTTTCTGCAAAGTTACGAATTTTTCCGGCAATCGTCCCCTTTTGCCGCAGAAAAAATCGGAAAAAGTTTTCAACAATGGCAAAATATTAACAACAGTTGAATTGTTCCAATAATAAGTTCAAATCAAGTCCATGATACAGAAACAATGGTAATATTATCTTATATCGACAAAATACGATACGCGACTTTTTTTGCGAACTTCTCGTAGTCATTGTAAATGACCGCAGGAGAGAAATTCCCATATTGTCCTTGAGACTCACTTACTGCTATTTCTGACAAATCCGAATAATATTCAACGTATTCTTTTTTGTTTGTAACATCTTGTTCAATATCCGGCAAGTGTATAACAAACAACAATGTTTTGTCCGGTGTATGAATGAATGTATCCGTATTGTCTTGTGACAACTTCAAATATTTCACTGAATTGTGTTCGGTAAATTTTTCCCATTTCGATATATCGCCGGCCTTATAAAGTTTCGTTGTTTTTTTTGTATAATACGGCATTTTATCTGGAATTATGAATATTTGGAAATATGGGATGTTGGCACATCGAATATTAGCCGTTTCGCCCAACATATTTTCAAAATAATTATTTGAATTCTGAGCATAATTCTGCATTACAAACTTTACTGCTATACCAGCTATCGGATGACCATTTTTCAAAATTGTTATATCGACTTTTTTATCTATGTAACGCCCGTTAACTTTAGCTTCCTGACCATTTCCCACACCAAGTGACATTACCGAATACTGCCGACTATCGTCCGTATTTAATCTTGACAATATATCTTTCGCAATTGCCGCGTGCAGAACACTTAATTTACTGTCATTTCCACCATTTCGCGAAGCATCTTTGCCTTGTCTATTGTCTCTCAAAAACTTTTTAAAAGAGTTCGAGATTACCATTAAAAATTCTTGATTGTCCATATTTTTCTGATAATTTATAATTTAAATATTGTTCTAAATCTTTGGATGTAAACGTATAATAGCCCCCACTTTTATAATTTTTTAGCAATGCTATATAATTGACAAACTCTTGAGAAACAATCAAGTCTCTTATTATTTCAAATGGTTCATCCGTCAATATATAAAGTCCGCTATAAACACCTTTTCCTACTTCCACTCTTTCCAATTTTATACTGGAAACATCCTTCACGATGGTATTTATAGCGATTTTGTCTGTAAAAACGTCCTTTAATGCCTGAGTTCGTCCGAATAGGTACCAAGATTTGTTATTTTCGATATCTCGTTTACTTAATTTGTCCACATTTTTCTGTAAATGGGAAAACGCATTTTTATTCTTTCGGAAATCTTCAAGTGACAAAGGTCTTCCTTTTTCATCATATGGAAAAACACACTTCAACCATTTACCAGTAGATGCTTTAAGAACATCAATCGTTCCATCAACAAAACCGAAATCACCGATAAAAACATTATCTGCAAGGGTTGCAAATCCATTTTTTACAGATACATAATGATATGCCGTACCTGTTTTGATTTTCTTCAAAAGTTTCAAATTCTGATTCGAAGACAGATAGAAAGAATCATTTATGCAAAAGCTATTCAAGGAAATGTTTTCTTGGAATTCTGGCAATAGTTCTAACTCGTCGTACCTATAATATTGTGTAAAATCAACAGGATTGGTTTCAAATCTTGAAATCAACGTATATGTGGTGGCCTCAAATGGTTGGAAATGTTCCAAATCAACAACACCTGAAAGATTTTGATGTTGAATTATGTATGAACGTAAAATTTGTCCAGCTTTACTGCTCAGCCATGAACTAGGGGTTATCAGGCACATTCTGCCGTTCTTTGAAAGCATATTAAATCCTATTTCGAAAAACACAATGAACAAGTCCGTCATACCTCCAGAAGAAAAACGGTATTTTTTCACCAAGTCATAACTATCCTCTAAATTATGGACCCTGACATATGGTGGATTTCCAAATACAAAATCCATTTTACCATTGAAAATATCAATTTCCAAAGTGTCTGCATTCTTTACATTCCAATCCACACCTTCAATGTCATATTTTGCAACCGTACAATCTAAATTATTGAGACATTTTTTCCATTCCGTTTCATCCAATTCTATTCCATGTACATATTCTTCCAAATCCTTTTTTAACATTTCTGGATTACTGTTATTTTGGAAAAATTCCAAACAATATCTTTCTACTATTTCGCTCAAAAAAGCACCGTCTCCACAGCTGTTATCAATAACATGCTTTTTCAAAATTACGGGAGAATAATACCCTCCGAAATTCAAGATATTCTTAACTAAATAGTCAGGCGTATAAACCCGACCATGACATTTTACTGCCTTGGCCATAAGTATCTGCATTTTCAGCTTTTGCAACTTATCGAGAGCCACAGGCACACAAATACACAGAATACAAAAAAGCGCAGACATCGCTTATTGCATCCTTGGGTATTTGCCGTAACCCGTGTACTTAATAAGTTCTGTCTACGCTACGCGTAGACATTCGCTGAACTTATTCTTAAAGTACACATCTTTCAATCGGCAAATTTTCAGGATGTCTCGAATAAATAGCAAACGCTATATTAATAATATTCTTCTATATTTTTATTTTATCTTATCTTCTTTTTTTATTTTCACAACGACATCTAATATCGCGGTATTTTTATTAAATTACTTATATTCAAATCTTTATACAATATTTTAACTCTTCAAAACCTTAATTATCTCTCGGTTTCAGTTTGCAAAGTTACGAATTTTTCCGGCAATCGTCCCCTTTTGCCGCAGAAAAAATCGGGAAAAGTTTTCAACAATGGAAAAAAGAAAAGGCGGCTTTTTCAAGTCGCCCTTCCAACAATTTGCCAAACTATTTCTTCTTTGATTTTTTCTCTATCGTGCGTTCTTCGTCGATGAATTCCTTCACGTTGCGGTCAAGATGTCCGCGGATTTCCTTGTTGCCCTGACGGATTTTGAAAGTGTACTGTCCTGCATGAATGCGGACTTCATCGTATTTGAACTCAGTAATCGGCACGCCCTGTATGGTAACGAAGGCCCACTTTCCGCCCTTGCGTACTGCACCGAGTACGTAAGGATAAACATACTGCGTGTAGTCGATACAAGTCTGGACTTCATCGTAAACTATTTCCACGAGTACTTCACCGTGGTATCCGGCCATGCCCCATTTGCCACGCATGGAAACGCCGTACATTCCACCGTCCGATTCGTAGAGGGCATCATCGTAGCACGGATCGATAATCCATTCGTCATCGTCGTTCACATACCCCCATTTGCCGTTGTCGTCCTGC
Organism: Bacteroidales bacterium; assembly: GCA_045601425.1. Taxonomy (GTDB): domain Bacteria; phylum Bacteroidota; class Bacteroidia; order Bacteroidales; family P3; genus UBA1219. The sequence continues at coordinate 106,285 of JAZRZP010000030.1, forward strand.
GAGGGATACAGTTTCTGAGCGTTGGCCTGCAGTGTCATTGCCACAACTGCCATTATAAGAAATGCTATTTTTTTCATTGTCTAACGGTTTTTGATTTTCAATATTGATGTATGTTTGTCACGTTTTCTGCAAAAAAATTACGCGTTCATCTTTGCCCAGCTGTCCTTCAGTGTACATGCACGGTTGAACACCAGATGTCCGGGAGTGCTGTCCCTGTCCACGCAGAAGTAACCCAGCCGCTCGAACTGTACTTTGTCCATGACTTGAAGCTTGCCGAGTTCCGGTTCGAGTTTGCAGTTGTGCAGTACCTTGAGCGAATCGGGATTAAGGTTTTCGAGGAACGAGTGGCCTTCTTCCACGTCGTCGGGATTTTCGGCCTTGAAAAGGCGGTCGAACAGACGCACTTCGGCTTTGATGGCATGCTGTGCCGAAACCCAGTGTATGGTTCCCTTCACCTTTCTTCCGTCGGGAGAATTGCCGCCTTTCGAAGCAGGGTCGTAGGTGCAGTGTATTTCCACGATTTCACCGTTGGCGTCCTTCACAACTTCCTGACAGGTAACGAAATATGCATATCTCAGACGGACTTCCTGACCGGGAGCCATGCGGAAATATTTCTTGGGAGGATTTTCCATGAAATCATCGCGTTCAATGTAGAGTTCGCGTGTAAACGGCACCTGTCTCGTTCCTGCCGACTCGTCTTCGGGATTGTTCACGGCGGAAATCATTTCCACCTGATTTTCGGGATAGTCCGTTATTACCACCTTGACGGGGTTCAGGACGGCCATCATTCGTGGGGCTATCTTGTTGAGGTGTTCGCGCAGGCTGAATTCCAGAAGCGAATAGTCGATTATGTTGTCGCGTTTTGCCACACCTATGCGGTCGCAGAAATTGCGTATCGCTTCGGGAGTGTAGCCACGACGGCGGAATCCGCAGATGGTCGGCATGCGGGGATCGTCCCAGCCGCTGACATGACCTTCCTTTACCAATTGCAGGAGCTTGCGCTTGCTCATCACCGTGTAGTTGATGTTGAGACGGGCGAACTCATACTGATGCGAGGGGAATATGCCGAGCTGGCTTATGAACCATTCGTACAGCGGGCGGTGTATGTCGAATTCCAGCGTACAGATGGAGTGTGTAATGTTTTCTATCGAATCGCTCTGGCCGTGGGCATAGTCGTACATCGGGTATATGCTCCACTTGTTTCCTGTGCGGTGATGTTCGGCATGAAGTATGCGGTACATTATGGGGTCGCGGAACTGCATGTTCGGGTGAGCCATGTCGATCTTGGCACGGAGCACCTTGGAGCCGTCGGGAAATTCGCCGTTTTTCATTCTCTCGAAGAGGTCGAGGTTTTCTTCTACCGAACGGTTGCGATAAGGGCTGTCGGTACCCGGCACGGTAACGGTGCCGCGGTTCTTGCGTATCTCGTCGAGTGTCTGGTCATCGACGTAGGCCAAGCCTCTTGAGATCATGAGTTTTGCCCATTCGTAAAGCTGATCGAAGTAGTCGGAGGCATAGTGGACGCTGGCCCAATCGAAACCGAGCCAATGCACGTCTTCCATTATGGAATCCACATATTCGGTATCTTCCTTCACAGGGTTGGTATCGTCGAAACGCAGGTTGGTTTTTCCGCCGTATTTCTTTGCCAGTCCGAAGTTCAGACATATCGATTTGGCGTGTCCTATATGAAGATAGCCGTTGGGTTCGGGAGGGAAACGGGTTAGTATGCTCTTGTGGGTTCCGTTTGCGAGGTCGTTTTCTATGATTTCTTCAAGAAAATTCAGCGGCCGTTTTTCTGTCAGTTCTTCAGTTTCTGCCATCTTTACATTCAAGTTTTGGGTTGAGTTTTTTTGTATTAAGCCATGTTGTGGAATACGTTCACCACGTCGTCGTCATTTTCAAGCCGTTCGAGGAGACCGTTCACATCTTCCTGCTCTTCGGGAGAAAGTTCTCTCATCGTAAGAGGGATACGTTCGAACTTGAAAGATTTTATTTCAAAATTGTTGTCTTCGAGATATTTGGATATAGGTCCGTAGTTTTTGAAATCGGCATAAATCATGATTTCGTCTTCATCGCGGAACATTTCGTCGATATCGTAGTCGATGAGTTCGAGTTCCATCTCTTCCATGTCCAGCCCTTCCTTGCCTGCAACCACAAACGAGCACTTTCTTTCGAACAGGAAATCATTCATTCCCATTGTTCCGAGTTCACCTTTGCCGCGAACGAAGGCTGCACGCACGTTGGCCACAGTGCGTGTGGGGTTGTCGGTGGCAGTCTCCACCACAATGGCTATTCCGTGAGGACCCTTACCGTCGTAAACGACTTCCTTATAGTCGCTCGTATCCTTGCTCGTGGCACGTTTTATGGCACGCTCTACATTTTCCTTGGGCATGCTTTCGTTTTTGGCGTTCTGCATGAGCAGACGCAGACGCAGATTGCTTGCCGGATCGGGACCACCCGCCTTTACTGCCATTTCTATTTCTTTTCCAATACGCGTGAAAGTACGGGCCATGTTGCCCCAACGTTTCAGTTTTCTTGCTTTGCGGTATTCAAACGCTCTTCCCATAATTGTACGTTTTATAAAAATTATTACTTTGTTTTACTTTTACAACCGTGCAAAACATCACGCAACACATTGATAATAAGAGTGCTGCAATCCAAAACAACGTTTTTTTCCGGTTTTGCACAAAATTGCAAATTTACGGATTTTTTTTGTTTTCTGCAAGAAGTTTTTTTTCATGACAGAAAAAAAAAACGGGAACGGAACATGTTTTTTACCTACGATCTTCTGACACAGAAGTCGCAAACGGACTGTTTACCGGCATTCCGACACGATTTTGCAAAATTTTTGTTTTTCTGTAACAAATGTTAAAACGATGTGTCTATTAGCGAAAGTCTTACAAGCAACCTAATTCAGACGTGTTTCTCTTTCAAAAGAAGTCTCATGTCTTATTATATAAAACGTAAAGTCGGAAAATTCCGACTTTATTTTTTTGTTTTTTTCCGGTGGCTTCCGTCCGGAGAACAAAAAAAAAGGAATCTGCATTTTTTTTTTGCAAAAATATTTTTTTTTCGTAACTTTGCAATTCGTATCGGATTGAAAGTTTTTGAGCGAAAAAAACAGAAAAGGTAACAATTTCAGACTTTTTCCGTATAAGAAAAATCACTACAGTAAAAGCAGAATAAACAGATAAAACACAATAGAACCATGCAAAATAGAGGATTCCTAGCATTTTTCGCAGCTGTAATTCTTTGCAGCGCTTTAACTGTTGATGCCCAAAACGAATTGAGCACCAGCGTACAGTCGCAAAGCAGCACACAATACAGAAAAACCATTTTGAACACGCTGCAGCAGGATGTTGCAAAACGTCAGGCTTCAATGCAGCAGAAGGCCAAGGAACTGCTTCTGGCACTGCCGAACAACGAAAAGCTTTACGATGAAGGCGACGTTTTCATCAACACCTCGCTCAACGAAGTTTCGGGCAGCAACGGCAAACTGAATTTCACTTTTGAAATTTCGTACAACTGCCGCCACATTGACGGTCAGACCGACGACTACCCTGCCGGTGCCTACAATTACACCGAAAGCAATTCGTGCCGTGCGCTCTGCACCCTCACCAAACAGTTCATCGAAAACGATTGCAAGGACATCTTCGCCAGCGGCAAGGAGCTTCTGATAAAAATCACCAGCTCGACCGACGGTTCCCACGTGAGCGAAGTGCCGTACAAAGGCGAATACGGCGATTTCCGCTATTGTCAGGTATTCTTCAACGACCAACCCGTACGCGTTTCCGTAAACATGGCCGAGGGCATCGTGAACAACGCCCAGCTTGCATTCCTCCGCGGACAAAGCGTGAAGAAATATCTCGAAACGGCTGTCGACAACCTCCATTATACCAACAACAAATTCGAGTTCTACACGAAAAGCTACGAAATGAAAGGTTCGCAGTACCGCCGCTGCTCCATAGAAATAACCGTATTCGATGCTTTCAGCGACAAAACCAAATCGATGCAGGCAACCCTCGAAAGCGAAGATCCCAACGTTGACATCAACATTCCCGTCTGCCCCAACGACAACGGCAATACTTTCGTACTCATCATTGCAAATGAAAAATACGACACCATTTTCCCGAATTTTCCCAATGCCTCGCACGACGGCAACGTTTTCAAGGAATACTGCGTAAAAACGCTCGGCATTCCCGAACGTCAGGTAAAAATGCTGCAGAATGTCGGCAAGGCAAAAATTGAAAAAGACGGTGTAAAATGGCTTCAGGACCTGATGAAAGTCACCAAAGGCAAAGGCCGAATCATCGTCTACTATGCCGGTTTCGGAATCCTTGACGCCGGCAATGCGCCATACATTCTTCCCGTTGATGCGAAACTGGCCATAAAGAAGCCTCTCAACGAAGAACCCCTGTCAAAGAAAAACCGTACCCGACTCGTAGAACAGTCTCTTGCCATAACCGACCTGTGCACCATGCTTTCGGCCGTACAGTCGCAATCGATAACCATGATTCTCGATGCCAACTTCAACGGCATACAACGCGACGGAGAAAACCTTTTCGGTGTTGAAGAGAAAAGCGGCTGCGGCAGCAAAAAAGCAAAAAAAGTGAAAGCACTCCGTGTACGTGGCGATGTGGTAATCTTCTGTTCGTCGGAATTCGTAAACACATCGTATCTGTTCAAAGAACAGCAGCACGGTTTCTTCACCTACTTCCTGCTCAGGGAACTGAAACAGTCTAAAGGCCAGATTTCTTTCGACGAGCTTTTTGCAAACCTCAAAGAAGCCATATCCTTCGAATCATCGTTGCAGGGCATGCAGCAGGTTCCCACGATGATAACGGGAGGAAAAACCAAAGACACTTGGACTACAATGAGTTTTAAATAAAAACAATGTTTCCGTACAAAAAAAACGACATCTCTTGGTGTCGTTTTTTTTAATAAAACTTCACCGCCATGAAAATACATCTTACTAAAACCACCGGACACACAGAATACAAAAACGTTTTCTTGTGCTCCGACGCCAATAGCATACCAGATCTGCCACTGTCGGCAGAGGAAAAAGAATACGCCTCCAGCCATCTTTCGAACGACTGTAAAATATGCCGTATCCAAAATCTTGAGAAAGAAACGTTCATCGTCGTTACTGACGGCGATGCCGGCAAAGTTTCACAAAAACATGACTTGCAGAACTCTGCCACAAAAATATATTCACATCTCACCCTGCATTCCGACATTACGGCAGTGTCCGTACAGAGCCGTTTGGACAGGGAACTGACACTGGCATTCGCCGAAAGCCTGATCCTGAACGATTACCATTTCGACAAATACAAAAGCAAAAAGGATTACCGGATTGGGGGAATATACCTCTACTGCGACCAAATCAAGAACTCCGAAATCACAGAATTGCAGAATCTGTGCGACAGCATCGGCGATGCACGCGACTGGGTAAATGAGCCCATAATGCAGCTAAATGCCGCAAAATTCGGCGACATACTGCAAGACAAAGCCGTAAAATACGGAGCCAAGTCTACTGTTTTGAGCCAGCACCAGATTGAAGCCCTGAAAATGGGCGGGATACTCGGAGTTAACCGCGGCAGTACCGATGAAGCCCGCTTCATAATTCTGGAATGGGCACATCCGAAGGCAAAAGACACACGTCCGGTGATACTCGTAGGCAAAGGCATAATGTACGACACCGGAGGTCTGAACATAAAAACCGGCAACTACATGAACGACATGAAGAGCGACATGGCCGGGGCAGCAACCATGGCCGGTGTGTTTTTTGCAGCCGTACGCAACAATCTGCCGGTAAACCTGAAAGTACTGATACCTGCCACTGACAACCGTCCGAACGGCAATGCCTACGCCTCTGGCGACATACTCACCATGTACGACGGCACTACCGTTGAGGTGATGAACACCGATGCCGAAGGAAGGCTGATTTTAGCCGATGCCATAGCCTACGCAAACCAGTACAACCCTCGAATAATCATCGATGCGGCAACACTGACAGGCGCCGCCGAACGCGCCATAGGCAAATACGGCATAGTGGCCATGCACCAGAAAGCCGAAAATGAAATGCGGACTCTCATTTCCACAGGAGAAGACGTTTACGAACGCATAGCCGAATTCCCGTTCTGGGAAGAATACGGAGAACTCATAAAATCGGATGTGGCAGACATAAAAAACAGCGGCACAGGGGTGTGCGCAGGCATGATAACGGCGGGAAAATTCCTTGCCCATTTTGCCAAAGCTCCGTTCATTCATCTCGACATTGCCGGCGTGGCTTTTGCAGAAAAAAATTACGGATTTTACGGAACTGGTGCAACCGGATTCGGAATCAGACTGCTGTACAACTGGTTGAAAAACGCCTGATACGGACTACAGACCACACAAAAGGTAGTAAATCCCTATTCCGAGGTAATTTCCTACGGCATAGCCCAGCAAACCTATGGTTATGCCTGTGAGCATCACGTCCCTGTTCTTGAGAATTGCTGCCACAAGCGGCACGAAGGGCGGTGAGTTTATCAGTGCTATCGACGAAACAAGAACCGTGTCCCCGTCTATTCTGAATATCTTGGCAAAAAGCACCTGAAGCACCAGAGAGCCAAACACTGCAAAAGCGATGTACCACAATATGTAAAGATTCTTGGCGAGTTCGAGGTCGCTGACATTCACCATTGTGGCAATGGCAAGACAGAACACGTATACGAAATACAGTCCGAGGTCGAAGGTATCGTGCAGTTCGAGTTTTTTCAACGGTTTGAAAAAGGAAAGCAAAATGGACAACGTGGTCAGTGCAAGTATTATGATGACAACTTTGGAATCTTCAGGGACATGAGTCAGGACCGATATTCCATAAGCCACCGCCACCACAAGGAGCGACAGCAATACGGACAACAATCTGTTTTTCAGTCTTTTCCCGAAGGGTTCCTTCTTCGATTCTTCCTCAGAAGCCTCAACGGCATCATTGTGCAAAGTCTTGGGCGGCAAGAATTTGCGCATCACTGCCTTACCGCAGAAAATCACAAAAATCAGGTAGAGTCCGGTAACTATGAGGTCGTAGCTTGAAACAAGCAGATAAAGTTCTTTCGGAAGTTCAACTGCCTGACTTACAGGTCCCAGATTCGGGATTCCACCAATGTAGATACCTGTCATGACTGCACTTATCTTTGCGTAACTGCCGGCAGAAACGCCTGCCTCCATTGCCTGCGGACGGAATATGAAAAATCCCAGCACCGTAACGGCAAGTACACTGAGAACACCGGTAAAAAAGGCCTTGGCCACATTCCTTGTCGACCAGAGTCTGAAATTGCAGGCAATAAGCATCAACGGTATCGCAAGAAGAACGACTATTCCGGAAAGCGTTTCGCAAACAGCGGCAACCGAATCATTTACAATTCCGCAGTTTCCAACCGCAAGTCCTATGATGTACAGAATGAACATCGGACTTATCTTGTTTATGAAAGTCCAGCGGTGAGCAAGCTTCATAAGCGCAAACGGGATGCCGAAAAGATACACTATAGTTAATGCTACCAACATATAAGCAACTTATTTACAACAAGTTAAACATTACTCAAATACTTTTTTTTCCAATTGCAAAAGTAAGAAAAAAATCTTTTTCAACGTAAAAAATTTTTCAAACCGTCTCACGTTATTACATACAAAAAACGAAACGATGTTATTTATACTTTTGCTTCTTCTGATTGTGCTTCCCGATTTGTACATCTGGGCATCTTTCATTCGTGAAAGTTCACTGATTTTCAATATATTATACTGGATTCCAACAACAATTGTCCTTGTGCTGATGCTGATCTTCCTATGCAACAGGTCATCATCGGTTCTGCATGTACTGCTGCCAATTGTGATATGCCTAAGCTTCCCGAAATTGTTTTTCACCGCAATTTCGCTACTCGGCAGAGGGATTGCCGTTTTCCTGCCGCAGGCTTACGGTATCGGCAACATAGTCGGGATTGCAGTATTCGCAATAAGCCTTATCGCTGCCGCTTACGGCTGTACCTCCGGGTGGAAACGCATCCATGTAAGGGAGCAGAATTTCCGTTTCGACACCCTTCCCGAAAGTTTCAGCGGATACAAGATTGTGCAGATATCCGATTTACACCTCGGCACAAACGGGAAAGACACGCATTACATCGAAAGACTCGTGGACAGGGTAAACTCCATCTCACCCGACATGGTGGTCTTCACCGGAGACATAATAAACACCGACATATCCGAGGCCTACCCTTTTACCGATATTTTAGGCAGAATAAAAGCCAAAGACGGAGTCTTTTCCGTACTGGGGAACCACGATTATTTCATATATGGCGATGCCGGAATGCGGAAACAGAATCTCGAAAAGCTGACGGCTGCCGAACGCGGCATGGGCTGGGACCTGCTACTTGACGAGAGCCGGTTCTTAAAGTGCGGTTCCGACAGCATCGCTATCGTCGGCGTAGAATACATTGGCAAATTCACCGTGCCGCGATGACGGGTGCCGTGCTGGGGTACTGGGACCCGGTGAAAATAGAGATGATGAAATCCGTGTACGACGGAGTTGGCCGTAGCCGTATGAACATGGACAAGGACAAGAAGAAAGAGACCTTGCCCGTGGATTGCGGAGTGATACTCACCGGGCAGGAGATGACGACGATGGACGACGCTCTTTTCAGCCGTGTGATGTATCTGACAGCCACGCAGACCGTCCGCACCGAGGCACAGATTGCAGCCTTCGACGACCTGAAAGAGTACGAGAAGAAAGGGCTGTCGTGCATCACCAACCGCCTGCTGTCGTTGCGCAACGTGGTAGAGGAGAACTTCGACGACTGCCTGCAACAGACCAAGAACGACATAGCACAAGCGATTGACGTTAGCCGTACCAACGTGCGACTGGTGCAGAACTGGACTAGCGTTCTGGCCGTGTTCCGTAGCCTCGAAGAACACCTCACACTGCCCTACAACTATTACAACGTGCTGGGCGTGTTCGTGGACAAAATAAAGGCACAGAACGCCAGCGTGAAGGATATCTCCGACACGGCAGAGTTCTGGAGTGCCGTCGAGTTCCTGCTTGTGAACGGAGAAATCCAAACGGGCTACGACATCAAACTGATATTCAACAAGCCAAATATCACCATCGGCAACATGACCTACAGTCAGCCGATGACTATTCTCTATCTGAACCCCGACCGAGTTTTCAAACTCTACGCCCAACAGCGCAGAAGGACAAGCACGGTGAAAGAACGCAACATCCCCGAAAGCACGTTGAAGTTCTACCTGCAACGCAGCGACGAGTACCTAGGCACCAAGAGCACCCCGTTCAAAGTGCCAACAAGGAACCTCAACCCCGACCCCGACAACCACTACTACGGCAGCGAGCTGTTCGGACAACCGGTGCTGCGTAAACAGACACGTGCGTGGGTGTTCGACTACAAGCGTCTGAAAGAGAACTACGACATCAGCCTTGAAATTAACCTGATGACCGAGGAGGGAGCAGAATGACAATGACCGACTGCGATTTCAGACAGGTGAAAAGATACTGCAAGTATCGCAAGCAGGTGAAGCAGGCCACTTCCGAGCTGATACAGCAATACGACGTGGTGGTGCCCGACCTCAGCCAATGGCCGCCCGTCACCAAAGGAACATACGAAGGCACCTACGTATGGAATGTAAAAATAACAACTAAATACAATAAAAACATGGACAACGACATTGTAAACTACAAACAGAAAAAAAACAAGTCGCGCAGCGACGAGCAACGCCCCTACGTGATATTCGCCAACCTCGCCAACGCCATAAAATGGGCGCAGAAGCAGAGTTTCGCAGCCGTGAAATACGGGCTGTATGGCAACCCCAAGACCAACATCGAGTACATAGCGATGAACGAGTTTTACCCAGATTTTGTGCGACTGCGCAAAGCCAGCGACATAGCACCGAATATCGTGTATTACACCGAGACCGACCGCCGATACGAAGTGTTGAACCTACCCGACGAAGAACTACAGCCGGAAATCCGGGCGAAGATGAAACAGCAGATTGCAGGACTTGACCTCGACGAAAGATGAAAAACCATCCCACTGTAGAAATATACGTGTCCAACTTCACGTGGAAAGTGTTGCAAAACCGCTACGAATACGACGGCTATGCCGTGGACGTGTTCGGCACGTGGCTATATCCGCTACTGACGCAACACCTGACGCGAGAAAGAGAGGTAAAACCCAAGAGACGACGCATCACGACGCAGAGCGACGTGAAAGTGCGAATCTACATCTCCGAATACGACCGACAGCGGTACGGCTCCAACATAAAGTTGGAGAACCAAGCACGTCTCAGCCTTTTCATCAAGAAAATGGAAATTGACGACGCATGCAAGTTTACATGTATGGCACACGTATTCAGCGATGCCAGCCGTGACAGCGTAATGAAATACTATCTCGAAAAACACGACTACACAGAGGAAGAAATCCACTTCGCCGCACTGAAAAAGCACTACCAAAGGCACTACGCCTGTTTCGAAACGATATACCAAAATGATTTATTAACCATAAAAAACAATTTGCAAAATGTCCTTAAATAGCACAATTAAAAGAAATTCAGCCTGCATGTCGATGGCCGGGATAAAAAAAATATGGTGGGCCAACAACGAGGAAGTCACCATAACACGCACAGCCAACGGTGTGAACGCCACAGGCGTGTGGTACGAGCTTGCAGCGGAAGAACCTCAGATGCAGTCGAACGACAACGGCAACGGTGCATACGACACCGAGATAACCGGCACACTGTTGGCTACATCCACCACGATTAACCGAACACTGGAATGGATGAAAAACCGACGCTACATTGTCAAGGTTAAAGACAACAACGGTATATACTGGATTGTCGGCACCAAAGAACAGCCCCTGCGTTTCGAGTACAGCCACATCAACGAAGGCCGTGCCGACGGCAAGACAGCCTACGAGCTACGGTTGTACGCCACCACCGAGGAACCGCCTCAACAAGAGAGTTGATTCCCATAATTAAAAGTTTTGTTTATTGGCTCCGACACACCCCAGTGCAGGGGCTTTTTCTTTTGGATCCGAGGCACTGCGAAATGTCCACGACTATACCATTAAATAATAGGAACTTTGCATCCACGATTGTACCAAAACACAACTAATTTTCAGCAATATGAACAAAAAATTCTTCAACATCAAAGAAACCGAAAACTCTGCAACGATAGAGATTTACGGCGATATTGGACGGTCGTGGTGGGACGAGACCGACAACACCATCACGTCCATCACGGCACAACTCAACGAAATACCCGCCGAAAAAGACATCACGGTGAAGATAAACTCCCTCGGCGGAGACGTGAACCACGCTTTCGCCATATTCGAGGCACTGAAAGAGCGCAACGTCACCGTGGAGCTTACAGGCATGAACGCCAGCGCGGCCACCATAATAGCCATGGCAGGCAAGAAACGCCGCATGTCGCGTTACGGCCTTTTCCTCATCCACAAATGCAGCAGCCTTGTGTGGGGAAACGAGAACACCCTAGAACAAGAACTCGAAGACCAGCGCATCATCAACGAGAGGATATTGGACGTGTACTCCGACGTGACCAGGACCGACCGCGCCACCATCGAGGCGTTGATGAACGAGAACGAGGGCAAAGGCAAGTGGATAGACAGCAAGCAGGCACTTGAGTACGGATTCATCACCGAAGAGATTGAACCCGCCACCACCAGCGACAAATACAACTCCGCAACACTTGACAAATACGGCTTGCCACGCTTGCCGAAAGACTTCGCCAACGAGAGCGAGAGCGGTGCGGTGGAGAAGTTCACGCAAAAAGTTATTAACCTCATAAAAAGTCCCAAGAACATGAAAATCGCAGACGAAAACAAAAACCTCGCTGCCGTTGCCGCCGAAATGACGGAAAGCAACCAAGGCGAGTTCGAAAAGGCTTTTGAAGCCAAAAACTCGAAAATCGACAGTCTGAAAAAAGACATCGAGACGAAAGACAAAACAATCAGCGACAAAGACGCTGAGATAGCACAGCACCTGCAGACCATCAGCGACAAAGACGCTGAGATTGCAAGGCTGAACGCTATTGTGGCCGACATCCCGCAGAACAAGAAGGAGCCCAACGGCGACGACACCAAGGGCGAAGAAGAATCCTTCTCCGACTGGGTGAAGAAACAACCTTACTACAACGAAGTAAAGGAAATCACAGGCAAATAAAGTAATAACCCCTAAAAACCAATAAATTATGGCAATAACAGTAACCGACATACTGACCCAGTACGGCCAGTATTACGAAAAGCAAGGCCAGAACATGTCCCGCTTGAAAACAGCTCCCATGCAGCCAAGCGTAACCCTCAACGTGCCGGGCATCCAACACCTGAGCACCGACGAAACCATCTACAAGATGGCCAACCCCATTTTCACGAAGGTTTTGCAACCCTTCCAGAAGGCATTCACCGACAAAGGCGGTGTGGAGTTCCTTCCCAACGAAATCCGCCTCAGCCACATGAAAGTGGACCAGAGCTTCTATCCTCAGGATATCGAAGACAGCTGGCTCGGATTCCTCGCAGGCGACAGCTCCGCCAACCAAGAAAACTGGCCGATAGTTCGCTATCTGCTCGAAGAATACATCATGAAACAAGTAATCGCCGACAAGGAGAGTGATGTGGTATTCAAGGGCAAACGCCAAGACCCGACCGCCAACGTTGCAGGAGATCCCGCCGACGTGATGGACGGCTTCGCCGAACTCATCCGCGCCGGACTGTTGAACGCCGACAACCCCATGAACCACGTAGCTGGCATTGGCGACCTCAACGCCAACGACATCTTCGACCAAGTTGAAGCCTTCGACGACGCAATCAGCCGTCAGTTCGCCAACGAAAACATCGTGATTTTCTGTGCTCCCGAAATGGAAGTTGCCTATATGCGTAAAAAACGCGCTCTGGGCTTCTACGATATCAAGGTGGACGGAGACATCACGACCCGCATCGACTTCACACGCCACATCCTGAAAGGCGTTCCTTCGATGATTGGCAGCAAGACCTTGTTCGCCACCCTGCCGCAGAACATCATCCACCTGCGCAAACGCGACGCCAACAAGTCCAACGTGGACATCCAGAAGAACGACCGTCTGGTGAAAGTCCTTATGGACTGGTGGGAAGGTCTCGGATTCGGCGTGAACTCCCTTGTTTGGGCCACCGACAACCTGAGCGGTGTTTCCATCAAGCTCGACAAATCGAGCCTCTCCATCCTCGACAACGGCACCGGCAGCCTCACAGCCACCACCACCCCGACTGGCTCCGACGCTCCCTCCGTTGAATGGGAATCGACCGACGAAAGCGTTGCCACCGTGAGCAACGGAACCGTGAGCGGTGTTGCCGCTGGCACCTGCAAGATAATTGCAACCGCCACCAAGAACGGCATCTCCACCAAGGCCGAATGTGCTGTAACAGTAACAGCACACTAATCAACCAATGTCAAACCAATAAAAACGTAAAAAAATGGCTACATGTAACTTAACAATAGAGAGTCTCGCCGCCAACGACCTGTGCGAGAACAACATGTCGGGCGTGAAAGTCATGTACTTCATCCCGAAGGACGACGTAACCGCTATCAACGTCGAGAGAGCTGCCACGCTCGCAGATTTCGAGGACTTTGTTACCATCGGCGACAGCCAACTGGACGACAATGCCATAGAAGTGGGTACAGGCAAAGGCTTCGCAAAACTGTTCTGCGCCAAGGACCTCGGCGAACTGAAATATGCCGCACAGGGCACATCCCTCGGCGGTCGTTCGCTGAAAGCCACCCTCGAAGTGTTCCACCCGAAATTCAAGAAGAAACTCCTCGGTTTCCTCTCGGTTGCCATCAACCTTGAACTGCTCATCGTGGTGAAACTGAACAACGGAGAATATCACCTGCTCGGTGACATGGACCGCGGTGCAACGCTGGCCGATGGCGTGGAGGCTACATCCGGCAAGGCTGTAACCGACGACAACGGCGCAACACTGAACTTCGAATACGACACCCCCTTCGCACAAATCATGTACGACGGCTGGGATCCTACCGACGCAACAGTAGGCCTGCCGATGATTAGCTAAGAGCCAAGGTTTCCGCCTACCACATAAAAAAGTCCGCACGGGGAGAGTTCCTAAGACCTCTCCCCTTTTTTTGCGGCCGAAAAACAGAAAAATTTTGCCAATCCAAAGAAAAACGTTATCTTTGCAGTCCGAATTTTTCAATTGAAACATACTATGTGCACACTACTCATTCCTGAACGTATTACAAGTTCTAAAGAGGGATACCAGCTTTTGGCACAATTGTATTATGACATTGAAAAATTGGCTGAAAACAACCCACAAATCATTGTAGATTTCTCCAAATGCAAGTTTTTTGACGGGAATCTTTGTGCCACGATGGGCGCAATTTTCGACAAATTCTCTAAAAAATCGGAAATACTGCTAAAAATCTCCAAAAGAAGCATGGTGAGCCAAGTGCTTTCGAGAAACAATTTCCTACGTGCATGGAAAGTTGAGACCGACGAGCAGACCGCCGAAAATTATGTAGAATATTCCCGGTTCGGCATTGCAGATACCGACGGATTCAAAAAGTACATCGACAAACAGCTTATCAATAAACAAAAGTTTCCTGAACATTCGGAGGAAGTTGGCAAACAACTTGTGGAAAGCCTTTATGAAATTTATGCCAACGCCAGAATGCACGGGAAAACGGACTATGTGTATTCCTGCGGAGAGTATAAAGAGGATTCTTCTATATTTGAAATGTTGATCGTGGATTTGGGGCAGACCATCCCTTATAACGTAAACAGTTTTTTCGAAAAAAGAAACAAAGACAAGGTGTCATCCTGCGAAGCCATAAAATGGGCATTCAAAAAGGGAAATACCACTAAAGACAACCCCGGCGGTTTGGGGCTTTCGTTGCTGAAAGAGTTTATTGAACTGAACCAAGGAGCACTGCAAATGGTTTCAGCCAGCGGTTTTGTAGAATATGCAGAAGGAACCACGCGCGAATATGATTTGGGAACGGATTTTCCCGGCACCATAGTAAACGTAGAATTCAATTTCAGCGACCCCAAGCGCTATTGGATGGCATCGGAAACACTTGACTTGAACAATCTTTTATAAGCAAAACACGATATGGAGACAATTACAATAAAACTGACAGACCACATTTCGTTGAACAAGGGAATAACCCCCGATGAGGCAGAACCCATATTAAAACAAGAGATAGAAGCCTTTCAAAACGGGAACAATGTAATACTTGATTTTGAGGGTGTGGAGATGCTTACCACCGCTTTCTTGAATGTGGTTATAGGCAATCTGTACGAGAATCACACCAGCGAAGAACTGAACGCCATGCTCAAGCTTGTGAACTATGACGAGCCCACGGCAATAAGAATAAAGAAGGTTACAGACAATGCCAAAGCCTTCTATAAAAACGCCGAAGAGTATTCCAACGTGGTGAAGGAGGTGATAAATGGAAACAGATAGATTAAAGACACACAAGGTCAGCTCGATGAACAGCTATATGTTCGACACCAATGTGTGGCTATACATATATGGCCCGATGGCTGGTGCAGAAACAAAGAAACAACGATTGTACGCCCAGCTACTGCGTGATATTGCCGATAGAAAAGCAGGATTATTCATCACTTCTATGGTGTTGTCGGAGTATATCAACAGGGTGTTACGAATGAGTTTCGAACAATGGAAAAGCAATACCGGCAACATTAAAGCCGATTACAAAAGAGACTATCGTGGCACAGAAGATTTCAAAGATTCTTTGGTCGATGTAAAAGCACAGGTAAAAGACATAATGTCAAACTGCACGGAGAGAATGCCGGACAACTTCAACTATCTTGACGTTGTTGCCATTGTGGAGAGCATCGGTACAACTGCCGACTTTAACGATATTTATTTAGTCCGCAGGTGCGAGGCGAGTAATATATGCTTCGTTTCGGACGACAAAGACATTCAAAATATCCCAAGTAATATCAAACTGATAACAGCTTGAGCATTTTTTTTGCAACTACAAAATCCCTCTTCCTATGGTTGAGGGATTTTTTTTTAACAATTAAAAAAAAGGTATTTTTTTCGGAAGCATTTTTTTTTGAAAGATAACACATTGATAATTAAAGATGTAATTTTTTTCACGACAAAAAAACGGAATTTTGCCGAGAAAATGGGTGTTTTTTTTGTTTCAAAAGTTTCATTCTATAAATCAATTAGTTAGATGTAAAATGTTATGTTTTTTTTTGTTTCAAAGTGTTTCAAAAATCCGTTTTTTAACAAAATTTGTTAAAATGGGCAAAAGTGAAACACTTTGAAACACTTGAAACACCTTGTTTTTTTTGATAACTATTTGTTTCACAAGGTGAAACAAATGAAACAAAAAAAACACCAAAATTAGTTTCTACGGAGAGAAAAATTGTCGTGAAAAAAATTACATCGTTGAAAATTAGGCGTTTAACTCCAAAAAAAATAACTTTTCTTTTGGAAGCTATTTTTAACAATTGTTAAAACGAGATAGAAATAAACAACGTTTTGGAGCGATTTTCGGGCTGTGTCCCTACCAAGATGTGAAATAACACTACTTTTGCAAAGAAAAACAGACAGTTATATGAATAATAGCGAAATTCAACGGTGGCTGGACAATCCGGCCAAGGACTATCGGGAAGGCGTTGCCCTTCTGGAGAAATACTCGTCGAACCCCCGACTGGTGCGTGTGTACGCCAACAGCTCGCCACGTTTCCAGCTGAACAACCTAGCGGGCGACCTTCGTCGGCTGCTTTCGGTACCAGAAAAAAATGTGGTACCACAATCGACAACCCCCGCAGCGCAAAAAACATCACCTGCACCACGCCAGCCAAAGAGCGACATGCCTGCCGAAATTCAGGCCAAGGTGGAGAAAGCCGGAAAACTGTGGGTAAAGATATGCAAGACACATACAGAACTGTACAATGTCGATGAGAGCAACAGCCCTGAGGCTGTGGCCAAACGAAAAGAACTGCTCGAAAAACGTGTTCCAGAAATAGAGGAGTACGAAAAGCTGTGGGCGGATATTAAGGCCTACCAAGACACCAAGCAGCTACCAGCGGAGAAACCCGCCGAACCGACAGAGGAAAACAAAGAACTGGCGGAGATGCCGACAAAGAAACTGATGAACATGCGGCAGTCGCTGCGCATGAAGATAACTCGTGCCAACAATCAACTGGAATACCAGAGCAAAACGAAGTTGACAAAGAAAAACCCAATGCCCGACGGTCCGAAAAAGGACGAACTAACGAAAAAAATAAAGGGCTGCAAGGCAACCCTCGACCAGATAGAAACGATACTTGCAAAACGCTGACATGGGACTGATAGAGTTTTCGGAGGAGAAACCGCAGAAACACAACTGCGACGCACGAGCCGTTTTCCAACGCACGGAAAGCGGTTCGGTGGCGTGCGTCGGCAATCCATACGACACTCTCCAAGAGAGTATGCCGACGCTCCGCCACGGCGACGTGGTGAACTTCTGGACTTTCGGCCGATATACTCTATATGATATAGTGGGCGCGATTCTGAAACAGATAGGTGCCGCCGATGTTCAGATGTGTACATGGGCGATATCTACCAGAGCGGCGGAGTACCTGATGACGCTAAAAAAGCGCGGACTGTTGCGCTCGTTCCGGCTGTGGATAGACCCTCGTGTGAAAGTGCGTAACCCCGTGCCGATGCAGATTATAGCCAAGAATTGGCCGTATGCCATATCACCGGTGCACGCCAAAGTCGCCACGATCCGAAACGAGCAATGGAAAATTGTGGTGTTCGGCAGCATGAACCTGACCTCGAACCCACAGCCCGAAAGAGGGTGCATCATGTGCATACCAGAGGTGTACGACATCGACAGCAATTACATCAACGAAATATTCAACCAATGGCAATAGAATTATCCGACAATACCAAAGAGGAAATCATTAACTGCGGCGCACTGGGATTCAACTACAAGGACGTGGCGGTGAACTTCAACCTGCCCGTGAACGAGGTGCGAGAGCAGTTCGAGATGGAGGAGGGCGAAGTATATATATTATGGAAGCAGGGCCGACTTAATGCAGAGGCCAAACTGCGACAGAGCGTCTTCGAGGGTGCTGTGAACGGCAGCACTCCACTACTTATGAAGATGCTCGAATATTACAAAACAACGGATTCAGAACACTATAATCTATAAGACAATGGGAGCAAAAGGTGTACTACAGACAAACGGATTCGGCACAGTGGCCGACAAGAATTTTGAACTCGTAAAAGAGTATATCAACACGGGCAATTCAAGCGTATTAAACCCGGAAACACAGCGGATTCTCGACAACTGCGTAATAGCATACGGGCTGTTGAAACAATATCCTCTCCGCAATATCGCCATCAAACGCTTTATGGCATTGACAAAACTGACTTACAAATGCGCGGCTAAGTATATAGACTTTGCACGGCATACGTGGGGCGATTATTTGGATATATCTAAAGAGTTCTTAAAGACTTACTTACACAACCAACTAATGACGGCTATAAGCGACCCGAACACTGACCCCGCAACAAAGGCCAAGCTCCTCGAAATCTTGCGAAAACATGTAGATGAGATGCCCGATGAACAAATTGATCCAAAGTTGATGGAACAGAATACTATTGTAATTCAGTTCAATATAGGCAAGGGCAAGTCGATACAATTTACGCAGGATATTCTCAACGCATTGCCCGCCAACGTGAGGGAGACTATCACGGCGCAGATAAGCAATGCGGAAATATCCGAGGCGGAAGCACAGGAAATCTTAGAATCTTAGACTATGGACATAAAGGTATTCGGAAACAACGCACAGCTTCCCAAGCTGATGATGAGGGCACAGTGCGAGGTGTCCGTAGAAGGACGCGGCACGGGCAAGTCATTCGATATCGGGTTCAAAATGGATGAACTTGTGCGCTCCATGCCGGGCGGCATATTCGCCATTACGGGCAAAAGCTTCGGCCAACTGCTGACGAGAACACTCCCCTCATCGCTGAAACTGTTGAACCAAATAGGCTACCAAAAGGATATTAACTACGTAATCGGCAAGCGACCGCCGTCGTGGTTCAAGGACAGCATCGAGAGTATCAATAAATACGACAACATCATTTCTTTCAGTAACGGGTGTCGTTTCGCAATGATATCGCAGAGCGAACCGGGCAGCGGTCGTGGTGCCAACTGCGACTACGAAATAGCCGACGAGGCTCTGTTGCTGGACCGCGACCAATATACGCAGGAGGTGTCGCCAACCAACCGTGGCAACCTCGAATTTTTCGGCAAGAAAAGCAAACACCCGGTGTACCTGCATCACGGGTTCAAATATTCCACATCTATGCCGGTGAACAAAGAAGGTCGGTGGATTCTCGAATTTGCCGACTACTACAAGGCGGAAAAAGGCATACTGCTTTTCGAGACGTGGAACATGGTGGTGCAACAACAGCTCGAACTGTTGGAACTTGCCCGCAACTACCGCACGGCGAAGAACCTCAACGACGAACGACTGATGCAGGAGCTGAAAGGCGACTTCACAACAATGTGGAATCAAGTCAATGCCATGAAAAACAAGATTAAACCTTTCGTATCGAAAGAGGGCGTGCTGTTCACGCTGAGCAACGCCTTCGACAATCTGTCTTTCCTCGGTATGGATTACCTGCTGGACAACCAAAAGAACCTGCCCTCGATGGTGTTCCTCGTGGAGATTATGAATATGTACATCGACAAGGTGGAGGATTGTTTCTACAACCTACAGGACAAGCATATATACTACGGTGCCAACGATGACAAGGCAATGATGGCATTTGCCAAGGATAACAACTTCAACTACGACAGCAACCACTTCGACAACAGTACTTTCGATAACGACTGCGAGAGTTCGCAGCCGTTAGAGGTGTCGTTCGACTGGGGCAGCTCTATCTGTCTGATGTGCGTGTTCCAAGAGAAGCCGCACGATATGAAGGGCAGAGATACGGAGCGCGGACAATACCAGACGCAGATTAACGAGTTCTTTGTGAAGCCCGACGAGAGCGACAATGTTATGATAGAAAGTCTTATCAATAAGTTTTGCAATTACTATAAGTCCCACGCTAATAGGATGTTGTTGTATTACAAGGATAAATACGGCGACCATCGAAACCCGAACGTGTTGAACTCGCAGACCTACAACGAGCGTGCTATTTCTCTTTTGAAGCGTAACGGCTGGCAGGTGATAGTGAAAGAGCACAGAGGTATGGAGCCGCCACAGTCCGACAAACACATGCTTTGGCAGCGAGTATTGGCGGAGCACGAGAACGGATTGCCGAAGTTCCGTATCAACGGCGACAAATGCAAGTACACCATTGTGTCGATGAACAATGCGAAAGTGAAGAATATAGAGGGGCAGCTAAAGAAAGACAAGTCGAGTGAACGCCCGAAGTCAGGCGTGTTGCCCGAAGAAGCTACGCACTTCTCAGATGCGGTAGATAAGCTGATGTGGACGAAGTACGGAGAGAAGCTGAACAAGAGAAGTGGCGGCATGTCTTACGTAAGGTTTGGCAAAAAATAATCTCTATTATTATTCGGGCATTCCCGCTGTCGGGCAAACCCGACTGTCGTCGGACTATGCCACGCCATCGGTCGGCGAGACGAAAATGTGCGCTTCGCTCCCGTTCTGCGAACTTTGCCGGTGGCAAAATTTTCGTCATGCCTAATGCGTGACGAAATACCACTCTGCAAAGGGTTCGCAAAGCCGTATTCCGTCATCCGCTCTGTAGATGGCAAACTCCCGCTGGTCGTTAGCCGGGACACACGAAAAGAAATAACTGTGTGGGCTCGCTCCCACAATTTTATAAGTGTTCGCCGTCTGTCGCTCACTTAATATCTCCGCTGTCCGATGGGTGCGGCCAACTCCCTACGTTGGCACTTCGGTCGTCCGCCACATGTTCCCATCTTTCACGGCTCCGATAACAAGTTCCCTCCATACTTACTCACACACAAAAAATTGTGCAATAAGGTGGCAATCAACTCAATATCTTTCGTTCATTGCCAAAAGTGGACTACAATTCGCCTCCGCTCGCCACGAACTCACCTCGTTCATCAGCGGACACCGCTCTCACATATCGGTAAAATTATTCTCTCGTTATTGCCTCGCTCGGTAGGGCGCGCCCCCCGTTTTCTTTCTCTTATTCGCTTACGCAGTAGGCGGTTTCTCTGTCGGGACAAGGGTTTGCGTCGCATTCTGTCCGACGCAAAATGTAAAAATCGCCGAGAGGTATTCACTGGACACCTCTACGGCGATTTTTATTATGCGGAATGACTTTATTTATAGTGTCCCAACACTCTCCGTATTTAGGGCTATTTTTGCAATATGAATAATATCGCAAAAATCACAAGGGCCGACGCACTCCGCATTATGGAGATGCGAGAGGCACAAGGCATCCGCAACACGTTCTCGATTCAGTTCTACAAAAAGAACGGCGAGCTGGTGTTCTTTCCAACAGCATGTTCCGCAGGGCTGCGGTTCAATATGCACGAGAACAGAATGCGAGGTGTGCAGCAGCTCGACAGCAACGGCAAGAAAATCGGACACGTCACGCCTGTGTGTATCGACAACATTCGCATGTTCAACCATCAACAAGTAGTATTGTAATATGGAAGCACTTTTTACAAAAAACGGCATCCCAGCGTTCATGTCCTCGAAGAAGATTTTCACCGTGACAAAACTGCCAGAAGCGAAAACTGAAGAGCCGAAGCAGAGCTTTTTTGTCGGCAAAAGGGAGTTCGTGTCGTGGGGCGACAACAACAAGAGACCCGACGAGATGGTGCGCGTCATCGGGAGCACGGGAGTGCTTTCCACGGCGGTGGGGTTCAAAACCCGCACATCGTTCGGACAAGGTGTCCTGCCGATGAAAGCAGACGGATTCTTGGATTCGGGCAACCCGAAATTCGTGCCGTACAACGACGCATGGCTGACGGAGTATTTCAACGGCTACACGTTCCGCAACTATATAACTCAGGCGTTCCGCGACTTGTTCAAGTTCGGCAACTGCTTTCCGATATTCTATTTCAACGAAGACGGCAAGATTGCTACAGTCATCAACCGCAACGCCCGCCACTGTCGCGTGAGCCGTGACAAAAACTATCTGTGCGTTTATCCCGACTTCTGGAAATCGGAGCCGGACGAGAAAACGGCAGAGGTCATCGAGATGCTGAACGAGGATGATCCGTTCCTCGACTTCGAGCGTCGCAAAGCAGCGGGTAAGCTGAAAAACAAGCCGTTGGCGTTTCCACGCATCAAAAACTACTACTCCAACAACGACTACTACGGTGTGCCCGACTGGGATGCCGCATGGAAAAGCGGTTGGGTGGACATCGCCCACAAGATTCCGGCTTTCCTCGCTCAGAGCTACGCAAACGCTATGAGCCTGATGTGGCACATCCAAGTGCCTGCGTCGTTCTGGGATAAGAAGTTCCCTGAGGAGCAGTTCGAGAATCCGACAAAACGACAGGAGGCCATCAACGACTTTATGGATACCATGGAAAGTAGCCTCTGCGGTGAGGAGAATGTGAGCAAAGCATTGTTCACCGACTACGAGGCTTCGCTGTCGGGCAAAGAATTAGACGGCTGGAAGATTACCCGTCTGGAAAACGAGATAGACGCAAAAGAGCGTCTATCGACTTCGGCGGCAGCCAACAGCGAGATTCTGTTTTCGATGATGATTAACCCCAGTGTATTCGGCGCAGGTATGCCGGGCGGCAGCTACGCAGGCAACAGCGGAAGCGGTAGCGACATCAGAGAATCGTTCCTCGTGTCGGTGATTACCACCTACATTGAGAAACAGCAGGTGCTCGACCCCGTTATGATGTTTATGCGTGATAGGGGTTACAAAGACCTGATGCTGAAATACAAAGAAACGATATTAACCACCCTCAACACGGGACAAGCTAAGGAGGACATATTGTCATGACATGCCACTTTTTCGAAAATGCAGACGACTTCAAGAAGTGTCTGCCGGTGAACGTGAACACCACGTTCGAGACGTTGGCCCCTGCCATCGCACAGGCGGAGACGGATTTCATAAAACCCGTACTGGGTGAGCCATTGTTCGACACGCTGTCGGATATGTACAACAGAGTTGCACCATACGACACCACCCCTCCGGGACCAAAGCAGTGCGAGGTGATAGAACACCTGCAGTTCGCCATCATCCGACTGGCGTACTGGGACAGCTTCGACCAGCTGAGTGTTATGATGAGCGACAACGGCATATCGGACCAGAACGGCGAGAGCCGCGTGTATCGGTACCAAGCCGAGAACCTTCGCAGTAACCTTTACCGCCAAGGCTACCAACGGCTGAAACAGGCGATGGCCATAATCGAGGAGAATCCGCAGGAGTTCCCCGACTTCGAGCAAAGTCCGTACTATGTGCTGAGTGCCGCTTCGCTGATTAAGAGTACGCACGACTTCGACAGCCTTGTGCCTATCGACGGAGATTTCCGCACGTTCTCGCGGCTGCACCGCTTCATCACCACAGTAGAACAGATGGACCTCGCTTTCCGCCTCGGACAAGAGCTGTCCGCCGCCATAATGCAAGACCAGACAGAGGCACGCTTCGCGCCGATAATGCCTGCGCTGCGTATGTACGTGGCTTGCAAGGCTTACGCCGAGGCACTGCCTTTCCTGAAATCCAACGCCATAGGCGAGGTGAAGAAAGAGACGAGCAACGACGGCACGACGAACAACTTCGACCAAAAGGCCATCAACGGCATGTCACAGTTATACAACGAGCGAGGCGAACGCTATATGGCTACCGTCATCAACTACTGCAAGAATAACCTCGACACGTTCCCTGAGCTGGCAGGCGGTGAAAATGCCAAAGTACGCACGACGATGTTCCGCGACAACACCCACAAAAAGACCGTGAAAGTATGAGTACGAACAATTTTCTGGTGGATTTTACCGAACTGATGGCCGGACTGGCGGCAGCTCACACTGGGCTAAAACACCGCGCCGACGACAAACATTTCTTCCGTGGCGAAGTGGAGGAGTTCTTTCGCCAGTTCCGTAGCGACGTGCGCTTTCCGTGCCTCATCCTCGAAGGCTCCGACTTGGAGTATAGCGGCAGTCCGAGCAACACGGTGAAGACACGCCACTGTGCTTTCATCATCGCGGACACCTACTCGCTGAAAGACGACTACGACAGCATACAGGAGCGGATGTCGGACTGCGAGAAGATTGGAGAGGAAATCATCGGCAAGATGCTACAGATGGCCGAAGAGGGCGACACCTTGCTGGTGGGACTGGACATCAACACCGTGACGGCGGTGTATATGCAGAACCAGACGAACCGCTACTGCGGTTGTCGGTTTGAGTTCGACATCGAACAACAAAACTGTCTGTATAACCCCAACGTGTGGCAAGAACCTGACAACAAATGAAAACGATAGACATAACAGTTGCCAAGCGAAAATACAGCTTTACCGCCCCCGAACGATGGGAAGAAGTAAGGCAAGACCAGTTCATTGCCTACTGCAAGACACAGCGGGCACGTTACCACGTTGAGCCGCTTGTGCTGGCGGCAATGCTGGACATGCCCGACAACGTGGCGGTGTATCTGATGCCTGCCGACTGGTATGCGATTGGCAAGGAGTTCGATTGGCTGTTGGACGTGCAGAGCCTCGACGTTAATATCATCGACAAGGTGGATATCGCCAACGTGGGCGAGTGCCTTGCCCCGGATGCCGACTTCTCCAACGTGACGTGGGAGGAGTTCATGTTCTGCGACCATTTTGCCGAAAACCAGTCGTGGACGACCTGCATGGCAGTTCTTTTCCGCCCGGAGAAAAAAGACTGGGACGGCGAGAGCGAGCGACGGATTCCGTACACCAAGCAAGGCACGGAACGCCGACTGCCCGGCTTCATGGCCTTGGGCGAGGATGTTCTTAACGCCTTCGGAGTGCAATACACCGTGATGCGCAAGAGGATGACGGACAAGTACCCTCGTCTGTTCGTGGACGCTGGCGACGATGAGGAAGAGAACGGCAAGAAAACGAAACGACGCAGGAAACACTCGTGGCTGTCCACTATCCGCGAGATGATGAGCGAACACTTCTGGGAAGAGGAGAAGTTCCTACGTCTGCCCGTGAACAGCGTGCTGTTCCAAATGAACAAGGCAATAATAGACAACGAGAAACTGAATAAAAAGAAATGACATGGACAACGACAATGTGAACCACCCTAACCACTACTGCGACGGCGGCATTGAGTGCATCGACGCGATGATAGCGGCGATGGGTGCCGATGCGGTGAAAGACTTCTGCGTGTGCAACGCTTTCAAGTACCTTTTCCGCCACAAGCGGAAAAACGGCATCGAGGATCTGCAAAAAGCACGCTGGTACATAACGAAGTACATCGAGTTGGAAATGACTGATAAGCAATAAAAACAACAGACTATGAGACAAGTTGACATTGATTTTGGCTTCTTTGCCACCGAATACGAGAAGAAACAGGTGATTGTGGGCTGCACCAACAGCCCGCTGTCGGCGGAGAAATGGATTGCGGAACAGCCGAAACGCCTGCCGCATTACGTGATAGACCGCAACGGCGAGGTGTTCCACCTGTTCAACGACAGCTATTACAGCAATATCGTGAACGTGGACAAGGAACTGCGACCGCTAACGGAAGGACGCAACATCAACCAGTCGGCCATCACCATACTGCTGGCCAATGCCGGAGCGTGCAAGATGGGCGATTACAGATATGTGTATGAGTATTGCAGCTGCTCGCCATATCGCGGATGTAGATATTACGAGATGTACACCACCGCACAGCTGAAAGCCCTGCGCGAACTGTTGCAGGACTTGCTGAAAACGCATGGCATCACCTACCGTTACAGCAACCGTCTGGGCGACATTTGCAAGGATGCTCTGCAAGGCAACGAAGGGGTGTTCCTGATGACTGCTTTCAGCCGCAAGACTAACAACCCGCATCCGCAGTACGAACTTCTTAAAATGTTCAAGGAGTTGGCCCGATGGGTAAGGTTGTAGTAAAAGATGTGTTCACCGGGCGGCGCGGATTCCTGACGGACGACGAGTACAACCGCCAGATGGAAGCGTGGAGCCGTGAGGTGCAGAAACTCGCCAAGGCAGGCGCGTCGGCGTTCACCAAAGGCAAACACCGACCGCACACCTATCGCAGCGGCAAGAAGGCAGGCACCACGGAATACAAACTCCGAAACAAAGTGCAGTTCCAGCTAAAGAGCGACGCAGGCGAGGTGGCGGGCGTACTGTTCCAATTCCCGGTACACGGCATTTTCCGCGAATACGGAGTTGGCCGTGGTGCGCCGCGCTCGTTGGGAAACTCGGTGCGCCGCTCGATGAGCGACTGGTTCAGCGGTGCGCTGAACCGCAAAGAGAACAAAATGCTCGACATAGTGGCGGAACACCAAGCCGACAAAGTGGTGCGGACGTTCATGGGAATAAATAAAGGCTCCTAATGCCCTCGAAAATTTGTCAATTCATGTATTGGGGCGGTCGAAAGCCCCCTTTTATTTGTTCATTTACAATAAAATAACTTTCTTATTTATAGTTATTTATAAATTATTTTTCAAAAATATTTTTCAATATTGAAAAATATTTGTATCTTTGCACTTGAAAAAGCAACGCTCTACTTTCTTGTAGAGACATGGCCACTCTAGGGTGGCTTTTTTTTTTATAATAATATAAGAACTATAATGGCTAAAACATTAAAAAACAGAGTAATATTCTACATAGACGGATTCAACTTCTATTATGGAATTCGTAGGACAAGGAAAACAGATCCAATTTGGGGCAACTATTATTGGATAGACATTGTTAAGCTTTGTGAAAGTTTTCTTGGTGAAAACCAAGAGTTGGTTAAAGTTGTATACTTTACAGCCAGTCCTATGACCCCTGCTAAAAACAGCAGACAAAGTGCATTTCTTAATGCCAATAAACTCATTGATGGAGATCGTTTCGAAGTTATCCGTGGAAAATATATGGACAAACCTTTTGAATGTCCAAATTGTGCCTATACGATACACAAACCAGAGGAAAAAAAGACCGATGTAAACATAAGTGTTAGAATGATAGAGGATTGCATAACCGATAAAACCGACACCCTATCACTCATTAGTGCGGACACAGACCTTATTCCACCGCTTGAAGTCATTAGAAGAAACTATCCAAATAAAAAAATAAAAATCTATTTTCCACCATCGAATTTCAGTAGGGATATAAACGACTATATGCTTACTAACCTAAATAGCAAGCCCAAATTACTTATTAAAAACCAACGACGCTTTACCGAAGCAATAATGCCCGATACTGTAAGCAGGGACGGTGTTATATACACAATACCACCAAAGTGGAAAGGAAGAAGAACCATTTGAATTTATAATTAACAACACAAACTACTATACAACTACGACATAAGTGTTTCTGTCTTCGTCCATGTTCTTTTTGAAATCATTTTGATTTAGAGATATTTACAGCCGTGCCACGCTCCGCAGGAAATTCTCGTTGCGTTCGTAGGTCATCTGGTAGTCGCGCGATATTACAGCACGGCGGTTGTTCGGGTCTTTCATGTATGCACAGAGGTCTTGCAACAAGGCAACCATCTGGTTGTTGTCGGTCTGTGCCGCTGTGCGCGATGCCGACAGTCTGCCGTCGATGGCCTGCGCTGCTGCGCTTACGTTGGCCGTGTTCACTCTGGCGAAGGGCAGACGTTGCAACAGCGAGGTGTCGCCACGCTGGTACTTCTCCAGTGCCGCGATGACGGGTGCCGTGCTGGGGTCGGTCAGCAGGTCGTTGCTGGCCACCCATTCCTCTCCGGCTTCGCCTGCCTTGAACACCGTCTCCCTCGGCACATATCCGCCCTTGGCGTATGGCTCCGGCTCGGCAAGGATGGCGGCGGTCTGCAACGCCACGTTGGTGGCGGCAATGGCACTCATCGCTATCTTCGCCCATGTGTTCAGACTGCTGTCGGCCCATACTTGGATGACGGCAAGGGCTGCCGACATGTGAGCCTGCGCCAACGACATCGCTTTCTGACGTTTGAACTGCTCCAGTTCCTCGGCTTTGCGTTTCTCGTTGTATTCCTTTTCGATGGCCTCTTTCCGTTCGGTGTATTGCTTATCGGAGATGATGTTGTTTTTCAGCTGCTCGTCGAGTGCCTCTATCTTGGCATCACGTTCTTTCTCCGCGTCTTGTATGCGTCGGTTGCTCTTGTTGTCCAGATAGTCGTTCAGCTGTTGCATCGTCTCCATGGCCGAATCGGCGAAGTTGCGAAGTATCTCCGTGACCTTGCGAAACTTGGTGCTCCATTCCTCGGTGTCTAACAGTTTTTCTTTGCTCTCGTTGGCCTTGTCGAGTTTATTCTTGTTCTCGTCGAGAACGGTGTTCTGACGCTCCAAAGCTGCAATCTGAGCATCGAGAGCATCAACAACAGCGGGGTCGCGTTGTTCCTCGCTCTTGGTCTGCTCCGTGGCGAGCTGCTTCCGCAGTATCTCCAACAGTGCCTCGTTGCTCTCCTTGGCCTTGGCAATGGCATCGGATTGTTTCTTGTACTCGGCTGCAAGCTGTTGGCGTTTGCCCTCGTTGGAGCCGGTGAACCCCGACACATCCACCGACGAGCCGTCGATGGTCTTAATCAGTTCTACACGTGCGTCGGATATGCCTTGGCGGTAGCCGTCGATAATGGCCTGTATCTGTGCCTTTGCCTCTTCGCTCAGGTTGGGGTCGGTCAGGTCTTGCTCGTATTGGTTTATCTGTTCGTTGGCCTTGGCGATTTCGTTCTTCAGACGCTCGTAGGCCTCTGTAACTTTGTTCACCGCCTCGATGTCGGACGTGCCTTTGTGCTGGGTTTGGAACTTCGCCAGTTCCTCGTTAGCTTTCTTGATGTACTTGTCAATCTCCGACTGTTTCCATCGTTCCGCTGCCGCAACGAGGTCGGCGAGTTTCTGCGCTGCGTCGGGGTGGTTCACCTCTTTTGATTCCAGCTGTTGCCGCATTTTGGCAATACCATCGTCCACCTCCGAAAGAGTTTTGGCGATGCCTGTCTTGGTCTTGGTGTCTATCTTCGCCATCAGACGCTCGTAGTCGTTGCAGAAGGATTCCCACGCCTCTGCCGCTTTTCTTGCTCGTGCCTGCTCTGGGGTTTCCTTGCCGTCGCCTAAAGGGGTGTTGTTGTTGTCGTCGCCTTCGGTGTTTACTACCAAATCCGCCACGGTGATTTTCTTAGGTGTCGGGAACATCTTGTTCAAATCTTGCTCGAACTTCACCAACTCACCTTTTGCCGCAGCGACCTCGTATGCATCGGTCCAGAAGCTATGGCCTCGGATATGGTAATAATCAGCCATGTTACCGAAGTTCTTTTTTATCTTGCCAAGCACATTCTCCCAATTATCCTGTGTTCCGTCGAGTTCCGACAGTAATTCGGAATACACCTGCAGCTGTGCCTCCGACATCTTTTTAGCGGCGAAGTCGTAGGCCGACTGGACTTTGCTATAAACCTTGTCCGCAACTTCATCCTGTTTTTCCGACAGTTTCTGTTGCTTCATCTTTTCGTAAACCGACTGCCGCGCAGCATTCGTCACCTGTATGTACGCATCGCGGATGTCAATCAGATTGCCTTTTTCATCTTGCAGGTTCTTAATCAATTCCGGGTATCTCTTTATGAGGATATCCATACCTTTCTTATACACCTCGCTGCCCTTGCCCGCTTTCTCCATCGACTTGAACAACGCCCGATATTCCGATTCCATTTTCTGGACTTCCGTGCCTATCTCCCTCGAAATATCGCTCAGCTCTTTTTTCATGCTCTTGCTGCTCTTGACAATCTGCCACACGGTTGTTAATATGGTAGTCAGTGCCGTGATGATAAGTCCCCACGGAGTAGAGGAAAATGCCACCTTTTGAGCCTTGATTGCTACAGTGTGTGCTTTTGTCGCTATTGTCGCCTGAGCGGTTACTGCGGCTTCCAGCTGTTGGGCTCGACCTTGAGCCATGGTCTTAATGGTGAGTGCACCGTAGTCGTTGGCCTGTACTTTCATCGCAGCAATCTGTTTTTGCTTTGCGAGTTCAAGTTTCATCTCGGCCAGACGCTCTTTCTCGTCGGCGGCTATTTTCTTCAACTGCTTGGCGTTGGCAATCTCTTTATGCATCGCCTCCAGTTTTTCAATACCCAATAGAGATTTCAGTTGTTTCTGTAGTTTGCCCGTGGCGAGGTATGCAGCACCTTTCAGGTAGGCGTAGCGTGCCAATAGCGCCACCACTCCTGCAAGGGCAACGTGGTTTTCTTTCAGCAAACGCACAAATCCAGCAAGGCCTTTCGTTAGTCCCGTGCCTACTTTCGTCATCGACACCAGCACCGGGTACAACTCGTTGCCCAACTCAATTCGCACATCCTCGAAAGCCTTTTTTGCTTTTTCCGCCTGCGCCTGCATGGTGTTGTTTTTAGTGTTGTATTCGTTTATCACGCTTGCGCCGGTAGTCAGTTCGTCGTTGGCTATTGCCTGCGCTTCGCGTATCTTGTCCACACTGTTGGCCATGGAGCTGATAACAGAGGCGGCACGTGCAGCATCCAGCCCAAGATCCTGAAAGATGGGTTGCAGCGACACCAGACCGCCGGAACCCTTAAATCCATCGAGGACACGAAGCAATGCTTCATTCATATCGCTCTGCATCAGTTCTGTGAACTCTCGTACTTCCATACGTGCTGAAGCGGCAAACTCCACTGGCTTTTTTATCATCTGCATAATAAATTTTTGAAATGCCGTGGCCGACATTTCCTGCTTCTGCATGTCTTGGTCCAACGCCGAGGCAAAGCCAAGTATGGCATCTGCGGAGAGGTTCGCCTGCGTGGCGATGCCGCCCATCCGCGAAAGAAACTCCACCAGATAGCCTTCGTTGGCGGTGCTGCTCTGTCCTAGCATGTTCACGGCGGAGCCTATCTTTAACATCTTGGATTCTAGATCGTCGCCAGCGTCGGCCAGCTGCTGGGTGCTTTTAGCGTACACATCCGATAGTTTGCCAATTTTCACCATCGCACCCTCGCCGAGCACATCGCCGAGTGCAATGTTTATCTTGTCCGAAGCCGACACAAACTGAGCCACCTGTTCCGCACTCGATATACCTAATTTGCCAGCCTCGTATGCCAGTTGGTTAAGCTGTTCGCGGCTGGTGCGGGTGTCCATCTTTTTGAACGCCTCGTTCAGCTTCTCCACCTCCTCGTGCGTGAGGCCGGTAGTCTTCTGCACATCGGCATACACGTCGTCGAGGGCGGCGGCATCGGCGGCAAGGTCTTTCAGTTTGCCAACCCCCGCGTCGAACATCTGCATCACCGACTGAATCGACATTATTATGTCGGCTATGTTTGATAATTTTTCCAAAGAATGTTCAAGTGCGGTTTCTTGTTGCTGGAACGCTCGCGTATTTTCACGAATAACATTCTGAATTTCACGAATTTTTAAAGTGGTTTCTACATATTCCTCCGAACCTATAGTAAGATTTTTTTGAATTCTTTTTAATTTAATCAATTCACTTTCAAGAGACTTTATAGTTGACTCCACTTCTTTTCCATTTACGTATATGGAAACTTTTCTGTTTAATGATTTTGCCATGTTATACTCTTTATAATATTATGTGCAAATCTAACAAATTTCGTTTCTTTTTGTGGGACGCATTTTGTATATTAAAAGAAAAATCGTAACTTTGCAACAAAAATCAAATAAAAAAATGCTGCAAATATTTAATATATATGGCGAGGTTATATACGATGATCAATGTGCATCAACCCTTATTGGAATGGACTTGTCTAACCTTGATTTGAGCTATGCAGACTTTAGTTCTAAAGATTTAAGCGGAGCTGATTTTTCGTTTTCCGATTTAAGCAATGCTGATTTCAGCAATGCTGTAATCGAAAACACTGATTTCAGCAATGCTAATCTGCAAGGAGCGTGTTTCCGTGATGTGCAGTTAAGCCAAGCCCTGTCATTTGAAGGAGCTGTGCTTGATATTTATAAGATGCATAATAATTGGTTGTGATGCTATATGTGTCAATTGTAATTATGCTATTCTTGGTGGTGCAAATCTGGAAGGGGCTGAACTTCCGATGGGTCGCTGGCGTTGTCCCGCTTATATATAAATTTTAAAATCAATCATTCGAAAAACAAACTGTCATTTTCCCCCCCCCCAAAAAAAAAACCCACCCCCCCCTCCCCCTGGGGCGAGTGTGGTTCTGTTTTTGGGGTGCTGTCCCAACGCACTTTAAAAATAGAGCTATTTTTGCAATATGATTTCGATACTCAGAACACCGTCCACCTTTGGCTTCGTCAAGAA
>JAZRZP010000031.1:0-13128 GCA_045601425.1 Bacteroidales bacterium
ATGGCTTGAGGTGTGCCACTCAAAACTAAAAGACGACGGAACTATTTGGATTTCGGGAACTTATCACAATATTTTTGTCGTTCAACGGTGCTTAAAGGAATTGGGGTATAAGATTTTGAACTACATAACGTGGCAAAAATCAGACCCTGCGCCAAACATTAGTTGCCGTTATTTTACATTTTCTACCGAACTTATTATTTGGGCACGAAAATCTGAAAAGAAACCTCACAAATTCAACTACAATGTAATGAAACGTCTCAATGGCGACAAGCAAATGACTGATGTTTGGAAAATGTCGGCAGTGGGATTGTGGGAAAAAACGTGTGGCAAACACCCGACGCAAAAGCCGTTGAAATTGTTGTATCGTATCATTTTAGCATCAACCAATAAAGGAGATACAATTCTTGACCCGTTTGCAGGAAGTTGTACAACAGGTATTGCGGCAAATCTTTTAGGACGTAATTTTATAGGAATTGACCAAGAGCAAGAATATTTGGAATTGGGAAAACGTCGTCGTCAGGAGATTGAAAATCCTGAAATAGCAGAGAAAATGTTGCGAAAAATGTCTGATTCGTCAACAGAACCAATGGTGCTTGTTAATCATTCGTCTGTCGACAAACGTAAATTAATGATTGAAAAGGGTATCTGCTATATGCGTGCAAACGAATCAAAAGGCTCGTTGCAAATAACAGCAGGATTTGAACGAATGAAGTATGTTTTGTTACATACGGGTGGCAACGATTGTCAAATTTTTAAATTGAAAAACGCAGGAACATTTCAGATATGGACGCGTGAGGCATTGGAAAAAGTTGGATTTTCTCCCGAACACGCCACGCACTATATAGTGGTTCATTTTGATAACACAAAAACAATTGATTTTGATAATGCTGTAAGCGTCCGTCAACGGCTATTTACCTACACCGCTAAAATAAGGCCGTTGAGTGATTTCGTTGAATACAGATAAAATCAGTCACCCTGCATCCAAGTTCCATTTTATCGAAAAAAACACCCGAAAACCGATTTTTTTTCGTATATTTGCACGTCGCGTTTCACAGGAAACGAAACGTAACATTTTATTTCACACACAGTTAGCACAATAAAAGCAAAAAGACATGTCAGTAGAATTAAGCGAACAGGAACAAATACGCAGAAATTCGTTGAACGAATTGAAAAAACTGGGCATCAACCCCTATCCGGCCAACCTATACGAAGTTACAGCCAAAACCACCGAAATACACGAGCAGTTTCCCAACGACAACACTCTGTTTCAGAATGTAAGCATAGCAGGACGAATCATGAGCCGCCGCATAATGGGTGCCGCCTCGTTTGTGGAACTGCAGGACAGCTACGGCCGCATACAGCTTTACATAAAACGCGACGAAATATGCCCCGGTGAGGACAAAACCCTCTACAACACGGTCTTCAAACGCCTCACCGACATCGGCGACATCATCGGCGTCACAGGATACGTATTCGTCACCCAGATGGGCGAGATAAGCATCCACGTCAAGACCTTCACCGTGCTCAGCAAATCACTGCGCCCGCTGCCAATAGTAAAGGAAAAAGACGGTGTTGTGTACGACGCCTTCACCGACCCCGAACAGCGCTACCGCATGCGTTACGTGGACCTCATAGTGAACCCTCAGGTGAGAGACACTTTCGTGAAACGTGCCAAGATAATAAACACCATGCGCGAATACTTCAACGAACAGGGCTACCTCGAAGTTGAAACACCGGTGCTCCAGCCCATCCCCGGAGGAGCGGCAGCCCGCCCCTTCATCACACACCACAACAGCCTCGACATTGACCTCTACCTGCGCATCGCCAACGAACTCTATCTGAAACGCCTCATCGTGGGCGGATACCCCGGCGTGTTCGAATTCTCCCGCAACTTCCGCAACGAAGGCATGGACCGCACCCACAACCCCGAATTCACCTGCATGGAAATATACGTCGCCTACAAGGACTACAACTGGATGATGAACTTCACCGAAAACATGATAGCCCGCATAGCCGACACCCTGCACGGCACTACCGTGGTAAAAATCGGCGACAACGAAATCGACTTCAAGCCACCGTTCCGCCGCATCCCCATGATTGACCTCATCAGGGAACACACCGGCATCGACGTAAGCGGCATGGACGAAGCACAGCTCCGCGAAACCTGCAAAAAACTCGAAGTCGAAATCGACGACACCATGGGAAAAGGCAAGCTCATCGATGCCATATTCGGCGAAAAATGCGAGCACCAGCTCATACAGCCCACTTTCGTAATCGACTACCCGATAGAAATGTCGCCGCTCTGCAAGCGTCACCGCAACAACAGCGAACTTACCGAACGCTTCGAACTCTTCGTTAACGGCAAGGAGCTCGCCAACGCATACAGCGAACTCAACGACCCCATAGACCAGCTCGAACGCTTCCAAGAACAGCTCCGGCTGAGCGAAAAAGGCGACGACGAAGCCATGTTCATCGACATGGACTTTGTACGCGCACTTGAATTTGGCATGCCACCAACTTCGGGTATGGGCATAGGCATCGACCGCCTCACCATGTTCATGACCGGCGAACAATCCATACAGGACGTTCTCCTCTTCCCGCAGATGCGACCCGAAAAGAAACCCGTTGCCAGCACCGACGAAGAATTCATGGCTCTCGGCATCGGAGAACCGTGGATACCCATCATCAGAAAACTCGGTTTCAACACAACGGCATCACTCAAGGAAGCCAACGTGAACAAACTTTACAACGACCTCAACGGAATGCGCAAGAAAAACAAACTCGATGTAGATCCCGTAAAGAAAGAGGATGTCGAAAACTGGATAAAATAACATTTTTATCCATCGCTGAAAGGGTATCTGAATTTTTCACCGATACCCTTTTTTCTTAACAATACCGGAACATTATGCGTCTTTTAGATATTTACAGCCAGAGTCCCGAAATCGGACAACTTTCCGAACTTCTCGGCAACCATCCGGCAAGAATCAGGATACAAGGCCTTGTCGGCTCACTGTCGGCTGTATTCGGTGCAAGCATTGCACGACTGCAGAACCAGAAAACCATCGTCTTTATCACTGGAGACAAAGAACAGGCTTTTTATTTCTGCAACGACATGGAAACCCTTTTCGGCGAAAACGAACTGGAACTCGACAGGAAAAACATACTCCTCTTCCCCGCTTCAAGCCGCAAACCATACCAGCCCGACGACACCGAAAACAGCAATGTCCTGCTGCGATCCGAAGTACTAAACCGACTCAGCAGCGGCCGACACCCTGTCATAGTAACCTACCCCGATGCACTATCGGAAAAAGTCCTCTCTTCCAAAACACTGTCGAAGAACACTCTGCAAATATCAACCAGCGACAAGCGCGACATCGACGACGTTCTGGAAACGCTTATGGACTTCGAGTTCAGCCGTGTGGATTTTGTAGTGGAACCCGGACAGTTCGCCTTGCGTGGCGGCATCATCGACGTATTCTCATTTGCCAACGAACACCCGTTCCGCATCGAATTCTCCAGTGACGGCATCGAATCGATACGTTCCTTCGACCCCATATCGCAACTCTCCGTACAGAAATTCGACAAAATAACCGTCATTCCCAACATTGACAGAAAAAAATCCGAAACTTCCGAAGAAAAAGTCATACTGCTCGACTATCTGTCTGACAACGGCATCATTTTCACCGAAAACCTTGCTCTCACCGCCGAAACACTCCAGAAAAACTTCGCCAAGGCCACCGAAATCTACACCTCTCTCAACAGCACCATTGCCCGTCAGAAACCCGAAGAGTTGTTTGCCGACGAGCGGGATTTTCTCCGCAGCCTGCTGAGAAACAGCACGGTGGAATTCGGTGCCACGCAATTCTTCCCCGAAGACAAAATCATAACCATAAACAGTGACCTGCAACCTGCCTTCAACAAAAAATTCGACCTCCTGACAACTGCTCTTGGCAACTATTCCGAACAGTCGTTCATGAATTTCATCTGTGTGGAGAACAAACAGCAGCTCGCCCGCCTGCAGAAAATTTTCGGCAACGAAAAAAAAGACACCCTCAACATCGAATTCCTCGACATCTCGCTTTCACACGGCTTCATCGACAACACCCGCAAACTGCTGTGCTTCACCGACCACGAAATTTTCGAACGCTACCACAAATACAAGGTAAAGGACTTCCGCGATGCCCGCGAATGCCTTACCATGAAAGAACTTTTCGAACTGAAACCCGGTGATTTCATAGTTCACATCGACCATGGCGTAGGCCGCTTTTCAGGCCTCGAAAAAATCGAAATCAACAACAAGACGCAAGAAGCCATCCGGCTCGTTTTCAGAGACAACAGCCTGCTGTACATCAGCATACACAGTCTTCACAAGATAAGCCGCTACGTGGGAAAGGATGGTGTAGTGCCGAAACTCGACCGTCTCGGGTCTTCTTCGTGGAAAGTTCTGAAACAGAAAACCAAACAGCGTGTCAAAGACATTGCCAAAGATCTCATAAAACTGTATGCCGAACGCAAGGCGTCGAAAGGTTTCGCCTTTTCGGCCGACTCGTATCTGCAGAACGAACTCGAAGCCTCGTTCCTCTACGAAGACACCCCCGACCAGAGCAAAGCCACCCGCGACGTGAAAGCCGACATGGAAGCCTCCGTTCCAATGGACCGGCTCGTGTGCGGTGACGTAGGATTCGGAAAAACGGAAGTGGCCATACGTGCCGCATTCAAGGCCGTGTGCGACAGCAAACAGGTCGCAGTCCTCGTCCCCACCACCATTCTGGCAATGCAGCACTACAACACCTTCAAGGACCGCCTCGACGGAATGCCCTGCAACATCGAATACATAAACCGCTTCCGCTCGACAAAGGAAAAAAACGAAATATACCGTAAACTCGCCGACGGCAAAATCGACATACTCATCGGAACCCACGCCATCACCAACGCCAAGGTAAAATTCAAAGACCTCGGCCTCCTCATCATCGACGAGGAACAGAAATTCGGCGTCAGCGCGAAGGAAAAACTCCGTCAGATGAAAGTCAACGTTGACAGTCTCACTCTCACCGCAACCCCAATCCCGAGAACCCTACAGTTCTCTCTCATGGGAGCCCGCGACCTTTCTGTTATAAACACCGCACCCACCAACCGTCAGCCGATACAGACGGCTCTGGAGATTTTCAGCGAGGAAACCATCCGCGATGCCATAATGCAGGAAATGTCGCGCGGAGGACAGGTATTCTTCGTCAGCAACCGTGTAGAACACCTCGACGGCATGGCCTCTCTGGTTCAGAAACTCATACCCGACGCACGCATAGGCATAGGGCACGGCCAGATGGACGGCGAACGCCTCGAAAACGTCATGCTGGACTTCATAAACGGCGACATTGACGTGTTTGTATCGACGACAATAGTGGAAAACGGCCTCGACATTCCCAATGCCAACACCATAATCATCAACAACGCTCAGAATTTCGGCCTGAGCGACCTGCACCAGCTCCGCGGACGCGTGGGTCGCTCCAACAAGAAAGCCTTCTGCTACCTCCTCATACCTTCGTTCACGACACTTACCGACGACGCCTGGCAACGGCTGCGGGCCATTGAGGAATTCTCAAACATCGGCAGCGGATTCAACATAGCCATGCGCGACCTCGACATACGCGGCGCCGGCAACATCCTCGGTGCCGAACAGAGCGGTTTCATCTCCGAAATCGGGTACGACATGTACCACAAAATCCTCAACGAAGCCATCGACGAACTGAAAAACACCGAATTCCGCGAACTCTATGCCGAACAGATTGCCGAAGACATGGACTTTGTAAAAGAATGCACCATACAGACCGACCTTGAAGTCCTCATTCCCGACGATTACGTCTCGAACATCCGCGAACGCGTGTCCCTGTACAAAGAGCTCAACGAACTCGAAACCGACGAACAGCTCGAAGATTACAAACTCCGTCTGAAAGACCGTTTCGGACCACTGCCGCAAGCCACCGAAGAACTTGTGGAAACCATAAAACTCCGCCGGCTAGCAAAGGAAATCGGCGTGGAAAAACTCATACTACGCGAAGACCGCATGACCTGCAATTTCGTCACCAACCCACAAAACCCGTTCTACCAGTCGGATAGTTTCGCAAAAGTCATAACCTACGTGCAACGCAATCCCGAAACCTGCCACATGAAGGAAACTCAGGAAAAACTCTCGCTCACTTTCAGCAACGTGAACACCCTCGGGATGGCACTGCAACTGCTTGAAAACGTAATGTCAGGGAATTAGTTCCCGTTTCTCTCCTTCGCTATTTCCACACATACCGAACCAAGTTTACCGCCAAGCGGGGGATTGAGTTTGGCAACTTTCACCACCGCCTTCTCCACTGCCGAGAATTCGGCAAGAAGAGCATTCAGAATCCTGTCTCCGACATGTTCCAGAAGTTTCGATGAAACTTCCATTTCCCGCTTCACTACCTGATAAACAGAAAGATAACTAACCGTATCTTCGAGATTATCAGAAAGTTGAGCCTTTTCCGTATCAACTTCGAACTGCAAATCGACACGGAAACGGGTACCTATCTCCCGCTCTTCGTCGAAACAACCGTGGAAGGCATAAAACTCCATTCCTTCCAAATAAATCTTTGCCATAAGAGGAATTTGAAAAAAGGGAGGATTTGAGATCCCCCCTGCAATTTTTTTCTATAACAATGTATCGAACTGCTTGAGGAAGCGCAGGTCGTTTTCAAAATACAGACGCAGGTCGCGGATCTGATATTTCAGCATAGCCATACGTTCCACCCCCATTCCTAAAGCGAAACCGGAATACACCTTGCTGTCGATTCCACTGGCTTCAAGCACGTTAGGATCGACCATGCCACACCCCAGTATTTCGAGCCAGCCGGTCTGTTTGCAGATATTACAGCCCTTTCCACCACATATATTGCACGAGATGTCCATTTCTGCCGAAGGTTCGGTAAAGGGGAAATACGACGGACGGAGACGTATCTGAGTGTCGACGCCGAACATTTCCTTGGCAAAATAAAGCAGTGTCTGTTTCAGGTCGGCAAAAGACACTTTCTTGTCGATGTACAGACCTTCCACCTGATGGAAAATACAGTGTGCACGGGCAGATATGGCTTCGTTGCGGAACACCCGTCCCGGAGCTATGATTCGGATTGGAGGCTTGCTGTGTTCCATTTCACGCACCTGCACCGACGAGGTATGCGTGCGCAGCACCACGTCGCCGTAACGGCCTTCCTTTTCAACGAAAAATGTATCCTGCATGTCGCGGGCGGGATGTTCCGGAGGAAAGTTCAGTGCCGAAAACACATGCCAGTCGTCCTCGATTTCGGGAGCTTCCGAAACCGTGAAACCTATACGTGCAAAGATGTCTATTATCTCGTTCTGAACGACGGAAAGCACGTGTCTGCTGCCAAAATCGCTGAAATCAACAGGCATCGTGAGGTCGGTGTTTCCCAACTTTTCGGAAACCTGCTCGTCTATTGCGTTTTTAAGTTCTTCTATCTTGTTCTGAGCTGCCACTTTAAGCTGGTTCAGAAGTTGCCCGAGTTCCTTTTTCTGTTCGTTGGGTGTAGTCTTGAACTGTTCGAAAAGGTCGTTCATGACACCTTTTTTCCCGAGAAATCTGATGCGGAACTGCTCGATGTCGGCCATCTTGTTCTGGCTTCCATCAATGCTGAACGATTTGATTTCCCCGATGTATTTGTTTATTAAATCCTTCATTTACAATATATTAAAGTATGTTAAATTTCAACAATCTTAACGGAAATAATCATCACGTCTTCAACCGGACGGTCGTTGGGGCCGCAGTGAACTTTCGAAATTTTCTCAAGCACGTCGAGCCCTTCGAAAACTTCACCGAAAACGGTATATTCACCATCGAGCCAAGGCGAGCCACCCTCGGTGGTATAAACTTTCACCTGTTCTTCGCTGAAAGTTTTGGAAAGTTTTCGTTCGATATTCTGCAGATATATTTTCGAACAAACGGTGCCCTGCACTAGGTAGAACTGCGAACCGGAAGAAGCCTTCTGCGGATTGTTGTCGCGGGCTGCCGCCAGAACCCCTCTTTTGTGGAAATGGTTGGGAAGAATTTCGGCAGGAATGCGGTATCCAGGAGAGCCGTTGCCGAGCAGTGCTCCGGGTTTGGCTCCCCTTGAATTGGGGTCGCCGCCCTGTATCATGAAATCCTTGATTACCCGATGGAACAAAAGACTGTCATAATAGCCCGATTTTACCAGTTTTATGAAATTTTCACGGTGCAATGGGGTGTCTTCATACAGCATAATCTTCATTTCTCCCATGGAAGTTTCCATTGAAACATAAAATTCTTTTGTAGTATTAAACGACTGATTTATAGGGTTTTGTGCAAATAAAAAACCGAATGCCGTCAAAAAAAACGATACAATTAAAACTTTTTTTGTGTACATGTCAAATAAAATTATTATTTTTGCAAAAGTAAACTAAAATTTCCATTTATGGAAGATAAAAAACGTTTTTTTATGAAGAAAAATTGGTTATTAACTATCAGTGCTTTGATTATCAGCACTTTATGTTTAGGATTTTTTTCATCATGCGATAAAGATACCGACTGCACGCTTGCAGTGTCGGTTATCGATTCCAAAACGGGGAATCCGTTCAGCGGCATACACGTAAAAATCTACAACCAAAGCAGCACAAGCGATGACATACAGGTTATCGGCTACACCGACGCCAACGGACGCTTCAAGACCAGTTTCAAGGCCCCCGGATTGTTCCAAGTCGTAGCAACACGCGAAACCGGATTGGAAAATCCTATTTCAAGAATGAAGTACTACAATGTTGAAACCAATTCCGTACGCCTTATAGACGGTGAAACCGTGGAATGCAAAGTAGCCTTGGACACCAGCAGATACGTAGAACTCAACGGCATTTAAAACATGACCACAAAATTTTCTCAGGCCGACATTGAACAAATGTTGGCTTTAGGCATTTCGGAAGATGCCATCTCTAAACAGCTGCTTAACTTCAAGAACAAGTTTCCGCACATAGACCTTGCAGCTCCCGCCACCACAGAAAACGGCGGAATTGTTTCGTTGTCGGACCGGCAGCAAAGACATTACGCAGAACTGTTCGACTCCGAATGCTGCAAGAACCAGATACTCAAATTCGTACCGGCATCAGGTGCCGCATCGCGGATGTTCAAGGACCTTGCAGCCTTCTCGTCTCAATACTTCGGTGTAAGCTACAATTTCGAAAAGGAATACGCTTCGGTAAAGGTTTTCTTCGACAACCTCGAAAAATTCCCATTCTACGACGAACTCGCCCAAACCATGCAAAAAAGCGGCATGGACATTGGCGACTACCTTGCACGGAAGGATTTCGCAACCGTGGTAAACTGCTTGCTTTCGAAAAATTTCATGGGCTACAGCTCACTACCGAAAGCACTTATAAAATTCCACAGATACGACGGCACACCATACCCGTCAATCATGGAACATTTCACCGAAGGCCTGCGTTATGCCAAAGGCAAGGACAAAAGGATAAACCTGCACTTCACCGTTTCGCCCGAACATCGCGAAGATTTTGAACGCACAGTCAGAGATCTGAAAAAGATTTACACCGAAAGTTTCAACGTAACTCTGTCGGAGCAGAAGCACTACACCGACACCATCGCCGTAGACGAATACAACGAACCGCTCCGCGACGACGACGGCAAGCTCATTTTCAGGCCGGGAGGACACGGTGCTCTGCTCGAAAACCTCAACGAATGCAACGCCGACA
This sequence comes from Bacteroidales bacterium, assembly GCA_045601425.1. Classification (GTDB taxonomy): domain Bacteria; phylum Bacteroidota; class Bacteroidia; order Bacteroidales; family P3; genus UBA1219. Next base: position 9,757 of record JAZRZP010000031.1, read on the forward strand.
TCATTTTCGTCAAGAACATCGACAATGTAACACCCGACAATCCGTTCCACCAAAGCGAGGAACCGCTGACGGTTTTTTACAAGAAAATGCTCGGAGGCTTACTCATGGAAATTCAGGAAAAGACTTTCGGATACATGAAACTCCTGGAAAAGAAAATTTCAGAAAAAGAGGTTACCGAAATTGCGGGATTTGCACGGGAACAGCTCCACATATACATTCCACAAGATTTTGACAATCAAGACATTGAAAGTCGCATCACATACCTGCGAAAAAAACTTGACCGGCCCCTGCGCGTTTGCGGAATGGTGAAGAACGAAGGTGAACCTGGCGGTGGACCGTTCTGGGTAAACGATGCCGATGGTGGAAGGAGCCTGCAGATTGTGGAAACCACGCAGATAAACCGCAAGGATCCCGTACAGGACGAGATTCTGAACAGTGCCACGCACTTCAATCCGGTAGATCTGGTATGTGCCACACGCAACTACAAGGGACGCCGGTTCGACCTCCGCCTGTACCGCGACCCCAACACCGGATTCATCACCAACAAAACACAAGGTGCCAAGACCCTCAAATCGCAGGAACTGCCGGGACTCTGGAACGGTTCTATGGCTTACTGGAACACAATATTCGTAGAGGTTCCGCTGCTGACATTCAATCCTGTAAAAACAGTAAACGACCTCCTCAGGGAAGTCCATCAAAATTGATTCCACTGAAATGAAAAAATACGGATTCGCCGTTTGCTCGGCATTTTTGATACTTGTTGCCGCAAGCTGCAACAGAGAAGAGAAAAAAGCACGGGAAGTTGCAGAAAACTATCTGCAATCGATGCAGAAAGGAGACTTCGCTCATGCCAAGGAATTCGTTGTAACCGAAGGCATTGACGTGGTGAACATCATGCAGGCCATGTCGGAGACGACCGAGACCTTCGATGACAGTCCGTGCACCGTGGAAAGCGTCGAAATCACCGACGACACTTCGGCCAACATCATGTACATTAAAGGACAGGATAGTAGCAAAGACACACTGGTGATGGAAATGCGAAAACGCAACGGTGAATGGAAGGTTGTCCCAACGAAAGAAGACCGTCACCCAAACGATTTCTGATCCATTGATGAGAAAAAAGATCCTGATACCGGTGCTGATTCTCGTTGCCGTCGCCACTACGGCAGCGGTTTCCGTTGTGATATTCTCCAAAGAAAACAACCGACAGCGCCATGCCCACGACCGGCTGTTGAAACGGGAACTTGCAATGCTCCGGCCCGGCGACATCATATTGAGGCAGGGGTTCGGCATGGTAAGCGACATGATTTCGAACACCCTCGATGAAGATTACAAAATCTCGCACTGCGGCATCGTTGCTCTCGACAGTATCGGCAAATTGCGCGTAATACATTCTGTATCAAGTTCACTATCCGACTGGGACGGTGTTCAGGACGTGAACATGAAAGGCTTTTTCCGCGAAAGCAAGCAGAACAGCCTCATCGTGGTGCGTTTCCGCGACACCGGCGACATTCCGCTCGCCCAACTCGCCGGCACGGCACAGTCATATCTGGACAGACGCATCCCATTCGATGAGAAATTCGACATCACCGAACAGGAAAGCATGTACTGCTCCGAAATGATATGGAGTGCAATCCTCGAGACTTACGGCTTCGACATATACCCCGACAAGACATCGGCCGTAACTACAAAATTCAGTCCTTTCTTCGATACCACGCACTTCGCCACCATAATAAACCACAACGAAAACGGAAAGAAACAAAACAGCTCTCTGCCACGCAAAAACATTTCACGCAAATGAGACACTTTGAAATCAACGTCCGCAAGATAGAACACGGATGGTGCCACCTGCAAATGGACCTAAACGGAAAAACGATCACATTTTCGGCAAGCTGTATGGGGAATGAACCTCTATGATCACTCATTGCCGCATGTTCCGACTACATTATTAAAGATCCTCATGTAGGGGAAACGTGGCTGCGTGGTACGATGAGCCGGGAAAAATGGAAATCCAACTGGAACTCAAGAACGACGGAATAATGGATTCGGATACCGATGATAATGAAACGGAAAAATGGCACGAAGCAGTTCCATTCGAGGATTTCGTGGAAACAGTTTCCTGCGAAGAATTGCAGGTTCTGAAGAAGTATGGTTTGTGCGGATACCGAAATGCATGGTGCAATTCGGCAGATTTCCCGATAACCGATCTCCTCAGAATCATCTGCCGTAACAAACAGGTTGCAGGGAAACATTCCGACATTCTTGAAGAACTGGATTCCATCAGAGGTGCATTGTGCCCCTGCCAATTGAAACACATGACAAAAGTTTTCAGTATATTGTTTTTCGGTATCATCTGCTTCCTTGCACAAGGCTGTGCCGCCATGTACGGATACAAGCATCTGGACTCATTCGATGAAGCCGGACACGACAAATTCAAAGCCTATGCGGAAAAGAAATCCGCTTGTGTATCCATCATCGGCACCACTCTGCAACGGAAAAATATAGTGTTTACGCACAGTGACCCGATAATGAAAAAAAATCTCTCCCAACCAATACAGATTCTGTATTTCCACAACGATTCCATGATATCATATCATGTCAATTGCCAAGCCAAAGGATCATTGTTCGGGATAAACTGGAATACCGGAGACCGATTCGGTTCCTTTCCTCCCAAAACAGCAGTCTCCGGGCCAAGCAAATATCTGTCTATGAAAGATTTGCAAAAAACATATCCGCAAATCAGCCCGTCTGACAACAAACCATACACGATTGTGCTGTTTTGGACAAACATGTTCTACAGAATATCGAAATCCGCCTTCAATTCCATCATTGAAAACATGGAGAATTTTGACAAAAAAGACAGTTGTAGCGTCTATCTGATAAACGATGACAGTTTCTTTTCCGAGGTACTGAACTGAAGGATTTTTCCTCTTGAATTTGTCCTTTCACACCATACTCCGGATTCATGGCAAAGTCCTGAAAAAATAAATTTTTCCCCACCGCTTGCACAATCCGAAAACTTTCCGTAACTTTGCCTTGAAATCAAACAGACAGAAAATGCGAAAACTAAACCTTTGTAACTTACTGATTTTTAGGGAATTACCCCCCCATCAAGATTATAAGCAATCTTGAAAGGTACTTTTTTTCTGCATTTTTCGCGTTCTTTGAAGTTGTTCTTTCTGTTTTTCAGTACGGAAACGAAAAAAAAATCTCCGGAAACGGAAAAAATTTCCTGCCTGAAATTCTCAAGTCAAAACCCGAAGGCAAGCTGCACTACCTTGAAAAGTGCAGCCCCGTGCCGGAGAATTGCCGGAAGGTGCGGGGCGAGGATAACGATAGGCAATGACGGAGGCGTACGGAAAAAAAGAAAAA
>JAZRZP010000032.1:0-17444 GCA_045601425.1 Bacteroidales bacterium
TTTCTTGATTATTTTCCGGGTTGCAAGGACTTCATGGCTGTCGTTGGAGAGCTGTATGAAGTAAACACCGTTTGCCATGTTCTGCATGTTGATTTTTGCAGAGCCGGAAACTATGGGCTGCCGTGCAATCACGCGGCCCTGCATGTCGAGTATCACGCCTTCGGCGACAAGGTTTCCAGCATCAATGTGGAGGAAGTCGCTGGTTGGGTTGGGATAAACCTTGACGGCAATCTGTTCGGCGGTGTTAAGACCTACCGGAGTGGAAGTGAGTTTCCCGCGGTTGTCGATGTACCACGTGAGGGTGTCACATTGGGCAACGTTGAATTTGTAGTACTGCGAACGTACGAGGGTGCTGTCGCCGTCGAGCATCTGACGGCCTTCCGCATATTTGATTTTCACCGGTTCCGAACTCTTCAGCAAAGACGATTCATCAATCTCAATTGGAAGCAGTGTAGCGAAATTTTCACCCTGCAGAGTGGAGCCGACGGTTATCGGATCATCGGTTATTATGAATGCATCTGCGTTAATCGAGAAGGAATCCCTTACAATAATTTTGGAGAAAATCGCGGACAATATGCCGCCCATGTTGCGCATTGTAGCGTTCGGGATGGAAAACATTTCGTTTGTCGGCAATCCGACATTGTCACGAATCCTGCCACCTCTGAAATCGCACACACCAAACTGCTCGTTCATGAAGAATCCCACCATGGAGAAATTGTCTTCCATGTCTCCTCCATACATGTTGAACTGAGCCAGTTCAGCATTTCCAAAAATACTAGAACGGGATATGTTGTGTTTTATGTTTCCACTGTAGAAATTCATCAGCGAAGCTCCATTAACGACACCATAGTTGTCGAAATTGCAGTACTCCATGTCGAAATTGGTCAGGTTGACCACACTATTTGTGCCATAAAGGCCCGTGCTTGCTGTATCGTATGCGATTTTCATGTTCAACACATCGAAGACAGAGCTTTTCAAACGCATGAGTTGGGATCCCACATTACAACGTTCTATTGTGCAACTGTCGATGACGCACTTGTTCCTGATACCCTCTACTCCATCGATACGCAGCAACCTGTCGTAGTCGCTCAAGTTTTTCATAACGACACCCTTCATGACGAGTCGGGAACCATAAGAAAACACAAGATTGTCATCATTTCCATAAATATCATGGAATCTTGTCCCATAAATGTCAAGGCTGCCGTGATTTTGGACGAGATCGCCATTCATACGACCATTGTATGCTGTGTATTCCACATCTTCGTACAGGGTCATGCTGGATTCGTATCCATTAACAAGGAATATGTTAACAAGGATGATTGTATCGTTCGCGTTTCGGCTGCCTATCTCGAACTGTGGGCTGTTTGAGGTAATGGTATTTCTGTCGCCGTTTATTACATAAGCCCTGTTCTGGTAACCTTTGATGATTGTTACCTTGTCGAAAATCAGGGAGAACGGCATACGGATGTCACTCATGATGTTTACGACAGCCGAGGTATCAATCGAGACTATCTTGGCGAGCGTGGCGAAAGCCGTGGCAGGAGTTGTTCCGTCGTTGTCGTCGCTTCCGTTTACTTCATCAACATAGAATACGGGCATTTCGGATTTGCCGGCCGAGAATGAGAACTCTGATGTATCTGTATCGGCATTGTAGAGCGACATGATGTAGTAGTCTCCCGAAATTTCAGGTAAATAATCAAGTGTGGCTTCGGCATTTTCAACAATGACGTCACGGATCCTTTCGAAGTTGGAATCCATCAGCACTATCTCATTCTGCGACCAGCTGGTATCAAGGTTACCGAAGCTGAAATGGTAGAGTGTGTCGGTATTCATGCGGAGTTTGTAGGCACCCGACAGTTTGGACACCATGCTTCCCCATGGAGACTGGTTGTATATCGAAAGATTGCCGGATGTGCAAACGGTTGTATCGGCGTACGGCAAGCCGATTGTTGCGTAATTCAGGCTGTTTAGATCTGCATCATCAACGAAATCGGTTCTGATTCCGAATTTCATCGGCAATATATTCCACCACTCGGAGTTGCCGACGGTGAAAAGCATATAGTATGTACCGGCATCAAGTTTCAAAGCACCACCATTCTTGTCGTCAATTCTCCTGAATCGGCTGTCCATGACGATGGCGGTTCCAAGGCATACATCCTTTATGGTGTCGAAAATTCCGACAGTCATGCTCATGCTGCTGTCAAGAGTGAATCCATACAGTACCACGGGAAAACTTTCCGAGCTGGGACCCTGAAAATACATCATTTCACCGTCCGGCATGAAACCGAAATCTTTACTCATAAATAGGGTGTCGCCTATGACAACAGAGTCTATCCATTCAGACACTCCGGATGTGGCCGGCAGACTCTTGAGGGATATTTCCCTGAAATCGTCGACAGTCTTTACGACATAACTTGTGGGTTCAACATTAATGGTCATGTTGAACACGCCGTTGTTGCTGAGTGACGACTCGTTGTATTTTGTAACAATCAAATAATATGTACCTGCAGGAACAAACGAACCGCACCTGCTTCCATCCATATCAGTCATCTCGTCGTAAAAATCGTCATTGTATGCGATTTCGTTGAAGTTGCTGTCGAGTATGCACAAGTATCCATCGTAGCTTGACCGTTCTCTCACATCTACAGACAATATGTTGTTGCCAGCAGATGTTACAACAAGCCTGTACCCTACGGCAACACATCCTTCACGGATGTCTGAAAGCACCGATGCAGAATCGGAGGTCAGCGAGTCTGTCAAGATGATAGGAGATCCGCTGTACTGCAGGGTTGTGTACCGCAGGTTGCGTACCGACAGAGTGTCGTACGTCGTCTGTGCATTGGCCGCGTTCGCAAACAGCAGTACGGCGGCAAATGCGATACTCAAAACTTTTAATGCTTTTTTCATAATAAATTGTATTTATGTTATTTATGTGTGTTACATTGTTTTAAACATTTTTTATCTTCAAAAAAGAGAGTGCAAAACTACGATTTTTTTTTGATAACTTAAAAAAATTTTTTCATTGGCGGGGAAAAATGCGGCACCGCCGGAATCATCCGGCGGTGCCGCATTATGCATATTCTTTTCAGAAGAATTCTATTTCTGTAGTTTTTTGTAGTGAATGCGGTGAGGGGAATCGTCACCGAGGCGTTTTTTGCGGTTTTCCTCGTATTCAGAGTAGGAACCTTCGAAGAAATAAACCTGCGAGTCGCCTTCGAAAGCGAGTATGTGTGTGCATATACGGTCGAGGAACCAGCGGTCGTGCGATATCACCACGGCACAGCCGGCAAAATTTTCCAGACCTTCCTCCAATGCACGCAGTGTGTTGACGTCGATGTCGTTGGTGGGTTCGTCGAGGAGCAGCACATTGGCTTCGCTTTTGAGCGTGAGAGCAAGGTGCAGGCGGTTCCTCTCACCTCCGGAGAGCACGCCGGCTTTCTTGTTCTGGTCGGTACCGGCAAAGTTGAACTTTGACAGGTAGGCACGCGAATTAACCAGACGTCCTCCAATCTGCAGCTGTTCGTTGCCTTCCGACACCACTTCCCAGATGCTTTTTTCGGGGTCGATGCTCACGTGCTGCTGGTCCACATAGCCGATTTTCACGGTTTCGCCAACGGTGAATGTTCCGGTATCGGGCTTGTCGAGACCCATTATAAGCCGGAAGAGAGTGGTCTTTCCGCAGCCGTTGGGGCCTATCACGCCCACGATTCCGGCAGGCGGCAGGTTGAAGGTGAGGTTTTCGTAAAGGAGTTTGTCGCCGAAGGCCTTGGAAACGCCTTCCACTTCAAGCACCTTGTTGCCCAGACGGGGACCGTTGGGAATGAAAATCTCGAGGTTGGCTTCTTTTTCTTTCGTATCCTCACTCATCATGCGTTCGTAGGCAGCCAGACGGGCTTTCCCTTTGGCATGACGGGCTTTCGGAGCCATTCGCACCCATTCCAGCTCGCGTTCGAGAGTCTTGCGCCGCTTGCTTTCCTGTTTTTCCTCCATGGCCATGCGCCGGGTCTTCTGGTCGAGCCATGAGGAATAGTTTCCCTGCCAAGGTATGCCTTCGCCGCGGTCGAGTTCGAGAATCCAGCCGGCCACGTTGTCGAGGAAGTAACGGTCGTGGGTGACCGCAATGACGGTGCCTTTGTATTGCTGCAGGTGCTGTTCGAGCCAGTCGATGGATTCGGCGTCGAGGTGGTTGGTGGGTTCGTCGAGGAGAAGAATGTCGGGTTCTTGAAGAAGCAGACGGCACAGGGCCACGCGGCGGCGTTCGCCTCCGGAGAGGTTCTTCACTACGGCATCTTCTTCGGGACAGCGGAGTGCGTCCATGGCACGTTCGAGTCTGTTGTCGAGGTTCCATGCATCGTGCTGGTCGAGAAGTTCGGTGACTTCGCCCTGTCGTTCGATGAGTGCGGTCATTTCGTCGTCGGACATGGGTTCGGCAAACTTCATGTTTATCTCTTCATATTCTTTCAGCAGGTCAACTGTTTCCTGCACGGCTTCCTGCACCACTTCCTTCACGGTTTTGGAATCGTCGAGTTTGGGTTCCTGTTCAAGGTAGCCAACCGAATATCCGGGTGCAAAGACCACCTGACCCTGATAGTTTTTGTCCACACCGGCAATGATTTTCAACAGCGACGATTTTCCTGCGCCGTTGAGACCGATGATGCCTATTTTAGCTCCATAGTAAAATGAAAGGTAAATATCCTTAAGTACTTGTTTCTGAGGTGGATAAAGTTTTCCTACTCCCACCATGGAAAAAATGATTTTCTTGTCGTCTGTTGCCATAAAAATAAGTTTTTGAGACTGCAAATATACGAAAAAAATCCGAACAGGGACAATTATGTTCCATAAAACGTCAGATTTTGCAGATCTAAGGCGGGGGAAAGTGCCGGAAATCCGATTTTTCTGAAAATGCAGTGTCCTGCGGCATTATTTTTCCGTAACTTCCGCTGTTTCCGGGTTGTTTTTCTGTTTGAAGAACTGGTCGATGATGAGCAGGACCACGCCGATGGTTATTGAAGCGTCGGCAAAGTTGAAGATGGCATTGAAGAACGTGAAATGTTTACCGCCCCAGAACGGAAACCACGAAGGCAGGTCGGTGTCGATGATCGGGAAGTAGAACATGTCCACGACCTTTCCGGAAAGGAACGGGGCATAGCCGCCGCCGTCGGGGAAAAGCGTGGCTATTTCGTAGGGGTTGTCGTTGAACATGAGGCCGTAGAAACAGCTGTCGATGATGTTGCCGAAAGCTCCGGCCAGAATCAGTGACACGCTTACGAGCAGGAATTTAGAACTGTTCTTCCGTATGAGTATGGCCAGAATCCAGATTATGGCACCCGAAGCCACCAGCCGGAACAGCGTGAGAATTATCTTCCCGATATCTCCTCCGAATTTCATGCCGAAGGCCATGCCTTCGTTTTCGATGAACAGTATCTGGAACCATGACCCGAAGACGGGTATGCTTTCACCTATGAACATGGTTGTCTTCACCCATATTTTTATAATCTGGTCGATGACGAGTATACCGATTACGAGCAATGTGACTAAGAGAGTCTTTTTTTTCTGTTCTACGGTCATGGCGTTTTTATTTTTGTAATATATTGTCGAGAGACACGAACTCGTTGATGGCAAGGTAAACGCCGAAAACGATGAGTGCAATGCCCACGATTCGGTTTATAATCTGTATCAGTCTTGGAACGAGTATGGTTTTCAGTTTGTATGCGATGGCACATTTGAGTATGTCGCAGGTGAGTGTGGTGCCCAGAAGGGCAATCATGAAGATGACCGAATTCTTGGTTTCGCCGAGAGCAATGGCCACGCTCACGGGAACGGTCCAGTAGAACCACACTCCCGGATTGGCGATGTTGAAAAGAAATCCCTTCCCTGTGAATTTCAACGCGTTGAGTATCTTGATGATGCGCCGCTTGATGCGGTGTTTTTCCTTTTCCGCATCAATGACGTGCTCGGGTTTTATGTTTTTTCCGCTGTCGGCTTTTACCTTCTGCATGAAGGTGAATATGCCGAAGAATATCATTATGATTCCGCCGACAATGGCGAAAATCATCTTGTATTGCGGGGTGTCGAGAAGTGCAGAAATTCCGAAGAGGACGAGGAACACCATTATTATGTCACTGATGGAGATGCCGATGGCGAAACGGACACCTGATTTGAAACCGGAAGTCAGACTTGTCTGCATGAGTGCAAACATTGCCGGACCGGTAACAAACGAAAGCGTGACACCCATCAGGATCCCTTTCAGTATAATCGACAAAATCCCCATTACAAAACGGTGTGTATTTCTGTATTAAATCTTTTTGTATCAATAAAATAACCAAACATTGCCAATTTAAGGCAAACTGCAAAAATACATTTTTTTTCGTATTTTTCAAAATTAAGTGTGTTCCGTATGTTTTTATTTTCGGCTCGACTGCAATTTTTTTTGAAAAAATTCCGTCTTCTCAATAAAAAAGCGTACCTTTGCAAAAAAATAAGAAAGGACTCGTGATATGATTTCGAATATAGACGAAACAGCAAGACAAAATGTAAAGACATGGCTTGAAGGCAATTATGACGAGGCAACCAAGCAGGCCATACGCGACATGATGGACAACAATCCTGAGGAACTCAACGAGAGTTTTTACCGCAATCTGGAATTCGGTACCGGTGGTTTGCGGGGAATCATGGGTGTTGGTACCAACCGCATGAACAAGTACACCGTGGCCATGGCCACGCAAGGCTTGGTGAACTACGTCAAAAAATCCTTCGCAAGTGTAAAGCAGTGCAGGGTGGCCATTTCTCACGACAGCCGCAACCACAGCCGCGAGTTTGCGGAAATCACTGCCAATGTGATGGCTTCCAACGGCTTCAAGGTTTATCTGTTCGAGGATTTGCGTCCTACTCCTGAACTTTCGTTCGCCGTAAGGCATTTCGGATGTCAGGCTGGCGTCATGATAACCGCTTCGCACAACCCAAAGGAATACAACGGATACAAGGCTTACTGGGAAGACGGCTGTCAGCTTGTGGCTCCCCACGACAAAAACGTAATTGCCGAAGTGATGAAGATAAAATCGCTTGACGACATAAAAATGGACTGCGGTGGGGAAAACATTGAAATCATCGGAGAGAACGTGGACGGAATTTATCTCGACCGCATAGAAAAGAATTCGTTGCTGCCCGATGTAATCAAAAAGCAGCACGACCTGAAAATAGTGTATTCGCCCTTGCACGGAACGGGAATCACACTTGTACCACGCATACTCGGGAAACTCGGTTTCACAAATGTGAACATAGTCAGGGAACAATCGGTACCCGACGGTAATTTCCCTACGGCAAAGTCGCCCAACCCCGAGGAAAAAGCAGCCATGGAACTTGCCGTGAAACTTGCACGCGACATCGATGCAGACATAGTCATGGCTACCGATCCCGATGCCGACAGGGTTGGTGTGGCCGTAAAGCGCAACGACGGGCAATGGATGCTCCTCAACGGAAACCAGACAGCTTCCATACTCATATACTATCTTCTCAACCAGTGGCGTGAAACCGGAAAACTCACCGGAAAGGAATACATCGTCAAAACCATCGTTACTTCGGAACTTCTGGCCGACATAGCACACAAGAACAATGTGACATCATACGACGTGCTTACCGGCTTCAAGTACATTGGCGACAAAATCCGCGAACTCGAAGGGAAAGAGCAGTTCATCGGCGGCGGAGAAGAAAGTTACGGCTACCTCATAGGCGATTTCGTACGCGACAAAGACGCAGTAAGTTCCTGCTCCATGATTGCCGAAATAGCCGCATGGGCCAAAAATCGCGGCAAAACATTCTTCGACATACTCACCGACCTGTACATGGAATACGGCTTCTACAAGGAAGAACTGCTTTCGATTACGAAAAAGGGCAAGTCGGGCAGCGAGGAGATAAAGCAGATGATGCAGAACTACCGGAACAACCCTCCGCAGGAAATAGCCGGCTCGAAGGTTGTCTGCATAAAGGACTACCATTTGCTGGAAAGCAGAAATGTCGAAACCGGCAAGACCGAAACCATAAACCTGCCGCAGAGCAATGTGCTTCAGTTCTTTACTGCCGACGGCAGCAAGATTACCGTACGTCCTTCGGGAACGGAACCCAAAATAAAATTCTATTTCGGAATAAAAGGTGAACTCGGCAGCAGGAACGACTACGATTCCGTGGACGAGAATCTTGCACGGAAACTCGAAGCCATAAAGACCTCACTCGGACTGTGATGTATTATGCCTTAAAAAACGACTGATTAAAAAGAGGTTGCTGAAAACCAGCGGCCTCTTTTTCGAAAATTTTGCAGTTTGAAAAAAATTATGTAATTTTGCAAACGGATAAAACATATTAACGAAAATACAATTAAGACAAGACGAGAACAAAGAAAAGATAATTTGAAATATTAACGACATGTAGCGTTTGCTATTTATTTAAAAGACGTTCTGAAACTTGGCCGTAGAAGAACACACTATGACAAATAAAAGTAAATGTCCGCACTCTGTGTGGACGCTGTTTATCTCATAGTGTAGGTCAGGCCAAGTACCTAGGAACGTGGATGGATGCGTCCACTTTTTTGTTGGTATTTGGTCTGACACGTTTTTATACATAGTGCAACGCATACGAAAGAGATTTTGTATGTGCGACGATAGTATAGATATAAGGGAAAACCATATTCTTGAATTATACCCGGATGTGTTGGATATTTTGTTGATAGACCACACTAAAAACCAACATCAAAATATAAAAGAGAAGAATATCATTTGGGCAACAGATATGTATGAAGCCAAATATGGCAATGATTATTCTTTTTTTGCTCCGATAAAACCCCGACTTATAACTGGAGAATTCGGCAACGTTATCCGTCCAAGAGCCGCAAAAACACTTGAAGAGCAGAAACTTCGGATAAAGCAGAATGCTGAAGTTTTCACTCCATCGTGGGTGTGCAATGTACAAAACAACCTTATTGATACACAGTGGTTTGGACGTGAAAATGTTTTTAATATAGAGAATGATAATCATACATGGACAACCAATTCTGAAAGGATTTTTTTTCCAAAAGGTAAAACGTGGCGAGATTATGTTTCCGATATGCGGCTGGAAATAACCTGTGGAGAAGCACCATATTTGGTGAGTCGTTATGATACAACATCAGCACAACCTCTATCAATTGAAGATAGAATTGGTTTACTCGATCGAAAGTTCCGAGTAATTTCAGAAAATACCGAAAAAAGCGGAGAATGGCTGAAGTCCGCCTATTGTGCATTGAAGAGTACTTACGGTTATGAGTGGCAAGGTGACAACCTTCTTATTGCCCGAGAAAATCTATTGTACACATTTATAGATTATTATAAGAACAAATTTGGTTCTGAACCATTGTTGAAATCAATTAAATATGCCGCATATATCATTTCGTGGAATTTGTGGCAGATGGACGGATTGAAATTCGTGATACCCGGAAGCTGCAAGAATGCAATACAGCCGATACAGCTTGACATGTTCGCTGCCGTGCCAATGCAGAGCGCTGTCTGTTCGGGTTGTCTCAAAAATGATTATCGGCTGCATACTGGCATAAAATGCATTATTAGGGATTGGAAAAAGTCCAAAGATATGCAAAAAATTGAGTTTTACAAACTTTTCAAATAAAGGAATTATGGAATATGTATCAACATTCAAAAATCGGCTGATTTACATTTTTCGCATCAATGATGAGAAACATAAAGGTTGTTTGAAAATCGGGGAAGCGACAGCTCCCGATGGATTTTTTTCACCAAATTCTAAGGAGTTGAACGATGCGGCAAAAAAACGTATAAACCAGTACACGCAGACGGCAGGAATAAGATATGAACTGCTGCACACAGAAATGACACTTTTTACCAAAAACGGCAAGGTGAGAAGTTTCAATGACGGTCTTGTGCGGGATATTTTGTATCGTTCGGGATACAAACAGAAATGCTTTGATATTGACGGAAAATCGAATGAGTGGGTTATTTGTGATTTGGAGACAGCAAAAAATGCAATTGAAGCCGCAAAAAACAGTCAAGAAAGTCTTTCGGCAGATAAAAAAAGCACGAAAAAAAGTCCGATAGTTTTTCGACCAGAACAGCAACAGGCTATAGAGCAAACCAAAAGAGTCTTCAAAAAAGGAAAGGAAATACTTTGGAATGCGAAGATGCGTATGGGTAAAACTCTGAGTTCTTTGCAAGTAGTAAAAGAATTGAATGTTAAACGTACAATCATTGTTACGCACCGTCCGGTAGTTGACGAAGGCTGGTATGAAGATTTTGGGGAAATTTTCTTTGAAAGTAATACCCAATTCCTTTATGGTTCTAAAAACAAAGGGACATCTAACATAAAAAAATTGGATGAGTCTGGAAAAAACTATGTGTATTTCGCATCAATACAGGACCTTCGAGGTTCGAAACGCGTGGGTGGAAAATTTGAAAAAGACAGCGACATATTTGATACGGAATGGGATTTGCTGATTATAGACGAAGCCCACGAAGGGACACAAACACAACTTGGACAAAAAGTAAAAACGGCTTTGGTCAAAGAAAAAACAAAAATAATCAATCTTTCAGGAACTCCTTTCAACCTCATAGATGATTTTGACGAAGAAACCACTTTTACTTGGGATTATACTATGGAACAACGAGCCAAAGAAGAGTGGTACAGAGAACATCCGCTTGATCCGAATCCATACGAAGAACTTCCAAAATTAAACATACTTACCTTTAGCCTTGGTGAACTGAAGAAAAATTTTGAGGATGAAGACAAAGCGTTCAATTTCAGGGAATTTTTTCGTACTTGGACTGGTTGTATCGCCGATGACCATAAACCAATGCCGAAGAATGCCAAACCGGGAAATTTTGTTCATGAAAAAGAAGTTTTGAAATTTCTTGACATTATAAGTTCGGAAGAAGGGGAAACCCTTTATCCGTTCAGCAAACCTCAATACCGAGAATATTTTCGTCATACATTTTGGATAATTCCCGGAGTGAAAGAAGGTGCAGCTCTTGCGGAATTGTTACGTTCGCACCGCTTTTTCGGTACTTACGAAGTCATAAACATAGCCGGCAAGGAAGATGAAGAACTTAATGATAGAAATGATGCATTGAATGAGGTGCTTACCAAAATAGGCGATGCGCCAGAAAATACTCAAACCATAACACTTTCATGTGGAAAACTAACTACTGGTGTTACGGTAAAACCATGGACGGCAGTCCTTTATCTTGCTGGAAGCAAAAACACTTCACCTCAGACTTACATGCAAACCATATTCCGAGTGCAAAGTCCTGCCCGTATTGCTGGTCGAATGAAAACAGATTGTTATGTTTTTGACTTTGCCCCCGATCGTACTTTGAAAATGATTGCTGAAACAGCAAAAATATCAGCAAAAGCTGGGGGTACTTCTGATGAAGACCGTGTAATATTGGGTGAGTTTTTGAATTTTTGTCCCATCATTGCCTGCGAAGGTACCAAAATGCGAAATTACAATGTTGACCAGATGTTGCAACAATTGAAACGCGTGTATGTTGACAAAGTTGTAAATAGTGGATTTGATGATGGACACCTCTATAGTGACAAACTGCTCAACCTCTCTGATGTGGAATTGGAAGCTTTTGCACAACTGCGAGGAATAATTGGTTCTACTAAAGCTAATAATATTCCGCGAGATATTGAAATTAATAATGAAAAGTTTGATAAAGAGGATATTGCAAAGAAACAGAAAGAAGAAAAGAAAAAGAAAAAACATGAGATTACGCCCGAAGAAGCACTTAGGCTTCTTCAATTAGAACAGAAAAAACGACAAAGGGATATCGCTGTTTCCATTCTTCGAGGAATATCTATACGTATGCCATTGCTCCTCTATGGTGCAAAACTTGACAGCGAAGAAGATGAGATAAGCCTCGACCGCTTTGTGCAACTCGTTGATGACAAATCGTGGGAGGAATTCATGCCAAAAGGTGTGGATAAAGCTACTTTTGCCGAATATCGCAGATATTATGATGAAGATATTTTTAGCGCCGCAGGTAAACAAATACGTCGTTTGGCATATGCAGCCGACAACATGTCCGTTTTGGACCGTATCCAAAGAATAAGCGAAATATTTTCCGCTTTTCGCAATCCCGACAAGGAAACCGTACTTACCCCATGGAGGGTTGTGAACATGCACTTGAGCGATACTCTCGGAGGTTATTGTTTTTATGATGAAAAATACAAAAATACCATTGTAGAGCCGATAATGAAAGATCGTGGACTTGTAACACAACGGATATTTGAAAATCCGAATGTGAAAGTATTGGAAATAAATTCTAAATCTGGACTATATCCACTTTACATGGCTTATAGTATTTTTCGCCATAGACTGAAAACCAAACAGGAAATCAAACGTCGGACCTCGCTCTTTGCCTCGCTTACCCTCGAAGAAGAACAACAAATTTGGAACAATGTCCTTGAGCAAAACATCTTTGTAATTTGCAAGACCGAAATGGCTCGCCAAATAACAAAACGTACTTTGGCCGGCTTCTCCGACACCAAGGTGAATACACATGTGTACGACGACCTGCTGATGCAGATAACCGACAAACAGAAAGAGTTTATCACAAAACTGTCGAACGGACAGATTTTTAAACAAATACGTAGCAATATGAAATTTGACGTAGTGGTGGGGAATCCGCCTTATCAAGTTACAGATGGAAGCGGTGCCGCAGGAGATGCGGCAATTGCTGTTTACAACAAATTTGTAGAGGTTGCTCGAAATATAAAACCTCAATATATTTCACTTATTATGCCATCGAAATGGATGGTTGGGGGTCGTGGTTTACAAAAATTTCGTGAGGATTTCTCCAATGACCAACGCATTGAGAAGATGTACGACTATGAAGATTCTGCAATATGCTTCTCGAACCAGCATATTGACGGCGGTATATGTTATTTCCTTTGGAATAAAGATCATAGTGGAATGCTTGACTATGTTTACCAAACTGCCAATGGCGAAATCTCCCAAGAAAAACGTTTCCTTAAGAATGACACCTCTAATATCGTGATTAGAGATAGTCGAAGAATGTCGCTTGTCGGAAAGATTGGAGGATGCGAGTCGTTTATGAAAATTGTATCATACACTCAACCTTTTGGTGTTCGTAAAGATTTGTTTAATAATCCAGAAAAATACAAAGATGTACGATTGTCTGAAAATCCAATAAAAAATTCCGTTTTGATTTGGGGAGTTAAAGGAATAAAAGGGGGTGCTCGTAGAAAAAGCGTGTTTGTTGACAGAAATTTTATTACTAAAAACACAACTTGGATTGATAGGTATAAATTACTTTTTACAACATCTTATTCTACAACTGCCACAGTACCGCCCCAACCAATTTTGGCAAACCCGGGTGTAGTTGGAACTGAAACTTTTTTGGTTATAGGTCCGTTTGATACGGAAACTGAAATGAAAAATTGTTACACCTATATAAAAACAAAATTTTTCCGTTTGTATTTATATTTTGGTAAAGGTACTATGCAAGTTTCAAAAGAAGTTTTTCAATTTGTGCCACTTCAGGATTTCACATCAAAATCGGATATAGATTGGAGTTTGGGTGTAGAAGAGATAGACCGACTGCTGTACAAAAAATACAATTTTTCGCCAGAAGAAATAGATTTTACAGAAAGCATGATAAAACCAATGTGAATCAAAAATCCCCCTGTATGCAAAGCAAGGGGATTTTTTTTCAAAAAAAAACGTATCTTTGCAACCTCAAACAATAAAAAGAGATATCATGAAAACCTTGAACGAAGAAATAGACGAAATCCTGAACGAGAACACGGAATGTTCGGAAAAGCGTGAGAAGCTGAAATCGATAGGCCTGAGAGACGGAGACATAGGCATTTTGCTGGACGTATATGAGCGCAAGCACAGACCCCGCGGTATACCGCGCGACCCGCTGCAAGACGTGGTGAACAGGATACCCATAAGCGACGAGAAAACACCCGGTTCCATGAAATGCCTTGCCATACAGCAGCCGTGGGCAACCCTCACCGTGGCGGGAATAAAGGACGTGGAGGTACGCCGAAGGATGGTGCCGCCATGCAACCGCTTCCTCATCGCGGCAAGCAGAATACGAGCCTGCGAGCAGCTGTGCAATGACGAACTGGAGGAAAAGTACATTGCAACCGGTCTGCTGCCGCCTTACGAGGAGTGGCCCACCGGAGCCATAATAGGTTGGGTGGAATTGGAATGTGCCACCTTCGACCCGGTGTACTCCAAATGGGTGGAGGATGACGACTGCATAAAATACGTCTTCAAGGACGCATGGATGTTCGACAAGCCGATTTACGGAAAGACCAAATCCACTCCGTTCTTCTACGATGTCGAAGGCATCGACGAGGATAATCTGCCTCCTGCACATAAGGTGAAGCAGTAGCAAACGGGGCCGATTAAAAAAAAATCGTACATTTGCAATTTTCTTTTCGAAGAGAAAAAATTTTTTAAACCAATATAAAACACGCAAAAACAGTTTATTATGAAAAAAGCATTAAAAGTTTTCAGCATCGCATTTGCCGCCGTACTGCTGTTTGCGAACGCGGCCAATGCACAGACGACGTACGACACTCTGTCGGTACGCAACCTGCGGTACACAACTCTGCAGTACAGCGGAACGCCGATAATCCTCACCGATTCGTTGAAATCCGATTCGACCTCGGTACTCGCTGACATCCGTGAAGGTCGTCTTGCCGTGGGGTACAAAATCACACTGACAGCCGACATGAACGCTTACACGGTAGATGTGAGAGAATTGTCCGATTACGACGGATATCTGTACATACTCGACAGCAACTTCAACGAAATAAATTATAACGACGACAATTACATGAACGGGGTCGGTGGAAGCACATGCACGGGTATTTGCGGTGCCGGCACCTACTACATCATACTCACTCACTACAGTCTATTCGTGCCGGACAACAATGCCGTGTTCAATCTTACAGTTGATGTACGGACACTGGCGTGTACGTTCAAAGGGATAAACTCATTCTCCGAACTGTCGTTCCGTCCGGTGGCCGACACTGCGGAATTGGTGGGAATGACCGATTCCGTCGTTTGCAACGACACGATGTACTTTATGGATGACATATATTTGCTTCCCGGTGGAGAGACGATGATCCACACCGATGGTGTGTCCGGCGACATTCATCCACTGGTAGGATACACATTTACCTTGGACAGCAGCAAATTGTTCAGTTTGCGCGTATTCGACACCATCGACACTATCGGTTATTGGGAAACCTACCTGCTCGACGACCAATACAGACTCGTTTCCCCGCTTGAAAGTGGTGAAAAGGAACTTGAAGCAGGTACTTACAATATTGTTTTTGTTGCTTACGTAAATTGGATACAAAAGCTTCCGGTGCGATACAGCCTTGCGTTCCATTTTGTGGATGCCCTCGTTCCACAAAGTCTGACCTACACCACGATAAGCGCTCTGCCTTATGCCGACACTGTTTCATGCACGCCCTCCGATCGGCTGGTTGTCATCAGCTACGGCAGCGGATACGCAGAAACAGGCATGTTGACAAGTGCCTACAAAATACACATGAACGCCGACACCCTCTACAGCTTCAGATCGGTGGATATCGATACCGCTTCGGATTACCACATGATGATACTGTTAGACTCCAACTTCAAAGTGCTGCAAGGAGCATGGAACGATTATGAATTGGCGTTGGATTTCTTGTCCACCAAATCGGATGACTACTACATTGTAATACTCAACTTGGGAGTTGAAGATACTTCCGATTTCACTTTCTCGGCTTCCAAGTCCGCAATGCCGGCATTCTACGTGGATGCGGTGAACGGTGATGACGAAAATGATGGTACTACACCATCGACAGCTTTCGCAAGTTTCGATAAGGTTCTGGATTCAACAGGGGTCGTTTACCTGATGAGTGACATCAATTTTAACAAAAATCTGTGGATTAACGGTGTAATCAACCTGAAGGGATACCAGAACAGAGCCTACACTCTGAACGGCAACGGCAACGGATTCGATGTGAATGCTCCCCAATTCGTGGTTGGCAGCGAAAATGCACAGGATACGCTGATTTTCGTTGATTCATGGATACGCGACGTGTACGCTGGAATCCTTGATATCTATGGCGACGTTGAATTCACCTCAACAGCTGCATCCAACCAGAACTGCATATATTCTTTATCTTCCATGAATGTTCACGGAACAAGATTCCACGACATCTATTTGGGCGACTACTCGCTGATACGCTCCGGTACAATGGCTTGCAATATCAGAGGCATTTCTGCTGACAATTGCATCTCGGAAGAGTATTTGATGAACATCTCCTTCATGAACGACAAATGCGTCATAGACAGCTGCTCGTTTACGAACTGCTCTGCAGAATCAATTTTGTATTTGTATTCGGATAAAATGCCTTCGTTGGAATCTTCCGTATTTGAAGTATCAAACATTGCAATGACCGACAACTCAATAAGGTGTGCTTTATACGTTCCTCACGGTGGCAGTGTGGTCAACATGACCAATGTCAATATTGAACATAACAATGTAAATGGCTCTGGTTCTGCAGTCATTATGAATGGAGAAGGTTCTTTGTTCAATATGCATAGTGGAAGCATAAGCCACAACGTTTTGGAACAAGCAGCCATCGGAAACCTCGGCTACGGAAAATTCATGATGTACGGTGGTGTCATAGAAGATAATATTTGCATGAGGTTGATGCCTGTCGTGAATGAAGGCGGAATCATGGAACTGAGAGGCGGCAGGATGAATGACAATGTAGCAATCAACGTTATGGGTATGTTGCCCGAACTTTCCGGTGTTACCATGAGAAACTATGGTGGAATATTGTCTGTCAAAAAATCCAAATTGACGATAGGGGACTCCTTCTCAATTAACGCCGATGCATTCATAATAACCGATACTGCCGTGACAATAGGCTCCGCACTTACGGCAAACGAATGTGGAACACTGCTCCCCATCAGATACCAATCTGGCCCTGTAAAACGCACATCATTCATCAATTTGGAATACTACGAAGGCCGTCAGATGCTCGACGGCGACAGCACCCTCGTGCGTTCGCAGTACTCCAAGTTCGGTCTTGCACAGTACGATACCATCACGTGGTACATCGACAACCGTGGAAAACTCACTTCCACTCCGGTAGGTCTTAACACCGCCGAACAGATTGCCGTCAAGGTTTATCCCAACCCAACCAGCGACTTCCTCCACATTGATGCTGGAAACCTTGTCGCCGAAGGCGTGATACTCGACATACAGGGCCGCGTGATTGCACGGCAGCCCATAGTTTCCGGCTCTGCAAAAATCAACATGCAGAACATGGCAAACGGTGTTTACTTCATACAGCTCTCCAACGACAGCCATGAAGTCCTTGCAACCCGGAAAATAATCAAGAAA
>JAZRZP010000033.1:0-24440 GCA_045601425.1 Bacteroidales bacterium
TGCTTCGCCTGTGAATCCAGCTAACGTCAATACACGTGATGAAGGCAGACCTGTCCGCTTGGTGAAAGATGCAGTGGAATAACAAGAACTAACGTGATTTCATGATTTTGGAGCCGCAGAAATGCGGCCTTTTTTTTTGCACCGTTTTACTTCTCCTGAAAAAATTCTGCCCGATTTTTCCATTTTTTTTTCGTATCTTTGAAAAAACTATACAGAAACAAGCTATGAAGCATTTTATTAAGATTCAGATACTTATCATATTTTCGGGACTATCTTGTCCGGCTTTTTCCGTCGATTTTTCGAAATATTTCGAAGACAGGACGCTACGTGTGGATTACATACGCACCGGCAATGCGAAAAAAAACACCGTAAATACCGTCACTTTCAGCCGGAAAAGCGGACAATGGGCAGGTTCCACTGTAAATCTGCTCGATCCATTCAACTACGGAAGCTTCCGCGTGCTGGTAAAGGATGCCGCAACAGGAACCGACTTATATTCAAGAACATACAGCACCCTTTTCGGAGAATATGCCGCCACTCCCACCGGCAAAAAGAAAAGTGCCGACTTTGAAGAAACAGTACTCATCCCCTACCCGCAGAACAGCATCGAGATTCATTTTCAGGAACGCGACAAGGAAAGGAACTTCTACACCCAGAAAGTAACCGTATTCGACCCTCGGACGGCAAAGGTAACCTCCAAGAATTCAGAATACAAGGCTCGGAAGCTCCACTATTCGGGTGATTCTCACTGCAAGCTCGACGTGGTGATAGTTGCCGACGGGTACACCGAAAATGACAGTGAAAAAATGGCAAAGGATTTCGAGACATTCACCGAGGGACTTTTCAAATATTCGCCGTACAAGGAGCACAAAGACGATTTCAACGTGTGGGGCATACCGGCCATATCCAAAGATTCCGGAATCACCAACCCGCAGAAAGGCAAGAAACTCAACACTGCCGTCG
Organism: Bacteroidales bacterium; assembly: GCA_045601425.1. Taxonomy (GTDB): domain Bacteria; phylum Bacteroidota; class Bacteroidia; order Bacteroidales; family P3; genus UBA1219. Next base: position 964 of record JAZRZP010000033.1, read on the forward strand.
GCTCCTCGTTCAACGTATTCGACATTCAGAGGTACATCATGACCCTGTGCATACACCGTCTGCACGACGTTATAAACGACGCCCCGTACGAACAGGTAATAATAATGTCGAACACAAAAGAATACGGCGGAGGGGCCATTTACAACTTCTATGCCGATGTGGTGACTTCGGAGCAGGCACCTTTCATCATTGCCCATGAATTCGGGCATACCTTTGCCGGTCTGGCAGACGAATACGTTGACCCGGACATCTCTTACGATGAAATTCACGACCTCAACACCGAACCTCTGGAGCCAAACATCACGTCGCTGGTGAATTTCGGGGCGAAGTGGAAGGACATGCTCGACAGCGACACACCCATACCCACGCCCGTAGGATCCAAATACCTGAACAAAGTCGGAGTTTACGAAGGCGGCGGATACCGCAAGAAAGGCATGTACAGACCGATGATTCGTTGCATGATGGGTACCGGCGGAAATTTCTGTCCGGTATGCAGAAAAGCCATCAACGACATGTTCGGAATCTACACCAGATAGAACTACTGCCGGAATTCCTTAGGATAACAGATATAGTGTTTGGTAACGGTTTTTTCCAGAAAATGGCGGTCGAGCTGGTCGGAAGCCTCACTTATGTCCACACAGCGGTGGTTCTTGAAAAGTATCTCGATTTCCTGATCGTTGAAATCGTATGCGTGGTTTTGCAGTTCGCCGCGCGAGACAAAATATGCACTTTCAGCAAGAGAGATGCCGTATTTCTGCGAATACATGGCGGCATATTCGGCCTCCTGTTCCTCGCTGAATTCTCTGCCAGAAATCTTTATAGCAGGCAACTGTCTGTTTATCAGCTGCATGGAAAGTCTTGAAAGCACAAAGTCATCGCACCCCATCCACATCTTTGCAGCAAAGAGAATGTCGCTGTCGTCGAGACTTGCGAACCTGTCGAGAATTGATTTGTCGTCAGAAAAATCTTTTTCGGCAAAACTGTTTTCGAAAAAGTACCTCAATGCATCGGGGCAAGGGAAGCCGCTGTTTCCGCTCACGAGTTCCTTTGCCCTGCCGAGCATGTTGTGCATCACCGAATCGGCAGCTACGACGGTTTTGTGCAGGTACACCTGCCAGTACATTAGTCGCCGCGAGATGATGAATTTTTCTATGGAATATATTCCTTTTTCCTCAACGACCAAATTGTCGTCAAACACATTCAGCATGTTTATGATACGCTCAGTACCTACAATGCCTTCGGAAACGCCGGTAAAGAAGCTGTCGCGGCGGAGGTAGTCGAGACGATCCATATCCAACTGACTGGAAACCAGCTGATGAAGGAATTTTTTATGGTATGTGTTTCTGAAAATGGCTATTGCCGTGTCAAGTTTTCCACCGAACTCTGCGTTGAGCCGGTGCATGAACATTTCCGAAATCGTTTCGTGTTCCACGTCCGGCACGATGAAATTTTCCAGTGAATGCGAGAAAGGTCCGTGTCCGATGTCGTGGAGCAGAATTGTACACTTTACGGCAAGAGCTTCCTCGTCGGTTATTTCCACGCCTTTGGTTCTCAACACATCAACGGCCTTCTGCATTAGGAACATGGCTCCCACCGCATGACTGAAACGGGAGTGCATGGCACCGGGATAAACCATGTACGAGAGTCCCAGTTGCTTGATACGCAGCAGTCTCTGAAAATACGGATGTGCCACTATGTCGTACAGGAGTTCGTCGTCGAGGGTAACGAATCCGTAAACGGGATCGTTGATGATTTTTGTCTTGTTCATGCTTGTCTGGATATGGTTTCAGGGGAGTATTACCGCAAGGAAATGTATCGGGTTTTCCGTATTGTTGCGTATGCTGTGTAAATTTCCGTCGGCAGTAAAAACCACGTCACCGGCATGCAGCACTTCGGTACGTTCGTTGTCGGTAACAACGGCCTCACCATCGAGGAGGTAGTATATTTCCGCATCGTCGGCATGGGGATGTTCAGCGATCATGCTTCCGGGAGCGAGTTCAATGTCGGCACACATTTTCAGTCTGTTGCCGGTTTCTTCGGGATTGAGCAGGAACTCTTTCACTATGCTGCCCTTGATGTTTCCCGAATTTTCAACTGTGAGATGTTGCATCTCGTTTTTTCTGCGTATCATACGGATTGTATTTCAGATTATTGAAAAAAAAGAGGATGTCGAAAGACACCCTCTCCGATAATATAGTAAAATTACTATTCTTCTTCTGCAGCTGATTCTTCGTAAGCCTTGAGCAATGCCTGCTGAACATCGGTCGGAACCTGTTGATATTCAGAGTATGTCATTGTGTAGGTACCGCGGCCGCTTGTCAGTGAACTCAAAGAAGTGGAGTATCTGTTCATTTCCGAAAGCGGAGCCTTGGTGTGAAGAACCGTGTATTTCTGACCGTAAGAGTCGGTACCGAGGGCATCCTGATTGCTTACGAAAGCGCGGCGTCCGGTAAGGTCGGTCATGACGCTACCCATATTTTCGGTAGGAACGGTAACAGCTACGTCATAGATAGGTTCCATGATTTTCGGAGCTGCGTTTTTGAAAGCTTCCTTGAAAGCAGTACGTCCTGCTATCTTGAATGCTGTTTCGTTCGAATCAACCGGGTGCATTTTACCGTCGAATATGTTAACGACGATATCGCGTGCATAGGAACCCGTAAGAGGACCCTGTTCCATCTTTTCCATGATACCTTTGAGGATTGCGGGCATGAAGCGTGCATCGATGGAACCTCCGACGATACAGTTGTTGAATATGAGTTTTCCACCCCAGTCGAGTTCGTAAGTTTCGGTACCGCGGATAGGATATTTTGTCTGGTTAGGCATGCCTTCGTAGTAAGGTTCGATGAGCATCCATACTTCGCCGAATTGGCCACTACCGCCTGATTGTTTTTTGTGACGGTACATGGATTCTGCCGATTTTGTGATGGTTTCACGGTAAGGAACTTTCGGTGCCGTGAAAGAAACTTCGAGTTTGTGAACGTTTTCAAAATACCATTTTACGGTATTGAGGTGAAGTTCGCCCTGACATCCGAGTATGGTCTGACGGAGTTCGCGGCTGTTGGTAAGTGTGAGCGAACGGTCGGTGTTGGCCATATCGTTGAGGATAGTTCCGACTTTTTCGTCATCGTTGCTGTTTACAGCCTTCACTGCAACGGTGTATATCGGTGTCGGGAATTCGATATCGGGCATTACGTCGTCGGTATTCTTGGCTGAAGTAAGAGTGTGGTTGGTCTTAACGCTCTTGAGTTTTATCGTGCAAACGATATCGCCGGCAACGGCTTTTTCGATTTTCTGGCGGTTTTTACCAGCACACACAAGTATCTGGGAAAGGCGTTCCTTGCTCTGGTTCACGCTGTTCACCATATCCATGGATTCGGAGATTTCTCCATCAAGAACCTTGATGTAGGAAAGTTCGCCGAGGTGCTGTTCGTTTGCAGCCTTGAATACGAATGCCAGTGCCGGAGCTGAGGCGTCGAAAGAAATTTCTCTGCCGGCCTTTGTCTTGGGTTTGTCAATAAGTTCGCAAGGAGCGGGCACATTGTCGTTGATGAATTCGAGCAAGCGTGCAACGCCCATGTTTTCTTTTGCGGAAACGCACATTACCGGATAGAGGTCGCGTTTGTCCAAAGCGAGTTTCAAAGCCTTGGTGAGGTCTTCGTGTGAGAGGTCACCGTCTTCGAAATATTTTTCCATGAGAGCATCGTCGGCTGCGGCGGCTTCTTCCACCAGTGCCATGCGGAGTTCTTCGGCTTTGTCGGCCTGATCGGCAGGAATGTCGCTCATTTCAACTTTGTCGCCTTTGAAGGTAAGCTGTTTGTTGAGGACTATATCTATGATGCTGTTGAATCCGATTCCCTGATTTACGGGATATTGTACAACCGTACATTTTGCACCGAAGAAATCTTTGAGTTGAGCAACGGTTTCGTCAAAATTGGCCTTTTCAGCTTCCAGCTGGTTGACAGCAAAAATGAGAGGCATGCCGGTTTTCTGGGAATAGCGGTAAGCTATTTCGGTGCCGACTTCCATACCGTTCTGTGAATTGACAACGACAACAGCTGTTTCTGTTGCATTGTATGCTGCCACGAGTTCGCCCTGAAAATCTGCAAAGCCGGGAACGTCAAGGATGTTGATTTTTTTACCGCCAAATTCGCTGTAAAGCAAACTTGTTGATACTGAGTTCTTTCTGTCTATTTCAATATCACGGTAGTCTGATATTGTGTTTTTATCGTCAACGGAACCTCTACGGGTAATAACTCCACCGTTGAAAGCCATGGCTTCTGCCAAGGTTGTTTTTCCGGCTTTTGCACCGCCTACGAGGGCGATGTTGCGGATTTCTGATGTTTGATATACTTTCATCTGCTCTTTTAAATTGTATTATTCTTAATATTTTATTTGTTTCAAGTGTCAAATTCCGAAAAAACGCACGCTGCCCGCAAATGGGCAGAATTACGTATCAGACTCACAGACAAGCAATTACATCGTATATGCCGGTCTCATCCACGTTTTTCGGAGTGGCAAATATACGATTTTTTTCTGGAACTGAAAAGTTTTTTTGCGAATTTTCTCAAAAAAATCATCTGCTTCCAGCTGTGATGACAGTCACATAAAGTCGGGCTCTAACGGCATTCGCATGGACGACCTGCGTTTTGGTTCAAATCTTCTAAATGTTCTTCGATCGTAATTCTTAAATTCAGATGTTTATACGCAAAAAAGTAGTCGTCTTTCGGCGACTCCTTCATATCATGTCCGTTGTGTTTCTGAAACACAATTTCTTATTTTTGCCGTCTTTGTGTTCGTTGAGGCATTTGCCGCGTTCGGCATCTTCGATGTTCTTCTGTCTTACGAGCGGAGCCAGCGCCGACGGCATGACATGGTGTGACTGAATTTACCAACGCTGTTATTGTCGACGAGGGAAACTTATTTGGGAAACAACTTGAAGCCAATAATTGTGAATCAAAATTTTTTCTTTGCAACTTGTCCGCGTCTGCTTTTCAAAAAAACAACTTCTTTACCCCAAAAATTTGATTTTCCGGACATTTTTCATTGATTTTTCACGAAATAACAAACATCCCTGACAACATTTCAAACTCATAAACGCCGTTTTTGTACAAAAAAAAGCACATTTCGTACAAAACGTAAAAAAACACTTGGCCGGAATATCTTTATTCGTTAATTTTGCAAGTGTAAATTCAAACAAACATGTAAAACACTTAAAAACTCACAACCATGGAACAAAATATTTCTAAAACAGGGAACAGCCAATTGGCTAAGGCTAGCAGCGATGAGAACAACAGCATTTTCGCGAAAGACGAATTCCGTTTTGGAAAACGTTTGGTACGGTGTATTGCGGTTTTGTTAATAGTCCCCTTATTTCTGTTTGCAGAACGCATTGTTGAAGGCATTGAATTGTTCAGCAACATCAATGACACAGTTTTATGGGTAACGACACTGCTTGCATGCACCATATTTGTGCGAATTCTAGTAAGAAAAATTCGTACAATAATAATTCTGGTAACAATAGTCGGATGTATAATTCTCAGCTACAATTCTTTCTTCTGCGACAATTCCGATGCATTCGGTTGGGGCAAAATTTTTTCCGTTTACTTGGAAGTTGTATCGATTGCCAAAGGAAAATAAATATCTGATAATTTTTTCAAATTACTTTTTTTTTTGTAAATTTGCAGTTCATTTTTTTTTGACAAACAACTAAAAATTCAACCATCATGAAACAATATTTTGACGAAACTGAAGACGAGTTTGCACAAGATACCGGTCAAACTGCTGTGGCAGAAGAACCTAACGACAATGATACTCGTATTGGAGATAATTTGTTGGAGATTTTCAGTTATCTGTTGGCTTTACCTCTGTTTTTGCTAGCAATACATATTGTGCCCGATTTTGACTGGATATTCAACTTAGACAGAATACTGCTTTTCATAATTACAATTTCCATTGTACAAAAATTCATAGACTGGTTCCGTCCAATTGTTCTGATAGCCCTTGTGATTGGATTAGGCTACCTTTGCTACAACTCTTTTATCAACAAAAACCCGTACGCTTACGGCTGGGGGGCAGCTTTTAATGATTATACAGATTTGGTTTATGCAACAATCGGAAAAGAACTAGAGCCCACCAATGTCTTTTTTGACGTATTGAATTCTGATTATGCAATAAAAGTGCAAAATGCCGCAGAATATAGAGATTCTTCTGTAGTAAAATTTGCACAAGAATGCGTTAAAGATGAGAAATTCGCATATTTTGCTGATCGTTACGAAAAATACGCAACCGCCATCAAAAGTTTCGCAATATTTAAGGTTATAAACGAAAAATGGGAATACAAACCCGACGCCGATGGGACAGACATTCCTGCCAAAGCAAGTAAAACAGTACACACGTTCAAAGGCGACTGCGAAGACCATGCAATTCTGATGGCATCTTCAATAAAGGCAATTGGCGGAACGGTCAGAATTGTAATAGCCGAGGGCCATGCCTATCCGGAACTTTACATTGGGGACAAAACGGATTTAGAAAATCTGGAAAATATTATAAAATTGGAACTTTTTCCTGATACAAAAGGCAGATGCCTGCATACCCATGAAGAAAAAGGCAAAATATGGTTGAATTTAGACTATACTGAAAATTTTCCCGGTGGCCGTTTCTTGAATGATAACAGCAAGAAACTTTCCGTGGTAAAAATTTGAAACCGGCGTAACTCAAATGTAATGATAGAATCACCTAACCGGCGTTCTTGCCGGTCATACAGCTAAAACTGCCGTTTTTCTTTTAGCATTTGACGTTGTTTTCACCCAAAAACGGCTGCAGGCCTCGGACTCGAATCCGGATTCCGCACGGCAAAAAAAAGGAGTTACTTTCCCGTAACTCCTTTGCATCAAATCGTTCTGACTTTTCGGTTATCTTTTGTCGTCTTTGTGTTCGTTGAGATATTTGCCGCGTTCAGCATCTTCGCTGTTCTTCTGTCTTACGAGCGGAGCCAGCAGGAAACCCTCGGCGGGCGAGAGAGCGTGGAGAGCCTGCACTTTGCCTTCCGGGTCGATGAGGACAAAACGCGGATAGGTGTAAACACTGAGCTGTCGCAGCATTTCGAAGTTGTTGTTGAAATGCAGCCATGTCCAGCGGGTATATTTCTCTCCGTTTTTGGAATTTCTCAGAAAATGGTAGAATTTCTGGAATTCGCGGTCGCAGGAAATTGTAACGAAATCCATGTCGCAGGTTTTGGTGATGGTGTCGTAAAAATGAGCCATCGTTTCTATCTCGCTCAGAGAACCGGGTTCACCCACGCGCACGAAAGCCAAGTACACCCATTTCCCTCGAAAGCTGTCGAGGCTTACCATTTTCTTATCCACATCGGGAAGTACCATCTTTACTCTGCTCGTATCGGCATTCTGTGCCTTTTCGAAACTCTTTATAAGGTTTTCGGCAATAAGCTTGTGCTCGGGGAATTTGGTGTTGCTCACAACTCTGCGGAGCATTTCAACGACCATCATGCTGTTGTAGTTCCTGAAATCGTAATACGATTCCTTGAGGGCTATGATTGTAGCAAGTTCCCTCACCTGCTCGTTTCTGAGTATTTCGTTGGTACCGATGGAATCAAGGTATGTGTACACGTCAAGATTGTCTATCCAGTCGGAAAGGCGTTCAACGGGGACTTTCTTCATGCCTTTGGAAATGACGTGCGAGTATATGTTGTTGAAAAGCGACATGTAATTGTCGTCGTAGTAAAGGACAGGTTTCTGAGCTATGTATTTTTCGACCATTTTCTTGCGTGACTCGAAGCCGAAAGCGAACCGTATCTCGGCAAGTTTGTATTCGCGGTAGCGGTTGAAATACACGTTTTCCGTTTCGGGAACGGCCTTTTCTATCTCCATTATCAGCGTATCGACGAACTTCCGGCTTGCACGGTAACGTCTGTCGAGACGGTGCTTGTTCTGAACCAGAAGCACCGAAGCCACGCTGTCGAACTTGTTTATCGAGTAGTTGATGTCGTTGGCCGGAAGTTTCAGAAATTCAACAGGAAGTGCTTCGGGAGCGAGGAACACGTTCTTCTTTTCATCGATATTCCAATCGAACTCGTCGATTACGATGTCGTAGGAACGGGATGGTTCTATGTAAAAGGACTGCGAATAATTTTCAATCTGCACGAAAACCAGTGCCGGATAATTGAAAAACGCATTCAGTTCGAATTTACGGTCGCTACCTATCGTGTCTGTCGCCAGAAGCTGTTCACCCATGGAGATGGCATCGGCATAACGGTAAAGCTGTATAATTTTTCCTTCACCGTTTCTGGCTTCTCCCCTCACGGTAACGTTTTCTTTCTGGGCAAAAAGCGCAGAAGCAGCAAAAACTGCCAAAAATAAAACAAATGTTCTCTTCATAAATATAAGTTATATTATTGATTACTAAACAGTTGACTTTAAAAACAGAATTTTCTGCCTTTCTCAAGGCATTGGCAAAGTTACGTTTTTATTTGCAGAAAATCAAAAAAAACGGAAGCATTTTTTCAACGCTTTACGGTGAATTAGTCAAAGCAAAGGCCGTTTTAAACATTTTTTTAGCGTAAAACGTGCAAAATCGAAAAAAATCACGTAAATTTGCAGTTTCGTTTCAAGCAAAGACATTCACGATGAAAGACTCTAAAGACAATATTATTCAGGAAGTTACGAACGAAGACTACAAATGGGGCTTTGTCACCGATATTGATACCGAAACGGTTTCCAAAGGTTTGACAGAGGACACCATACGCTATATCTCGGCCAAAAAGAACGAACCCGAGTGGCTTTTGGATTTCCGTCTAAAGGCCTACCGCAAATGGCTTACCATGGAGGAACCCGACTGGGCTCACCTCAACTACAAGAAAGTTGACTATCAGGACATAATATATTTTGCAGCACCCAAGAAAAAACAGCTTCAAAGCATGGACGAAGTTGATCCTGAAGTGCGTGCCACTTTCGACAAACTTGGCATATCGCTCGAAGAGCAGAAGAAACTTTCAGGCGTGGCCGTCGATGCCGTAATGGACAGCGTTTCTGTAAAGACCACCTTTTCGGAGACTCTTGCCAAGGAAGGCATTCTTTTCTGTTCGTTCAGCGAAGCGGTGCAGAAATATCCCGACCTCGTGCGGCAGTACCTCGCCTCGGCAGTGCCGGCTGGCGACAACTATTTTGCGGCACTCAATTCGGCTGTCTTCAGCGACGGTTCGTTCTGCTACATTCCCAAGGATGTACGCTGTCCAATAGAACTTTCGACATACTTCCGCATCAACGCAGCCAACACCGGCCAGTTCGAACGTACCCTCATCATTGCCGACGAAGGTTCCTATGTAAGTTACATGGAAGGCTGCACTGCACCGCAACGCGATGAAAACCAGCTGCATGCCGCCATCGTCGAAATCATTGCACTGAAAGATGCCGAAGTAAAATACTCCACCGTTCAGAACTGGTTTCCTGGCGACAAGAACGGCAACGGAGGCATCTACAACTTCGTTACCAAACGCGGAATATGCAAGGGCAACAACTCGAAAATATCATGGACTCAGGTCGAGACAGGCTCTGCCGTAACATGGAAGTATCCGGGTTGCATACTGCAGGGCGACAACTCCACTGCCGAGTTCTACTCCGTAGCCGTCACCAACAACTACCAGCAGGCCGACACCGGCACCAAGATGATACACCTCGGGAAGAACACCCGTAGCACCATCATTTCGAAAGGCATCTCGGCCGGACACAGCCAGAACAGCTACCGCGGACTCGTGAAAATATCGAAGAATGCGGAAAATGCCCGCAATTACTCGCAGTGCGACTCTCTTCTGCTCGGCGACAAATGCGGAGCACACACATGGCCTTACGTGAAAGCCGCCAACCAGTCGGCAATACTCGAACACGAAGCCACCACATCGAAAATTTCCGAAGACCAGCTGTTCTACTGCCAGCAGCGCGGCATATCGCAGGAAAGTGCGGTTGGACTCATAGTCAACGGATACGCCAAAGACGTGCTGAAAAAGCTCCCGATGGAGTTTGCCGTCGAAGCACAGAAACTTCTCAACGTATGCCTCGAAGGCAGCGTAGGTTAATGGTTCCCATACACGCAAAAAAACGGGATGCGGCAAACCTCATCCCGTTTTTTTATCCGTAAATCGAATGTTTCACTTCATTTTTTTCATGTCCCATGTGGTCTTTCTGTTCCGCTTGTCGGTATAGCTCCATACGAACCATTCCTCATCAAGCCTGTCAATGTCGAAAGTGAACCAGCGCGAGCTGTCCGGAGTATTCTGTTTCACGATTTCAGCTGCGAAATCACTCTCTTCCACGGCAGGTGCCTCATTGAGCAGTTTCAGACTGAAATTTTCCGAATGTTCGCAGAAAAGGAATTTCCCGTTCTCCACCTTCCACTCCCCTTCGCAATGATATTCCATGCTGTAATGACTTTGCGTGGAATCGGGAAGACAGTGACTGTGTTTCTGCACCGCCACATCCACGAAAGTTCCGTCGGAATTGAAATCCAACCTACCCACCTCATCGCAGTGCATGAAGCCCACACCGTCGGGCGAGGCGTAATTCCAGCTGTGTTCGTACTCATAGTGTCCAACTATGCCGTTTTTCACCGAACGGTTTTTGATGGAAGCACACGACACCAATGCACACGCAAAAAGTGCCGACAGTATTATAAAGAGATATTTTCTCACTGTGACCGAACTTTCTTAACACACCTGTGCTGCAAAACCGCATACTCCTCCCTAAATGCTCCTTTCAGAAGCAAAATTCTCAGGGAAGGAAGCAGCAGACCGTGTTATTTCAACAGCGACAGAATCCACAAAAAGAGAATGGAACCGACTACTGCACTTACGAGTTGCCACAAAATGCCTTCGCCGCCTATTCCAAGCAGGCCGAACACCCAGCCACCGATGAAACCGCCGATGATTCCGACAATAAGGTTGAGAAGCAGTCCTTTACCTGAACCGCTGAAGAGCTTGCTGCCGATGAATCCAGCCAATGCTCCGATGACTAATGAAAGAATTAATCCCATTTTTCTGTTTTTTTAATTAGTTACTATTGTTTTATAAATGTTTTACTGCAAAGGATTTTCCCTTTGGAGTCCGTAATTTGTGCGACATAAGTTCCGGGGAGCAGGGCGGTCACATCGGTGACGAAATCCGTACCTGCGAAATGCTCTCCGGTCATGAGCCTGCCGTCGGCAGATATTATGTTCAAAGAGAAATTCATATCCTCGTTTCCATTCACTACACTGATTTTAAGATTATTGCGAACCGGGTTAGGATTTATTTCAATTGAGGCGGAAACATTTCCGGGCGTATTGAGAGATACTGCCGGAGCCGCATCGATGGCGAGCCGGAGCATTACAGGCAGATGGTCGGAATTGTTGTACAGAGCCGAAAGCACTGCGGCCGGAACCGAGCCGTTGCTTCCCTGATTTACCGACATGTTGAAGTGGTTGCCGTCGTTGCCGATGGCTCTGTAACTGCCGTTCACATATCCCACACCCCAATTGTTTTCCTTAACATGCTGGTTTACAAGTATGTAATCAAACCTATCATCGAGACCTCCACCCGAATGGCAGTCGTTGGAGACAAGCCTTGTCGACTGCGTGTGGACAGATGCATAGTCTTCGTCCTCGTTCCAATCGCCGGGGGTGTTTATCGGGTCGTAGAAACGTATGGCGGCATTGGGCTGGTAATTCGTAAGAGTCTGGTAGGCAGGCTCATCTGAAGTGTAAACATTAAAGTCGCCCATTATCATAACATTCTTGTCGTGAGTCCGGTCGAAACCGTCAATCCAGCGCATGACCCCGACAGCCATAGAGTCGCGCTGTTCAGGATTGTCGACGCCGTAGCTTTCGTCACCGGCTTTCAGGTGTACCAGTATACAGTAGAAGTAAATGGTATCGCCCTCAGCGAGGTCGGGGCTCATGTACATCATTTTGTAGACCGTGGCGTCGCGAAGGAAACTCTGTGCCACGTAGCGGCCTACACATTCCACCTTACGCGAATCGTAATACAGCAGGTTTATCAGTCCCGAACCTGCTATATTTGTCGAAGGTGCCTTGCGGTAATAGTTTATGCCATTGACATTCAAGGCATTGTTGAGCAGCGAATCATGAAATTTGGCCTGATAGTTCATTTCGTTTACCGTAAAGACAGTCGGATTCACATAGTTTACTATCGTGCGTATCCAGTTGTTCTTGTTACTTGCCTTGTTGGTATCTGCTGGGCAGTAATATGTTATGTTGCCGTAGTTAAGCAGGTTGTACTGCATGACAGTAATCGTGTCCTGCGAAGCGGCATTTTTCACGAAACAGAATGCCGCCAGTGCCATCAATAAGAGTTTACGCTTCATTTTTCCTGTATTTAATTTTTCCGAATATCCACCGTATTAACAAATAAACGATCCAACCTATGAGAATTCCCAGCAAGGCGCCGCAAATTACGTCGCCGGGGTAATGTTTACCGAGATACGGGCGGCTGTAACCCACTGTCAGTGCCCATACGAAAAGCATGTACGGCATCGGTTTGTACCTATTTCCATACCACAGCGAGAGGAACATTGTCAGTGAAAAGCAGTTGGCAGCGTGCGAAGATACAAAACCATAGGCACCGCCGCAAGTGGTTCCGAGAATCATCCTCACGTCCGGCAGTGCGTGACACGGACGAAGACGCTGGAATACGTCCTTGAAACAAAGCACCGAAATCCTGTCGGAAAACAGGAAGCACAAGGCCATGCCCAAAAGCACAACCCACCACATTTTCTTTTCCTTACGCAGGGTAACGAATACGAACACCGCAATAAGCACAAGTGCCCACGACCACGCCTGACTGAATGTCCACAGGACATAATCGGATACGGTGCAGTGGTGCCGATTCACCCAATAGAACACTTCCGTATCAATGGCATTAAGCTTCTCCATCAGCAGTATTCAGTTTTTTCCAGAGCAAATCCTTAAGTTCAGCTATGTTTTTTCCGGCCACCGAGCTTATCATCACCGACTCCACGCTGCGCGGAAGGGTTTTGGCGAGTTGTTTCAGCATGTCATCGTCGAGCATGTCGCACTTGGTTACAGCCAGAACACGCTGTTTGTCAAGCAGTTCCGGATTATAGGTTTTCAATTCGTTGAGAAGGATTTCATACTCGGCCTTTATGTCATCGGCATCGCAGGGAACCATGAAAAGGAGAATGGAGTTGCGTTCGATATGACGCAGGAAACGGATACCCAAGCCCTTGCCCTGCGAAGCCCCTTCGATGATACCGGGTATGTCGGCCATTACGAAGGACTTGTCGTCGCGGTATTTCACCATTCCGAGATTGGGCACGAGGGTAGTGAACGGATAGTCGGCTATTTCAGGTTTTGCCGCCGACACTACGGAAAGCAGCGTTGATTTTCCAGCGTTGGGGAAGCCCACGAGACCCACATCGGCCAGAACTTTCAGTTCCAGCACCACCCAACGTTCCTCGCCGGGTTCGCCGGGCTGGGCATAACGCGGGGTACGGTTGGTGGGCGACTTGAAATGGTCGTTGCCCCAGCCTCCGCGACCGCCCTTGGCAATGATTGCCTGTTCGCCATCTTCGACTATTTCGCACAGCTGTTCGCCGGTTTCGGCATCGCGTGCTATGGTTCCGAGAGGCACGTCGAGGAAGATGTCGCTGCCTTCGGCACCGGTGCAGAGGTTCTTGCCTCCCGGTGTGCCGTCTTCGGCAATCACGTGCTTGGTATATTTCAAGTGAAGCAATGTCCACATTTGGCTGTTGCCACGCAATATGACGTGTCCGCCGCGGCCGCCGTCACCGCCGTCGGGACCGGCCTTTGCGTTGTATTTCACACGCAGAAGATGTGCAGAACCTGCTCCGCCCTTGCCGGAACGGCAGTTTATCTTCACGTAATCTACAAAATTCGATGCCATGTTCTTTACTTTTTTATCTTAAAACGAAATACTGAACGTTGCTCCGTAGGCCAAGCCGTTTCCTCCAGCCAGACACGACGTTTTCTGCACCGACGGAGAGAAGCTGTACGAAGCAGTTTTTTGTGGAGCGTAGCTGTTGTACCTGTCGGCTATACGCGCTATATTACCTTTGGCGATGCCACCTGTAACACATCCCACAGGAATGAAAACATCAGCAGCAACTGCCCCTATATAACCCGTAGCCAATAAAACGTTTTGCGATGAAGAACTGTTCGATTCAATAGCTCCAATAATCATCATCAACGATGCAACGCCTGTCAATACACCTGCAACCACACATCCAACACCTTTGTTTGCGTTTTCGCAGTAAACATTGTAATCCTTTTCAGTCAGCAAAGTCCTAAGTTCTTCCACGCTCAAATCCTTGCCATCCAAAACCAATTTTCTCCCTACGCGTGTCATATAGCCACTGCCATATTCCTTTCCAAGCGGCAAGGCTTCTCTCTGCACGTTATCTTCAACGACTGCGGGAGATGAATCCTTCTGTATTTTTTCTATCTCGTCCATCTTGAAGAAAAGGTGGCTTCCGTCACCGGTTTCCAAAGTTACAGAATTTGTTTCCAGACTCATTTCCAACACGTTGCATTTTAGCACTCCGCCGTTCTTGAAATGCACCACACTTGCCGTTTTCTGCTGTGCGTAAACAAATGTAGAAATGCAAAGCAGCAGAATTACCAATATTTTTTTCCCCATATAAATAGCCTTTAATAAATTGAATTCGAAACTGCAAAGATACGAAAAAAAAATCGGTTTCACAGTTTTTTTTCAAAAAAAAACGGCCTATAACAAAAAAAAGCCCGACAAAGCGAGCTTCTTTTTCAGCAAAATGTCGTCAGACTTTCACTCTTCGCTGAGTCGTGTAAGCGTAACCTCACTGACTTGTCTGAGAATCGTCGCATTCACGACCATGGTGGTCTCGTCAATGGACACGATGTTTCCCACTATGCCATTGTCGCTGAGCAGCGGAATATTGAGTGTGGCGGTCAATGTACGTTCTTCCTGATCGACATTCCATGTGAGCCCTCCGCTGATAGGCATGGACAATACGAAGACAGAAACCGTGCCGGTATGGTCGCTGTTGAAAGTTATGGTAAACTCCAACTTGCCGAGCGTAGCGTCATACTCGCCCTGCCAAGTACCTGTCACCATTTCCTCCAAAGTAGGTTCTGGGTCGGGATCGGGGGTTCCGCCGGGGTCTCCGTTATTTTCATGCCGCCCAGTTGTAGGCTCATCATCATCCTTGCTGCAGCCGCAATAAGCCACCAATGAGAATGCACATAAAAGAAGTGCAATGAACTTCAGTTTTTTCATATTTCCTGAATGTTAAAATAGTGAATATATAAATCCAAACAAGCAAAATTTTATTTAATAACGGGAAATCAAAAAAAATATTGTTTCATACAAAAAAAAATCATTCTTTTGATTTTTTTTCGTAATTTTGCAAAACAAAAAACACAAGACATGACTGCACCCAAACACATATCCATAGAGGATTTCGACTACCCTTTGCCTGACGACCGCATTGCAAAATTTCCGCTGGAGAAACGCGACGAGTCCAAACTTCTGATGTGTGCCGGCGGCGAAATTTCGGAACATGTTTTTCATAATCTGCCCGATTTGCTGCCACAGGACACGCTGCTCATCTTCAACGACACGAAGGTAATCCATGCCCGGCTGTTTTTCCGCAAGCCGTCGGGGGCAGTAATCGAGATATTCTGTCTGAAGCCCTATCTTGCCGCAGTGTCCACCACGTTCGAGGAACGGGAGAAAAGTTCATGGATATGCCTTGTGGGCAACAACAAGAAATGGAAGGCCGAGAAACTCTGCCAGAATCTGAACATAGGCGGCAGGGATTCCGTGCTGACTGCGGAACGCAAGGGCACGCACAAAAACGCGTGGGTCGTTGAATTTTCTTGGACGAGAGGATTCACGTTTGCCGAAGTCATAGAACAAGCCGGAGTGATGCCCATTCCACCGTACCTCCACCGCGAAGCCGAGGAAAGCGACAACACCCGCTACCAGACAGTATATGCCGAGCACAAAGGTTCGGTGGCTGCACCAACCGCGGGACTGCACTTCACCGAAAACGTTTTCGAGAACCTGAAGCAGCGTGGAGTCCTGACAGAGTTCGTGACTCTACACGTGGGTGCAGGCACTTTCAAGCCGGTAACCAGCGAGAAAATCGGCGACCACATAATGCACTTCGAACGCATTGTCATTGCACGCGAACACATAGAAAACATTGCACAGAATTTCGACAGAAAGATAATTCCAGTCGGAACCACATCTGTCCGCACGCTGGAATCGGTGTACTGGTTCGGCGTGAAACTCTGTCTGAATCCCGACCTCGACAGCATGAGCATACTCCAGTGGGATCCCTATGAACTGGAAGAGTATGCCGTAAGTGCGGAAAAAGCCTACAATGCCGTACTCTCCTACCTCGACAGGCACGACATGCCCATGCTCGAAGGAGACACGCAGCTGCTTATTGCTCCCGGATACAGTTTTCGTGTAATCAACGGACTGATAACGAATTTCCACCAGCCCAAGAGCACGCTGCTGCTTCTGGTTTCGGCACTCATCGGCGACAAATGGAAGGAATGCTACCGCCATGCCCTCGACAACGGATTCCGATTCCTCAGCTACGGTGACAGTTGCCTGTTCATGTAAGAAGCCTGCCATACCGGGAAACAAGGCATCATGGCATCAACCTGCCACGTCTTGCCACAGGGAACGCGTACACTTCTTTGATTCTTATCAGACTGTGGCCGAATATCCGGCACATCATTTTCTTCAATGGTTTCAATTTTTTCATGGTTTTTGCATTTTTATTTTGTCAGTTTTAAAAAAAAGTTGTAATTTTGCAGTGCTTCCTTAGGGAGAGCATTTATTTTAATTAGTTGAAAATCAAACGTCTAATCCAAAAGTAACATTCTGATGGAAAAGAGAATTGGAACAATTTCGATAGTAATCAGCGACCGAAGTGTTGCAAAAAGCGTCAACGAGTTGATTTCGCAGTACAGCGAAAACATTCTTTCGCGTTACGGGTTGCCTTTGCGGGACAGGAATCTTTTCATCATCAATTTAGTTATAGAAGCGACCACCGATGAGATAAACGCTCTCAACGGCCGTCTCGGACGTTTGCCCAATGTCGAGGTCAAGACAATAGTATCGAAACAAAAAATCCAATAACAAAATAAAATACATACAAACATGAATATAGAAGAACGCAACAAAGTATTCATTGACCGCGATAAACTCTACGGTCTGCTCGAAGGCAAAACTCCGACCGAAAGCGAAATAAACGAAGTTCTGAACAAAGCCCTCAAGCTCAAGGGGTTAGATCTCAAGGAAGTGGCTCTTCTGCTCCGTGTGGAAAACACCGACCACATACAGAAGATCATGGAAACCGCCAAGACGGTGAAGGAAGAGATTTACGGCAAACGTCTTGTACTCTTCGCTCCCATCTACACCGGCAACATCTGCATGAACAACTGCACATACTGCTCGTTCCGTCGCGACAACAAGCTCATAAAACGCAAGATTCTCACCATGGACGAGATAGCACAGGAGACTTCGGCACTGCTGAAACAGGGACACAAGAGAGCCCTCCTCATCTGTGGCGAAAACAACAAGAACGGCACCGACTACATGGTGGAAGCCATACGCACCACCTACGGTGTACGCGAACGCGGCGGCAAGGACTACATACGCCGCATCAACGTGGAACTCGCGCCGATGGAAGTTGAAGACTTCGCACGCCTGCACGCCGAAAAAATCGGCACATACGTATGTTTCCAAGAAACCTACGATCCCGTCCTCTACAAACGTTTCCACCCAGCAGGTTCGCCGAAAGCCGACTATGAATACCGTCTTACGGTAATGGACCGTGCACAGGAAGGCGGCATCAACGACGTGGGAATCGGTGCATTGTTCGGACTCATCGACTACCGTTTCGAAGTGCTGGCCATGATGGAACACGCCCACCACTTGGAACGCTGCTTCGGCTGCGGACCTCACACCGTTTCGGTACCCCGTATGGAACCGGCAGTCGGCGCACCCGATGCCGAACATGTGCCAAATCCTGTAAGCGACGACGATTTCAAGAAACTCGTGGCCATCATACGCATAGCGCTGCCATACACGGGAATGATTCTCTCTACCCGTGAAAATGCAAAAATGCGCAACGAACTCATCAACTACGGTATCAGCCAGATATCGGCAGGTTCGCGTACCAACCCTGGTTCATACTCACACGAAGACGAAGATACCGGCAGCCAGTTCGCTCTCGGCGACCACCGCGAAATGGAAGACGTGATATCCGCCTTCGTCGATGAAGGCTACATCCCTTCGTTCTGCACAGGCTGCTACCGTCAGGGACGCGTGGGCAACGACTTCATGGATCTGGCAAAACCCGGTCTCATAAAGCAGTTCTGCCTGCCCAACGCCATGTTCACTTTCCGCGAATACCTCGAAGACTTCGCTTCGCCCGAACTCCGCGAAAAAGGCCTGAACCTCATCAGAAAGATGATAGGCGACGTCGAACACAAGGACCTCGTGCCGAAAATCGAGGAACATCTCAGCCGTATCGGAAACGGTGAACGCGACCTCTATTTCTAAACGGCAGAATTCGAATTTATTTGTGATATTGAATAAGCGAGACGGCATCCTGCACAGGGTGCCGTTTTTTTTCATCCAACCCCCAAAAAACGTGATTAACTTCAAAAAAAAACGTATATTTGCAGAATGACTAGAATTATGCTTTAAAGCATATAACACTGAGACACAAAACATTACAATGAACGAACTGTTACTTACCGGTTCCCTGATACTGATATACGGCACCGTTTTGCTGGCATACCGCTTTTTCGGAAAGAGCGGACTGTTCTGCATGTCGGCAGTTGCCACGATACTCGCAAACATCGAAGTGTCGGTACTTGTGGTGGCATTCGGCGTGGAACAGACTCTCGGCAACGTGCTTTTCGCCTCCACATTTCTGATAACCGACATACTGAACGAATGCGAAGGCAAGAAGGACGCCAACCGGGCAGTACTCATAAGCACCTGTGCCTCTGCGTTTTTCCTGATAATTTCAAGAAGCTGGCTATGGTACGAACCATCGGGAAACGACACCGTGCACAGCGGAATGGCTACGGTATTCACCAACACCCCGAGGGTAATAACGGCATCGCTTTCGGTGTATGCCATATCGCAGTTCTTCGACGTATGGCTCTACAACCGCTGGTGGAGATTCACGGAAAAGCACTTCGGCAGCAAACGTAAATTCCTGTGGTTCAGGAACAACGCTTCCACGATGATAAGCCAGCTTGTAAACACGGTGCTTTTCACCACGTTTGCATTCTGGGGTACATACAGCACCGGCACGTTCATTTCCATCTGCACATCGACATACGTCATATATCTGATACTCAGTCTGTCGGACACACCGTTCATATATCTTGCACGGCGAATGAACGACAAAAAAATCCAGAAAGAAACTTTAAAAAAATAAAACCATGAAAAAAATCATTTCGGCGACAATCGCAACGATATTCTGCTGTTCGGCATTTGCACAGAGTGCCGTGGTTTCGCTCGGCAACACGGCAACATCCTACGGGCCGGAAATAACTGCCGTGAGCCAGAGTGCAGGACAAGTGGCATATTCGTCATCGCAAAGTGCCAACACGTCGGTGAACGAGGGTGTACAGCAGAACCGCTGGTCTGTTTCGCTTCTGCCTTCAGAAAACATCGGCGAAGCTGAGATGTCCGACATCGATATCAGGATTTTTCCCAATCCCACCACCGATGCCCTGACAGTCGGGATAACAGGTTTTCAGGATAACGGCAACCTGCAATACACCATTTTTTCGGCCGACGGGAAGACAATAGCCGCAGGCAACATTGACGGCAGTTCGACGCAGATACCCATGCAACGGTATTCCGGCGGCATTTACCTGCTCCGGATCCACGACGGCAAGTCGGAACGCAACTACCGCATTATAAAACACTAAAAGACACAAACTTATGAAAAAAGCACTTTTTATTGCAGCAGTATTTTCAGCGATGCTCGTTCAGGCACAGGTGCCGGAAGGCATCAGCTATCAGGCTTGTCTGAACGGCAATGACGGTGCCGTTGCCTACCGCGACGTGCTGGTAAAGTTCAGCATTCTCAAGTCGTCGGGTCAGGGTGCCGCCGTGTACAGCGAAAGTCACAATACAAGGACCAACAGCATGGGACGTCTGGAGGTGGAAATAGGCAGAGGCACTCCCCTTTCGGGACGCTTCGACACCATCGACTGGCTGTCCGGCGACCATTATCTCAAGTCGGAATTCAGTCTTGACGGCGGAAGCAGTTTCGTTTTCAACACCAGCCAGCAACTCATAAGCGTTCCGTACGCCCTTGCGGCCAAAGAGGCATACACCACGACAGCTTGGGAAGAGGCCGTTCCTGTATACGAAGCCGACATACGCCGTATTGACAGTCTGTTGCAGCTCTACAGCTCCAACCTCGCCAGTCTCGACACACTGATTCACAACCTGTCGAATGCCGGCGCCTCCCCTGCCACATGCCAGCCACAAACTTCAAAAGTCGAAATGGCAGGAGAAAACGCTCGGAAAAGCGAAGCAGTAATCAGAAAAAAACAACAAAAATAAAAGGTCATGAAAAAAATATTCCTGACAGCATTTCTGGTCATATCCGGAATTTCCGCCATTGCACAGATTCCGCAGAAATTCACATACCAGTCCGTATTGCGCGACAGCACCGGCAACGTGTGTGCCGACTGCAACGTGAGGGTGAAGATGAACATCTTGAAGGGAAGTCCTTCGGGAACAGTGGTATATCGCGAAAACTACATCAAACGCCTCGACCGCAACGGGCTGCTGAGCCTTGAAATCGGTTCCGGCATTCTGGAAATTGGCACTTTCAGCAACATCAGATGGACCGACGATGCCTATTTCCTCAGATGCGAATACGACCCCATGGGTGGCAACGACTACAATTTCGTAATGACCCAACAGATAATGAGCGTACCGTACGCACTGATAAGCGACACTGCACAATCTGCAGCAGTAATCGACTCGATGACTGCACGTTACGACAGTGAACTTGCACGTCTCGACAGCATAACGGGAGTTTATCTCCAGCATCTTTCAGACCTCAACGACTCCGTGAGGGCCTTGCCGCAGAACATTTCACCTGCCCAAGCCGCCGAAGCCAGCAGACTCATGCAAAAGAACACCGAAATACTGCAGCTCATCGGACTGATCCGCAGCCGGCACGCCGCCGACGAAAGGAACAGGACTGCCGTAAAAAAATACTGGAACAAATCCGACATGCACAAACATTAAGACAAAAGACACATGAAAAGACTGACAATGATTTTAGCAGCCGTATTCTGCATTGCGGGTCTCTGCCACGCACAAGTGCCGCAGTGCTTCGGCTACCAGACGGTGGTCCGCGACGGCAACAACCGGCTTGTTGCAGGGAAAACCGTTTCGGTACGCGTTTCGCTGATCTGGAACTTCGCCACCGGACGCACCAACTACAAGGAAACCCACACCTCCACCACCAATGCTTCGGGACTACTGAGTCTGGAAATCGGCAAAGGCACTCCGCAAACAGGCAGGTTGCAGGACATAGACTGGTTCGACGGAATTTATTTCCTGAAAATCGACATCGACACCAACTGCGGCACCAGCTACCAGATTTCGCACACCGAACAGCTAGCCAGCGTTCCCTATGCCATCACCGCAGGCAAGGCGGACAAAGTGCACGGCGTGGACAGCATAATAAGTCTTTATGACAACAGGTTCAACCGCACCGACAGTTTGATAGGTCTCCTGCACTCCGGAATAAGGTCCATCGACAGTGCAGTGCTCATACGGCTCTATGACTCCATAAACGACACACGCAACGGAATCGGGTTCTTCTCCGTATCACCTACAAAGACCGTGACTTTTGCCCCCGGAAACCTGCAGTTTCTCAAAAGGGACAACTCTTGGCACCTTGCCTCGCAGCAGTACGAAATTGTCGACACTGCCGACAACTTGCGGATATGGGACACTTCCTTCATGGGGAAAATCGACTACATAAGCTGGGGAGCCTCCGGCTTCAACAAGGTGCCGTGCGACACCGACACCGTATGTGCCAACTACGGCGGCAGCGCCGACCTCAACGGAACCGTATATGACTGGGGATTCAACAACAAGATTCATTTCCGCGACACCCTGTATCCCGAAAATTCGTGGCGCACGCCTACCATCGATGAATGGGAATATGTATTCTCATTGCGTCCCAACGCATTGAACCTGATATCGCTGGCCACGGTGAACGGTTTTCCCGGAGTGGTCATACTTCCCGACGACTGGACGGGGGTACCTTTGGGCTGCAGTTTCGTACCCAACGCCCAAGACTGGAACACGAACTCCTACGACGGAATTTTCTGGACAGCCATGGAATCGCAGGGAGCCGTGTTCCTGCCCGCAAACGGCTATTTCTGCCATCACCACTTGGAAATACACGACTTCAAGGCAACGGGATTCTACTGGAGCAGCTCCTACGATCCGAACAACGGCAGCTTCGCCCATTACTTCATGTTCGGCTGGTGGTACATCAACGGTTTGGGCCGCATGGGTTACCTCACCGACTTCTCACTGAACGACGAAAGAGTTTATCACCACCCCGTAAGAATGGTGAAAGACGTGGTGAAAGTGGTTGGGGATTAGTACGGAAATAATTACCAAAGATAAAGTTCTCTGCTGCTGCAGGGAACTTTTTTTTTCATAAAAAAACACGGCACGAAACGATATATCTACAGAATCACGGAACTTTACCAAAAAACAAAAAGAGATACAAAGCACTGACAATCAAGCAATTGAAGAAAAGAAAAAAATTATTTTCATTTTTTCTTCCGTATATTGGAAATTTTAAGTAATTTTGCAGTACGATTTTTTGCGAATCACAATAAGGATTATTCCGTTGTGAAAACATTTAAAGCGGGACTGTCAAGTCTCGCTTTTTTTTTGCAAATTCAAAAAAAAGTCGTAACTTTGCACTTTAAAAATTGAATTATTAATTAAAAACATTATACAATGAAAAAAATCTTAGGTCTTGACTTGGGGACAAATTCCATTGGATGGGCTGTAGTAAATGAAGCAGAAAAAGAAAATGAGAAATCATCCATAGTAAAATTAGGAGTCCGAGTTAACCCTTTAACAGTTGATGAAATCACCAATTTTGAAAAGGGGAAAAGCATCACAACCAATGCAGACAGAACTCTAAAACGCGGTATGCGTCGCAACTTACAAAGATACAAACTCCGTCGGAAAAAGTTAATAGAAGTGCTTAAAGAGCTGAATTCAAGTTACAAATGCAACTTTGTTTACAATATTTATTAATTTAAAATCGGATGCAAAGATACGAAAAATTTCTTGAATGGGAGAAAGGAAGTTCAATCTTTTTCTGGGGCGAGTATTCAGCATCAACCTG
>JAZRZP010000034.1:0-144035 GCA_045601425.1 Bacteroidales bacterium
GGTTGAAGGCTTGGCAGGCATTCAAGTTATACAAAAGGTTTTCATAATCCTTGCGGGTCACTTTGCTTTTGCCCCTGCCTTCCGTAACCTCAGGGAAAGTGGCGCCGAAACGGATGATGCACTGCGGATTGATTTCTTCACGAATCACCTTATAAGCCTTTTGGTCGCGGGCAAAACGGTGCGGTTCATCAATAATCAGAAACGGACGCGTAGCCCTCAAGGCATCAAGCGGACGCACAAAACCATGCGGGCCGAAATCATAATCGCTGCGACTGAGCAAGTTACCGTTGGTGAGCAGTTGCGAATTGACGAGCAAAACAAATATCTGGTTGCTCAACTGACAAGAACCATTTACAAAATCGCGCACCACCGAAGGAAAAAAACGTTTGCCTTTCTTCACCTGCATCGCTTTCAACACAAAAAGATTCAATTCGGTGTTGTAGCCACAAGTGTTGCAGAAATGCCTTTTTACATCAGCATCACCCAAAAATGACTTTGCCCCTTCCTTGATGGACAACGAAGGCACAGCAACAATGAATTTGTTGATTCCGTAGCGTTTGTGAAGTTCATAAATCGCATGGGTGTAAACGTATGTCTTCCCCGTTCCCGTCTCCATTTTAATGTCGAGGTTCAGACAATCGTCATTCAGTTTTTGCACACAATTTTCGCCATCCACATTATATTCCTTGTTGTTTTGAATCGCCTTGATATTATCCTTGATTTTCACATCCTGCAAGTCAACCAACGGATTGGCATAGAGTTGTGTTGGTTTTTCGACGACTACATCTTCAAAAACCTTGGCGATGGCATCAACTGCCTTTTGCTGGTGCGGCAGACTGCGTTCGTATTTTATTTCCATAATCAGTAGCGTATGTCAATGTTGATACTTTCGTTTAGTTTCTTCACTGCCGAAAGGTTTTTCTTCAGCATTTCGGTCTGTGTGAACGAGAAACTATAGCCAAACAGCACCACGTTGTGCGGATTGAAATCAGGTTCCTTGCCATATTTGTCCACCAAGGCAATCATTGCCTTTTCATCGAAACCTTCACCGTCAATCATGTAGATGTGCCCGCCGCAATGATAAGCCGTATAACCGGCCAAAAGCAGTGGCTCAGCATTTTGCGTCAGGCCGTAGCCGTCTTTCACCATCCAAGTTGCCAAAACCGTTTCTGCGCCGAATGATTCAAGGATGTCTTTTTCTCCAAACATGCCTTGCGGGTCGAAGGTTTCCATCTTATCCAATGTATCTTGCGCAACATCTTGTAAAGTAAAGTGTTTGAAACCTAAATCACCTTTACATTCCGGATGCTCTTTTCGGATTTTTGCAGCAGCACGGCGGATGCGTTCTTGGCCGATTTCATCCAATAAATGCGGTTTGTTTATTTCATCACAAACGGCAATGGCATTAGATATGGTTTCTTTCGCAACATCATCAGCACGGCTTAAAGAATCATCTAAATTTTCAGGTAATTGCACAAGTATAAATCTCAAATCAATTTTATTAAGTATTTCTCTTCTGAAGACAGCATGTGCAGATGTTCCCGAACCAGAAAAGAAGTCCAATACAATATCACCTTGTTTTACAACAAACGATATTAGGTATGATATCAAGGTTGAAGGTTTCGGGAAATCAAACACTTTAGAACCAAATAATTCTTCGATTTCTTTTCCTGCACTTTCATTAGTATCAACTCCATTACATTCCTTGTCAACAGTTGTGTTTGTATTATTCCAAAACCTATCAGCCAAGAAATTTTGTGGAGCAACAACCCTATCATCAACGCGGCAATATCTTATTGCAAACTTTTCCGATTTTACGATTAGGAAGCATTCAGCGGCAATTTCTTCGTTAAGGGTTTCTTGGCTCCATCTGAACTTTCCTTTTAATGAAAACTCATTCTTTATGAGGCCATTCGCGACAATTACATCGTTTAACAATTCAACCCGATCTTTTACACCTTTATAGTACACTCCATCTTTTAGATTTGTATGCACATAATTCATTGGAAATGTAAGAGTACATTCTTTATTAGACCCATTTAATAATGGGGAGTCTCCTTCTGAATTAACTAAGCCGATAAATTTTTCTGCATTTTTATACTTCTGATAACATAATACAAACTCATGTGTTTTCCTTGATTTTTTAGACAATGCAGGCGGAGTAGATGTTTTATTCCAAAGAAAGCACTCACAAAAGTTTTCTTCACCTAAAACACTATCGCACAATAACCTTAAATTTGCTTGTTCGTTATTATCAATCGAAATGAAAATCACGCCATCTTCTGTGAGCAAATCGCGGGCAAGCATCAGACGCGGTGCCATGAACATCAGCCAAGCGGAATGGGAGGCCGAACCGCGTTTGCACAGGTCGAGAATGCGTTTCGCCTTTTCCTCACCAATGCCGAGTTTGGTTTGCAGCTGTTCAGCAGTGAAATTGAACTTGTCGTTATACACAAAGCCGTCGCTGCCCGTATTGTACGGCGGGTCAATGTAAATGCACTTGATTTTTCCAGCATACGATTTCAGCAGATGCTTCAATGCGTCGAGGTTGTCGCCACTGATGTAAACGTTCTGGCTGTCCTTGTTTTCGGGCTTGCTGTTGTGTTCCATGTCGGGCTGAAGCACCGTTTCCGTTTCGGTTGAAGCAATCAGGTTGGCATAATTCTTACCCAAGAAATTGAGGTCGTAGCCCTCTTCCGTTACATCCACCTTGTCGTTCAGCAAGGTCTTGAACTTTTCCAAATCGAACTTTCCTTCGTTGGTGAAACATTGGGGAAAGTCGGCGTGCAGTTTCGCCATCACACGGTCGGAAGGCTGCACATTTTCGTTTTGTGCTTTAATGTCCTTTATCATCCTGCGCTCTATTGCAGCGTGTGCTTATCTTTTCAGCTTTACGGGCAGCAGGGCAAAAAAAACGTGGATGGTTTCTTATCCACGTCTTGAGGCCCTAGGAATTGCCCGTACTGTATGATAATTGCCGTCCACGCTAACGCAGACATTTGCAACATATTCTTACAGTACTCTTTTTGAAATTTCCTAGGTTTCAAGACAGTGCCGAATAAATAGCAAACGCTATGATTTATAATATGTTAAGTTAATATATTCACATTTTGTTTCTTATTAAAAATCAAGCAATTATACATTTGCCCGACATTTTCGTCATTCTGCAAATATACGAATAAAAATTCGTTTTACAAAATCACCGAATTGATATAACATTTTTCATCACCTGATTTTTTTTGCAAAAAAAAGAGTCTGCCAGAAAAACGGCAGACTCCTCATCAAACAAGTATTAACAAATCTAAAAATTATTTTCCTTCAAAGCTGCATCAGCCGCATTTGGAGTATCCGCAGCTGCGGCAGTGCTTGCAGCCGTCTTCGAACACGAGCGGTTCGCCGCATTCGGGGCATTTTTCGCCGGCATCGGTACCGTCCTTTATATAGTGTTTCAAGGCACGGGCCACACCGTTTTTCCATGTCGTTATGGAATCCACGTCGAAATTCAGGGAACTTACAATGTTCACCACATCGGGTATTGGAATACCGTGACGGAGTATTCCGGAAATGAGTCTTGCATAGTTCCAGTATTCCTTGTTGAACGTACGCGAAAGTCCCTGCATGGTAATCACATATCCGTCCTTGTCCAAAAATTCGAAGTCGTAACGGGACTGCTTGCCTTCTTCCTTCACACGTATCACCCAGCCTTTTTCCACGTACTTCGGCACCACGAGTCCGTCTTCCTTTCCTGTGAATATCTCATACGGACGGCCCTCGTACATTCCCACAACGGCAATCCATTTCTCCTTGTCGTTGGTGAAGCGTTTTATCTCTGCCTCGAGTTTTTTCGGGCGTTTAGGAGCCTTGTTTTCCTTGAAAGTGGTGCAGTCGGTGCCTTTCTGGTCGTCGCGTGCAATCAGCACACCGTCGCGGGAGCCGTCGCGGTATATGGTACAGCCCTTACAGCCCGATTCCCAAGCTGTCTGGTAAATCTTGCTTACCATTTCCGGAGTGGTTTCCTTGGGTATGTTCACGGTAACGCTTATCGAGTGATCGACCCATTTCTGTATTGCTCCCTGCATCTTCACCTTGTCCACCCAGTCGATGTCGTAGGCCGTTGCTTTGTAATATGGAGTTTTTTCTACAATCTTCGAAATTTCGCTATCGCTCATGGCTTCCACCTCTTCGATGTTGTATCCGTTGAGTTCGAGCCAAGTCTTGAATTTCGGGTGAAGCACGTTGTAAACCTCGAAGCTGTCGCCGTTGGAATCCTGAACTATTTTCTTGCTGGCAACGAGCTTGTCGTTGGGGTTTACCTTGCGGCGGCGGCTGTATGCGGGCTGGAACACCGGTTCGATGCCCGATGTGGTCTGCGTGCAGATACTTACGCTGCCTGTCGGTGCTATGGTGAGCAGGGCCACGTTGCGGCGGCCGTTTTCGTTCATTTCGGCATACAGTTCCGGATCTGCTTCTGCAAGACGTCTTATGAACGGGTTCTTTTCTTCTTTCTCGCTGTTGTAGAGCGGGAAGCATCCACGTTCCTTGGCCATGGTTACCGACGAGCGGTAAGCACTGAGTGCCAGATTCTTATGAACATTTACCGAGAAATTCACAGCCTCATCGGTACCATAGCGCAGCCCCATTGCGGCGAGCATGTCGCCTTCGGCCGTGATTCCGAAACCGGTACGACGGCCTTCCAGACACATTTCCTTTATGTGCATCCAAAGGTTGTGTTCCACGAGCTTAACTTCGTCGTTTTCGGGATCTTCGTCTATCTTGGCAAGTATTTTCTCCACTTTCTCGAGTTCCAAATCTATCAGGTCGTCCATCAGGCGCTGGCCCATCTGCACATGTTTGCAGAAAAGGTCAAAATCGAATTCCGCCTTGTCGGTGAACGGATTCTTCACATAACTGTAAAGGTTGATGGCCTGCAGGCGGCAGCTGTCGTACGGACAGAGAGGTATTTCTCCGCAGGGGTTCGTGGAAACGGTGGTGAAGCCGTCGTCAGCGTAGCAGTCGGGAACGGATTCGCGGATTATGGTATCCCAGAAAAGGACTCCGGGTTCGGCAGCCTTCCATGCATTGTATATTATCTTGTTCCACAATGCTCTGGCATCGATTTCCTTTTTTATCTTCGGGTTGGGCGAGTCAACGGGATACTGTTGTGTAAAAGGCTTTCCTGCTATGGCACAACGCATGAACTCGTCGGTGACGCGTACCGAAACGTTGGCTCCGGTAACCTTGCCCTGTTCCATCTTGGCATCGATGAATTTTTCTGCATCGGGGTGCTTTATGGATATGCTCATCATCAGGGCACCGCGCCGGCCGCCCTGAGCCACCTCGCGAGTGGTGTTGGAATAGCGTTCCATGAAGGGAACTATGCCTGTCGAGGTGAGAGCACTGTTCTTTACAGGTGAACCTTCGGGACGTATGTGCGAGAGATCGTGTCCCACACCTCCACGACGCTTCATTATCTGCACCTGCTCCTGATCTATCTTCATGATTCCGCCGTAAGAGTCGGACTTGCCTGCCGTGCCGATAACGAAACAATTGGACAAAGAAACTACCTGAAAGTCGTTGCCGATTCCCGACATCGGACTTCCCTGAGGGACAATGTACTTGAAATCCTTCAAAAGACCGTATATTTCCTCCTCGCTCATTGGGTTGGGATATTTCCGCTCGATGCGGGCGAACTCGGATGCTATGCGGTGGTGCATGTCATCGGGAGAGAGTTCGTATATTTTTCCTCCGTCGCGGAGGGCATACTTGTCAATCCAGACATCTGCAGCCAAGGTGTCGCCGCCGAAATAGCCGATGGTCTCTTTCTTGATATCGTCAATTGGATATTCCTTCAGTGCTTTTTGGGGTTCTTTGTTGTCCATAACCTGTACTATTGTGTGTTTTATGTTTTTGCTTTGGTGTTCTTCTTCTAGTTTTTCCGATGTGCCGTGCAATGGTTTTTCCGATACTGCATCTGCCGGACTTTTTACATCCGCAACAGAAGACTTTTCATCGCAAAAATCTGAAAAAAGATTATATTGCACGTTTTTTTTCTTCATTGTATTATACTAATAATCAATTATTTAAACAAAAATTTCGATTAAGAAAATACTCTGCTAAATTACATATAGATTTTCAGAAAAATTTTTCAAGTTATTAACAATGTGCCTCCGGATATATGCAAATAGTTGTTTTTTAGACAGTAAAAAAGTGATAACATTTTTTTTACAAAAAAAATGAGAAACGGTGTTTTGCCGTTCCTCATTTTCTATGATTCTGCATTTTACCAGTATTGCTTATCTATTTAACAATCAGTCTTTTAGAAGCAACGGCCTTACCTTTCGAAATCAGTATGCAAGCGTAAACTCCTGAATTCAAACCTGCTACTGAAACCATCTGTCCGCCGACGTTGCTTTCAACAACAGTTTCTCTTACCACGGAACCGAGCATGTTTACCAGCTGCATTCTGTCGGCATTCCCTTCGAAAGAGATTCTTACCATATTATCTGCCGGATTGGGATAGATGCTGATGCTTGCGGCGAGTGCTTCGTTTATGGAAGCCGGGTTCACCTCTGCTTTCAAATAGAAGGCATTGACTGTATCGCCTGTATTTTCGGCATCAACGACATTGATTTTTATCAGTGAGAACGTTCCTGCCTGAACATTTTCGTCCACGCTGATGTTCAGGTGAAAATCATTGTAGGTGGAATCTTTTCCTACAACAAATGCAGGGCTGTTCAATCCGGGGAGGCATTCGCCGTCTGCACACATTCCGGCAAGTGTCATGCCGCTTGCCATGGTAGTTGACGATTCGTCGACATACACGATTAATCTGCGGGAATCGGTCGTGCTTGTATTGGTAAACGACAATGGAAATTGTGCATAATCGGGACTGGCGACGCCCGATAAAACCGTGTCACCGCTATTGATCAGCTGTAATCCGGTACGTGTTTCAATTTGTGCGAAACTCATTTCCGCAAAGGCAATAACTGCAATAAACAATAATGTTTTTTTCATTTGTTATACGTTTTAAATGGTGTTTATTTTATACTTGAAAATTTCTGCAAATATACGAAAAAAAATCCTACTGCCTGCAATTTTTTTTATTTTACATTCAAAAAAAACAGAATGGACATGCCTTGAAACACCATCGGTGCGATTCCCCCCTCGGAACCGCTGATGTACAAAGGAAACTGCTTCGCGGCTTGGTGAAACACCAAAAATGTCCATTCCGACAAAATAACAAACAAGTTGGTATTCTGCGGTTCAAAAAACTTGCAGAATTTCAGAAATTTTTTCCCTGCCGAACCATTTTATGTCGTCATAACGCTGCAACCACGTAATCTGCCGCTTGGCATACCTGCGAGTGTGCGTTTTCACGTCGGCCACGGCTCTGTTGAGACTTATCATGCCATCGCAGTATTCAAAAAGTTCTCTGTAACCGACAGTGTTCATGACATTCAGATCTTTGTAGCGGTACAGTTCGCGGACTTCGTTTTCCAGTCCTGCTTCCATCATCACGTCCACCCTTCTGTTTATGCGGTCGTAAAGTTCGTCGCGGTTGCAGGTCAGTCCTATTTTAACAATTTCGAAAGGGCGTTTCTTGACGGGCTGGTTACGTATTTCGGAAAACGGGCGGCCTGTGGTCAGGCACATTTCCAATGCCCGTATGAGCCGTGCCGGATTGGCAAGGTCTACCACGTTGTAATAGTCAGGGTCGAGGAGTTTCAGCTGTGCCCGCAGGCTTGCTACGCCATCGTTTTCAAGCTGCCGTTTCAGGTGGGAGCGTATTTCGGGGTCGGGGTCGGGCATTTCGGCGATACCCTGACAAAGGGCATCCACATACAGGCCGGAACCGCCCACGGCAACTACTTTGTCATGTACCTTGAAAAGTTTTCCAAGGCACCTCATGGCTTCCTGTTCATAGGTAAAGACGTTGTAACTGTCGTGTATGGAGGCATTTGCGATGAAATGGTGATGAACGGCAGCAAGTTCTTCTTCCGAAGGCCGGGCAACGCCGATGTTCAGTTCCTTGTAAAACTGGCGAGAATCGCACGAAACGATTTCCGTACCGAAATGCTGTGCAATGCGTATTGCCGCAGACGTTTTCCCGATTGCTGTCGGACCTACTACCACTATCAGTGTCTTCATGGGAATGCAGTTTTTCCGTGCAGATTCAGAATTCCAGACTTCTGACAGGTTTCATGCCCAATTTCTCTGCTTCTTCGAGCATCAGCTCATAGGCGGCCGAGCGTTCATTGGGGATTTTTCCGTCCAGAATAGCGTCTTTTATCGCGTCTTTTATAGTTCCTATTTCCTTAGATGGCTGAATGTCAAAGACATGCATTATATCCTCACCGGTTATAGGTGGCTGAAAATTCCTTATGCGGTCTTTTTCCTCGAGATCGATGAGTTTCTGTCGCACGATTCTGAAGTTGTTCATGAATTTAGCCACACGCTGTTCGTTTTTCGAAGTAATGTCGGCCTCGCAGAGCAGCATAAGGTCGTCGATGTCGTCGCCGGCATCGAAAAGCAGTCTTCTCACGGCCGAGTCCGTAACTATGTCTTCGGCCAGAATTATGGGTCTGAGATGCAGGGATACGAGTTTCTGAACATATTTGAGATGTTCATTCATGGGGAGTTTCAAGCGCCAGAAAATACTTTTCGCCATTTTTGCACCCTTCACTTCGTGACCGTGGAACGTCCACCCAAATTTCTCGTTGAAACGTTTTGTGGCCGGTTTTCCGATATCGTGCAGCAAGGCAGCCCACCGGAGCCAAAGGTCGTCGGTATGTTGCGATATGTTGTCTACGACTTCCAATGTATGCAGAAAATTGTCCTTATGACCCTTGTTGTTTATAACGTCCACGCCTCTGAGAGCTTCGAATTCGGGAAGGATTTTCTTCATGAGACCCGATTTCTGCAAAAGCCTCAGTCCGACAGAAGGTTTCGGAGACAGAACTATCTTATTGAGTTCCACCATGATACGTTCTGCCGAAACTATTTCTATCCTATCCACATTCCGGGCAATAGCATCAAAAGTCTGGTTTTCGATGACAAAACCGAGCTGCGAGGCGAAACGCACCGCACGCATCATACGCAAAGGGTCGTCGGAGAAAGTGATGTCCGGATTCAGAGGTGTCCGTATGACTCCGTTGTTGAGGTCACGTATTCCGCCGAATGGGTCGAGGAGTTCTCCGAAGGTTTCTGCATTGAGAGATACGGCCATCGCATTGATGGTAAAGTCCCTGCGGTTCTGGTCGTCGGAGAGGGTTCCGTTTTCCACGACGGGTTTTCTGCTGTCCTGACTGTATGATTCTTTTCTGGCACCGACAAATTCAATCTGCCAATTCACTCCCTCGCTGCAATAATGGAACATGGCGGTACCGAAACGGCGGAACACCGTCACTTCCTTTTTGGGGTCAATGTTGCGGGCGACATTCTGAGCCAATTCAATGCCACTTCCAACGCATACGATGTCTATGTCGGTACATGGACGCTGAAGAAGTGCGTCGCGCACCACTCCGCCTACGGCATAGGCAGGTACGCCCATTTTGTCGGCCACTTCACCGACAATTCTATAAATAGGGTGTTTCAGAAAACCTTGCAACATGTCCAGAAGAAGTTAGAATGTCTTGGTATTCAGCAGTTTGCCATTTTCATCGAAAAACTGCCATTCACCGACGCGGATTCCGTTGTAGAAGGAGCCCTTGTATCGCACGTTGCCGTTTTCGAAATAAACAATCTGTTCGCCCTGAGCGATGCCGTTGCTGTAGGAGCATTCCGTCTGCCGGTTTCCATTGGGAAACCACATAATCCAACGGCCGTCACGGTTGCCATCGTTGAGTTTGCCTTCAGAACGCATCTTAAAATTGGTAAAAAACTGATACTGAATCTGTTCGTATTTGTTTTTTCCACAAACTATATTAGCCGGCGAATAGTCGGAGTTTATCTCCAATACCACTACAGAGTCGCTCGACTGCGCCAACAAGTTGCCGTCTTCGTCGAAGAATTCCCAATACGGAACCTTTTGTGCCTCGCCATAATCGGCCGTGGCGAAAGTATTTCCGCTTTCGTAGAAAAATTTCCACACCTTGACCGGCTTGCCTTCATTATACTCTTTGGTATAGCGGAGTTGTCCGTTTTCGTAAAAATTCTCTTCTTTCACGAGCACCTTGTCGGCGTCCTTGCCCTGAGTGTAGTATACAAGTTGCGGCTTACCGTCGGGGTATGTCAGTATTACTTCCTTTGCAGTTTTGCTGCATGCGGCCAAAGTGAGCGATGCGGCCAGTATAACAAGTATTTTTTTCATTTTCTGAACGGGTTATTTTTTCATCAAGTCAATATAAAGTGGCAGGTGGTCGCTGAAACCGCCCTGATAACGCGATCCTATGAAGGTTCTGAAAACTTTTTTCCCGAAGAATTTTTCATCGTCAATAAGCAGGAAATCAGCGGTAAATGTCACTGCAGTCTGATCTTTCACATAGAGTGGAAAATCCGATTCAAGAATCATGTTTTTCGAAGTCATGATGTGGTCGATGTAGTTCCAATCTGCCTGATATTTGTATGATCCGGTGCCGGCAGGCTTGTCGGCCACAAGATTTATGAGGGTGTTTGTCTCCCAATCTTTTCTGTAAGGGCTTACACCGAGGTGTTTTGTAATGGCGTCCGAGAAAGGAGTGTCGTTGAAGTCGCCCATCACGATAACTCCGCTGGAAGGATGTTTTTCGATAACGGTATCGACACAGTGTTTGAGCAGTTCACCGACATAATTTCTTCTCACTTCGGCCACGTCGCCGCCGAGTTTCGAGGGGAAGTGGTTCACGAAAAAAAACAGTGTGTCGCCCTGAAAAGTAACTCCGGACACAAGGAGTATGTCCCTCGTTATGAAACCGGGGTCATCGGGTTTTGCCTCCGATATTTTTTCGGAATAAAGCACCTTGAATCGGTCAGGTCTGTAAATCAACGCATTGTCTATGCCTCGCCTGTCGGGAGATTCATAGTGAACATAACGGTAATGGTATTTTTTGAGAGGTGTATTGAACACGAGCTGACGCAAAACCCATTCATTTTCGACTTCACAGAATCCCATTACCGACGGCATATCACCTCCACCGAGAGCAACTATTGTCTTGAAAATATTGTCGCGCTTGTGGTAAAATCGCTTGTATGACCAATAATGCGAACCTTCGGGCGTGAAATCGGCATCGTTTTTTACGCTGTCCTTCTGCGGATCGAAATAATTTTCCAGATTCCACCATGCTATGCGCATCGTAGAATTGTTGGTAAAATCGTTCTGTGCGAAAAGCCATGCCGAAAAGCATGCCAATACACTAAAAACAAATACTTTACGCATGATCTATTTTTTTATGCATTCCTTAATTTCTTCCATTATCTTCTGGGCCAGAGCATCGGCTTTTTCCTTGGTCTGACTTTCGGAATAAATACGGATTATGGGTTCCGTATTCGATTTGCGCAGGTGTACCCACTCGCTGGCAAAATTTATCTTCACTCCATCTATCGTACTGATGTCGAATGTCTTATATTTTTCAGCCATAAGTTTCAGTACATTGTCCACGTCTATTTCGGGAGTGAGAGCAATTTTGTTTTTCGAAATCACGTAGTTTGGAAACGATTTTCTCAGTTCGGAAGCCGTGCATGATTTTTTTGCAAGCGAGCTGAGGAAAAGAGCCACGCCTACCAGAGCATCGCGGCCGTAGTGGAGTTCGGGATAAATGACACCGCCGTTGCCTTCACCGCCTATTACGGCTCCGGTTTCCTTCATCTTTGCAACGACATTCACCTCGCCCACTGCCGAAGCCGAATAGGATTTCCCGTATTTTTCGGTAACGTCGCACAAAGCTCGTGTTGAAGACATGTTGGAAACCGTGTTGCCTGCTTCGTGCGAAAGCACGTAATCGGCAACCGAAACCAGCGTATATTCCTCGCCAAACATATTACCGTCTTCGCAAACGAGAGCCAGCCGGTCCACGTCGGGGTCGACGACGATACCCAAATCGCACTTCTGGCTTCTTACCACTTCCGATATTTCAGTGAGATGTTCGGGAAGCGGTTCCGGATTGTGAGCGAAACGGCCCGTAGGTTCGCAGTTGAGTTCAACGACCTGTTCAACGCCGAGGGCTCGCAAAAGCTTAGGTATGGCAATGCCGCCCGTGGAATTAACGGCATCGACGGCTATGCGGAAATCGGCTTTCCGTATGGCATCGGCATCAACCAGAGGAAGTGCCAGAACACGTGCAACATGGTCATCTATACTGTTGCCGTACAATGTTTTATGTCCGAGATTTTCAACTTCGGCAAAATCCATTGCACCATCTTCGGCAAGGCGGAGCACGGTGTTGCCTTCGGCAGCATCGATGAATTCGCCTTTTTCGTTGAGGAGTTTCAGCGCATTCCACTGCATCGGGTTATGACTTGCGGTGATTATGATTCCGCCGTCGGCCTTGTGGTCAATGACCGTCATTTCCACCGTAGGTGTTGTGGAAAGTCCTGTTTCTATCACATCTACACCCATTCCCATAAGGGTTCCGACTACCAGACTGTCAACCATCTCGCCTGATATGCGGGCATCACGGCCGACAACAAGTGTCAGTTTTTTTCCGTTTTTTTTCTGTTTCAAGAAGGTTGCGAAAGATGCCGTGAATTTTACCGCATCCAAGGGGCTCAGGCCTTCTCCTTCCCTGCCTCCTATTGTTCCTCTTATTCCTGATATGGATTTTATCAAAGACATATTTACGTTTTTTATATTGAGTTGTCGTTTCAATTGTTGCCAGCAGCATTAGTCTGCTGATTCCGAATTCCGGTGTCTTTTTCACACACAGATTCCGGTGATGAATAATTCCGTTCTTCCGTGTCCGACGGATTCGGGTCCGGGGTTTCGTCAAGAATTTCTTCCGGCACATATTCGTCAACAGCA
The DNA here is from genome assembly GCA_045601425.1 of Bacteroidales bacterium. GTDB lineage: Bacteria > Bacteroidota > Bacteroidia > Bacteroidales > P3 > UBA1219. The sequence continues at coordinate 12,935 of JAZRZP010000034.1, forward strand.
TTCGGCCTGTCATAATTCGAGTCATCTGTCTGATGATGCCTCAGAGGTTCTGCCGGTTCCAGAGGCATTACGGCATCGGGAGTATCGAACATGTCGTCATCATCATCGTAGTTTTCTTCAAAATCCGCCGTATCGATAGCCGATACTATGTCGTTGACATATATGTCGATAGTGTCGTTGCCGCAAAATTCGTCATCGCTGAGATATTCCTTGCTCGGACGATGTATTTTCAGCGAGAGCTGGTAGTTTTCATAAGCGCTGTCGGCGGCAGTTTTCTTCGTACTTTTGTTTTCTGCCACCTGCGTGGCGGCATTTTCATCGGTCTTCATGTTGCCCAATATGCGCCTTGCACCCATGTAGCGGTTGATATAATACTGTTCGTCGGAAGAGCTCACGCGGACTCCGCTCCTCGAAGAGTGAATGAAATAGAATTTGCCGGTAGGGTTATCGGCATCGGTAACAATACCCACATGCCCTATGGAACGTGAATTTCTGCGTCCGCCGAAAAACACGAGGTCGCCTTTTTTCAGGCTGTACCTGTCAACGCCCGTACCGTGACGATACTGCCCCGGTGCCGAAGGCGACAAGTTAAATCCGAATTTGGCATACACATATTTTGTAAATCCTGAGCAATCGAAGCCCTTGGTGGTACGGCCACCGTAACGGTAAGGCGTACCGAGATACTTTCTGGCTTCGTATATCACTCTATCCGCATCGGTATTGAGTTCCGCACCGTCGTCATAGCCAGACTGATGCTTGTCTACGATTTCGGTTCTAACTGCACGCCTGCGGTGTTTTTTTCTTTTCTTTTTGGGGCCGCCCATCACTTCGGCAGGAAGCACGACAAGAACGATCAGAATAAGTATTATGAACGTGCGTATTCTCATTATTCTTCGTAATTTTTAGAGTAAGTAACGTAGTTGCGCCACTTTTCAAGCGTATTGGCGAAATCTTCGGGAAGTTCCGATTCAAAATGCATCTTGCTGTGCGTGGAAGGATGTACGAACCCGAGTATTCTGGCATGAAGAGCCTGACGCGGCAACATTTGGAAGCAGTTGGTTACGAACTGCTTGTACTTGGAAAAAGTTGTTCCTTTAAGTATCATGTCTCCGCCATAGGTATCGTCGTTGAAAAGCGGATGACCGATGTATTTCATATGTGCACGTATCTGGTGGGTACGGCCAGTTTCAAGGACACATTCCACGAGGGTGACGTATCCGAAACGTTCAACGACCTTCCAGTGCGTGACGGCATTTTTTCCTTCGCTTCCGTCGGGAAACACCGTCATTACCTTACGGTCTTTCGGCGAACGGCCGAGGTTGCCGTCTACCGTTCCTTCGTCATCACCGAAATCTCCCCACACCAGAGCGTTGTACTTGCGTTCTATGGTGTGCTCGAAAAACTGTTTTGCCAGATAAGTCTGGGCCATTTCATTTTTTGCAATGAGCAGAAGTCCCGAAGTATTCTTGTCGATTCTGTGGACCAGATACGGCACTACAGGCTTGCCGTCGGCTCCGGTCTTGCCTTGAAAATGGAACACGAGAGCGTTGAGCAGGGTTCCGGTGTAGTTGCCGTAGCCGGGGTGTACCACCAGATTCGGCTGTTTGTTCACCACAAGCACATCGTCGTCTTCGTAAACTATGTCAATGGGTATATCTTCGGGTATTATTTCGATTTCACGCGGAGGATTCGGCAGGAGAACACTTATCACGTCGCAGGGTTTTACCTTGTAACTTGACTTCACTGGATTCCCGTTTACGAGTATGCAGTCTGCTTTGGCGGCATTCTGAATTTTGTTGCGGGACGCACCTTCGATGCGCACCATCAGGTATTTGTCTATACGCAGCATGGCCTGACCCTTGTCTACCACAATGCGGTAATTTTCGTACAGTTCACCGTCTTCCTGACGTTCTTCTATATCTGAATTTTCTTCGAGCATAATCTTCTACTTTGTCTTTATCATTTTCTGTGTACCAACCACCTGACCGCAGTCGTCAAAGAACCTCACCATATATACACCGGCCTTAAGACCTGAGACTGAGTTTTGAGGCTGAATGGCATTTTTCAGGCACATCTTCCCGAACATGTCGTAAATTTCGAACCATGCGACACGGTTTTCCTCCGGAAGTCCGGCAACGAAATAATTTCCGCACGGATTCGGGAATATTTTTATCAACGGCGCTGGCTTTTCAACACCGTTCAGACCCACCACTGCCTTTTGTCCGAAATACGGACGCATCATGAGAGAGCCATGCAGGACACTCTGCTGCCACGAATTTGCAGCGTTGTAGTAAATTTCCTCATGGCTGTCGGTATTGCGGTCGAAACCCATGTTTATGTAGTTGCGGGAATGCTGTTCTATTCCTATGTAAACGGTTCCCCTCACGACAACACTTCCGTCAAGCACATAACGGTAGTACTGATTCATGTCTGCAAGCACGGGGTGTACATATTCCTGACTTCTGTAAATACGGTTTCCCGGGTATCCGCCGTTATCGCTCCACACGCAGATGTAAAACGGCACCGAAAGATTTTCGTTGTTCTTGGTACTGTTGAAATAAATATCGACAGCGGTGAGCGTATCCGGTACAGCGAGCCGGTACCGGCATGCAATCTGGCACTGGCTTCCGGTGGTTGTGACTCCGTAACCGTTTTCGGGCGTTCCGTCGTCGTATGCGTAATAGTTGTCGAAAACCTGCACAAAAGCAGTGGTGTCATTCTCGGTATGGCTGTCGCCTGAATAGCCTTCCTTTATGGTGTGTATCACAGTAAACACGTTCTTTTCGTAGGGGTTCACTTGAAACTGGCAGGTTACCGGAGGGTTGGCGTGCGATGCTACTGTCTGGTAAACGTGATTGGGCAGATAGGTCGGGGCATTGTCTATTCCCCCGTTGTAGCCGCAAACGCTGTCACCCGTCCCGTCGCGTACCACGTACCTATATGTCGAAGCCAGAGGCTGGGAATAGAGGTTCGTTATCGTCATTTCCAAAGACTGCTTCATATCCGAAATCTGGAACTGTTTTGCCGGCATTGCCTGATACTTGGCGAGCATCGACGGAGCCTTTTTCACGAAAGCCACATCGCGGGAATACTGACGGCTGTTTCTGCTGTGGTCGAGCCATACATAATCTATGTTCCAGTTGTCGCAGTTGCCTGCAAGCCCCGGCTTCGAAATGTCATCGAAACTCACACAGTTGCGGAAACGGAATTTGAAATTTCTATTCAGGTACTCTTGCTGCGCTACCGGTACTGCCACGAATTTGAAGAATGTATTTTCGCGAGCATAGAACGTATCGAGCGGGAATCCTCCTGTAGCCCATACCATATCCCATTTTCCTGTAGCGTTGTTGTAAAATTCCAGTATCAGAGAATCCTCTTCCGACGGTGCCGAGCCGATGTGTTCCCATACATTTCCGTAACCGCCACCTGGCTGGCAGTAGAAACTCAGATATATGGAATCCTCGACCGTCAGTTTGCGTGGATATGGCACGAAAGCCGAATCCAGACGTATCGGAAGCGAAGTAAGCGTATCACCCGAGGAGTGTGTGGTGCTAACTCCTGCATACAGATTTCCGTTGCCGTCGATTGCGTCCAGAGTCGCCACGCCGACTGTAGGCGGGAACACTCCGTAGTCCACATTGGCAAAAGCCTGATTGTCCGCCCATTTGTTGGTATCGGGATAACCGGTATAGTTCGAAAAGTCATCGAAAAAAGGCAACTGCAGCGGAGCGGCAAGTCTTTTCACCGGTGCTACCGTCTGCGAATTTCGCAATATTTTTTTCAAATGAGGGTTAACCGAAAGCGGGAGCATGACCTCCTGCGATTTCAGCACATTGACTGTCAACAATATAAGTATGAATACCGCCGTTTTTTTCATGAGGATGACTTTTTACCAATCGTACCCGTCGTATTCCTGAACTTCGTTCGGATTCTGGACCTGATTCTTTTCCTCGGTAACCGTGTCCTGTTTAACGGGTTCCGGAGGGTTGTCCCTTACGTAGTTTTTCCTTACCTTTTCAAAATTAGTGCCGGATTCGGATCGGTACCAGAGTTCGATGACGGTACCGTAAGGCACCTTGCCTATTTTGTTGGGCTGCATGTCGTAAACTCTCGAATGCAATCTGTCGTCGGGGTGTTCGAAATGTTCCACGCCAACGTTGAGCGAAGCCGAGACTATGGATTTTCTGGCCTCCTGCGGGGTTTTCCCTATCACAAACGGTATGTTGGTCGTGCTGTTTGCGCTGCAGCTTACCACAAGGTCGATGCGGGAATTTCCTTCCAGAACGGTACCCGGCGCCACATCGTGTCCCTTATACATCTGACGTTCTACAATGTTGTCGCCGCCGAATTCGCTCTCAGTAAAAGTGAGGTACCCGACTTCGAGTCCGGCCTTGGCCAGCTGGCGTACGGCCGATTTCAGGGTAGCACCGTCGGCAACATTCGGCACTTCGGCCTTTTCTGGATTGTACGATGTAATCGTGATATACACCTTGCGGCCTTTCTTCACCATCTGTCCGCACTTCGGGTCCTGTGTCAGTATGTTTCCCCCTACAGTATTAGGAGTAAATATGGAATCGACCACAATGCAGTCGAGTTTCGACATTTCCGCAACGACATTGAGGTCCGACACGTTCTTGCCTATAAGGTCGGGCATCTCGAACTCCTGCCCATGACGACTATACAGCCGCAAACAAAACGAGAGTACGATGAGTATTCCTATGCTTACGAGCAACATCAGAAGCAATGTCTTCACCAGAGGATGTTCCTTCAAGAAGGCTTTTATCTTGTCCATATTTTTCTATTTTACACAAAAAAATTAAAAACGCCAACTCACAATAACTCATTTTTTTGGAAAATAGTATTGTCGGTCTGAAATTTTTGCAAATAAGTTCCTCCGTAAAAAAAGGCAGCCCTGTGCAACAACGATGAAACATGTTTTTTCGTTCTCATGTTTTCGGTTTTTAACTCATGTACACTGTTTACGTTCTGCAAAATCACAAAATCAATTTCAACCACAATGTGTTTTTTTTTTTAAATTTTGCCATACTGAAAAAATGTGTATCTTTGCATTGTCTTCAGCAGTTTTATGCATTCCGTATCTTGCTGAAGTACGGTAATTTGCAAAGAAAAAGTCAAGAAAAAACGTACGTTTTTCATGACTTTTTTTTTGTTTTTGCATTTTTTTGTATATCAATTATTTATATTTTACCAAATTTTCGTTTTCGGGGTCAAAAAAAACGTACGTTTTTTCTTGACTTTTTCTTTGCAAATTACCGTACTTCAGCAAGATACGGAATGCATAAAACTGCTGAAGACAATGCAAAGATACACATTTTTTTGAAAACCGCAAAATTTTTCAGAAAAAAGTGTAAAAAAAAACTCCTGCAGATTGCCATTCTGCGGGAGTTTTTTCTGTAATTGGAAATTTTCCGTTATTTCTTTATCAGGCGTTTCATGGAAATTCCTTTTTCGGTTGCCGTGCGGACTGTGTAAACTCCGTCGTGCAGTTTCCTGATGTCAATTTCTTTGGCATTGCCTTGCTGACGGAGCACGGTTCTTCCGGTGAGGTCGATTATCTCTACCGAAACGATACCGCTCTCTGATGTCAGGAAAATCCTTTCCGAAGCGGGGTTGGGGAAGATGCTTACACCACCGTCGTCGGCAAGCTGCAGTGCTACAGGATTGTCCTGAGACGTGGCATTGCCCAGAATCTTTATGTTGTCTATCAGAAGCAGGTTCTGGTCTGTAGAGTTGAGTACAAAGGCAATGTGTACGTCTTGTCCGCTGTAGGCAGAAAGGTCGGCGGTGCGGCGTGTCCATTCCGAGTTTTCCTCCGTCGTGGAGAAGATGGTCGTGAACGAAGCGGTGTCAAGGTCGCCTGTCGATATTTTTACCGCATAGCTTTCTGGAAATTCCTCTTCGTACGAAGTTGCGTCCCACATGATACCGTTGCCTGAAGTGAGTGTTATTGTCGGGAGAATGAGCCAGCGGTTGGCGCTTGTTTCGCTGTATGTATCGGTGAACCAGCTTTGTGCGACGGCAGAGTTCGTACCGCCGTCAAGACCTGCATTCATTTCACCTGCAGCAATTTCTTCGCTGAAATCGTGAACATTCCACGGTTCGTTGTTCGGGAATATGTCTGTATTGTGAGCGACTGCACCGTCGTAGGAAGCAACGCTGAATCCTCTCGGCAACGTGTTCGTTCCTTCGAAATTCCATGACAGAGATGCTGGCGGTACGCAAACTGCCTGAGTATGTAATGTGTCGTTGCTTGGATTGGCATCACCTTGCACATTTGTATAGAAGCGTATGTCGTAGCTGCCGGTTTGAGACATGTCGATGCCGGTGAATGTGGCGACGGAGCTCTGCAAGGAAGTTAGGCTTGCAATGGTGTCAGTGTAAATGGTCCCGTTCACGTCGCAATATACCGGAATGTCGTACTGTGGCAGTGAACCGAGGTTTTCAACAGTGGCCGAAAGTGTTTCGCTGTTGGATGTAGTAATGTACGAAGGTGTGTTTGCTCCTATAATGGCTATGTCCACCTGATCGGGTTCGTAAATCTCAACGTACGACAGGCTTATGCCGAACATGTCCACGGAATCGTGGTGACGGAAGGCTATGCGTATGGTGTCGCCGGCAAACTGCGCGAGTGAAAGGCGTATAGTAGTGTAGCTGTCGCTCCGTATGGTGTCGTCCAACAGATTTATTGTGAATGAATCGGTGGCAGAATTTCCCGAAGGAGATGCCAATACCGAAAAATGTTCGTAAGGCCAGTCCCCGTCGAGTGCAGCGATGTCAAACGACAGAACGGCACCGGAACCAACAGGCATGGCAACCTGCGGTGTAATGAGGTAGTTGTCCGGATTCAGAGGACTCGCACCGTCGTTGTCGTATGAGTACGAAACCATCGTGTTGGTGAATACGTTGTCGTATTCCCAGCCGAAGCCGTCGCCGTCTTTGTCTGCCGTAATCCAGTCGCCCGGAAGTCCGTTGGAGAAATCCTCGCTGAAAATGGCGGTCGTTTTGGAGAATACTGCCTTCTTGGCATGTTTCCCGACGGTGATTTCGCGGTTGTTTTTCAATGTCATGGTCTTGCCGTGACTGCGGCGATTCTGTGCCGAAACAGGAGTCAGACCTATCGCAATTATTGCGGTTATACAAAGTAATACGTCTTTTTTCATAACGTGTAAATTAAAAAAAATAAAGCCTTTGTTCCTTGCGGAAACCGGGTGCAAAGATACAAAGTTTTTTTTAATTGAGCAAAAGTAAATGAGTTTTTTGTTCATCGTTCCGCAGTGGAAAACACCGTATTTGCAGTCTGATTTTTGGAAAAAAGAATGGAAAGACATGAAATATGCCGGCTTTTTGAGGCATGACTGTCTTGAAAAACTTTTTAAAAGTATTCTGTAAATCAGTGTGTTGTAAAAAAATAGACTTTTTTTGCAAAAAAATTTTGGCAGGAACGAAAAAAAGTAGTACTTTTGCAATCCGTTAAACACAGCAAAAGTTCGGGGTGTGGCGCAGTTGGCTAGCGCACTTGCATGGGGTGCAAGGGGTCGAAAGTTCGAGTCTTTTCACCCCGACTTTTTTTATATATTTCATATATGCAAACAGATTACAGTGTCATTGGCCTGATGTCGGGGACGTCGCTCGACGGTTTGGATGTGGCTTTCTGCCATTTCACTGAAAATTCCGGCAGCTGGTCTTATGAAATACTGTGTGCCTGCACTTTTCCATATTCAGAAGAATGGAAATCGCGACTGCAGAATCTGGACAACGCCTCTGCTTTCGAATATGCCTTGACCAATGTCGAATTGGGTCATCTTTTCGGGAAAAAAGTCAATGAATTCATGACGGATCACGCCATCTGCCGCAGTGATGTGGATTTCATATCTTCGCACGGGCATACGGTGTTCCACCGTCCTGAACTGGGACTTACTACGCAGATTGCCGATATAAACGCCATAGCGGCCGCGACGGCCTTGCCGGTTGTCGGTGATTTCCGCACTCTTGACGTGGCTCTCGGTGGACAGGGAGCACCGCTGGTACCTGTAGGCGACAGACTGCTTTTTGCCGAATACCGGTCGTGTCTCAACCTTGGCGGCATAGCCAATATTTCATTTACTGAAAACGGTCGGCGTGTAGCTTTCGACATATCGCCCTGCAACATGATACTCAATCATCTGGCCGAAAAACTCGGTAAAAAGTACGATGAAGACGGCCGTATAGCACAATCGGGTTCGGTAAACAATGGACTTCTCGCACGGCTCGACGCGTTGCAGTATTATGAACAGGATCCTCCCAAATCACTGGGAAAGGAGTGGTTTCTACAGTATTTCCTGCCACTGGTGGAGGAATCGGAAATATCCGTCGCCGATGCTCTGGCAACTTCGGTCGAACATATCGCACGCCAGATTGCCGGCGTGCTTAACGGCAACGGCTTGGAAACTCTTGTAGTGACGGGTGGGGGAGCCTTCAATAGGTTTCTGGTTGAACGTCTGCGGAATTGCACGGGTTGCAGGATAACGGTGCCCGACAGCATGATAATAAACTACAAGGAGGCGATGATATTTGCATTTTTGGGCGTATTGCGGATGCGTGGCGAAAGCAACTGCCTGAGTTCGGTTACGGGAGCGAGAACCTCAAATTGCGGCGGAATTTGTTCGGGAATGTTTTAACCCTTTACGAAATCCGACCCCAATTCACCGTTCCTTTGTTCTTTTCATTTATGTGCATTCTCAGACAGGCATTGCTGTCTGACTGCAGTTTAGGGTCATTGTCAAGAATTTCAACAGCGGTGTCGCGGGCTGCGCGTACGATGGCTTCGTCAAGCACGATGTTTGCCAGTTTCAGGTCCATGACTCCACTTTGCTGCAGACCCTGCAAGTCTCCGGGACCGCGGAGTTTGAGGTCGGCTTCGGCAATTTTGAATCCGTCGGTCGATTCCACCATGGTCTTTATTCTTGCCCGTCCTTCGGAGGTGAGCTTTGTAGAGGTTATGAGAATGCAGTACGACTGCTCTGCACCACGACCCACGCGTCCGCGAAGCTGGTGCAGCTGCGACAGCCCGAAACGTTCGGCATTTTCTATCACCATTACCGATGCGTTGGGAACATCGACACCTACTTCGATGACGGTGGTGGAAACCATTATGTGCGTCTGGCCTTTCTTGAACCGTTCCATCTCGAAATCCTTGTCGGCAGGTTTCATCTGTCCGTGAACCATGCTGGTCTGGTACTGCGGAAGTGGAAAACATTCGGTTATGGTATCGTATCCGTCCATCAGATTCTTGAGGTCAAGTTTTTCCGATTCGTTGATGAGCGGGTACACGACGTATATCTGGTGTCCGTTGGCAATTTCCTGCTTCATGAAATTGAAAACCTTTCCGTGGTCGGAGTCGTATTGGTGTATTGTTCTGATGGGTTTCCTGCCCGGTGGCAGTTCGTCGATGACGGAGCAGTCGAGATCGCCGTACACGGTCATTGCCAGTGTACGTGGAATCGGTGTGGCTGTCATGACCAGAATGTGCGGAGGAATGTGGTTTTTTGTCCACATCTTGGCACGTTGTTCCACACCGAAACGGTGCTGTTCGTCGATGACGACGAGTCCGAGGTTTTCGAACTGGACATCGCTCTCAATCAGGGCATGGGTGCCGATGAGTATGTTTATTTCCCCGTTTCTAAGGCGTTCTTTGAGCTTCTTTTTTCCGGATGGTTTCGTGGAACCTGTGAGCAGCTCCACTTTCAGGTCGAGGTTTTCGAGGAATTTTGATATTCCTGTAAAGTGTTGTGTTGCAAGTATTTCCGTTGGTGCCATGAGGCATGCCTGAAATCCATTGCCGCATGCAATGAGCATGCACAGCAATGCCACGAGCGTTTTGCCGCTGCCTACGTCTCCTTGCAGGAGCCGGTTCATCTGGTAGCCGGTTTTCATGTCGGTAAAAATTTCATGTACCACGCGTTTCTGGGCACCGGTGAGTTCAAAAGGCAGTGTCTTGTAGAATTCGCCGATATAGCTGCCTGCTGTTGGAAATATAAGACCAGCGTTTTTCTGCCTGCGTTCCGACTTTGCATAAAGATACTCTACCTGCATCAGGAATAGCTCCTCGAATTTCAGCCTGCGGACTGCTTGGTCTTTCAGCATGTCGTTTTGTGGGAAGTGTATGTTGAAAATGGCTTGCTCGCGCGGCATGAGGCCGTATTTCTGCAGAACTGACTGAGGAAGGTTTTCTGGAATCTTTCCCTTTGCATCGCCGAGCAGTACGGAAATCAGCTTCGAGATGCCTTTGGTGTTTAATCCGCGGTTTTTGAGCTTTTCGGAAGAAGAGTATATCGGTATGAACGACTGTGCCACGGAGGTGTGCTCTGCCTTTACCGGTTCCATGTCGGGATGGGCTATGTTCAGCCATCCGTTGAATGCGGTAGGCCGTCCCAGTACAAGATACTCGGTGTCGGATTTCAGTGATTCCATCACCCATTTTATGCCCTGAAACCATACAAGTTCAATGCTGCCCGTCTGGTCGCGGAGAATGGCTGTGAGACGCATTTTGCGACCTTCTCCCACGGTGCGTATGCCGGTGATGAATCCTTTTGTTACAATGTAGTTGCTGGTTTCCTGTATCTGGTTTATGTGCAGGAAGTGGGTGCGGTCTATGTAGCGGAATGGAAAGTAGTTGAGCAGATCGCCGAACGTGAAAATCCCGAGTTCGCGCCGCAGAAGTTCGGCACGTGCGGGACCTACGGTTTTCAGGTATTCTATCGGTGTGTTTACAAAAAGATTCATCTGCTCGTTTTTTTTGCAAAATTACACGTTTTTTGAGAAAGAAACACCGGCCGTGGAAAATTATTTTTGACAGTACATTGTTTATTTTAAGAAAAAAAGCGTTGAATATGTTCAACGCTTTTTCTTATTCCAGCCCGATGCTGTGCAGAAGTAGTCTGAACATATCGTCGTAATGCTTTATCTGACAGCGTTCGCAGGTGTCGAACGGGTCGTGGTAGCCGCCGAACTCGCCGCCCATCGAGAGTATGAATATGGCAGGGCAGAGTTCTGAAAAATAATAGTGGTCGCTGTTGGGCGAGTTTTTGCGGAGAACAACTTCTTTTACGAGATTTTCTTTTTCGTTGACAACCTTGAAGCGTTCGCATACGTCGCGTGTCTTTTCGTCCATGGCGTTGAAAATCATTAGTCCGTCGTCACCTCCGCAGAACATGTCGATGTTTACGAGGAGTTTTACCTTCGAGATGTCGAGCATGGGATTTTTCACGAAGTGCTGTGATCCGAAGAGACCGGATTCTTCGGCACTGAAAAATACGAAAGCCACCGAGTATTTTGGCGGATGCTGCCTGAAATACCGTACAAGGTCAAGGACTGCAGCGGTGCCGCTGGCATTGTCGTGAGCCCCCGGGTACAATATTTTGCCCATGGTTCCTATGTGGTCGTAGTGGGCAGTGAAGACATAGAGACTGTCGGGATTCTCGGTTCCTTTTATGTAGCCTGCCACGTTGCGGGCGGTGTGTTCGAAGAAACGGTTGTTGAACGTTATGTCCAAGAACGTGCCGAGGCTGTTCTTACGGCTTGGGAAGGTGGTGTTGTCGAAGGTATTCTTCATCAGGGAGTCCTTTATGTAAATCACCGAGTAGTCGCGGGCGAAAGTGTTCCCGCTTACCGACATTGTCGGGAATTTGTCGCACCCCAATATGTAACCGCGGCACCCCAGAACGTTTTCATTGTGTATGCGGTTGATGTTTTTGAGTGTGGTCTTGTCGTATTTGTTTGCATCTAATGCTCCTTCGATATATACGAAACTCGATTTCAGAATATTTTTTTTTGCATGGCAGAATGCTTTCATCTGGTGTTCGTTGTTGAGCATGGCGGGATGTATTTCAATGACCTTCAGCCTTCTCGATTTTACCGATTTTGAGTAGGTTGCGAACTGGTAGTCGACATTCTGTTTCAGTTCATTGTTGCCGAGTCTGACACTGATGCCGCCTTCCATGGCAAAGCCGTTGAATTTGTAGTGTTGCGAATATTTCCCGTCAAACGGCAGTGCTCCGAGTTCCTGCAATTTCTTTTCAAGGTAGTCGGCGGCTATGCTGTCTCCACCGAAAGCCAGTCCACGGCCATGGAAAGCGGGAGACGAAAGGTCTTGTATGGTCTGGCGTACGAAGACCGTGTCCTGCGACTTTGCAGTCGTAACAAGCAGCAGTACTGCAAAAAAAAGAATAGTTCTTTTCATGGTAAAAATTTTTTTCATGTAAAAAAATAAGGGAAAGTATGTCGCAACTTTCCCCTGATATTTTTCCGAAGATTGGGTGATTAAGCACCGATTTTTGCTGTGTAAGCAGCAGCATCCATGAGGCCTTCAGCCTGTGCCGGATCGGTCATCTTAACTTTGATTAACCAGCCTTCTCCGTAAGGATCGTTGTTTACTATAGCTGCATCGGCTTCCAATGCTGCGTTTACTTCAACTACTTCACCTGCAACCGGCAATTTGAGGTCAGCTACGGTCTTAACGGCTTCAATGCTGCCGAAAACTTCGTCCTGATCCAAAGTTTCACCTTCGGTTGTGATGTCAACGAATACTATGTCGCCCAATTCGTGCTGTGCGTAATCTGTGATTCCTACGTATGCGAATTCGCCTTCAATACGCAACCATTCGTCGTCTGCTGAATACTTTAAATTTGTGGGTATTTTCATTTTTTGAGTTTTTTATTTTATTTATTGTTTTGTTTTAATTTTTTCATTTACAATTGTTTGCAATCGAAAAACCATGTCCGTGCAACCATTGTACAAGCCTTCAAAGTTACGTTTTTTATTGCAATTGGCAAAGTTTTGAACGATATTTTTTTTGTTTATTTTGTAACAGTCTGATTGTCAATATCTTCGTTTCCTGCATTTTCTTTTTTTCTGCGGTAGTAGATTACCAGACTTGTGGCAATGGCAAGCAGCATGACAATGGAGCTGACCAGAGTTACCTTATCCATCTTGTTCTGCAGCGGTGCTTCGTTGCGGAATTCGATAGTGTGTTCGCCAGCGGGGACTATCATGGCGCGGAGGATATAGTTTGCGCGGAAGTAGTCAGCCTTCTGGCCGTCGATGTATGCAACCCAGTCGGGAGCGTAGAAAATTTCCGAAAAAACTGCCAGCTGTTCTTTTGCAGTCTTCGACTTGTACACTACGTAATCGGGGTTGTAGGGCTTCTGGTGCTGCATTTCTATGACAGAATTGCTGTCGCGAGACAGGTCTTTACCCTTTACAAAGTCAGCGAAGTCGTTGCCTATGACGGCAGTGTCGGCAGGTTTCAGTTTGTTGAGTGCAAGGATTTCGGCATTGGCATTTTCGGCGAGTATGTACTTGTCGACAAACCATGCGTTGCCGAGTGCTGCGACGTTGCGCTGTATGGCAGTTCCGCCTTTTCCGTCGGGAATGACAAAATACCGGGTGTTGAGCATGTTGAGCACTTCGGGATTTATGTGGCGTGAAATGTAGAAGTCGATAATGTCCTGATAGCGGCGGAGTTTTGCGGCACTGTATCCGCCAATCTGGTGGTGGAATGCCGAAGGTTTCGCGTCGTTGAACGTGTTGCAGGCGAGGTTGAGAACGCGGTAGTCCTCGTCGCCGAACTGTGCGGCGTACTGGTCAATTGCCATGTCGTCCTCGGTAGGATAGAGCTGGAGTGCGTTCTTGTTCACGAAGTTGTTTTCGTTGAGGTAGCGTTTGTCAACACCCCAGAGGTCGAATACTACAAGTGCGATGAGTATGGTTACGGCTGGCCACATTTTCTTGAATTTGTCGTTCACGAAAAGCCAGAGTGCTGTGGTGGCAATTACTATGAGCAGCAGCGAACGCCACGAGTCGCCTACAAGCAGCGATTTGCGGTCGGCAAATAGGGCGTCCTGAATGTATTGCCAGTTGTTGCCGTACTGCATGGCCATTTGTTCGTCGCTGAGTCCGGTGTAGCTGAACGTTCCGGCAAACAGTACGAATATCAGGCACAGGCCGGCGGTGATTCCTGCGGATACGTACAGGGCGACGTTGATTTTCCGGCGGTCGTCGGCCGAAGATTCCTTCTGAGGGTTGTTCTTGGCATCGAAAATGGCTTTCAGTGCAAGTACGGCCATGATTACCATCGTGACGTTGGCAATGACCAGACTCATGGACGGTGTGCGGAATTTGTTGTAGAAGGGCAGGTTGTTGAACAGGAATTCGTTGAATCCGAAGAGGTTCTTGCCCCACGACATCATTATGGACAGAACGGTTGCGATGAGCAGCCACCAGCGTTCGGGACCTTTTACGAGGAACAGACCTGCGATGAACAGGAATATGATTATGGCGCCGAAATATACCGGTCCCGATGTGAATGGCTGGTCGCCCCAGTAGAGTGGTGCCTGTTCGGAGCGGAAGTTCCTGTAGAATTCGGAGTCCTTGCCTACGCGTTCGCCTGAGCCTCCGCCGTATAATCCCGGTACAAGCAGTGTGAACGTCTCGCCCTTGCCGTAACTCCAGCTGTAGGCGTAGTCAATGTTGAGACCCGATGTTTCTCCGGCTATGGATTTCGGTTCACCGTCCTCGTAGAGGTCTTCGGGTGTGACCGTTATTTCGGAGCCTCCACGCATGGTGTGTTTTGCATAATTCTGATTTACAAGCAGATGCCGCGAGTTGGTGGCCAGCACAAACACGCAGCCTATGAGCAGTACGCCGACACCGGTGAAAAACTGCTTCAAATGTTTGTCACGTATGGCGTATATGAAATATACGATGCCAAGTATGGCGGCAATGATTACCGTATAGTAGGTTATCTGTATGTGGTTGAATGTAATCTGTAGGCCGGTAGCGAGGGTGAAGAGTATGGCTCCCCATACGTATTTACGCTTGAAGATGAGAAGCATGCCTGCCAGAATGGGGGCTATCATGGATATTGCCCAGCCTTTGGTGACGTGCCCTGCCTCGATGATGATTATGTTGTAGCTGCCCAAACCGAAGGCCAGCGCTCCGAGCAGGCTGAGCCACGGATTTACACCCAGTGCGACAAGGGCAATATAAAAGCCCATCAGGTACAGGAACACTATCGCTATATTCTGGTGCCAGCCCATGTTGCGCATTATGAGACCTTCCTTTATTGCCGTGAAAACCGAGTGCTGCTGTTCGTTGTAAATCTGGTAGCTCGGCATGCCGCCGAACATGGCGGGTGCCCAGTGCGTGTGCTCGCCTGTCGCCTTGAGGTATTGTTCCTGTTCGTACGACATGGCCGAAGAACTCTGGATGTCGCCCTGAAGCAGGGCTTTGCCACCCAGTATGGGATAAAAATAAATGCACGCAACCACGAAGCATATTGCTACTGCGGCCACATGTGTCCAGATTTTCTTTGTGTTGATTTTCATTATTGTTTTTTTATAAATTACTGATTCTTAGTTGTCTGCTTTTTTTGTGGTGATGAAAAAAGCACCTGCAAAGATACGAAAAAAAACGGATAACTCCGCAAAAATAAAACCGAATGTCGGACACATTGCACAGAACTTGCCTTTTTCAGCGTTTTATTTTGTAAGTTTAGAAAAAAAAGTTGTAATTCTACAGGCGGAAATTCTCAATGAGCTGCGGGCTGGTTCATGCTCTCTTGTTGGGGATTTTCCACGTATATGGGTAGTACTCTCGTGGCTGCATACAAGTACAATTTCTGTGCATTCCTGTATTGTCCTGCATGCTACATGCAGTATTACCTTTTCCCCGTTAGCCAATGGCGTTTTCGAGTAAAACAATTTATACGCGATAATTATCTATAAGCCTAAATCCGGTATATCACCATCTCCCCATCCTTTTTTAATGGCTATAATGAGGAATATTATAACTATCGGCAATGTGACTATTATGGACAATATTGTTATCATGACAATCTGTAACTTTTCGGCACTGCAAAATTACGGAAAAAACTCCATGCAGACAAATGAATTTTCAGGATTTCTGAACGTAATGCCGTTCACACTCACCTTTGCAGCGATACCGATTACGATTTTTTGGTGGAGGAAAACTAATGGACAATACCAGGCCCAGAACTAACAAATCGAACTTGGAAGTCTTCAGATCCTCTATGCACATACTGGATAGTGAAATCTTGACCAGCGTTCACAAATTGCCATTGTCCACATCTGAATGCACCACAAGTAACGGTCTGAACTTCCAAAACATCCTGCAATGTTACGTTAGTTACAAACACTTTAAAATCAGCACCGCTATTAACAACCTTAACCTTGCCATAGAGAGGAATGCCTTTGTAGGTACAGTTTTCTTTATCAATTGGATTTTCGGCAGCCTGTTTCACGGATTCCTTAACGGCGGGCTTTTCGGGTTCGTTGTCGAGCAACAGCGGCAAAACCAATAACAACAAGTATTTCATAACATCAGATTTAATATGTTGAGACTTCAGTGTAAAATAATCATAGAGCATAACGAGAAGGTGGCAAAAAAAAATGCCGGCAACAAAAAAAATCTTATCTTTGCAGAATGGCAGATGATAGGATATTCTTTTTATTTTCTTGAAAGATAATGGTTTACAATAAGGAAAACATTTCGGTTATCGAAGATAGAATAGAGATGTACTGCTCACGTTCGGAGCAGTGCCGTTTTTCGGTGCGTAAAAAGCTGCAGTCGTGGCACGTGCCTGATACGGAAATTGCCCGCATCTTGGAAAATCTCGAGGACGAGCGTTTCATAGACGAACAGCGTTATGCTTCGGCTTTTACCAACGACAAGGTGAAGTTTGGACACTGCGGGAAGCAGAAGATACGGTTCGAACTCAAGCAGCACGGCATTCCCGACAGCTGCATACGGAAGGCTCTGGAGGAGATCCCCGAAGAACTCTACGTCAGAATCATGGAAGAGGTGGCTCTGTCGAAATGGGAAAAGCTGTCGGCTGAAGAAAATGTATTCGTACGTAGGCAGAAACTGTCGGCCTTTCTGCTGTCGCGCGGATTTGAGATGGACAGGATTATCGTGCTTGAAAAGAATCTGGAGGGCTGAATCAGCCTGTCACCGTCGTCTTGCATACGGCTTTGGTGCCGAAAATACCCAGACCGTTTTTTATGTTTGAGTGCACCTGCACGGGTTCGGTAAAGGAACTGCCGCCGCCGCCGTCGCTGCTGGCGTTGGCAATGTTTCTGCAATAGCGGTACAGGTCGCTGTTGAGGCTTTCCAACACAACGGTGTAGCTGTCGGTCTCTGTTTTGAGCCCGTCATCGTCATCGCCGAACTCGATGAAGTACAGGTTTACGTCGCAGGTGTCGGAAAGTTTGGTGTCGGGGAACATGATGCGACTGCCGTAGTTGTTCGACGCATAGTTGGAGTTCATGTTTATGGTGCATTCGTCGTAGCAGTACAGATACATGCCCGAAGCGTTGCCGTTTTTGTAGATGCGTATCTGGAAGAAGTTCTCTTCGTCGGCGGGATTGAGAAATCTGAGGTGTATGTATTTCGAACTGTCGTTGTTGTAGATTATTTCGGCAGCGGTGATTTCCGGTTTACGCGGGATTTCCAGAGTGCCGGTGCCCAGAGCGGTGGAGAAAGATGGTATTTGAGCCGAAATGCTCACCCTGTCCCCGTGACAGAAGTCCCTGACAAGGGTGTATGTGCCTTTTCCGGAGTGGCTGAGAGAAAACTGCGCACCGTTGCACGAGAGAACGACAGTGGCGTCGTCGATGGTTTCGAAACTGTGCCTGTTGAGGAAAAACTTGCTTTTTGTAAGGCTTACCGAAAGGGCAGTGTCGCCGTCGCACACAACGGCGTTCATGACCGGCAGCTGGGCAGTCATGTCGCCGTCGAACTCGACTTCCGTCTTGCAGGAAGCGAATAGGGTTAATGTAATGATAATAAATAAATTTAAGTTATGTGCCGTTTTTTTCATCATAAAAGTCCTTTTAAAATTTGTAAGCATAGGAAACAGACGGAATTATCTGGAAAATGGAAAGTTGCATGAGCCTGTTGCCCGAAGTGTAGAGCATATACGGGTTTTTGTGGTTGTACACGTTGTATATGCTTATGTTGAGCGTGCGTTCGCCGTGTTTCAGAGTCCTGTTGAAGTTCACGCTCACGTCCATTCTGTGGTAGTTCGGCATACGGTAGTTGTTCCGGCTCTCGATGTAGGTTATGGAGTTGAGTATTCCCAAATTGTCGGGTTCAATGCCCTGATAGCGTTGCATGCCGAGAGTCATGGCGTTGCCTGTGCTGAACACCCATGTGGCCGAAAAATCTATTTTTCTGTTCGGTTTGTACGAAACAACTATTGAAATGTCGTGGCGGCGGTCGTATTTGGCGGGGAAAGCTATTCCGCGGTTCAGTTCCTGACCTTCGCGGTCGAACAGACGTTCGGTTTCCGACCAAGTGTAGGCAATCCAGCCCGTAACTTTCCCGATATTGCGTTTTGCCATGAATTCAATCCCATACGACCATCCGTCGCCCAAGGCCACGAGGTCGTCCCATTTCTCTTCGGAGAACATGTACGAGGCTCCGTCGCGGTATTCTATCAGGTTGTTCATGTATTTGAAGTATCCTTCGGCCGAAAACTCGGCAATGTTTTCGAGTTTGTAGAACATGCCGCCCGCCACCTGATTGGAGTTCATCGGGGCGACTTTGCCGGTGCTTGGAACCCAAAGGTCGCTGGGAAGGCTGATGTTGCTGTTCGACAGCAGATGCACGTACTGTGTCATGTATGCGTATCCGAGTTTGAACGACAGATTGTCGTTTGCCAGAAAACGCAGGCTTGCACGGGGCTGCAGCGACTGGTAGGTTTTGCCATCCACATTGAAAACGCTGTAGTTAAGTCCGAGGTTGGCACGGAGCCACCGGCTTATGTTCCACGTGTCCTCGCCGTAAACGGTTATTTCGTGAGCACGTGTCTTGTCGTCGGTGGTGTTGGTGTCGATTTCGTTGGTCTTTACGACTATGACGTCGGGTGTGAATATGTGGTAAGTGTATGTGCCGCCGAACTTTACGGAATGGTTGTCGGCCGGTACGTAGTCGAAATCGATGCGTGCCGAAAGGTCCTGAATGCCCGAACGGTATTGGAATTCGAGGTTTTCGGCCTGTGCCGCCGTGGTGTTGAAAGTGAAAATGACGTCATTCTTGTAGCGCGTATATGCCCCAGTAAGGTTCATGAACAGCTTGCTGTTGATCATGTAGTTCCAGCGCAGGGAACCGACAATGTTGCCCCACACGTAGTCCATGTCCATGTTGGCGTACTGTCCTTCGTCGAAACCTATCGAGATGACGTCGTTTCCCATGTAATAGCTGGCAAAAAGCCTGCTGCGGTCCGAAAACTTGTGGGTGATTTTGGCGTTTATGTCGTAGAACCAGTATCCTGCGTCAATGTCGCTTTCCAGAATGTATTTTATGACCGGACGGGTGAAAATGTCGAGGTATGTGCGGCGTGCCGATACGTTGAAAGTAGTCTTTTCCTTGACAATGGGGCCTTCGAAATTTATTTTTGCGGAAATGAGTCCTATGTTTGCCGAGCCGTGGTAACTCTGGTCGTTGCCGTTGTTGGTGTATATGTCGAGCACGCTGGAAAGGCGGCTTCCGAAATGTGCGGGGAAACTGCCTTTGTAGAGGGTTATGTCCTTTATGGCATCGGGGTTGAATGCCGAAAAGAATCCGAATGCATGGTCCACGTTGTAGATGGGTATCCCGTCGAGGAGATAGAGGTTTTCGTCGGGTCCGCCTCCACGGACGTACATCCCTGTGGTGCCTTCACTGCCCGACTGTACGCCCGGCATCAGCTGTACCGTCTTTATCACATCGGCTTCGCCGAACATAGTGGGTGTCGACTTTACATCGTCGGAACCTATCTCCACGGCACTCATCTGGGCACCTTTAAGGTCGTGTTCGCGTTCGGCTTTTATCACTACGGCCTGTAGGTTTATGTTGCCGTTGAGCTTTATGTTGAGCGTGGTGTCTTTTTTCAGCCTGAAACAGTGAATCTGGGTCTCGTAGCCCACAAACGATATGTAAAGGTTCACCGAATCGGCGTTCAGCGGAAGCGAAAAATATCCGTAGGCATTGGTGATGGTGCCTTTGCCTGAAAGCTTGTCGAAAATTGTGGCACCGATAAGCGTCTCTCCGCTAGCATTGTCCACCACCGAACCGCTTATGGTGTGGCGTGCTGCCTGCATCTGTATGGTGAAAAGGATGAGAACCGCCACCGCAATCGTGCCTCGTGAAAATTGCTTCATAAAATTGCTGTTGTCGTTTGGTTAGGGTTTCCGTTCAAAAAGATTTGCATCTGACATTTCTTGCAGTCGAACTTCAGAAGGTAGCGGCGGCCGTTGTTTTCAAGGTACAGGTCGGAACGGAATTCGGGAGATACTTCGTGTCTCTTGAGGCACTGCCCGAGTTCGTAGCGTATGCAGTATTTGGTGGTCATCAGTGCTTTGTCTGCATATTCTCCGCTTTTTTCCACACCGGGTTCCAAGGGTTCTGCTCCGTGTCTTTTGTAAAACTGCAATGACTTGTCGTTCAAAATGTTGGCTCTGTAATCGACTGACTTTTCAAAATACGGGAAGTCGTTTTTCTCAAGTACGGAGTCGGCAGGGCTGAAATGCTTTTCGCGCATGATTGTGAGTTCTTCCAGACACCGGCGTCGCAGTTCGTTGAGTTGCGATGCAGGTATGAAGAAGGTTCCGCCGCACAGGTTTTTGAATGTGTGCACCGAAAAAACGGTGTCACCGGTTTTTTGCAGTTGGGTGCCGATCTGTTCGGCCGATTTGTCGGGATTCCGGGCTTCCTGTTTTTCGCAGGACAATGTTGTTGTGGCCGATATTCCGTCCTCGTCGGTGGCAGAGAGCATGAATCCGTCACTTGTTTCGGCAAAAACGAGATTCACGTCCACCTTGCGTTGAGCCGACTTGCCGTTGCTAACCTCTTTTTCGAAAGCTATGTCGTTGTTGCGGAAAAGTTCGGTGCCGGCAGTGATGCTGTCGGGCAAGTTGTTGGGATACAGTCTGTTGCCTTCTGCTTTGTTTACAAGAAATCCTTCCCATGTACCATGGGAGTTCATGAAACAGAGTCCGTCGCCTGCAGTTACGGGAAACAGCGTGCGGCACACCAGACAGTTCTTTTCGATGCGCAGCACCGTACCCGTTTTCTTGCCTATGGACTTCTGGGTGTTCATCGAGGCCATGGGCTGGCGTTCTTTAAGAAAATAATCGGTGAATCCGCGGTTGAACGTGCGTTCGGGGTCGGGCTGGAACGAGAATACGCATTTTCCCGATGATGATTTTTTCAGACTGCCGTCGCCGGCTATTATGCCGTCAAGCAGGTTGCGGTAGTAGGCTGTTATGTTCTTTACGTAGCAGATGTCTTTCAGCCGGCCTTCTATTTTCAGTGAAGATATTCCCATGTCGATGTATTCCTGCAGGTGTTCCGATGCGTTGAAGTCCTTCAGCGAAAGCAGGTGCCTTTTGTGTACGAGCTGTTTGTTTTCGGCATTGTACAGGTTGTATGTGGAACGGCACGGCTGGGAGCATACTCCGCGGTTGCCGCTCCGTCCGTTTATGGACTGGCTCATGTAGCACTGTCCGCTGTACGATACACACAATGCGCCCTGTACGAAGCATTCGAGCTCCACCGATGTCTCTCTGCGTATTTCGGCAATCTGTTCCAGCGACAGTTCGCGTGCGAGTATTACACGCCGGAACCCGACTTTTTCAAGGAACTTTATGCGTTCGGGACTCGCATTGTTGGTTTGGGTGCTTGCGTGCAGTGCAATGGGAGGAAGGTCAGTCTCGAGCAGTCCCAAGTCTTGTATGATGACCGCATCGGTGCCGATGTCGTAGAACTGCCGTATCAGCTTGGAGGCCGGTTCCAGTTCGTCATTGAACAGCGATGTATTGAGCGTTACGTAAACTTTGGCTCCGTAGCGGTGGGCATATTTCGTCAGACTCTCTATGTCTCCGACGGAATTTCCGGCCGAAGCTCTTGCCCCGAATGCCGGAGCTCCCACATACACGGCGTCTGCACCGTGGTTTATGGCCTCGCGTCCGAATTCGAGATTCTTTGCAGGTGATAAAAGTTCAATGGTTTTCAATGTCTTGCCTTGTATTTTCGGACTGCAAAGATACGAAAAAAAAAGGATTCAGCCCTTGTCAATGGCAATTATTTAGAGATTCTGCAACTTTTAGTCCTGTTTTTCGCCGGTTTTTCAATGAAAAAATACAGCCCGTTGGCGGAATCAACAGGGAGCATATTTGCCTTGGTCAATAGGTCTGCCAGAGAGATAACTGGCATGCTGAAATGTTTTTTTTGCTTCGGAAGAGATGACAGGCAGTCTTTTCTCACGGCTTAATGAAAACTTTCTTTGACGAGATTTTTCGAAAATTGCTTGCATATATCAAGAATTTTTGCGTACTTTGCATGAAAGTTGTGCATGATGGCAGCTTTTTGTAATTAACTGATTTTTAACATAATAGTACAAAAAATCGTTGTTGCATGCAAAATCATTTTCTGGGCAAAACGGTTAAGGCAGGTTCGCTGTCTTGTCCGGAAAATGGAGAAAGGTAAAAAATAGAACCTGCCTTAAATTACCGAATCAAGAATTATGAAGTCATCCAAAATCCTAGTGCTTCTTAATGCCGTTGTCATGGTTATGTGGATTTTTCTGTTCGTTTCGTGCGAAAAGGACGTTCTCCAATCGCAGTATGAGGATTCCGACGGGAAACTGAAGTTCATGGTTTTCTCCGATCTCCATTTCATGCATCCCGCTCTCTTGATAAATGATGGTAAGGCATTCGAAGAATACAACGCAGGGGAATGCAAATTGCTCACTGAAAGTGGTGCCATCCTTGCTGCTGCAATTGAACGCATCAAGTCCTACCATCCTGCATTCGTAATCGTGTGTGGTGACATGTCCAAGGACGGAGAAATAATCTGCCATGAGTATGTTGCCGGCATTTTCGCCAAACTTGAAAAAGAGACAGGTACAAAAATCCTTGTGATTCCGGGAAACCACGATATGGGCAATCCCCATTCTTTATACTATGATGGCAGCAGGACATTCCCTGCCGAGAGTGCCACAGAAGCACAGTTTGCCCAAATCTATGCCGGCTGCGGCTACGATGAGGCCGTGGTGCGCCGCGGAGCATCGCTGGACTACATGGCGTATCCGGCCAGTGGCATCGCCTTCATCGGAGTCAACTCCAACGAGCCGAATACGGCAGACGAACTGAAAGTACAGGGAGGCCTGTCAAGGGAACAGGTGGAATGGATAACGGAGATGACAGGAATGGCGCATGCGGAAGGCAGATGTGTAATAATGGCTATGCACCATAACCTTGTTGATTTTTACGACAACGCCCAGCTTATACGGGGCAGCAACATTGCCAATGCAAGATACGACTACGACAATGCGAGCCTTATCAATGACTTGTGCTCCGCAGGAATCGACATAGTGTTCAGTGGGCATTCGCACATGCAATCCATCACAAGTGCCACATGTGGTTTGCAAACCATCTACAGTGTTGTCACCAGTTCCATGGTGAACCTGCCACTCGCGTATCGGAAAGGTACGATAGACCAAGGCGGCAAGCTCACACTTTGGTCAGAGAATCTGAAGCGTTGCTGGGTTCCGCGAGTTGCCAATCTGGAGGCAAAAGGAGACAGGTATTGGCACGAGTTGTCGGCGTACTACATGAAGACAGCAGCCGACAAGGCATGGAGCGTCGCGGGGGACATTATTCGAGGTACCCTCAACTTTAAGAACAGGGATGAGTTGGAGGTCTTTCTGAAAGAGCGTTTCGAAGGAGTGTTTTATACCTTCCTCCTTCGCACAAGCGAAGGCAACGAGGATTTCTTCACCCCGCAGAAAAACTATGAAGAAGCCGATGCGGCCATTCAGGGTCTGCTGGATTTTTTTGATGAGAAAGGTGCCACCAGCATGGTTGAGCTGGCATCCAGACTATTGTTAGACGCAAGTCTCGACGATATCCATACGAAGTTACGCGCGTTTTTCCACAGTGCATACTTCAATTATCTGGGCACCCATCCAACAATGCCCGACGACAGACTGGAAATCCAACTGACCGACAGATAAGAGCTGCCCTCCCCGAAGATAGCGGAAGGCTGTGCTGACTACGACGCTTACTTATGCACCTCTATGACGACAAGGTGTACAAGGGCGATGCTGCCACGATGGCAGAACGTGCCTGTCACGGTCTGAAAGATTACAGCAACGCTTTGTACTGTATCATCTCAATGTATTCATCATCAATGTTTTGCAAGAATGTTCCCTTCGGAATGTACTGTCTGAAGAGACCGTTCATGTTTTCGCAGTCGGACTTGCAGGGTCTGCATCTTGAGAACCTGCGATACGGCACACCACGATGGGTTTTGAGTCAATGCAGAAATTTGGTACGACACCTCTTCGGGGTACGTTGCCATGTTCTTTGACAAAATTTTTTTAAATTGCTTGCATATTATACTGGTTACATAACTATATAAGTTTCAGTTAGTTGTGATTAAATGGACATTAAAAAGGCAAATTTTGTGGACAATGTCGGAAAAAAAGTGTACATTTGCAGTTTCTGAAAAACAAGAAGATGTAATATAACTAACTTAGTATCAAAGAAATACTGTTTTATGAGAAAATTAGCTGTTGTTGCTTTCGGCGGAAACGCCCTGCTGCGGAGCGGACAGAAAGGTACATTTGAAGAGCAGATTGCAAATATCGAGCAGACATGCGAGTGCTTGTGCATGCTCATAAAACGCGGCTATAACGTGGTTATAGGCCACGGCAACGGGCCGCAGGTAGGCAACGTGATGCTCCAGCACGAAGCTGGTGCGAAAGATTTCGGCGTGCCTGCCATGCCCATGGATTTCTGTGTGGCCGAGACTCAAGGCTCCATCGCATACATGATTGAGGTCGCCTTGCGGAACACCTTTGCCAAACATGATATCAGCAAAGACGTGGTTACCATTGTGACACAGGTGGCTGTAAACAAGCTCGACCCCATGTTCGACAACCCCACGAAACCCGTGGGACCATACTACACCAGAGAAACGGCCGAACGTCTCCATGCCGAAACCGGTGCGGAGTACAGGGAAGACCCCAAGGGCCGCGGCTGGCGCAAAGTGGTGGCTTCTCCGAAACCGAAACGCATCAACAACATAAAGATAATCAAGCAGCTGGTGAATGCAGGCAATGTTGTGGTCACCGTAGGGGGCGGAGGAATACCGGTTGTCGAGGAAAGCGACTATGTTCGCGGAGTAGAGGCCGTCATCGACAAGGATCTGGCATCGGCACTCTGTGCCACGGAAATATCGGCCGACGAATTTTACATACTCACCGATGTCCCGAAAGTTTACATCAATTTCCGCAAGGAAAACGAGACGGCTCTCGACACCATAACTGTTTCGCAGGCAAAGGCTTACCTTGAAGAAGGTCAGTTCGCCGAAGGTTCTATGGCCCCGAAAGTGCGTGCCGGAATCATGTTCATTGAAAACGGCGGCAAGGAATGTGTCATAACCGAAGCCGGACAACTTGAAAATCCGAACTGCGGAACACGTATAGTGAAAGGATAATTGCTTTAAAATCAATATATTAAAAACAATAAAAATAAATAACATGGCTTACAATTTAAGAAATCGCGATTTTCTGAAGATTATCGACTTCAAAAAAGAAGAACTTCAGTTCCTCCTCAACTTGTCTCGTGACCTCAAACGTGCAAAATACACCGGCACCGAGCAACCGACCCTCAAAGGCAAGAACATTGCCTTGATTTTCGAAAAAACATCTACGCGTACCCGTTGCGCATTCGAATGTGCAGCACACGATCAGGGTGCACACGTGACATATCTTGGTCCTACAGGTTCGCAAATCGGCGTTAAGGAATCAATGAAAGACACTGCCCGTGTTCTTTCCCGCATGTTCGACGGTATCGAATATCGCGGCTTCGGTCAGGAAATTGTCGAAGAACTTGCCGAATACAGCGGTGTTCCCGTATGGAACGGACTTACCAACGAAAGCCATCCGACACAGATGCTTGCCGACTTCCTCACGGTGATGGAACACACCAGCAAACCTCTCGAAGAAGTTGCCTTCACTTATGTCGGCGACAGCCGTTTCAACATGGCAAACAGCTACCTCGCTTTCGGTGCTATCATGGGTATGGACATCCGTCTCGTGGCTCCCAAGGCTCTCCAGCCCGATGCAAAACTTGTTAAACGTTGCAAGGAAATTGCCAAGGAAAGCGGTGCACGCGTCATGATTACCGACGACGTTAAGAAGGGCGTCAAGGGAAGCGACTTCATAGCTACCGACGTTTGGGTTTCCATGGGCGAACCGGCAGAAGTTTGGAAGGAACGTATCGACCTCCTCATGCCTTATCAGGTTAATGCCAAGATGATGGAAATGACCGGCAACCCCAACTGCAAATTCATGCACTGTCTCCCCGCATACCATAACCTCGAAACTCAGGTAGGCCGCGATGTATACGCCAAATTCGGCGTCAACGGTCTGGAAGTGACGGAAGAAGTGTTCGAAGGCAGAAACAGCATCGTTTTCGACGAGGCTGAAAACCGTCTTCACACCATTAAGGCCGTCATGGTTGCAACTTTGGGTGACTGATAGAAAAAAGAATGTTTCTACGATATTGTCCTGCGGAAAAAACCGCAGGACTTTTTTTCTTTCTGTCACGAGAGTTTCCATCGTTCATCATGTGTAGGACAACGTCCCGGCTCCCGATGAATGGGCCTCACCGGTATGTCTTTCAAGCTGAAGGTTGAAAAAAAACTTTGCATGGAGATGTATTTTTTTGTAACTTTGCAAATCCGTTGTATGTAAAAATAATTTCGTATGTTGAAGAAAATCAGAACAATAACAGCAGCAATCGTTTTTGCATTGATAACCTTGCTGTTTCTTGACTTTACTGGGAGTCTCCATCAGTATTTCGGCTGGCTGGCCAAGATACAGTTCGTGCCGGCGGTGCTGGCACTGAATGTTGCGGTCATATTGGTCATGATTGTTGTTACGCTTGTTTTCGGCCGTGTATATTGTTCGGTAGTCTGCCCGCTCGGGATTTTTCAGGACATTGTTTCGTGGTTTGCAGGCAAGCGAAGCAAAAACCGTTTCCACTACCGTAAGGCACACAAATGGCTCAGATATGGATTTCTGGTCATTTTTGTACTGCTTATGGTTTTGGGATTGAATGCAATAGCCTGTTTGATAGCACCCTACAGTGCATTCGGCCGCATGGCCTCCGAACTGTTTTCGCCTATATACAGGTGGGGCAACAACGTTTTGGCATATTTCGCCGAAAGAGCCGACAGCTACGCGTTTTACACTGTCGACGTGTATGTGAAAAGCCTGCCGACCTTCATCGTGGCTGCAGTTACATTCGTCGCAGTGTTTGTATTGGCATGGCGTGGCGGAAGAACATATTGCAATGCCGTATGTCCGGTGGGAACTTTTTTGGGTTTCATTTCAAGATATTCGTTCCTTAAACCTGTCATAAATACTGAAAAATGCAACGGATGCGGAAAATGTGCACGAAACTGCAAAAGCTCATGCATCGACCCCGAAAACCACGCCATCGATTACAGTCGCTGCGTGGCATGTATGGACTGCATCTCGAACTGCAAGCAGGGGGCAATAAAATATACACGCAAACTTGCTGAAAAAGGAGCTGTTGTGGATAAGGACAGAAGAAATTTCCTGTCGGTTTCGGCCATGCTGGCGGCCACGGCAGTTCTCGAAGCACAGGAGAAAACCACTGACGGAGGACTCGCACTCATCGAAGAAAAGCAGAAAGCACAGCGGAAAACACCCGTGAAACCTGCCGGAGCATTGAGTTTGAAGAATTTTGAAAATCACTGCACAGCATGTCAACTTTGCGTCTCGGTGTGTCCCAACGGGGTACTCAGTCCGTCGACATCGCTGGAGAACCTCATGCAGCCCATGGTAGGCTACGAAAAAGGCTACTGCCGGCCGGAATGCACGCGGTGTTCGGAAGTGTGCCCTACAGGTGCGATAACCCGCGTTACAAAAGCCGAAAAGTCGTCAATAAAGACCGGTACTGCCGTTTGGATTGCCAAAAACTGCCTCCCCATGACCGAAGGTGTTTCCTGCGGCAATTGCGCAAGACATTGTCCTACCGGTGCCATACAGATGGTTCCGCAGTTTGCCGACGACCCGAACTCCCCTCAATTCCCGGTGATAAACGAGGAACGCTGCATTGGTTGCGGAGCATGCGAAAATCTCTGCCCGGCACGCCCGTTCAGTGCCATATATGTGGAAGGTATTGAAACTCAACGGACTATATGAGCCATGAAAAGAATAAAGAATGCTTGGCTGTACCATCCCGATTACAATTGTTTCGGCTGCTGCCCGCACAATGAGCACGGACTGAAGATGGAATTTTACGAAGATGGCGAAGAAATCGTCTCCAAGTGGCACCCCACACGGGATTCGCAGGGCTGGATAGGCATGCTGCACGGCGGCATACAGGCTGCCCTTGCCGATGAAATAGCTTCGTGGGTGGTTTTCAGGAAGTTGCAGACCATGGGTGTGACTGCAAAAATGGAAGTGAGGTACAGAAAACCGGTGCAGATAAACGACGGATGCATAACGCTCCGTGCCAGACTCGCCGGCATTCGCCGCAATCTTGCGGACATAGACGTGGAAATATTCGACGCTTCGGGAATCCTGTGTACCGGAGTACATTGCGTTTATTTTGTTTCGAGTAGGGAAGAGGCTGAAAAACAAGGTTTTAGATTATTTGAATTGGAGTAAAAAAACGTAAACTGCCATTTTGTTTTTAAAAATCAAAAAAAAAATCGTATCTTTGCAAACTTTGCGGAGAGTGTGGAATTATGACATTTTTCGCCGCTTATAAGTTTTATCATACAAAAAAACAGAGATACAATGCAAGAAAAAATAAAAATAGCGATAAGTCATGGCGATTTCAATGGTGTAGGCTATGAGGTTATCCTGAAATCTTTTTCCGATTCCCGTATGTTTGAATTCTGTACCCCTGTGCTTTACGGTTCTTCGAAGATAGCGACCTATCACAAGAATCTTCTGTCGCAGCACGACCTTAATTTCGTAAGTGTGAAGGACGCCAAATCGGCACAGAACAACAAGTTCAATATCATAAACATCACTAATGACGAGGTGAAGATAGATATCGGCAAATCGACGCAGATAGCGGGACAGCTTTCTCTCAAGGCCCTTGAAGACGCTTGCACCGACCTCCAGAACGGTGACGTCGATGCCATTGTAACGGCACCGATTAACAAGAAGAACATACAGTCCGAACATTTCTGTTTTTCGGGGCATACCGAATACCTGTCGCGGAAATTCGACAGCAAATCGCTCATGATGATGGTTTGCGACCGCATACGGATAGGCATAGTTACAAGCCATCTGGCACTCAAGGACGTGCCCAACGTGATAACGAAGGAACTTCTTCTTGAAAAAATTGAAGTGATGAACAACTCTCTGAAACGGGATTTCGGCATTACGCGTCC
Organism: Bacteroidales bacterium; assembly: GCA_045601425.1. Lineage (GTDB taxonomy): Bacteria > Bacteroidota > Bacteroidia > Bacteroidales > P3 > UBA1219. Next base: position 42,440 of record JAZRZP010000034.1, read on the forward strand.
TAAAATAGCCGTCATGGCACTTAACCCGCATGCCGGCGACAACGGCGTGAACGGCGACGAGGACCAGCGCATAGTGGCTCCGGCCATTCAGGAAGCCAGCGACAAGGGAATCCTCGCCTACGGTCCGTATCCGTCGGACGGATTTTTCGGTTCTTCGGAATTCAACCACTTCGATGGAGTCCTCGCACTGTACCACGATCAGGGTCTGATTCCCTTCAAACTCATGTCGTTCACCGAGGGAGTCAATTTTACGGCAGGCTTGCCATACGTGCGCACATCGCCGGCTCATGGCACGGCTTACGAAATAGCAGGAAAGGACATCGCCTCAGAACAGTCGTTCCGCAGGGCCGTATATCTTGCCTGCACCATACTCCGAAACCGCAAAGAATACGATGAACTTACAAAGAACCCATTGAAATAAAGAGGTCTGTAAGTCTCGTCGGCTGCATTTCAGTCATTTATAATACCTGTCATGAACAAGAAACTGCTTATCCTCGACGGTATGGCAATCACTTACCGTGCCTACTATGCTTTGAGCCGTACCCCGCGAATTACTTCAAAGGGTCTCAATACTTCGGCCATAATGGGATTCACGACAACTCTGTTTGAACTCATAAAGAGTCAGAACCCAACACATATCGGAGTTGCCTTCGACCTCGCCGCCCCGACGTTCCGTCACGAGATGTATCAGCAATACAAGGCCAACCGCGAGGCAATGCCGGAGGATATACAGCAGGCTCTGCCTTATATACGGCAGGTTATCGGTGCATTCAATATACCTATACTCACCTGCGAGGGCTACGAGGCCGACGATGTTATCGGAACATTGGCACACAAGGCTGAACAGCACGGCTTCGAAGTACTCATGGTTACTCCCGACAAGGATTTCGCACAGCTTGTTACCGAAAACATAAAAATATACCGCCGTTTCGGCAAAAAAGACGAAATTCTCGGCGTGAACGAGGTCTTGGAAAAATTCTCGATTTCAAACTGCTCACAAGTTATTGACATACTGGGACTTTGGGGTGATACCGCCGACAATATACCCGGCATACCCGGCATCGGAGAAAAAAAAGCCCAGCAACTTGTCAACGAGTTCGGCAGCATCGAAAATCTGGTGGAAAACTACAGCAGGATACCAAACGAAAAGCTCCGCCTTGCCGTGGAACAGAACATCGGACAGGCATTGCTGTCCAAAAAACTTGCCACCATTGTTTTGGATGTGCCCATCGATTTCAATGAAGACGAACTGAAACTCGAATTGCCCGATTTCGGCCGCATGAAAGAACTTTTCGACGAGCTTGAGTTTAAAAGCCTTTCGAAAAGGATTTTCACCGACTATTCGCTGACACACCCCGAACTGGTGACCATGATGCAGAAAAGCGTGGCTCCGGCAACGCCGTCACCTTCGCAGCCGACACTGTTCGATGCACCTTCACAGCCCGATTTGTTTTCTTCTGCAAACCGGAAAACATCGGACATGGCTTCGGAAAATGCCGGATACAGGATTCTGCATGATGAAAGTGAAATCGTAGAATGTCTGAAATCTCTGGAAAAACAGGCTCCGGTAGCAGTGTATTTCCTGCACGACAGCGAAAAAATATGGTCGGTGGCTTTTGCAGCGGAACCCGAAAAAGCTTTTTATTTCGAACTTGCGAATCTTCCCGATTCTGATGTGCTGAAGCAATTTCTTGACAATGAGCATGTTGAAAAAATATGCTATGGTTCCAAAGTCTTGAAGAAAATTCTGGCAAAGAACGGCATTCCTTTTTCGGGAAAGATTTTCGATGTGGAAATAGCCCATTATCTGCTCAATTCGGAATCGCGGCACAGCTACGATTTTATTTTCAGCAGCATGCTTTCGCAGTCCGTTCCTGAAATTGCAGACAAGTCATCGAAAGACGGAACAGTCAATTTCGCCTCCATCGATGCAGCTTTGCTGCAACGGCACGCCTGTATGTTTGCGGATTTCTTGTGCAGGCTTCACCCGATTTTTTCTGAAAATCTTGCCGATATCGGCAACGAACATCTGTTCTATGACGTGGAAATGCCACTTGTGGACGTGCTTCTGAGCATGGAAAACGAGGGTGTCCGCATAGATACCGAATATTTGCGGAAGTATTCCATGTCGCTGCAAGAAGAATGCCGTGACATTGAGAACAGAATATACGAACTTTCAGGCGAACGCTTCAACATCAAATCACCCAAGCAATTGGGCGAAGTTCTTTTTACAAGGATGAAAATCGTGGACAAGGCGCCGAAGACAGCTACGAAGCAGTTCTCCACTGCCGAGGACGTGCTTCAGAAACTTGCCGGCAAACACCCTGTCGTGCCTCTGATTCTGGAATACCGTTCACTTTCGAAACTCATAAATACATATCTCGATTCCTTTCCGAAACTCATTTCTTCTGCCGATGGTAGGTTGCATACAGTTTACAATCAGACTGTTACGGCTACGGGACGGCTTAGTTCGAGTAATCCCAACTTGCAGAACATTCCCATACGTACCGAACGTGGGCGGGAGATACGCAAGGCTTTCGTTCCGCGCAGCGAAGACTACGTTCTGCTGGCTGCCGACTATTCCCAGATAGAGCTCAGGATAATAGCGTCACTGTCGGGCGACAGGAACATGCAGGAGGCCTTTCTGGAAAAATACGACATACACGCTGCCACGGCGGCAAGAATATACGGGCTTCCGCTCGACGAAGTCCCTGCCGACCTGCGAAGAAAGGCAAAATCGGTCAATTTCGGCATAATATACGGCATTTCGGCCTTCGGCCTTTCCGAACAGCTACACATTCCCAGAAAGGAAGCGTCGGAACTCATCGAAGAATATTTCGTACAGTATCCCGACATAAAGCGTTTCATCGAGACTTCGGTTGAAAAAGCCCGTCAGAAAGGATATGCCGAGACACTCATGGGACGTCGCAGGCAACTCCCCGACTTGTATTCCAGAAACAACAACATAAAAAGTTTTGCCGAACGCAATGCCGTGAATACCCCGATTCAGGGAACTTCGGCCGACATGATAAAGATTGCGATGAACGGCATTTTTGCCGAATTCGGCAAGAAAAATCTGAAATCCAAAATGATTCTCCAAGTGCACGATGAACTTGTGTTTGATGTGTATAAGCCTGAATTGGAGGAAGTTAAACGTATCGTTTCGGACAAGATGATAAACGCTCTGTCGCTCTCAATACCCGTAGAACTCGGCATTGATATCGGCGAAAACTGGCTCGAAGCCCATTAGTTTAAAAATGTTCGCTCATGAAGAAAAAAATTACCTTTGCAACGCTGCTCGCCGTTGCCGTTATGTTTTCCTGTGGAAGTAAAAACAATGCACCCGTTGCGGAAGTCGCCGAACCTGAAACCTTGCAGAACGGAGATCTGATATTCGCTCTGGTGCCGTCAGATTACAGTCTTGATTCAACTGCCGTCAACTACGGCGATACATCGAAAGTCGAATACATACATGTGTCGGTGGCCAATGTGGAAAACGACAGCGTGTTCATAATCGATGCCACACTCGCACGTGGCGTGGCACGCTATCCGCTGGCCGATTACCTGAAAGATTTCATGTTTCCCGACGGTTCGGAACTCGTTTTCAAGGTGAAACGCCTCAGAGACACTGCCGGAGTTTACGGTTTCGTGCAGACTGCAAAGACATTTTTAGGAAAACCGTTCGATGTTAATTTCAATCTTAAAAACGATTCTGTGTACTGTTCCGAACTGGTGTACAATTCCTATGTGAAGGACGGAAGACATCTGTTCAGCCTCAATCCGATTGATTTTAAGAACGGTGACGGGGTGATGTCTCCGTATTTCGAAAGTCTGTTCAAGCGGATAGAAAAACCTGTACCTCAGGGTAAGAAGGGTATCCTGCCGCGTGATATGTTCGGAGAACAGCTGCTTGTGCCGGTAAATGTGGATATTACAAAATAAAAACGAATATCCGGTATTCATAATCGTATGCAGTGGACAGAAAGTTCCCTGCATTTTTTTTACGCATAAAAATTTTGAAGAAATGATTTTTTTTTCGTAATTTTGCAAAAAAACAACATAAGTATTGAAAACAATGAAAAAGATTCTGCTGTTTTTCCTCATTGTGGCGATGTGCACCACAGCGGTGTCCCAGACTCAGACTCGTGTAATCAAGTTTACCGGTCACATGGTCGACGGGACTTATGTAAGAATGGATTCCGTGAAAGTTGAAAGCCTCTATCGCAGTTGGGCAGAAGTTTTGACATATCCCGACACTGTTCTTATTTTTGATTCGGTACAGGGACTTGCTCAAGCCCGGAATTCCGACGCTGAACTCAAGGCTTATCCCAATCCTTTCTGTGGAAACACCTCAGTAAGCGTTCATCTTGAGGAAGCCGACAACGTTGTCGTACAGATTTGCAACCTCGCAGGTCGGAAAGTGGTGGAATTCTCGCGGATTATGGAAGCAGGAAAGTACCTTTTCGATGTCTCGCTGAAAATTCCGCAGGTGTACCTGTGCTCGGTGCGTACTTCTCGGGGAACCAGTACGGTGAAACTCGTGAATACCGCTGTTGCGGGCAAAAACAGCATGACAGTGAAGGGTCTGGACAAAAACTCCTTGAAACGTTTTACCATAAGGGTTTTCCGCGACGGTGACATTTTGCAGTGTACCGGTTATGCGACACGCAATAGCAAGAAATGCGAAAGTGATGTTCTCGTTCGAGAACAGCGTGGCAGCGGAGAAATAGAGTTGACATTCGTTGACTCGACGGTCGGTGTGTTGCCCGGTGTTTTTTCGGTGGATACAGGCAGGTATGTCCGTTTTTCGCTAGGCAACCTGCAGTGGAGTGCCACGGGGGGAGGTTCGACCGCTACGACTCACACGGTAGCAGGTGGCGGTACCGCGGCCGGTACATGGCGTTTCGCCTTGCATCAATGGGATATCATAGGAAATGCGAACTCCAACATATCTTCGTCCTATGCCGGATGGATAGACCTTTTCGGCTGGGGAACAAGCGGTTACAACAGCGAATTTCCGTACACGTCCAACAATGTGGCTTATTACGGAAACTGCAATGGCGACTTGTCCGGCACCAATTTCGATTGGGGACTGTACAACCCCATAAGCAACGGAGGCAATTGGCCGGGATTGTGGCGTACACTTACGGAAGCTGAATGGAATTATCTGTTTATGTTACGTCCCAGCGCCGGTACGAAATTCGGCATGGCATGCGTGAACGGCGTGAACGGACTTGTGATTCTCCCCGATTCGTGGGTCTTGCCGAGCGGACTTACTTTCAACAGCGGTGTGGCTTCGGGCAATGGCTCGCAGTACTATGCCCAGCGTAACAACTATACCGCAGCCCAATGGCAGCAGATGGAAGCCAATGGTGCCGTATTCCTTCCGGCAGCCGGTAACCGCAACTCTACCACTATCAATAACGTCGGTACATGCGGATTCTATTGGTCATCAGTCGCTGTGGACAATTTCAATGCTTATTGTCTGTATTTTCGCAGTCATGAAGCATATTCTTCATCGCAAAATCCACGCTATTATGGCGAATCGGTGCGGCTTGTACAGGATTATTGAAAAAGCCCGAAGAGTAAAATGAATCTGCAAAGATGCTGATTGTCGTCCGTCTGCGTTTTTTCATAGAAAAATATAATTTGCAGAACTGATTTTTTTTTCGTAACTTTGCAAGTTAATTCTTGAACGTAAAAATACAGAAAACAATGATAGAAAGCAAGTTGCAGAATGCTGTCGCAAAGGTACTCGGACAGATTTACAATATTGAAGCAGAAGCAGATAAGGTGGTTCTGCAGAAAACCAAAAAGGAATTTGAAGGCGATGTTACACTCGTGGTGTTCCCGTACGTGAAACAGGCAAGAAAATCGCCCGAGGCCGTTGCAAAGGAAATAGGGGAGGCTGTTTTGGCAGAAGTCCCCGAAGTGGAAAACTTCAATGTCATAAAGGGCTTCCTGAACTTCGAGATACAGCAGTCGTATTGGGTAGATTTTGTGAAACAGAATGCCGGTGAGGAAAAATTCGGTTTCCGCAAAGCCGACAGCAATGCCGCTCCAATCGTGGTCGAATACTCGTCGCCCAACACCAACAAACCACTGCATCTCGGTCACATACGCAACAACCTGCTGGGCTGGTCGGTGTCGGAACTGCTCAAAGCCGACGGCAACAATGTGAAGAAGGTCAATCTGGTGAACGACAGGGGAATACACATCTGCAAGTCCATGCTTGCATGGCTCCGCTTCGGTAACGGCGAAACCCCGCAAAGTTCGGGAATGAAAGGCGACCACCTCGTAGGAAAATACTACGTCCTTTTCGACAAGCACTACAAGGAGGAACAGAAAGAACTCATGGCGCAGGGACTCAGCGAGGAAGAAGCCGCACAGAAAGCCCCGCTCATGCTCGAAGCACAGTCCATGCTGCGCAGATGGGAAGCCAAAGACCCCGAAGTATACCAGCTTTGGAAAACCATGAACGGCTGGGTTTACGAAGGCTTCGACGTTACCTATAAACGTCTCGGCATAGATTTTGACAAGATTTATTACGAATCGGAAACCTATCTGCTTGGAAAAGAAACCGTTATGAAAGGTCTGGAATCGGGAGTCCTTTTTCGTAAGGAAGACGGATCCGTGTGGGCAGACCTCACAGGCGACGGCCTTGACCAGAAGCTGCTCCTCCGCAAGGACGGCACTTCGGTGTACATGACTCAGGATCTCGGTACTGCACAGCTCCGCAACAGAGATTTCGGTGCTGAAAAACTGATGTACGTAGTCGGAAACGAACAGGATTACCATTTCACGGTGCTGAAACTTATTCTCGAAAAACTCGGTTTCGAATGGGGAAAGAAAATACATCACCTTTCGTACGGAATGGTGGAACTGCCAAACGGCAAGATGAAATCGCGTGAAGGTACCGTCGTCGATGCCGACGACCTGATAGCCGAAATGGTGGCCACCGCCGAAGAGACAAGCCGTGAACGTGGCCGCGCCGATGAAATGACCAAGGAGGAATCGGAACACCTGTACTACATCCTTGCCATGGGTGCACTGAAATACTTTATCCTGAAAGTCGACCCGCAGAGGAATATGCTCTTCAACCCGCAGGAATCCATCGATTTCAACGGAAATACAGGCCCGTTCATTCAGTATACCCACGCACGCATACGTTCAATAATAAGAAAGGCAGAAGCCCAACTTCAGATAACCCCCGGCAATTCGTTCGATATAAATGGAATAACGCTTACGGACAAGGAACGTGAAATAGTGAAGCTCCTGCACGACATTCCTGCAACCATATCGCAGGCAGCACAGAACTACAGCCCGGCAATGATTGCAAACTATGTGTACGACCTTGCAAAAAGTTTCAACAGCTTCTATCAGGACACGCCGATTCTGAGAGAAGAAAACCGCAACGTACTGATGTTCAGGCTCAACCTTTGCGCTTTCGTCTCTAAAGCCATAAAGAACATGATGGGTATTTTGGGCATAGAAGTGCCTGAAAAAATGTAATGTACAGAAACTTGTTGCGTTATGGAAAACAATGTTTGGGAACAGCCATGCAAGATACAGCCGCTCCACACCGACAGGAACTGCAAATGCACGCTTGCGGCCATTTCGCAGATATTTCAGGATACTGCCGAAGAACACACTCTCAATGCCGGATACGACTATTTCTCGCTGATGAGGGAGGGCAGGGCATGGGTGCTTTCGCGCGTGTATTACGAAATATTGCAGTGCCCACGCATTTACGACTGCTGCCGAGTCCGCACATGGTCGAGAGGAGTAGACGGAGTTTTCGCTCTGCGCGACTTCGAAATATATGATGCAGAAAATCAGGTTGCTGTACGAGGAACTACTAAGTGGCTGATTATCAATGTAACGACACGCCATCTGGTACGCGATTCGAATTTCGTGAACGTGTTCCCGCATTGCGAAAAAAGTGCCGTGGTTCATGAACTCGGAAAAATGTTGCCGCATGCTGGATTACAGCAAGTTGCGGAATTCGAAGTGCCTTTTTCGGCTATCGACAAGGCCCAGCATGTGAACAATGCCGTTTATCTGCAGTGGATAGTGGACAATTTCCTGCCCGAAGATTTCGACAGAGACATCCGCTCTGTGGAAATAAACTATGTGCGAGAAACCAAGATTGGGGAAAAGGCTGTCGTGAAACGCTTCAAGGAAGACGGTACATATCATTTTGAGATAGACAATGGAAGCGGCGTGAGCGTGTTGGGAAAGATACAGATGTCAGAATGACATTTTCTAAAAACAAAGCAATATGGAATCAATAAAGAAAATTTACCGTATAGGCCACGGACCTTCGAGCAGCCATACCATGGGGCCTCACAAGGCAGCCGAAAAATTCAAGGCACGCACCCCGCAGGCCGACTCGTACAGGGTAACCCTTTACGGTAGTCTGGCGGCTACGGGAAAGGGACACTTTACAGACAAAACCATCATCGAGGTGCTTTCGCCGAAATTCGTCGAAATAGTCTGGAAACCCGAAACGTTTCTCCCGTTCCACAACAACGCAATGCTTTTCGAAGCCCTCGATTCGGGAAAATCAGTACTCGACAGCTGGACCATCTACAGCGTAGGCGGCGGAGCTCTGGCCGACGAAAATACCCGTGAATCGGCCGAACATCTCTACGAACACGGCAGCATAACCGAAATACTGAAATATACCGAACGTTACGGACTCAGTTTCTGGGAGTACGTCGCCAACCACGAGGATTCGGACATCTGGGATTTTCTCAACGAACGTTGGAAGATAATGCAGGAAACCATAGAACACGGTCTGCAGAACGAGGGAGTGATTCCCGGAGGACTTCATCTGAAAAGGAAAGCCGCCGTTTATTACATAAAAGCCAAGAGTTACAAGGCTTCGTTGCAGGGACGCTGTCTGGTTACGGCCTATGCTCTGGCCACCGACGAGGAGAACGCTTCGGGCGGACTTATCGTTACTGCCCCGACCTGCGGTTCGTCAGGTGTGCTGCCTGCTGTGCTTTATCATCTGAAAACCAACCACGACTACGGCGATAAGTCCATACTCAGAGCCATGGCTACGGCAGGACTTTTTGCCAACGTGATAAAGACCAATGCCTCGATATCGGGTGCCGAAGTGGGCTGTCAGGGCGAGATAGGTTCGGCATGTGCCATGAGTGCCGCTGCCGCCAACCAGCTTTTCGGCGGTAGCCCGCAACAGATAGAGTATGCGGCCGAAATAGGTCTGGAACATAATCTGGGACTTACCTGCGACCCAATATGCGGACTTGTGCAGATACCCTGCATCGAACGGAACCCATTCGCTGCCCTCCGTGCTTTGGACGCCAACCTCTATTCCATGATGTCGGACGGTAAACACATAATAAGTTTCGACAAGGTGGTGAATACCATGAACCTTACCGGAAAGGATTTGCCGAGCTTGTACAAGGAAACTGCCATGGGCGGACTTTCGCTACTGAAAGGTGAACTCTGAAGTAAATCAGAAATTGAATTGCAATGATATGATCTGTAAGAATTGTAACACTGAAAATGAGTCGGGAACGATTTACTGCTCGTGCTGCGGTGCAGACTTGAGCAAAGCAAGGCGGAAGACAACTAAAAAACTTACTGCCAAGGAATTGCGTTTGGTTTGTCCCAACTGTCAGACATTGAACGAAGAAGGTGCCGAATATTGCAAGGGATGTGGTGCTTCGTTTGCCGGCAAGAAATACCCTGCAGCTCCTCCGAAACCTAAAACAAGCAAGGATTTTTGCCCGAATTGCGGCAGCATGAAAGAAAGTGAGCGCCATTGCCTTAATTGCAGCGCCGAGTTCGATAATACGGTCAATTTCAGGGTGTTGCCAAAAAACCATACGCACGAACCCAAAATGGTCTGCCCCAATTGCAAAACCATTGTGGATGTAAATGAGCATCACTGTCCCAAATGCAAAGCCCGTTTCTCCTATACAAAGAAAAAAATTATAATACAGCCAGAAAAAAAAGTACAGGGTTTGACCTCCCGCCACGGCACAAAACTTCTCTGCCTCCATTGCGGAAACGTGAATGCGAAAGACGCTACCAAATGTCAGGCCTGCGGCAGGAAACTTACTGCCGAAGGTGAAGTGAGGATATGCAAAAACTGCCTCACTGCCAATACTTTGGATAGCAGATACTGCGAAAACTGCGGAAGCGACCTCACCCCGAAAAAAGTTACACAACAGAAAGGCGGTAGGGGCTGCAGCGTGATAATTCTCATTGTCTCCATATCTGTTTCACTGTTGTTTGCCGTTTTGTAGAAATTATCATGTCGGAATCCTTGAAAAACATACTGCTGCTTGTGTTGAAAATCCTTCTCGGAGCGATGTTCTGTTTCGCTGCCGTACTCAAGATTATCGGTATCGACCAGTTCGAGATGTATGTTTTCAGCTTCGGCATTTTCAGCCTCAATGCGTCGTTCTTGCTTGCCCGTCTGTGCATAGCATGGGAACTCATACTCGGCATTGCCTTGATTGTCAATGTCTACAACCGACTTTTCATACGGCTTGCCATGCTCACTCTGGTAGGATTCTCTGTTTTTCTCGTATATCTTATCGCAATAGGACGTAACGACAACTGCCACTGTTTCGGCGAGTTCATAAAATTCACTCCGTGGCAGTCGCTGGTCAAGAACGTGCTGTTCATGGTGATTGTCGCACTTGTGTCAAAGGTGAAATCTTTCCGTTTCAGGCCGCATTGGGCACTAGTGCTTCTGGCAATGCTCGTGCCTGTGGTGGCAGTGTTCTGCGTTTCTCCTCCCGACAATTTCCTTTTCGGAGAAGGTGGTGAGAACGGCATTGTCTCGCAGGAACTTTTCGATAAGTATGTGTCTGATAATGAATCTTTTGCAGAAACAGGTATCCTCGAAGGGAAGAAAATCGTGTGTTATTTCAGCGTTTCGTGCAGATACTGCCAGCTTACAGCCCGGAAAATTTCCGCCATGGCGGAGCGGCTGTCAGTTCCCGACACGGCTGTCTTTTACATTTTCCGTGGGAAATACCGCACTTCCCAAGCCGACAAGTTCTTCGCAAAGACCGGCACGAAGCCTTTCCCGTACACCTTCATCGGTTCCGACACGCTGAATCCCATGACCCATGGCATCGTGCCTGTAATCACATTCACCGAAAACGGGCATATACAGAAAACTTTCGATTACAGGAACATAACCGAAAGTTCAGTGTCGGAGTTCTTTGCCGCTCCGGAGCATTAGAATTCCGTTATTTGTTTACCGTACCGAATATTCTGTCGCCGGCATCGCCCAGACCGGGGACGATGTAGCCCTTGTCGTTCAATTTTTCGTCAACGGCAGTGGTGAATATTTGCACGTCGGGGTGGTTTTTCTTTACGAATTCCAGACCTTGCGGAGCCGACACGATGCACAGGAACTTGATTTTCTTCACGCCGCGTTTTTTGAGCTGCGATATGGCGTTCACCGCCGAACCGCCGGTGGCCAGCATGGGATCGAGGAGTATCACTGTGCGCCGGTCGATGTTTTTCGGCATCTTGAAATAGTATTCGATGGGTTCCAGAGTTTCTTCGTTGCGCTGCAGACCTATGTGTCCCACCGCTGCGTTGGGTATCACCTGCAGAATGCCGTCGACCATGCCGAGACCGGCACGCAGGATGGGAACGAAAGCGTAGTTCTCCATGTCGATGGTGGTGGTTTCCATTTTCGCTATGGGAGTCTCGATGGTTACAGGCACCGTAGGCTCGTCGCTGAAAGCTTCGTAGCAAAGCATTATAGCAAGCTCTTTTATTATTTCGCGGAACTCTTTGGTAGGAGTGTCCTTTTTACGTAAAATGGCCAGTTTGTGATTTACCAGCGGGTTATTGAGGACTTTTTCTTGCATGATGTTTTTTTTTCAGATGTTTATGATGTGTGATTTAGTGTCTTTTCAGAACGAGAAACCGATTTTCATGCCGTACTCGTGGTACCAGAGGCCTTTCGAGAAAGCTCCGTATTTTCTGGATGAGAATATGTTTTCCGAATAGTTGAACCCCGTGCCTATGTACCATTCCAGCATTATGAAACGGGTCGCCACCTGAAAACCAAATACACCCATTATTGCGAAGTTGTCTTCTGAAATTTTGTTGAGATATTCTTCCCCAGACGAAAACTGCTCATCGCCGTAACCTTTTATTCCGCCCACCGAACGGCAGACATAGTCAAGTTCGGGTTTGATGTAGAAACACGATGCAAGGTATCCGGATTCGCTTTTCATTCTCTGTATCGTGCCGAACGGAGCAAGTTGGTATTTGAAACCGAGTTTCACGAACCTCATGTTGGTGAAAAACATGTCGTTGTCGGAATTGTAGGTTGTTCCAAGCGTGAATTCCAGTGATTTGTTCTTGCCAATCATGCGTTCGTAGCCAATGTTGGGCATACCCGTCACCAGATTGGGTGCCAGATTGAGTTTTATGGCATTCTTGTTGCCGGATTCCTGTGCCGTTGCAGAAAGGCAAACCATTGCCATTATTGCCCAAAGTATTATGTTTCTTGTTCTCTTCATGGTATGGTTCTCCTTATTTGTTGCCGGTATGTGATCCCGTGCCGGAATTTACATATATTTTCATTGTTCTGCCGCCGTCATCGTAGGTGTTGTACGTGGCAATGAGATTGTTCCGATAGTAGATGTCGATGTCCACATCGGCGGTGGCACATCTGTCTTCGACAAATGAATCGGGAACTCTGAAGTAACCTTCGTTCTGGAAACGGAAGGCAAATCGTCCGCGTTTGTCGGTCTTTGCAGTGCCTATTTCCTTGTCTTTTGCCGACATGACAAACGACAGGGTGGCATTGCTTACCGGAGTTTCGTCGTCGGGAGACTCGTACAGATAACCTTTGACAAGGTATTCGCGGACATCGTCATCGCAGGAAGTGCAAAGTCCGAGAATGAACACCCCTGCAATGGTTAATACTGCGAATTTTAGTGATTTAAAATGTTTTCTCATGTTCTGTGTTGTTTGAATTTTGAAATACCAAAGATACGCTTTTTTTTTCAAAAATTACGGTGTCTGCTGAAAAAAACGGGATTTTGCAGGAATGGAAGCCTTCCGGCAATCCGGACAGCATTATTTCAGGAATTTTCGTTCTTGCAGGATTCGTCTTTTACATCTATGTTTATGTTTATGGTAATGCTTTCATCGTCACCGTTCCTGTTTCCAGAACGACTTCCGCCGTTCCTCATGAATGGAGGAGGTGTGTTTCCCCATCCTTTTTTGACAGCTATTACGAAAATTATAATAATTATCGGCACTGCAACTATTATGGACATTATTGTTATCATAACAATCTGTAACTTTTGACACTGCAAAATTACGAAAAATATGTCAGACAAACAAGTAAATTTTCAAATAATTGTTAAAGTTAAAATTCTGGACAACGCTGCTGAAAAGGCAATTACAATGTGATGGCAACCGAAACCGGTTCCGGCAGTGGCGGTGGCTCTCGCAAAATACCTTTGGGGAGGAAATTGTAGTGAGTTATTCGAACCAACTTGGGTCATACGTATTAAGAATGCCTTCCAGCTCTTTGAGTGATATTACACACACGCTGAAATCTTCATTCTTATTCACAAAACACACACTAAATCGGCCTTACGCTTGTCTTTTACAAAATGCCACACCCCTTTTGAATGCTGTTCCCTTTCGGTCGGGTCTATGGCTATGTATATATCCGAACTTGCGTACTTACTTTTTACAACTTTTACGCACACATCTGCCTTTTGGGGGATTTTTTTTCACATACACACGTCCCCATAAATACAATGTTCGTTTGTGATATTCGGCAAATCTGTCGTACGAATATTATTCAGTGTTTACACGGGGTTCACTCTGCGAGAGCACAGTCCCGGCAATGCACATAAGTGCGACAAACAGCATTGTCTTTTTTCATCTTATTATTTTTTTGCGAAGTTAAACAAAATAATCGGATATACCCAATTGATACTTCCGTGCGTGTCTTCATCCATACGATGTAGGGAATCAGGAGGTTGCCGTCGCCGAAGATAAGGCCGACGGTGTGACTCATGTTGAGGAAACAGTTCCCGTAGATACCGGCATTTAAGGGACAGCCGTTGCGGCAAAAAAAAGTCCCGAGCGGATTTTTGTGTTTTATTCCCGTGCATCGTACAATAAAACGGAAAAGAAAACGTTTGAAAACCGATGGAAGATAATAACGAGTATAAGAGAATAACGTTGGCGGAGGCGCCGACAGGCTCCAAGTGCGTGATAATAAAGATTGGCGGACATGGCGGATTGCGGCACAGACTGATGGAAATGGGCTTTGTGAAGGGAGAAACCGTCGCCGTGCTGAAGAATGCGCCACTCCGTGACCCGATAGAATACCAGATACTGCAGTCTCATGTGTCTTTGCGTAAGAGCGAAGCTGAAAAAATCGAGGTCATTCCGCTTACTGTCGACAATCCCAATGTGGACATAAACAGCGATTACAACGGCACGATAGTGGAGGAGTACGATAACGACAAGGAATTGTCGGAGAAAATCCAGCGCATGAGCCACACGATTACGGTGGCTCTCGTGGGTAACCCGAATTGCGGAAAAACGTCCTTTTTCAATCATGCCACCGGCTTGCACGAAAAAGTCGGCAATTATGCCGGCGTTACGGTGGATATAAAAACAGGTATCTTTTACCACAAGGGATATACCATAAAGCTTGTCGACCTCCCCGGAACATATTCGATCAACGAGTATTCTCCCGAAGAACTTTGTGTAAGGGAGTATCTGGCCAAAAACGAACACGACATAGTCCTCAACATCGTCGATGCTTCCAATCTGGAACGCAACCTTTTCCTTACCACACAGCTTATCGACATGAGCGCCCCAATGGTGATGGCTCTCAACATGTACGATGAACTTAAATCTACCGGCGACAAGTTCGATTACAGGGCCATGGGCAAAATGCTCGGATTGCCCATAGTTCCGACCACGGCATCGAACGGGAAGGGCATACCGGAAGTCCTGCAGACAATCATCGATGTGTTCGAAAACCACAAAAACCTCACCCATCACATCCACATCAATTACGGAAACGACATAGAAGAAGCCATAATTCCCATAAAACGGCTTATAGAACAGAACAAGGACATTATCAACGTGTATCCGTCGCGGTACATAGCGATAAGCACTCTGGAAAACACCCGGCATACGGTTGCCGAAATCGAACATCTGCCGAACGGGAAGGAGATACTTTCCGTTGCCAGACAGAAACGCGACAGCCTTGAAAAATCGTATGGCGAAAGCATTGATACCCAGATAAACAACTCAAGGTACGGGTTCATTCGAGGTGCTTTGAAGGAGACCTATTCTCCCGGTGAAAAAGGCAACCGCTGGAAAGCGTACAAGGCCGACAACCTTCTTACCAACCGCTGGCTCGGCTTCCCCCTGCTGCTCGTTTTCATGTGGGCAATGTTCGAGGTAACATTCATCGTGGGAGCCTATCCGCAAAGCTGGATCGACAGTCTGGTGGTATGGTTCGGAAATCTGGTTGCCGGCTGGATCCCTGAGGGTATACTTAATGACATGGTCGTTGACGGAATAATAGGCGGGGTAGGGGCAGTGATTTCCTTCCTGCCCAACATCATAATATTGTTCCTTTTCATCTCTGTCATGGAGGATACGGGCTACATGGCACGTGCCGCCTTCATGATGGACAGGATTTTTCACCGCTTCGGCCTGCACGGACGCTCGTTCATACCTTACATAATGGGTTTCGGTTGCGCAGTGCCGGCCATAATGGCAACCCGTACCCTCGAAAACAAAAAGGACCGACTCGTTACCATACTCACCATACCTTTTATCTCCTGCTCCGCACGCATACCGGTGTACATAATAATGATCGGCGCTTTCTTCCCGAAACATCAGGGCCTCATACTGATGAGCATATACTTGACGGGTATCATAGTCGCCGTGCTTTCGGCAAAACTGCTTAACCGTACGGTATTCCGCAGCGAATCCGAGGAGTTTGTCATGGAACTTCCTCCGTACCGCATTCCCACGCTCAGAAACGTGTTCATGCACATGTGGGACAAGAGTGCGCAGTATATAAAAAAGATGGGTACGGTGATTCTCGCCGCATCCATCGTAATCTGGGCTTTGGAATATTTTCCGCAGAACAGTCCTGAGGAAGTTGCTCTTGCACAGCAGATAGAACAGGTGAAAGGCAATGCCGGACTTTCAGCCGCCGAAAGCTCGCATATCGTTGATTCTCTGATGCTGGCAAAAGATGCCGCCCATTGCGAAAACTGCTATATCGGCAGGTTCGGACATCTCATAGAACCTGTTGTTCGCCCATGCGGTTTCGACTGGCATATCGGAGTGGCTCTGTGTACAGGCATCGCAGCCAAGGAAATCGTGGTTTCCACTCTGGGAGTGCTTTATCAGTCGGAAAATGCCGGCAGTGGAGAAAAAAAACTTGAAGAAAAACTTTACGAGCAGAAATGGCCCGCCGGCAGCCGCTACGCCGGAAAACCGGTGTACTCTCCGGTCATGGCCTACGGCCTGATGATTTTTGTACTCCTGAGTTCTCCATGCGTGGCTACATTGGCTGCAATACGCCGTGAGGCCGGATGGCGGTGGCTCGTTTTTTCGATACTTTATACCTTGGTCTTGGCATGGATTTTTGCAACGCTCATATTCCAGATAGGTTCTGGATTTTAAATTCATTATTTGACAATATGTTATGGTACAACAGATTTTAGTATTGCTGATAGTCCTTGCATGCGTGCTTTTCATGCTACTGTACATGAAAAAAGCCCTGAATCATCACGACTGTCAATGCGGGTGCTCGTGCGACTGTCAGGAACACCGTGACTGCAGAGGCTGTACTGCAGGATGTCAGGAAGATAGGAGTGGCTGTGCATGTCCCGAACAGAATGCCGGTGAATGTTCCTGCAAGGAATCCTGTCCCTGCGGCTGCCGCGACGGTAATTCTCAGGTGTTGGGAAAAGAAGAGTGAGTTCGGATTCGCAAATCCGCAAAAACAAGGTGAGAAAGTTTTGCAGATGCTTTACTGTCCGTGTTTTACGTTCATTATTTTCCTGTAGTGGCAGTTTATCACATTGTCGCAGTTGCCGTGCCAGTTGTGCATGCCGTTGCCGAGGCAGTCTCGGAATACCTTGCAGCCGCTGCATTGTCCCTTGCGTGCCCATTGGCGGTTTCTGAAAGGTTCGAACTTTTCTTCCCATACCTTGTAAAAATCATCATGGTATATGTTGCCCTGTGAGAATGCCTCACGGTCGATGTTGGGGCAGGCGCTTATGGTGCCGTCGGATAGTACCGATGCTATGTTTATGCCGGCATGGCACATGTATGGGCTCGGCCTGACTTCCATTTCGTAGGGTCCGAGGTAGCCTTCACAGCCGAATGTTACGTTCATGTTCGAGACAGGATTCCTGCGTTTGTCTTTTATGAATTCCATGAGTTCCACAAACTGCCTGTCGCTGAGGTGGAGTTCAGGATTTTCCTTGGCCCGTCCAATAGGTATTATGGTGAACAGCCGCCATTGTCTTACGCCCATTGAGGCGAGCATACCGTGCATGTCGGACAGCTGTGGCAGATTCCTCCGGTTTACGCAGGTAACTACGTCGAAGGCGAGTTTCGGTTCTTTCGCGGCGGTGGCTATGGCTTCAATGGTTTTGCTGAAGCCGCTTTCACGCTGCCGCATCCAGTCGTGTTCCTTTTCGAGTCCGTCGAGGCTTATCGTGAGGGTTCCCATACCGGCACTCATAAGCCGTGCGTGCATGTTCCTATCGTAGAGTACTCCGTTTGTCACCAGACCCCAGCCAACACCGCGTTGTCGCAAGGCTCGTCCCGTTTCGGCAATGTCGGGTCTCAGCAGAGGCTCTCCACCGGTGAGAACCACGGTGAAGCGTTCCGGCCTGTGGCTCGCCGGAATGGTGTCGAATGCTTTAAGGAAATCTTCGAGCGGCATGTCGGGCGTATGCGTATCGGAACTGCAGTCGCTCCCGCAGTGGCGGCAATGCAGGTTGCATCGGGTGGTACATTCCCAGAAAAGATAGTTCAGCTCATGGACGTGGGTCTCGTTGCTGCGGAACATCCGTACGATAAACTTCTGCAGCCACTTACTCATTGGTGTTTTTCAAAAGATGTATGCTGATGGTGTCGGAATGGTATCTGTCCAACACCGTGTCCGTGGAGGCGAAATCATCGCTTTCGGCAACAAAACGGTACGTGAAGCTGTCGTTACCTTCGACGAAGCTGTTGTATTCGCTGAAAAATCCGTTGATGTCGGTTTGGCCCAGAAGCACGAACGATGACGTTTCGCTCGGGGCTCTGTATATTTTCACGTCGGAAACAGGCGATTCGTCATCGGACGAAAGAACGCGGAACACTACGGCGTCCTCCCGATAATCGACTACAGGCGTTCCATAACAGGCCTGAAAAGTGAACATTACGGCCGTGAATGACACACAGCCCAAAATACGTCGGATTATTTTTCTCATTGGTGTCTGCTTTTTTGCAAAGTTACAATTTTTTTTCGTATCCGCCAAATTTTTTGAAAAAAATCGTATCTTTGCAGTGTCTAAAACAATTCAAAAAGATACGGTATGATTAGATTTTTTAAGAATGTTATAGCTTTGGCTGTTGTGCTAATATCTTGTTGTTCAATGTGTTGCAATGCAGAAAATGAGGGTGGTCTGCTCGGCGTTTTCTCGGTTTCTTCCGATAGGAAAGTGTGTTTTTCGCAGGGAAATCTGCAGTATTCCAATCAGGGCAGTCATCTTGTCGCCGACGGCAGGGTGATTCCCGGAACATGGCGTTTTGCAGGGCAGCAATGGATTATTGCGGGAATGGAAAATTCCAACATTTCGGGCGAGTATCCCGGTTGGATAGATCTTTTTGCATGGGGAACAAGCGGATTCCGCAGCGATATCGACCAGAATGCTGTCAACTATCAGCCGTATTCGGTGGAAAAAGTAATGGTGAGCACACGTTTCAACAATTTCGGCTACGGCCCTTCCACCAATATGCCCAATCCCGACATAACAGGTACCAGCCACGACTGGGGAGTGTTCAACGCTGTAAGCAACGGAGGCAACAAGCCCGGAATTTGGCGTACTCTCACAAAAAAGGAATGGAAATACATGTTCCTTTCACGCCCTCAGGCTGCTGAAAAATGCGGAATAGCCTGTGTGAACGGAATCAATGGCATAGTGCTCCTGCCCGATGATTGGACACAGCCCGAGAACGTGCCGTTCTATGCAGGTTTCGGCCCAAGCGACGGTGGAAAATATTACGACATGCAGAACAGCTATACCGTTGAACAATGGAAACAGATGGAAAACAGCGGAGCTGTATTTCTGCCTGCATCGGGTTTCCGCAACGGCAACAGAATCCTGTATCTGGGCGAAAGGGCTTATTATCAATCTTCCGACCATTACGATGCCAATTTCGCCTATCAGGTTTATTTCTGCTCAGTTGCAGTAAATCCCAACGATTCTTTCCAGCGCTACTACGGAACTTCGGTGCGGCTGGTGAAAGACGTGGAATAGGCATCTACCAAACTACGGCATCGGGCATGAACCATGTGCCGTGCAGACGCAGAGTCTGTTCTATCACATCGCGTACACAGCCATTTCCTCCGTCGAAAATTGATATGTAATCGGCAATCTGTTTTATCTCGACTGCGGCATCGGCAGGGCAGGTACTGACTCCGGCATGCTGCATGATTTCGTAGTCGGGAATGTCGTCGCCCATGTACAGCACTTCCTCTTCCGAAAGCCCGTATTTTTTCAGGAATTCCCTGTAGGTATCCATTTTGTTGGCACAACCGGTGTAAATTTCAGCGGCACCGAGGGCTTCCATGCGGTTGTTGATACTCAGTGACGTGGCCCCCGAAATCACGGCCACCGTATAGCCTTTCTTTGAGGCGTACTGCAGGGCGAAACCGTCTTTTATGTTGCCGGCACGTACAGTCTCACGGTCTCCGTATGTCCATACCGAACCGTCGGTCATGACACCGTCGAAATCGAACACAAAGGCCTTTATCTTGTGCAGTTTTGCTTTATAATTCATGTTATGGAGCTTTATGTTTACAGGTATTTGTTGGGAATGAGGTAGTTGGTTACATAGTCGTAAACGCCTTCCTGCAGGTTGGCGAAGGGCTTGTCATAGCCCGCACGGCGGAGCTTGCCGATGTTGGCTTCGGTGAAATACTGGTATTTTTCGCGAAGGTCCATGGGCATGTCGATAAACTCTATGTCGGGTTCCAGATTCATGGCACGGAAAGTGGAGCGGGCAAGTTCCAGAAAACTCTGAGCCTTTCCGGTGCCGAGGTTGTAGAGCCCGCTTTCGGGTCTGTTGCGGAACAGGAAGAGCATTATGCTTACAATGTCCTTTACATATACGAAATCACGCAGTTGCATTCCGTCTTCGAAGTTCGGGTTGTGGGAACGGAAAAGCTGCATTTTCCCGGTTTCGCGGACTTTGTTGAAGGTATGCAGTATAACCGAAGCCATTCGTCCCTTGTGGTATTCGTTCGGTCCGTAAACGTTGAAAAATTTCAGTCCAGCCCAGAAAGGAGGCTGTTCGGACTGTTTCAGAGCCCATTTGTCGAACTCGTTTTTCGATTTTCCGTAGAGGTTCAGCGGCTGCAGCTGCTCCACAATGTCGTGACAGTCGTCGTATCCCAGCGAACCGTCGCCGTAAGTGGCTGCCGATGAGGCGTATATCATCGGTATGCGGTTTTCGGTGCATATTTTCCAAATGTTTTTCGTGTAGCCGAGGTTAAGTTCGAGGAATACGTTCCAGTCGGGTTCGGTAGTGTCGCTGCGTGCTCCTATGTGGAACACGAAATCTACTTCCGAAGCATTTTCCCTGAACCAGTCGATGAATACCCTGCGGTCTGTTTTTTCTCTGTATTGCTTTGGTTGCCAGTTGTTTATTCGTGCTTCTTTTGAGAAGTCGTCAACAATTACAATGTCGCTGATACCTTCATGGTTCAGTGTTCCAACCAGAGCAGAAGCTATGAATCCGGCGGCGCCTGTTACTACTATCATGACTTTTATTTGTTATGAAATTCCGTTATGTGTTTTAATATTTCTCTGTAAGTTTCCAGACCGGGATTTCCGGTTCCGTCGTTGGCGAAGTTCTCGATATCCCAACTGCTGTAAAACGTTCCACCTGTCCGAAAAATTATATCAATCATGTAATTTATTATTCTCATGCGATTTTCAGGGTTGCCTGTTCCGAATCTGGAAGAGTATGCAACCGGGTGAATTTCCAAGTCCGTTTCAGTGTTTTTCTCCAAGTCGAAGAAGTGGAATGGTGTGCAGATTCCGGCTCTGAATCCGGGGCAGTCTTCGTAGCCCATTGAGAAATCGTCTTCTATGCTGAAATTGACCAGATTCTGGTAAGCCACCGGCAGCCGGTAGTGCAGGTGGCTGAAACGGCTCCTCAGTATGGGCTTGTGGAGTATGCCCGAAAGCCGTTCCGTTTCCATCGACAGAGTGTCGGGGCTGTCGTGAGAGTCGTATGAAAACAGATTGCCGACCTTGCCGTAATCGGTGAGGTGACGCAGCAGCAGACGGAAACGGCTCCGTGTGTAGGCAATTGGCTTGTCGTAGTCAGAAATGTTGCCTGTCGCACTGAAAAACAGTGTCTTGCAGTTGTATTTTCTCGAAATCGACAATATTTCGTCGTAGTTGTCGTATGGGTCGGTCTGTTTGCCGAAAATGGTGCGCAGGCGTGGCAATAAAGACTTGTGCTCTCTTATGTCGCGTAACATTCCCGCAATGGTCCTTACATGACCGATTCCCTTGTATTTGAAAGGAGTGCTGATGTTTATAGTGGCAATGTGTTCGAATTTCTTTCTGTGCCACTCGAATTCGGGGAACTTGCCACTTATCAGCGATTTGAGTGTTTCGCACCACATGTTTACGATAGGGTATTCTAGAAAGCTGTTGCGGCAGGCGATGCTCTTTTTGTACTCGAAACATTCGCCGGTACCGTGCGATGAAGTCGGGTATTCTTCGTAACGACTTACGAGATAGAAACTTGCGGCAAAAATATCGAATTCCAAGTCGCTTTCGCCGTCATGTACAGGAAAAATGGCCTTGAGGCGGTTTGAATGCGTGAATTCGGAAAAGGTGCCGTCATCGAATTCGAAACATTCAGGTTCAACATTTGCTATGTTGTATTGGAAAAGTAAAGGGGAACTCTTTATGAAAATGCAGTCGTCGCACAGCCTGTCGCCGTTGTAGCAGATTTTTGCTCCCGGGTGATTCGCGAACAGCTCCCTGTCGTCGGTGAGTTTGAAATTGCAGTTGAGTATTCTGTTGAAAATCAGGTTGAATGTGTAACCGACTCTGTTTGTGATTTTTGGTGCGAAAATCAGTATCATTGGCATCTATTTTTTTGACAGTTTTTTTGATTTCGTTTGCGAAAGGGTGTAAAGCAGCAGTCCTGACCATATGAAAATGAAGCATACGAGGTGTGCTTTGGTGAAATTTTCATTGAAGACGAATGTTCCTATGACGAGTTGGAAAGTGGGGGAGAGGTATTGTATGAATCCGAGTGTGGAAAGCTGTATCCTCTGAGTTGCCATGCCGAACCACAGCATCGGAACGGCCGTGACCGCACCCGAAAGAGCAAGGAGTACTGCCGTCGTCAAGTCGAAGTGACACAGGGTATTGTTCCCCTGCACGAAAGTCGTCGCGAGGTACGCCAGTGCAGGCACGCTCATGAAAAGCGTTTCCACCGTAAGGGCAGGAGTGGCGTCGATGCCTGCTTTCTTGCGGAAATAGGCATACAATGTGAAAGTAAGGGCAATGACTGCCGAAATCCATGGAAATTCACCGTAGCCTGCAGTGAGATACACTACGCCAGTCGTGGCCAGAATTAGGGCAGTCCACTGGATTTTGTTCATCTTTTCGTGCAGGAATATGCAGCCGAAGAGTATGCTGAAAAGCGGGTTTATGTAGTGTCCCAGACTCGACTGTATGATGTTGCCGCTGTTTATGGCCCAAATATAGACTCCCCAGTTAGCTGTCATCAGCAAGCCGGTCAGCAGAAGCGTGCCCCATTGGCGGAGAGTCTTCACATGCTGGCGTATGCGGCAGCGTTTTATCACCGAGAAGAACAATACCATGAAAACCATCGACCAGAACAGCCGGTGACAGAGGATTTCCACTGCCGGAACGTGTTGCAGGAGCTTCCAGTACAAAGGGTAGAAACCCCATGCAAGGTAACAGATTATGGCATAGAATACACCCTTTTTATGTTCCGAAACTTCAGGCATCTTTTTTCGGTCGCTATATAAAAAAAACGGAAAAACTTCTCAATCTTTCCGTTTGTCAAGTAGCGGGGGCTGGATTCGAACCAACGACCTCCGGGTTATGAGCCCGACGAGCTGCCACTGCTCTACCCCGCAGTGTTATTTCAGTTTGCAAAAGTACGACTTTTTCCGGAAATAGCCAAATTTTTTTGATTAAAAATAATTCTTTTTACCGTATTATGTTTAAAATCAATAATTTGTAAATAGAAATATTTCGCTGGAAAAACTCTTTTCCAATACTGAAACCCGACTGGAAAAACTGCTTTCCATGAAAAATAAGCATGGAAAATTCATTGAACTTACGCTGGAAAAAAATGCGGTATCGAAAAAAATGAAAAAATGTTCGGTAAAAATGAAAAAAAAATTGTATATTTGCAGTTCGTTGTTTTATGGTAGAAAAGAACTATCCGTTTGTAAACCAACGATATAAATATAAAAAGAAGTTCAAGTCAAAAATAAAGTTTTATGCACATAGCAATAGCAGGAAATATAGGCTCGGGCAAGACAACCCTGACAAATCTTTTGTCCAAACATCTCGGCTACGAAACTTTGTTCGAAAACACTGAGGACAATCCCTATATCAACAGCTTTTACGAAGACATGAGACGTTGGTCTTTCAACCTTCAGATATATTTTCTTCACACACGTTTCAAGCAAATCGTTGATATACAGAAGGACAACCGCAATGTGATACAGGACCGTACCATTTACGAAGATGCCTACATCTTCGCGCCTAACCTGCATGAAATGGGGCTGATGAATACACGCGACTATGAGAACTATCTCGCCACTTTCGAACTGGTATCCTCGTTCATAAAATATCCCGACCTGATAATTTACCTGCGCGGAAGCGTTCCCACACTCGTAAGTCAGATACAGAAGCGCGGAAGGGACTACGAAAGCACCATACGGCTCGACTACCTCTCAAGTCTGAACAACTTTTATGAAGACTGGATCTCAAAATACGACAAGGGAAAACTCCTTGTTATTGATATAGAAGAACTTAACTTCGCCGACAACCCCGAGGATCTCGGAATCGTCATCGACAGAATAAATGCAGAATTTAACAGGTTATTCTAAGGTTTTGAAAATGAAAGTGTTAGGAATTATACCGGCTCGTTATGCTTCAACCCGTTTTCCGGGAAAGCCCTTGGCTGTGATAGGTAACAAACCTATGATACAGCACGTTTTCGAGCGTGTTTCTGCCATCAGTGCCGTCGATGAAGTCGTAGTCGCCACCGATGACGACCGTATATTCCGAAAAGTATTGGAGTTCGGAGGCAAGGTCGTGATGACGGCAACAACACACAAGTCGGGTACCGACCGCTGTGGAGAAGTGCTTGAAAAAATCGCGGCGGAAGGAGGAAAGTTCGATGTGGTGATAAACATTCAGGGTGACGAGCCCTTTGTGGAACATACTCAGATAGAAAGTCTCATAGGCTGTTTCGACGATGAAAACGTGCAGATAGCCACATTGAAGAAGCAGATTGCATCGCAGGAGGAACTCGAATCGCCGAATGTGGTGAAGCTGGTCTGCGACAAGAGTGACAACGCATTGTATTTCAGTCGGTTCTCTCTGCCGTTCCAACGTGGAAAAAATGTGGAAAACTGGCTGGATTCGCACCGGTACTTCAAACATATCGGTATTTACGCATACCGCACCGGAGTGCTGCGTGACATTGTGAAAATGCAGCAGACACCCCTTGAATGCTGCGAATCGCTGGAACAGCTGCGCTGGCTCGAAAACGGCATGAAAATAAAAGTTGCAGAGACAGACCACGAAAACATAGCCATCGATACTCCCGATGATTTACTTAAACTGAAAAATTTATAAACAATGAATATAACAGATTGTATAGTATCACTTTTGAAATCCGGCAACTCGGTAGAACTCAACGGAATAGGTGCGTTTGAAGTAAAAGACAGAAACGCTTATTTCGACGAGTCGACAAACACCTTTTATCCAAAATCGCAAACCGTGGTTTTCCGCCAATACACGGAAGACAAGGGAAACATTGTCCCGATTATTGCCAAAAAGGATTGTGTAGACGAGGAAACTGCAATGCAGATGTGGAACAATTATGCCTGTGCCTTGAAGGAAAAATTGCAGAACGAACACATTCACGTTTTTCCGGAAATAGGTGAGCTTCATTGCGATAATGCCGGCAGATACAGTTTTACTTCGGTAGAAGGACTTAATCTGTTGAACAACAACGGCGTGTCTCAGCCTTTGTCAGGTATAACTACTTTCGACATTGATGAAAACGAATCGGATCCGTTTGACGTTTTTGACAATCCCGTTATTCCATCCGACGAGCCGGAAGAACCTGTAGCAGAACCCGTTCCGGAACCGGATCCCGAGTCTGTTCCCGAACCGGCACCCGTCGCAGAGCCGGTACCGGAACCCGTTTCGGCCCCCGAACCGGTAGCCGTTCCTGCTCCGGAGCCTGTCGTAGAGCCAGCCCCGGAACCTGTATCCGCTTCGGAACCCGTTGCAGAACCAGTACCGGAACCCGAACCCGAACCCGCTCCTGAACCTGTTTCAGCACCGGAACCCCACCCCGAACCTGTTAAAAAACAGAAAATAGAGGATATCCTCGGTGAGGACGATGCGAAAGGAAAAACAGGTGAGAAGAAGAAAAAGAAAAAATGGCCGTGGATTCTTCTGATAATACTTCTTGTGCTGTTGATCGGTGCAGGAGCTTATTACTATTTCATGATTTACAAGAAACAGAATCAGCCCGCACCTCAGCCTGTCGTGACTGAAAATCCCGACACGCTTGCAAGTCAGGAAGTTGAAGAGGACACCGTGACATCCGATACCTTGAATGCAGAACTCGAAGGTGAAGAACTCGAAGATGCGGAAACTCAGGAAAATCCCGAATCGGAAGAAACTGCTCCCGAAACAGGTATAAAGCTCGTCGATTTCAACATGAACGGCATAACGAATCCCTATACTTACGATTATTCCCAAATACCCATTGAAGATCCTGATGCAGTGGAAAACAACCGCAACAAGATTCTCAGCGGCATTTCTGCAAAACTGAAGAGTTATTTGAACGGCAAGGGTTATTCGACTGCAGTAGAACCAATGAAAGGCAAACTCTCCGGTTACATTGACGACCGTCTGACGGAAAAGTTCGGCTTCGATGAATTTAATATCTTCAAAGTGCTTACTTACAACGATTACGTACGCACTTCCTGCTCCGATGAACTTCAAAACCGTCGTCAGCAGAAAGCCCGTTCCGAAGTGCAGAAGGAACTTACTGGTGAGTTATTTGAAACATATCTGCAGGAACTTATTTCCGAAGGTGCCGTTCACAAGGACGTTGTGCCTGTGCCGAAACCTGTAACGTCGCCAGTCTATTCCAATTCAAAACAGGGATTCGACGTTATTGCCGGAACTTTCAGCGACAAGAATGCAGCAATGGCAATGGCTGCACGCAACAAAAAGAAAGGTTGTGACGCTTACGTTATCCAAAAGGGTAATTTCTACTATGTAAGCCTTGGCAGCGCTTCGTCTCAGACACAGATAGAACGCGTGATGTTCCAGCTCAAGACGTGGTACACAAGTAATCTGGCAATAAAAAAATGGTAAAATAATATAGCGGAAGTTGAACGGCCTTCAGCTTCCGCTATTTTCATGTCTTTACAGAATGGGCAAAAACAAATTGGCACGTTTCGAGGAAAATACCACTTTCCCCAATCTTTTTCAGGTATCCTACGAATTTCTCCAGCAGAATGAATTTCCTTTACGCGGAAAGTGGCATTCCGATTTCTTCCGCAATGACAACCCCATAGTTCTGGAACTTGGCTGCGGAAAAGGCGAATACACGGTGAACCTCGCAAAAAAATACCCCAATAAAAACTTCATCGGCGTTGATATAAAAGGAGCTCGGCTTTGGCGTGGATGCAAGACTTCGAACGAAGACAACATGAGCAACGTGGCCTTCGTAAGGACACGGATACAGCAGATTGAACTCATTTTCGGTCCCGGCGAAGTGTCCGAAATATGGGTAACTTTCCCCGACCCGCAGCCGAAGAAACCGAACAAGCGGCTTACTTCGGAACGTTTCCTTTCCTATTACAAGAAAATTCTCAGACCTGACAGTCTGGTACATCTCAAAACCGATTCTTACGAACTTCACGACTATACCCTGAATGAGGTGATACCGCAAGGTGGCTATACGGTGAAATTCGCTACCGACGACTTGTATGCTTCGGATTTTCAGGACGATGTGAGGGAAGTACATACTTTTTACGAGGATATGTTCCTCAAGGAGGGTAAAAAAATAACTTACATACAGTTCGTCATTCCCTGAAATTTTATTTCAGCATCATAAAAAAACGAGCCTCCCTGCTTTCGGAGAGGCCCGTTTTTTTTGTGCAAAAGCGGTTAATGGAGAACTACTTTCGACGGAACGGAACCGCATTCTTTTTTCCACTTTAATTTACCTTCTTTCGAGAAACACAAAATGTCTCCGTTGCTGGACGAATTCTGGGAATCAGTTACATAAATGTCCCCATTCGACGGATTTATGACAATTTCGTAAGGGCTTGTAATATAGGAACTTCCGTTAAGGGTGAGACTTTCTTTCTCGAAGGAATTCAGGTTTATTTTGAAAAATACCGCCTGATAGGTGCCCCAGTCGAAATCGTAACAATAGGCAGTGTTCCCCATGATGAAGAATTTCGAAGTCTGGTAGTTCAGTTTCGTTACCGATTCGTCGCTTATGTCGAATACCGACAGAGAGGAAGGAATGTCGGAGTAATTTCCGTTGCAGAGCACCATTATCTTTCCGTTTCCGATTGGGGCGACGAGGGAAGGATTGAGGCCAATTCCGACTTTCTTCACTTCCTGAAAAGCGGTGAGGTCCACGATGGAGATTGTCGTGTCGTAGTTCGGGTAATCCAGTCCGCCGGAGTTTGCCGCGTAAAGTCTGTTCCCGATGACGCACATGTTTTCGGGGTCACGTCCTACACTGCATGTGCCACTGACCGAGAGGCTTGCGGTGTCTATTTTCACAATTTCATCGCTGTGGCAGCTGACGTAGATGCTGCCGTTGAAACCGATTGCCTTTCTCGGTGATTTGCCGGTCATAGAAATTGTTTGAATCGATTTTGCAGTGGAAGGGTCGGTTACTTCAATTGTATTCGATTGATTCATAATGATATACATTTTGTTGCCATATATCAGCATGTCATTGGCTACGTCACCGAGATTGCGTGAGTTTTCGTTGGCAAATACGTC
Source organism: Bacteroidales bacterium (assembly GCA_045601425.1). GTDB lineage: Bacteria > Bacteroidota > Bacteroidia > Bacteroidales > P3 > UBA1219. Next base: position 71,029 of record JAZRZP010000034.1, read on the forward strand.
TTTCTCAAGTTTCCCCGAAGCAAAAACGAGCCGGTCGAGTGAAGCGTCGTTGGTTCCCCATGTACCTTCGTTCAAAATGTACATGAACCGGTACGGAGAATCCGGATCTGCTGCGTTTTCCTGATTTTCATTGGGTGCAGTGACGTCTTTTTCGCAGGAGAAAAAGACTGCCAACAATGCCATTCCGATTGTGAAAAATGTTTTTTTCATGTTGCTAAAATTTATATGTTACACTTAATTTGTAATTTCGTCCCATCATCGGGTAATTTTTTATTACTTCATACTGAACATCGAATATGTTAAGCACCTGTGCCTGTATCTTTATGGAGCCGAATTTGAATTCGAAGTCCTTCGACAGGATAATGTTTTGGTCAACATACGATTCGATGAGGTTGTTTTCGGTGTTCTGCGCAAGGCGGTAGCGGTTGCCGACAAAAATCATGTCGTATCCGAAATCCACGACTCCCGAAGTCAGGAAAAGCGACGCCCCAGCCGAATGTTTCGGTGTGTAAGGAATCTGCTGGCGGTAGGTCTTGCTGTTTGGGTCAGTCACGTCAATGGCTTGCTGGAACGAGTAATTGGCCGTAATTGACAGTTTCAGTTTGTTTATGGATATCGTGTTCATTTCTATGGTGGCGTCCAGACCGAGTATCGAAACTTCTCCGATATTTTGCATCGACCACAGGTAAAGGCTCTGCCGCGGCACGGCCACTATCTTGTCCGTCACTCTGTTGTAATAACCGTCGGCAGTTACCATCAAGTCGTTCAGGAAGGATATGTTTTCAAAGTCGTTCCGGAAGTATGTCAGTCCGAAGTTGTTCTGCAATGCGTTTTCTGGTTTCAGGTCGCGGGAAAGCGAGGTGTAGTAGCACTCGTTGAAATTCGGTACACGGTATGTCTCCTTGAAAAAATATCTTATGTGCAACCTGTTGCTGTTCAGCGGGTTGTAGGTTATTCCGAAATACGAGGCCGTATGCCGGTATTCTTTGGCGAAAGTTCCGCAGACTTTTTCCGACACGAGATTGGAAAGCAACGTGCCTGTAAGGTTCACTTTTTTCCAGCGTGCATTGACGGAAACGGCATTGAGCCATGAGTGGCGTCCGACTTCGGAATTGGCTTCAATGTCGGAAATCAGTGAGTTGAAGGTGTAGTCACTCGAATATGCCACTTTGAAATGTTTCAGGAAACTGTATTTTCCCGCGGCCGAAAAATAATATTCGTTCTGTCCGAACTCCTGATGTAGAAATCCGGCACTGTTATTGTAGGCAGTGTCTTCGTAGACGTTCTTTGCCCTGTAAGCCTTGCCTTTCAGCTGAAATTCAAGGTTTTGCAGACTTCTGTCAATGTACTGCATCTGAATGAAGCAGTTGTTGTCCCATGTCTGTTCCGAGCCTTTTTCGGTGTAGAAAATCACGGGACCGGGCAGGTTGTGGAAAGCATTGTAGTAATAAAGTTTCGCCATGAGGTTGCGGTTTGAGGCCATGTCGTAAAACAGGTTTGCCTCAACGTTGCCCATTTTCATGTCCGAATGGTGGCGTGTCGCAATGGAAGAGCTGTCTTTTTTGTTGCCGGTGTAGTATATGGTGAATGGATAGTCTCCGTCGGACTGCATGTAAGTTCCTTTTAGCGAGAAACTTAACTTCGGAGTTATCTTCTGTTCCCATATAATGTTGGGACACAGGAGTCCGAACGACCCCGTTTCGAAGCCGGCTTTGATGCCAGAGGTGCGGGGCTTTGATGTCTTCATGTCCAGAACGTTGCTCGAAGCCAATATCCTTGCCGGCTGGAGAATGTCGTCAGGCTGTCCGTTCGAAAAACTCAGAAAATCGACGTTGTCCACGAGAAAACGACCGAGGTCCGGTTGCCCGTTTTGGCAGTCGTTCACGGCGAAGCCGTCAACGGCGAGGGTCGAAAACTGGCTGCCGAGTCCCCGTACCGAAATGGTCTTTATGCCGCCAACTCCGCCGTAGTCTTTCACCGTGACTCCCGAAAAATGCTGCACGGCGTCGGAAAGCCTGAATGTGTTCATGCGTTCCATCTCCTGATGTCCGATTATCTGGACCGGTGCCTGCGATTTCGTTTCCGAAGGCTTGGCCGATGATGCCACAATCCGTACACCCTGCAGCGACTGGTGCTGCACGCTGTCGGCCGACTGTGCCTGAACGTAACCTAAACATGTGCCGCATATCAGCAGCATTGCATGGAATATGTTTTTTACCAAGTGCATAAACTATTTTGTTTTACAAAATAGCTTTCAAAAAACAGTGAAAAATCAAACAAGAAATATTGTCGTATTTTTCAAGCTCTTTCCTCGAAAGCTTTCAAAAACAGGTTTGGCAGGTCTTCTGACTTGCTCCGTTGCTTTCATGCCTTCCCATTCTTTCCGAACAGTGGCAGGGGGTTGAAAACAACAATCTCCGGAGCTCACAGCAGCGGGACTGTTCAGGATTCTCACCTGATTCCCTTTTCATCACGCAGAAAATTTCTTCTCCTTGCGAACCAAATCTTCTGCAAAATTACGAAGATTTTTTTTGAATACAGCAAAAAAAAATTTCCATATTTGTGTAAAAAGTTATAATCCATTGATTATAAATGATATATTCTGTTGAAAAAAATGTCCCTTCAGGCTGAAGTTCAGCCCTTCCGACAGACGTTTTTGGGTAAAAAAATTCCGTTTTTGAAAAAAATTGTATGTTCGAAGAATAACGCCAAGATTGGAATCATCTGAAAACGTTGTTCCCGCCGTGTTTTTGAGTTTTTTCTGTTGATTATTAACTGATAAAAATCAATAAAATGAAGAAAGTCTATATACTTAATTATGATGAGAAGACTACATCGTTGAAATTTGATGTTTCCAGAGACAGGAAAGGTCCATTATGTTTATCTAGTAGGAGCAGGGCAGAGAGTATCCGAATCAGGTATTGTCGGAGGAGGATACTGATTCTGTACGAAGTTCATCTTTGAGAAGTGAAATGGTTTCGAAATGCGGCAGATGGATTGCCTTTTTCAATGTCCTTATAGTGATTTCAGTAGCATCGGTCATTGCAGGTGTATTGTGTGTCGCAATGGGGGCGGAAGTAGGATTTTTCGTTATTCCGGCTGTCGCAGGTGCAATTGTGACAAACGCTTTTCTGAAATTCGTCTGTACAGCAATAAAGGCTTCGTTCAGCGAACAGTCGTAAATTATCTTCTTCGTACTTTCTGCCGTTCTTCTTCGCAGTATTCGTAGGCACCGATGGCCGGAGGGTTCTGCCGTATTTTGTTGTTCAGATCGTGTTGGCGTTTCAGATACGAGGCATTGCCCTTGCCTATGGCAGGGGAGGTGTTCTGTATCCTGAAATCGTTGTCTTGCGGGTTCTTGAATTTCGGGTCATTGTTGGCAATGCAGTTCGAAGTCAGTGCCGCAGGCAGGCTGGTCTGTGTCTTCAGAATGCAGTTCGAGAATGAAACCGACGTGGCGACACCTTCCCTGAAATCGAATGTGAGTTCCTCGTCTGCCGAACCGTATATGATGCAGTTGTAGAAATCGGCTTGGAAATCACGCAGCTGGGTAGTGCCGTCCACGGCTTCGTACCAGTTGTTCATGAACACCGTCTGCGAAGACCTGCGGGAACTGTACGGCCAGTAGTTGGTGATGGTGGAGTTCGAAAAACTGTATTTTCCGCCAATGGAGAGTGCGAGCGGTGCAATCTGGCAGTTGGCAATCAGCAGATTGTCGCCGTCGATGACGGCTCCCTGTCCGTAAATCCCGGCGAGAGACATGTTCTGTATCACGGTGTTGGATATCGTCAGGGTTGGATTCCCGTTTGCCACGGTGTCTGCCAGCAGCCCCATGTTGCCGTTGGTTATTTCTGCCCAGTCGATGACGTTGTCCCTGCTGCCGCTCGACAGCCAGATGTAGCCCCATTGTCCGGGCAAGTCGGCATATTGTGCGTCCTGCCGTATCGAAGTAAAACGTACAGGCAGTTCTGCCGTACCATGAACCGAAAGGGTGCCTCCGTCATAGACCCACAGTACGGCATCTTTGTCGAAATACACTTCGGCACCGGGTTTTATGTTCAGCCGGCAGCCTTCGTCGACCACGGCATAGCCGAGTATCACGTGAGGTCTGTCGGTGGTCCAGTCTTGCGCACAGTCAATCACGGAGTAGCGGATTTTTGATCCCGAAGTAGTGGAAATTTCATGGTCGGGAACGTGATAGACGGCATTGCGGCCATAGGCCGTGAGAGGAAGCTTCTGTGTGGACTTACCGATGCTGAAAACTATATTGTCTTCGATGAGAAACGGCGAATTTTCCGAGTTGGGATTCACGTTCACGCGTACGAAAATGAAAATGCTGTCTTTGGGCAATATCTCCAAGTCTCTTACAATCTGTGCTGTATCTCCGTCAACATTGAGACGGAATCTCGAAAGCGACCCTCGTTCCAAAGTCACGGCGTTTATGCGTACCGCCTGACTGCCCGAATTGTACACGCGTACCTGCCGCACGGTGGACCCCATGGTGGTGAATACCGTGTCGAAAGTGAGAGTGTCGGCAGAAAAAGTCAGAACTTCGGCATCGGTCAGAAAATCGTCTTCCTTTGTGCACGACGCAGCGATGCCTTCGATAATGCAAAGCACTGTAAACGAAATGAATGTATATTTCAGCAAGTTAAATTTCATGTGATGTTTCAGGTATTGTAAAAATACAATAACGCAAATCCTTTTTCCTTATTGCATGGGGTGAGTTTTTGCCTTTCGATGAAACAGAAAAGGCGGATAACTTTCATTATCCGCCTTGCTTATTATGTCTTTTTTCAGTCTTCGGGGTTGGGGAGACGCTTGAATCCTTTTCCGAGAATTTCGCTACTGCTCACCACGTTCAGCACAGCATGGGGATCGAGTACAGCGAGGTTTGCTTTCAGTTTCTGGAATTGTTTTCTGTCAAGGGTTGTGTAAATCATCTTGTGTTCAACGCCGTGGTGCAGGCCGTTGCCCACAAAGCATACACCGCCGATGTTGAGCTCGCTGATGATGAACTGGCGTATGGGTTCGGGATTGTCGGTGATGACGAAAACGGTGTTGAATTTCTTGAGTCCGTCAACCACGATGTCAATCATTATGCCCTCTATGAATACCACAATGAACGAATTGATCGGCAACCGCAGGCTTGCCGTGAAATCGTGTATGGAATCGTATCCCTTGAGCATGCCTATGAGCAGGGTGCTGAACGTGATTATTCCGTCAACAATGATGACCAGTGTGCCGAGACTTATTTTGGTGTATTTGTGCAGAATCATCGATATGATGTCGCTGCCTCCTGATGTAGCTCCAGCGCGGAATATCAGACCGATGGCAATGCCATAGAGCAGACCTGCCACGATGGTGTTGAGCAGGTAGTCGGGCATGAACCAGAATGTCTTGTCAACGCCCTCTGAAAACACGAGGCCGAAGGCTTCAAGGCTGGTGTTGTAGTCGCACTGAACAAGGAGATTCATGTTTTCCATACCTGCAGGGAGGGCATCATATATGCCCTGATGTATGATGGGGTAGTAGCCCCACGTGGTTTCCAGCAGAAAGGCAAAAATAATGTTGAATATTGTAGCAGCCACAGTTTTTACGCCAAACTTCGGACCCAGAATCCATGTGCCTATCACGAGCAGCGGGATGTCCATGCATATCACATAAAAGGAAATCTTCCACGGGTGGAGCGCATTGAGCACGTTGGAAAGCCCCCATGTGCCGCCCGGAGCGAGGTTGTAAGGGTTTGCGAACATGATGTCGCCTACTGCGAAAAGAAAGCTCCCGAGTATGACAAGGAACCATGAGATTAACTCTTTTTTAGTTTTTTCGTTAGCCATTTTTTATGTTATTGATTTATGTTTGTTTTTTATTACATTGCTGAGCCGCAGCATGTTATGTATGACAGTATGCAATGTGTCAAGCGGCAAAGATACGAAAAAAATCCCAAAAAAATCCCAACGGGGCATAATCCAAAAAAAAATAGTATCTTTGCCGTGCCGGAAGGAAAAGTTTTTTATCCGGCAAAACTTTAATAATCACATAATTAAATAAAACTTTATGAGAAAAAATATTGTTGCAGGAAATTGGAAAATGAACAAAACTTTCGATGAGGCTTACGCTCTCGTTGAAGAAATTGCAGAAAAACTCGACGAAAAAGCCACGCCGGAAGTCGGTGTCGTAATATGCTGTCCGTTCCCGTATCTGGAAATGTGCACGGACATGTCGCAGGAATCCTATTTTGCAGTGGGAGCACAGGACGTGAGCGAACACGAAAGCGGAGCCTACACGGGCGAGGTTTCGGCCAAAATGCTCGAATCCATGGGCGTAGACTACTGCATAGTAGGCCATTCCGAACGTCGCGTATATCATCACGAAACCGATGCCATGGTGGCAGCTAAAGTCAACCAGCTTCTGGCAAACGGAATGATCCCCATTGTATGCTGCGGCGAACAGCTCCCCGATCGCGAGGCCGGACGCCAGTTCGACATCGTGAAGACCCAGATAACCGAAGGTCTCTTCCACCTCAGCGCCGAAGAATTTTCAAAACTGGTGATTGCCTACGAACCCGTATGGGCAATAGGTACAGGCAAAACTGCCACTCCGGAGCAGGCTCAGGAAATACATGCTTTCATTCGCTCTCTCATAGCCGAAAAATACGGCAATGACATTGCCTCCAACACCACCATACTCTACGGTGGCAGCTGCAATGCTAAAAACGCAAGAGAACTTTTCGCAAATCCCGACGTTGACGGTGGACTCATAGGCGGAGCCTCGCTGAAAGCCGATGATTTCGTGACCATAATGACTTCATTTTAAACGAAACGGTGATTTTATCATGAAAAAAGCGCAAATATTCCGTCATATTTGCGCTTTTTTTGTTACTTAAAGCAATGAAGGTGTTATTTGAAATTCTTTCTGGAAAATTGATTTTCAGAAAATTATGTTTTTTTGTTTCAAATACGTCAAAAAAAATTGCAAAAGAACAGAATTTTCAGTATCTTTGTGCCTCATTTTTGAAAGTAAATGAATGTTAAACATAAACGAACAAACGAACAGAAAATGAAAAAATTATCACTGTCATTCTTGCTTCTGGCAATATGCGGATTTACCATGCTGCAGGCTGCAAGAGTTGATGAAGCAACAGCACTCAAGGTTGCACAGAATTTCATGTTGCAACGCGGTTGGCAGGGAAGCGAACTTGTAAACGTTACTTCTCAACTGCCATACCAGAACATCTACACCTTTGTTGCCGCACAGGGCGAAGGCTTTGTAATGGTTTCTGCCGAAGACAGAGCAATCCCCGTACTTGGCTACTCTCTCACCGACAGACTCGACCCCATGGACATTCCTGTCAATGCCAATGACTGTTTCATGTCTTACGATGACCAGATTGACTTCATAATACAGAACGACCTCAAGACATCCGAGGAAATAGAACTGGAATGGGAAGCCCTCGAAGAAGGACTTGAACCCCCGTTCCCTCCACTGCCCACGGCAGTACAGCCGATGGTTGCAACAAGATGGAACCAGAGCTCTCCGTACAACCAGCTTTGCCCGACAGGCACCTATGCAGGCTGTTCGGCCATAGCCATGGCACAGGTTATGAAATATCACAACCACCCGACAACAGGCCGAGGTTCCCATACTTACCGCGCAAGCAGCGGAACCCTGTCTGCCAATTTTGGTAACACGACATATCAGTGGAGCAATATGCCCAACACGCTGTCGAGCAGCAGCAGTGCAACTCAGAAAACAGCTGTGGCAACACTGATTTATCATGTCGGCGTTTCCATGGAAATGGACTACGGTACAAGCGGCAGCGGTGCAGCAACGACAAATTACGGCAGTCTGACTTACCCGAGTGCGGAAAACGCACTGGTAAGTTATTTCAAATACAGCAGCAGTGTGCACAGCATATCGAAAGCCGACTACAGCGACAGCGAATGGAAATCCATACTCAAGTCTGAACTCGACGCAAGTCGTCCCATCATCTATTCGGGTTTCGATTCCGATGCTGGCCATGCTTTTGTACTTGACGGTTACGACAATACCAGCAAGTTCCACGTAAACTGGGGCTGGGGCGGAAGCTACGACGGATATTTCGCCATGGGTAACCTCTGTCCCGGTGGCAGCGGAGCCGGAGCAAACCAGACAGGTACCTACAATTTGAGAAACCAAGCCATTATAGGTATAAAGCCTGCTACTGTTACAGGCAGCACCTGCACGATAACCGGCAATGTAAGTGATGCTTCACACGGCAACGTTACCGGTGGCGGCTCCAAAACTTGCTACGATACCGTAACTCTCGTGGCAAACACCAACGAAGGTTACCATTTTGTTAAATGGAGCGATGGAGCACTCCAGAATCCGCGTCAGTTCCTTGCCAACGACAACGTTACATTCACGGCACAGATAGAACGTCTTACAGGCGACACTCTGTATTACGGCGGTACCGATCAGGTTTCAAGCCTGGGTTACGGATCCAACTCGACCACGCATTGGGGAATCAGAATACCGGCATCTTCGCTTACATCGTACCGCAAGGTTTCCAAGGTGCAGTTCTATGTGGGTTATCACTACAGCAACGGCTCGTATTACGTTAACGCCGGCAGCTATTCAATCAGAATCGCCAAAGGTTCGGCCACAGCTCCTACGACAAATCTGATCAATGGAAACGTAAACATTACAAGCTACGGCTGGATCAATGTGCCTCTTGCAGAACAGAATATCAATATCGATCCGAATCAGTCGCTGTGGGTTATAATTTCCACAAACTGCTATGGCTATCCCGCCTGCATGTCGTACTACGGCGGCAACAAGGACGGCCTGTGGATCAGCAGCAACGGTACTTCATGGTCGAAACCCAACTACACCAACAGCTGGATGATTCGCCTGATGAATGAATATTCCCAGAATGGCGGCGTACAGTCCATTGCCGATGTTGAAATAAACAACGATTTTACGGTGATGACAGAACACAACTCAATAACGATATCCGACGTTGAAGCAGGTCAGACAATCCGCCTGTTCGACAACCTCGGCCGTATGCTGGAAAGCAGGAATGCAGTTGAATTCAATACATTCCAAGTTCCGGCCAAAGGCACTTACCTTGTACAGGTAGGCAACAAACCTGCCCGCAAGGTAGTCGTTACGAAATAACAATGTCGCACGACTTGACTGAAAGTCCTTTTTCCGAAGAAAAAGGACTTTTTTTTATAACCGTGCATTGTGCAAAACTATTGCACTTGCAGTGTGATGTGGCTTGCAAAAAAATCGTAACTTTGCATTCCAATACAGAAATAAAAAAAAGAAACAAATGTACAATTATATTTCAGGGAAACTGGTGGAAGCCACACCTGCATACGCAGTGATAGACTGCAACGGAGTGGGCTATATGCTCGAAATATCCGTAACGACCTACACCCAAATCAAAGATTTACAACAAGTTAAACTTCTTACACACTTTGTGGTACGGGAAGACGCACAGCTTCTGTTCGGCTTTTTCGAAGAGAAGGAAAGAAGCCTTTTTCGCAATCTGATAAACGTCAACGGAGTGGGGGTGGCAACAGCCCGCGTGATGCTTTCCACCTTGAGTACCGATGAACTCGCCAAGGCCATTGTCTCCGAAGACGTGAAGACTGTACAGAGCGTGAAGGGCATAGGAGCCAAGACCGCACAGCGCATAGTTCTGGAACTTCACGACAAGTTGGAAAAGACCGAAGGAGATTTGTTCACTTCTTCAACACCCGAAAGCAATAAAAACCGCGAAGAAGCGTTATCAGCTTTGGTTATGTTGGGTTTTGCGAAAACGCAAGCCGAAAAAGCTCTGCAGAAAGTGGAGGAATTTTCGCCCGATGCAACCGTTGAAAATCTGATAAAGTACGCACTTAAAATGCTGTAGTTTGTCGGATTGCATTCATTAACATGAAAAAAAACAAATGCATCTGTCGATACGGAAATTGTTGAAAATATCACCGATACTGGTGTCAGTTTCGGCTCTGAGTGTTGCTGTGGCCTACAGCGACACTTTTGCCGTATCTGAGGAAAGGCATGTGTTTACCTACGAACAGCCGATGGAAATATCCGTGTCGCAGCAAGATACAAATTCACGGTATCCCATTCCCAAAAACGGAAAAACCAAGAGTCCGCTGCACCTGAAGACCCCATCGAACATCACCACCGAGGTGGAATACAATCCCAAGACCAACGATTACGTGGTACTTACCAAAATCGGTGACGTGGTTCTCGACCGTCAGTACATGACATTCAAGGAATATCAGGACTGGCAGATGGAAAACCTGATGGAAAACTATTGGGCAAACAAGAATAAAACCGAATCGCTCAACAAATCGGCAGGCAACGGCAATCTTCTGGAAAAGATTCCCGGATACGACAAGGTGGCCAACCTGCTCGGCTCGGTGATGGGAAAAAACGCTCCGAAAATAGAAATAACCCCGAGCGGCTCGGCGGAACTCACCTTCGCAATAGTGAACAACAAGCGCGAAGATCCCGCCATTGACGTGAACAAGCGCAGTACCACGAATTTCGACTTCGACGAAAACATACAGGTCAACCTCAATGCCAAAATCGGAGACCTCATCAATTTCGACCTCAACTACAACACTCAGGCAGTATTCGATTTCGAAAACAAACTGAAACTCAAATACGAGGGCAAGGAAGATGACATAGTGCAGCTGCTTGAGGCGGGAAACATTGCCATGCCGTTGAATACCAAGCTTATACAGGGAAGTCAGAGCCTGTTCGGTTTCCATACGAAACTCAAATTCGGAAAACTTACCATCGACGGGGTTTTCTCCAAACAGGAAACCGAATCGCAGAACATGCAGGTTCAGGGAGGTGCACAGACCGAAGATTTCCTTTTCAAGGCCGACGATTACGAAGAAAACCGCCACTTCTTTCTGGCACAGTATTTCTACGACCATTACAATCAGGCAATGTCCACGCTTCCCATACTCAACTCCAACATCAACATCATAAAGATTGAAGTCTGGCGAACAAATGTCGGTGCAGCAGTGAATGAAAACCGTAACATTTTGGCCATAAGTGATTTGGGAGAGAAAAATCCCTACCAGACACGTTTCTACGACCCATCCGGTGCCACTCTTCCCGACGACGACCGTTCCAACACGCTTTTCAACGAAATAAACAAAAACTCCGTCCGCAGCATAAACCAGATAACGACCTACATGCAGTCGCACGGCTTCGTTTCGGGGCGGGATTACGAAAAGGTTGAGAGTGCAAGAATGCTGAATCCGAGCGAATATACCTTCAATCCGCGTCTTGGTTTCATCTCGTTGAATCAGGCATTGAGTGCCGATCAGGTTCTGGCCGTTGCATTCCAGTATCAGGTCATCGGCGACAGCACCGTGTATCAGGTCGGAGAACTTACCACCGACGGTGTGGTTGATCCCAATACATTGGTTGTCAAATTGTTGAAGAGTACTTCCATAGATACGAAGAATCCTCTCTGGAAGCTGATGATGAAAAACGTGTACTTCCTGAAAAATACACAGATAAGCAAGGATAACTTCCGCCTGAATGTCCTTTATGAAGGTGATGACGGTGGAGTGCCGACAGGTTATTACAAAGAAGGACCCAAGAAGGGAGTTCCACTCATCGAGGTTTTCGGCCTTGACCGTATCGACGCGCAGGAATATCCGTATCCCGACGGCGTTTTCGACTGGCTTGACAATGCAACGACGGCAGGTGGTCTCATACAATCATCCACAGGGCGTGTGTATTTCCCCTATGTGGAACCATTCGGAAAAGACTTGCGTGAAATTCTGGGCAACGACGACTATGCCGACCAGTATTGCTTCGACTCGCTGTACACCCTTACCAAAACACTCGCACAGCAATATCCCGACAAAAACAAATATTATCTCGAAGGACGCTATTCAACGGCAATGAGCGGTGAAATATCGCTCGGATTCAACATCCCCGAAGGTTCGGTGAAGGTGACCGCTGGCGGCATACCTCTCGTGGAAGGGGTCGATTATACCGTAGATTACATGATGGGCAAGGTGCGTATCATCAACGAGAGTATACTCAGTTCCGGAACACCGATTTCGATTTCCAGCGAAAGCAACACTTTCAGCATGATGACCAAGCGTATGACAGGACTGCACCTCAACTATGAAATAGACCCGAAATTCAATGTGGGAGGTACGCTTCTCAACCTGCACCAGACACCACTCACCCAGAAAAACAACTTTGGCGACGAACCTCTGAACAATACAATATGGGGACTCGACCTGTCGTTCCAGCGGGAAATACCGTTCCTGACCAAAATGATCGATCTGCTCCCGGGTATAAGCACCAAAACACCGTCGGAACTTACACTCAATGCCGAGTTCGCCCATTTTATCCCCGGCCTTTCGAGCACCGGCCAAGAAAAAGGCATATCTTACATCGACGATTTCGAAGGAGCAAAATCGGGCATTGACCTGATGGGTGTCGCTTCATGGCATCTGGCCAGCACCCCGCAGGATTATGCCACACCGAATCCGATGTTCCCCGAAACACGTATCGGTTCGGGACTTGAATACGGCTTCAACCGCGCAAAACTTGCATGGTACCGCATCGATGACATATTCTACAGCAGCAATTCTCCCGAAAATATTTCCGACGAAGACCGCTCCAAACCTTATGCACGGCGCATTTCGGAACAGGAAGTGTTCCCGAACAAGGAACTTGCTGCGGGCGAAACAACCAATATCTATGAACTCAACCTCGCTTTCTATCCCGAGGAAAAAGGCCCTTACAACTACGACGTGAACGGTCTTTCTTCGGACGGGAAACTCACCAACCCCAAGTCTCGCTGGGGAGGTATAATGCGCAGACTCGACTACACCGACTTCGAAACGCAGAACATCGAAACCATAGAGTTTTGGCTCATGGACCCGTTTATAGAAAATCCAAACCATACAGGAGGAAAACTCTATTTCAACCTCGGTGACATTTCGGAAGACATACTCCGCGACGGCCGCAAGTCTTTTGAAAACGGACTCCCGACTTCGGATGTCATTGAAAATGTGGATACTACCATTTGGGGACGGGTGCCAAACACGCAATCCATAGTGAATGCGTTCGATAACGACGAAAGGGGACGTATTTATCAGGATGTCGGCTACGACGGACTGAGCAGCAGCGATGAAAAGACATTCTTCGAAAGTTACCTGCAGGCCATTGCCGACAAGTTCGGAACACAGTCGGCAGCGTACCTCAATGCATCAGCAGACCCATCGGGCGATGATTTTATCTATTTCCGCAGCAGCAACTGGGACGCACAGAATATAAAAATCAACGACCGTTACAAATACTACAACAATTCCGAAGGAAACTCGGCACCATCAGGAAGCACTGGCGAAAATTATCCGACAGCCGCCAGTTCGTACCCCAACGGCGAAGACATAAACGGTGACAATACCCTCAGTGAAAGCGAAAATTACTATCAGTACAGCATCGAGCTCGACCCGTCGAAAATGGTCATCGGTGAAAACTACATAACCGACATTCAGGAAGCCCAGAATGTGAACCTCCCCAACGGAACGACAACCACCTGCAAATGGTACCAGTTCAAGATCCCGGTACGTAATCCCGAAAAGAAAGTGGGTTCGCTCAACGGATTCCAGTCCATACGTTTCATGCGTATGTTCATGCGCGATTTCGAAGAACCCATAATACTGCGTTTCGCTACACTGGAACTGGTTTACGGCACATGGCGGAAATACAGCGAAGACCTTTTCCAACCCGGCGACTATCCCACAGGAAACACTGCCAACACACAGTTCACCACATCGACGGTGAATATTGAGGAAAACGGCTACCGCAAACCGGTGCCCTACGTGTTGCCTCCGGGAATAGACCGCGAAGAATGGTACAACAATTCTTCATACTACCAGATGAACGAACAGTCGTTGCAGATGGAACTCAAAGACCTCGCCTCCGGCGACGCAAGGGCAATATACAAGAACACATCGTTCGATTTCCGTTATTTCGGAAGTCTCAAAATGTTCGTTCATGCAGAAAAACTCAATGAAACAGACGATCTTAAGGACGGTGACCTTTCGCTCTTCGTGCGTGTCGGCAGCGATTTTACCAACAACTATTACGAATACGAAATTCCACTCAAGCTGACTCCGTGGGGTGCAAGCATCAGCGACCCTCATGCCATCTGGCCAGATGACAACAATGTGGAAATCGACCTTGAAAAAATGGTCAGTGTAAAGGAAAACCGCAACAAGCTGATACGCGGAGGTTCGACTCAGTATTCGCAGAACCTGCTTTATTCGGAATACGACGGAGCCAAGAAATACACCGTACTCGGAACACCCAACGTGGGTGCTGTGAAGGTGATAATGATTGGCGTACGCAATCCTCGCAAACAGAGCATTACCGACGGAAACAACATGCTCCCGAAATCGGTCATCGTATGGGTAAACGAACTCCGCCTCGGCGATTTCAGCAACAAGGGCGGCATTGCCGCAATGGCTTTGGCTAAAACCAATCTGGCCGACATTGGTGACATCTCGCTCTACGGTGCCTACACGTCTTCAAGGTTCGGCTCCTTGGAACAGAGTATCAGTGATTTGGACGGACTCAACACTACCAATTTCGAGATGGCACTGAACCTCGATCTCGACAAATTTCTCCCCGAAGAATGGGGCTTGAAGATACCTCTTCATTTCGACCATACCACACAGATAGGAACGCCTGAGTACAACCCGCTCGACCCCGACGTTAACCTCACACGCGACATAAGAACCTACAGGACTTCAGAAGAACGTGACTCCATACGCAACATGACACAGGAACAGCTTCACCGCACAAACATAAATCTGGTGAACGTACACAAGGAACGTGTCGGGAAACAGACTCTCGACCAGCATTTCTACGAAATAGAAAACTTCAATTTCTCGTATGCCTATTCGGGAGAAAAATCGCGTGACGTTGACATCGAATACTACGACAAGACACAGCACCGTGGCGGCTTTACCTACAATTACTCACTTACCCCGAAACAGGTGAAGCCTTTCGAAAATGTCAAGGCTTTCAGAAACAGAAATCTGAAATTTATACGCGACATTAATTTTTACTACCAGCCCAAGAGCATGTCGTTCCGCACCGAAGTGTACCGCGATTTCGAAGAAACCAAGCTCCGCAACAAGAGTGCCGGCGACATAATCATAAAACCAACTTTCTACAAGCAGTTTACATGGGAACGTGTGTACAACCTGCAGTACGACCTCAGCAAGAGCATGCATTTCCAGTACGATGCCAATGCCAATGCTCGTATCGATGAACCGATGGGCAAAATCGACACCCGTACCAAGACCGACTCTGTTTGGGAAAGCGTTCTGGAATTCGGTACAATGCAGAACTTCCAGCAGAATTTCTCGTTTACGTGGGATTTCCCGATAGACCGTTTCCCGTACATGGATTTCCTGCGTATGCCGCTTTCCTACAAATCGACCTACACCTTTACAGGAACCTCTCCGGCAACAATGTCGCAGGGCAACGTTATCGAAAACACCGCCGTGGTTACGCTTTCGGTAAACGCAACTATGAAGACGCTTTACGACAAATTCAAACTCGTAAAGGATGCCTACAAACTCAAACCCAACGACACCAAAAAAGACAGGAAGAATGCCGCGGCAGTAGACCGCCGACAACCCAAGAAAGGTGCGATGGACAAATATGTGGGCATAAAAGATGATACAGGAAAGGATAAGGATAAATCGAAGGCAGATTCCACTCTGAATCAGGATTCGCTCCGCAGCGAAAGGATAAAGGAAATATTCCGTCAGGTGGGGTATTTCGGAATACGTCTCGTAACCGGTGTGAAGAATGTTTCGGTGAAATATAACCTTTCGGAGGGCACACTGATTCCGGGATTCATGCCCGAAGCAACAATACTCGGCATGGACAACCAAAACCTCTGGTCGCCGGGGTTGGCGTTCGTGTTCGGAGGCCAGTCGAATGTACTGCCGAGCCTGCTCGAAAACAATTACCTCTCCACCGACACGCTGATGAACACCGCACATCAGGTCAAATCCAACGACGTGATGGCAATACAGGCTGTCGTGGAACCGATACGGGATTTGAAAGTTGATGTTACTTTTGCCAGAAACTATTCATATTCAAGTAATTATTACTACAAATACAATTCGGCTCTCGGATATGTCGACGGACCTATTTCCCCCAACAGCCACGGTTCGTATTCTTCATCTATATGTATGATAAATACCGCCTTCGATGATCCCGAGTCACTGTTCAGCCAGTTCCTCGACAACAGGTCGGTGGTTGCGGCACGTCTGGCAGCCAGCAATCCGGACCCCTATACCGATGAAACGGTACTCGACACTTTGAGCGGACTCATGTTCCCCGGCGGTTACAGCCCGAATTCGCAGCAGGTTCTCCTGACTTCATTCCTCGGTACATATCTTGGCAAAGACGTGCATCAGATGGGCTTCTCACCATTCTTCGAATTGCCTCTGCCCAACTGGAGCATCACCTATACGGGACTGAATAAAATCGAATTCCTGAAAAAGTGGTTCACCAACATCTCGGTTTCCCATCGTTATGCTTCAAACTACACCGTTTCCAATTTCGCCACCGACATGGCAATATCCAACATCGACGGTTATGAATACGGCTACGAAACGGTACTGAACGCATCCAACGACTTTATCCCGAAGGAAAGCATCGATCAGATACAGCTTACCGAGCAGTTCAACCCATTCCTGAAAATAGACATGGCTTTGGTAAACAGCATACAGGTGAATTTCGCCTATCAGCGCGGCAGAACCCTTACCATGAGCTTCTCCAACAATCAACTCACCGAAATGTCGAAGGACGGATTCACGCTCGGACTCGGCTACCGTATCAAGGACGTGGCTTTCAGCATCACCACCGGACAGCGTACCCACAACCTGAAAAGCGATATCGTGATACAGGCAAACCTTTCGTACAACGAAAACAAGACTACCATACGCAAGATAGCTACCAACATAAGCCAGATATCTTCCGGATCTTCGGTATGGACCGGCGGAATATCGGCTGAATATGCTCTCTCCTCATCGCTTACCATACGTGCTTTCTTCGAAACTACAATCAACAAACCGTTCATCTCCAACTCTTACCCCAATTCCACCACCAAAGGTGGCCTTACGGCACGTTTCTCGTTCTGACGTTAATATGAATATTTTTTTAAAACATTTTATATATGGAAGATTTGAAAACTGCTCCGGTCGAAAATCCGGAAAATGCTTCAGAACAGCTCCTCACTGTCAGCGAAGCTGACAAGGAAAATCTGCTTAAAGCGGCTAAGTGGCAGAAGGTTACAGCCTTGATTACAGTGGTCTCGGTCGCATTGACCTTCATACTCGGACTTGTGTTCGTGATTGCCTCGTCTGATATTGCGTTTTACTTATCGTACCTCACCGAACTCGGAGGCCCAACCGACAACGTTGAAATGATGGAAGACATTATGTCGGTGGTGGTCGTGGTAGTCGGTGTAATCTGTCTAGCCGTACTGCCGCTCTACATAGTGGCGGTCGTTTACATGCTCCGTGCAAGCCGTGCGGCAAAGACAGCGGTGGAAAACAACGACACGTTCATGTTTCAGGAATCCCTGAAAAACAACAAGTCTCTGTCGAAATTCTTGGGAATATGCACAATAGTGGCTTTGGCACTGATACCTGTATTGTTTATCACTGTAGTCATAGTCGCCGTAGCATTGGCAGCCTGATTTATCAACTGAATAAAATGTAGAAATTATGGAAGAACAGAATATGAATTACATGGAACAGAATACATCTGAAAAACAGATGGTTATAACCCGTGAAGGGGAATCGTACCTGAAAAAGACATCCGGTTGGACAATATTCCTTGCGGTGATGTTTTTCGTTTCGGTAGCATGGGAGTTTATAAGCTTCATCGTGTATGCCGTAACCGGAGAAATTGCCTCCATGCTGATGGCGATTATATCTGCGGCACTTTACGTGGCACCGGCCATATTCCTCATGCTTTTCGCTGTGCGTGCAAAAAAATCACTCGTTAGCCGCAGTCAGGAAGACCTGAGCTCCTCGTTGCTCAATTTCAAGCGTTTCTGGGTATATTACGGAATATGGCAGATAGTTGGCATGTCGCTTCTGGTGCTGGCATTGATTGTCGTCGCAGTCGCACTTTGTATATTCTTTTGAAATTTTGAAAAAATACGATGATGAAAAAAATACTTGCAACACTGTTGGCAACGGTGCTTTTCGCGGCCTGCGGAAACAGAACGGCCGAAACTCCGGCATCTGCCGCCGGTACAGCACCTGCTGAAGAAACCGTAAATCCCGTTGAATATAAAACAAATAATCCCGAAAATATGGAAGAAGTATGTAAATTCCTGAAAGACTGCGGCTATTATTTTCTGGCAACAGCCGACGGCAACCAGCCGAGAGTACGTCCCTTCGGTACCGTAAACATCTTTGAAGGTAAACTCTATATACAGAGTGGAAAAAAGAAGAACGTGGCCCGACAGATTGCCGAAAATCCTAAAGTAGAAATATGTGCCTTCAATGCAGGCCGTGGCAACTGGATCCGTGTCGAAACCACACTCGTACCCGACGAAAGGGTAGAGGCTAAGGCTTCCATGCTCGATGCTCACCCGAGTCTTAAAAAAATGTACGCTGCCGACGATGATAACACAATCGTCTATTTCATGACCAAGACCAAGGCAACAATCTCTTCCTTCAGCGAGCCCGAAAAAGTAATCGAGTTCTGAAAAAGAGTTGAACAGAAGGTGTGCCACGAAATGGCACATCTTTTATATGTGACAGAAAATGTCATATCAGCGGATTGCGTAGCCAACCGCCTTGAGAAAAAAGCGTTGGGAAAATGTCGAAGGTCGGCGTATGGAAAATTTTACCCTTTGCAGGAAGCGATATAGCACGTCGGAGTAAGGAGTACATACTTGCTGGTTCCTTGGCAGTCAGCCTGTAACCTTGAAATTTTCAGCAAGACCGAGGCATTTTCAGCTTTTTTGTCACAGCGGCGGTTTTCTTTTGCAGACTTTTCTTCAACTGCAGGAAGAAAAGTCGGAATGAAACAAAAAGAAGGTGTGCCACGAAATGGCAAACCTTTACAAGACATAAATCATAAAAAAATGCCTCAACTGCGGAAAATTGAAAAATTTTTCGTATCTTTGCACGTTTTTTCAGAAATACAGAAAACCATGCAAAATATTCGTAATGTAGCAATTATAGCGCACGTCGATCACGGAAAGACAACCTTAGTTGACCGTATGCTGCACCAGGCGAAACTTTTTCGCGACAATCAGGAAACCAACGACCTCATTCTCGACAACAACGACCTTGAACGTGAACGCGGCATCACGATACTTTCCAAAAACGTATCCATACGCTACAAGGACTATAAGATAAACATCATCGACACTCCGGGGCACAGCGACTTCGGCGGTGAAGTGGAACGTGTGCTCAACATGGCCGACGGTGTGCTTCTCGTCGTGGACGCGTTCGAAGGACCCATGCCCCAGACACGTTTCGTGCTTCAGAAAGCCGTTGAACTCAACCTCAAACCCATTGTGGTCATAAACAAGGTGGATAAACCCAACTGCAACCCCGAACTCGCACAGGAAGCCGTTTTCGACCTCATGTTCAACCTTGGTGCAAGCGAAGACCAACTTGACTTTCCAACAGCCTACGGCTCTTCGAAACTCGGCTGGATGAGCGACGACTGGAACAACCCGACCGAAGATATTTCTTATCTCATGGATTTGATAATCAAGCATATACCTGCACCTAAGGTTTCCGAGGGAAACACCCAGCTTATGATTTCCTCACTCGATTATTCGTCGTATGTGGGACGTATTGCAGTGGGACGTCTGCAGCGCGGCACCCTTCAGGCCGATCAGGATGTCACTCTCGTGAAACGCGACGGTGAACGGGTACGCTCCAAAATCAAGGAACTTTATGTCTTCGAAGGTCTGGCAAAGGAAAAAGTCAAGGAACCGGTCGAAGCTGGCGAGATATGTGCCGTTCTCGGTCTTGAGAATTTCGACATCGGAGACACTGTCTGCGATTTTGAAAATCCGGAACCCCTGAAACCCATCAAGGTCGATGAGCCGACAATGAGCATGCTCTTCACGATCAATACGTCGCCGCTTTTCGGCAAGGAGGGCAAATACGTCACTTCACGGCATATCCGCGACCGTTTGTACAAGGAACTCGAAAAAAACCTCGCACTGCGTGTCGAGGAAACCAATTCTCCCGATTCACTCATCGTTTACGGACGAGGCATTCTGCATCTCTCCATACTCATTGAAACCATGAGGCGCGAGGGATACGAACTGCAGGTGGGACAGCCCAAAGTCATCATAAAGGAAATAGACGGACAGAAATGCGAACCCGTCGAACAGCTTACAATCCTTGTTCCGGAAGAATTTTCAAGCAAGGTCATAAACATTGTCACCCAGCGAAAGGGCGATGTGGATTCCATAAACACCAAGGGCGACCGCGTGCAGCTCGATTTCACGATACCTTCGCGAGGAATAATCGGACTGAGCAACCAGCTACTCACCATATCCAACGGTGAAGCCATCATCGCACACCGTTTCAAGGACTTCGAACCTTGGAAGGGCGAATTCGGCATGGTGAAAATGGGTGCGCTTATCGCAAAAGAACCCGGCGTGGCTACTGCATACAGTATCAGTAAGTTGCAGGATCGCGGACCATTCTTCATCGAACCCGGCGAAGAAGTATATACCGGTCAGGTAATAGGCGAAAGCCTTCGTCCCGGAAACGATATCGTCATCAACGTGGTTACGGCCAAAAACCTCACGAACATGCGTACCAAATCCGCCGATGACAAGTCCACTACGACACCTCCCATCAAGTTCTCTCTCGAAGAGGCAATGGAATACATACGCGAAGACGAATATCTGGAGATAACTCCTAAATCGCTGCGTATCCGCAAGATAATCCTTGACGAGATAGAACGCAAACGTGCACGTATTCACGAAAACGATGTAACGGAATAAATTCCACCGCGATATTTCAAAGGCTGCAGTCGTAGGATTGCAGCTTTTTTTTGGACAATCAACCGGACATTGTGTAAAAAAAATGCGGACAGTGCCTGTTTTTCTAAATTAAAACCGTACCTTTGCAGAAAATATCTTTTGTAAAAAAAAACATAAAAAACAGAAAACAAGCTTTTTACGTGAAAATAGAGGAACTTTACGAAAAATTTCTGCAAAGCAGCAGTTTCACCACCGACAGCCGTAAGGCAGGGCAGGGGACAATGTTCTTCGCCCTCAAAGGTGAAAAATTTGACGGTAATACCTTTGTCAATGAAGTGTTGTCAAGAGGTGCCTCGTATTGCGTCATCGACAATCCGGATTACAGAATCGACGACCGCTGTCTGTTCACCGACGATACTCTGAAAACCATGCAGCAGCTTGCGGTACATCATCGCCGCCAGTTCGACATACCTATAATAGAAATAACGGGAACCAACGGCAAGACAACCACAAAGGAACTCCTTTACGCCGTGCTGTCGCAGAAATACCGCACACATGCCACACAGGGCAATTTCAACAACCATATCGGAGTGCCTCTCACTCTGCTCGCAATGCCGAAGGATACAGAGATGGCAATCGTCGAAACAGGTGCCAACCACCCGGGCGAAATCGATTTTCTCGCCAACATGGCACAACCGACTTTCGGACTCGTTACCAACGTCGGTAAGGCACATCTGGAAGGTTTCGGCTCATTCGAAGGTGTGGTGAATACAAAAACGGAACTTTACCGCTATATAGCGAAAAACGGAGGTACGCTTTTCGTAAATGCCGACAACGATATACTCATGCGTTACTCCGAAACGCAGAAACGTATCACCTACGGGAAGTCGGCCGATGTCAAAGGCCGACTGCTCGATTCCAACCCGTATATGAAATTTTCGTTTGAAACGGGAAATGAAACATATACTGTCCAGACCCAATTGCTCGGCGACTATAATTTCGACAACGCCATGGCCGCAGTGTGTGCGGGACTCCATTTCGGCGTGTCTCCCCAGCAGGTGAAATCGGCTGTCGAGAATTATGTCCCCACCAACAACCGTTCGCAGTTCAAGCAGACCGAAAGAAACCGGCTCTACCTCGACTGCTACAATGCCAACCCCTCGAGCATGACTGCGGCAGTACAGAATTTCGGAAATCAGAAGACTGAAAACAAAGTGGTTATGTTGGGCGGCATGAAGGAACTCGGCACAGGTTCAATGGCGGAACACCAGAATGTAGTGAAACTTGTCGAAAGTTTCCGCTTCCTCAAAAAAGTCTTTGTTGGAGAAGAATTTTCCTTTGTGAAAGGCATGGATGCCGAAACTCTGTGGTTCGCCACCTCGTCCGAAGCAAGGGATTATTTTGCATCCGACAGGCTTTGCGGCTGCACAATCCTCGTGAAAGGTTCAAACAGCACGAAAATGTGGATTTTGGAAGAAGTTTTGTAGTTTATTTCAAATACAAGAAAGAAAAACATATATGACACCCAGAGAACAAGGCTTTTATTTCCCTGCCGAATGGGAAAGACACGAAGCAACATGGCTCAGCTATCCGCACAACGAAGATTCGTGGCCCGGAAAGATTGAAACCATTTTCCCCGCTTACCATTTGTTTGTCAAGACTTTGGCCGAAGAGGAAAGTGTACACATCAATGTGCTCGACACCGTTATGGAACAGCATGTACTTGCAGAACTGGAATCCATCGGTGCGAAAATGCAGAATGTCGAGACCCACATTTTTCCGACCAACGATGCATGGTGCCGCGACCACGGTCCCGCTTTTTTGCTCAACCGCAACGACCCGGCAAAAAAAGCCATCGTCAACTGGAACCATAACGCATGGGGCGGAAAATACCCTTATGAACTCGATACCGAAATACCGCGCCACATAGCGGAATTCCTCAGACTTCAGATGTTTGAGCCCGGCATTGTAATGGAAGGCGGCTCGGTTGATTTCAACGGCTGCGGCGATCTGCTCACCACGTCGTCTTGCCTGCTCAACCCCAACCGCAATCCTCATCTCAACCAAGCTCAGATAGAAACCTTCCTCCGCGATTATTACGGAGTTGAAAACATAATATGGCTCGGCGACGGCATTGAAGGCGACGATACCGACGGACACGTCGACGACCTGTCGCGTTTCTGCAATGCCGACACCATAATAACGGTGGTGGAAACCGACAAAACCGACGAAAACTACAGACCTCTGCAGGATAATCTGAAAACACTGAACAAAATCCGTCTCGCCTCCGGCAAGCAGCCGACCGTGGTTGAACTGCCAATGCCGGCTCCGGTAATATGGGAAGACCAGCGCCTGCCAGCCTCGTATTCCAATTTCTATATAGCTAACAATTTGGTAATCATGCCGATGTACAAATGTTCTGCCGATGACAAGGCTTTCTATATTCTGGAGGAATGTTTCAAGAACCGGAAGGTCGTCGCCATCGACAGTACCGATATCATTTGGGGGCTCGGAAGTTTCCACTGCCTGAGTCAGCAGGAACCCGCAACGGCAGAAGCAGAATCCGACCGCAGGAGGTATCCGGAAAACTGAAACGACTTGTGACCGCAGACTTTGGTCATATTTCGTAACAATAAAAAACAGAATCTTACGTTAATGTCAGTCATTTTTTTGAGAATAAAAGCATAAAATATGAGCGAATCCGTTAATTTCGAACAAATCAGGTCGTATAATTCGGGCGAAGTGGCACTGGCCGTCGAACGCATGGCAAACCACGACTGGCTCCCGATGCTGGTGAAGCTTTTCGCACCGGAATACGACGTGAACGAATACAGGGAAAGATTTCGTCAGTTGAAGACGACAGAAGAATTTCAGGATCAGGTGGTTATGCCGGTAATAGACAGAATAATACACGATACCATGTCGTCGTTCTCCTACAAGGGAGGCGGCATTGATGGAAAAACTCCGCATATACTGATTTCCAACCACCGCGACATTGTTCTCGACTCGGCTATCCTGAACATCATGTTTCTGAAAAACGGTATCGACAGCTCTGAAATAATTTTCGGCGACAACCTCCTTAAAAGCGATTTTATAGTCGATTTCTGCAAAGTGAACAAGATGTCGCCCATACTCCGAGGAGGCAACATACGCGATTTCTACCGCAATACACTCGAAGTATCGGCGTATATGCGCCACGTGGTTACCGAACGCAAACACTCCATTTGGATTGCCCAGCGAAACGGACGTACCAAGGACGGCAACGACAAAACGGAAATAGGTGTCCTGAAAATGTTCTCACTCAGCACCGACAAACCCTTCGTCGAAGCTATGGACGAACTGAAAATCAACCCCATAAGCGTCTCTTACGAATACGACCCTTGCGATTTCATGAAAGCCTCGGAACTTCATATCTCCACGTATCAGAAATACATAAAATCGAAGCATGAAGACCTTAACAGCATAATGAAAGGCTTCCTGCAGTACAAGGGCGACGTGCAGTTTTCCGTGGCCGAACCTATTACACTCGACGAACTCAAATACTGCAACACTTTCGATAAAAACGACAAATTCGTACGCCTTGCAGAAATCATCGACGAACGCGTATACAGCAATTACAAACTCTTCAAGACAAATTATATAGCACACGATATGCTGCAGGACAAGACCCGTTTCGCCGACCGCTACACGCCCGAAGACAAGGAAAAATTCGAGGAATACATGAACAGGGGGCTGGAAAAACTCGGAATATTGCCGAATGAGGATTTCGTCAGGATTTTTCTGAAAATTTATGCGGCTCCTGTCGATAACTGCCTCAAGTATCAGAAATAAAGAAATTATAAATCTCTCATAATGAGGGATTTTTTTATTTATATGCATAAATTTTCCGGCAGACAGTAATTTTTCAGAAAAAACGTTCCAAATATGAAAAATCTGTTGGAAAAGCCAATTTTTTTTCGTATCTTTGTAACTCATTCGAAAAATTGAATATAGTTATAAATACTTGAAAAACAGAGGAATAAACAAGAAAAATAGATGGAAGCAGAAAACGAAAAAATAATAAAAGTTGACATCGAATCACAGATGAAGTCCGCATATATAGACTATGCGATGTCGGTGATAGTGTCCAGAGCTTTGCCAGACGTGCGCGACGGTTTCAAACCCGTACACCGCCGCATCCTCTTCGCAATGAATGAGATGGGCATACGCTCCAATACACCCACCAAGAAATCAGCCAGAATTGTCGGCGAAGTGCTCGGCAAGTACCATCCTCACGGCGACAGCTCCGTGTACGATGCCATGGTGCGTCTGGCTCAGCCGTGGTCAATGCGCTACACTCTGGTCGACGGTCAGGGTAACTTCGGCTCCATCGATGGCGACGGTCCTGCCGCAATGCGTTACACCGAAGCCCGTCTGGAAAAAATATCCGATGAAATACTGGCCGATATCGACAAGGACACCGTCGATTTCCAGAACAACTTCGACGATTCGCTGAAAGAACCCGTTGTCCTGCCCACCAAAATACCCAACCTTCTGGTAAACGGCGCTGCCGGTATAGCCGTCGGTATGGCCACCAACATGGCCCCGCACAACCTTTCCGAAGTCATCGACGGAGTCATTGCCTATATAGACAACAACGAAATCACGATTGACGAAATGGCTCAGTACATCAAGGCTCCGGACTTTCCGGGAGGAGGCGTTATTTACGGATACGACGGCGTTCGCGAAGCTTTCGAGACAGGCAGAGGACGCGTGGTACTGCGTGCCGAAACCTCAATCGAAACCGACCATAAAGGCCGCACAGTCATAGTGGCACACACCATACCTTATCAGGTGAACAAGGCCGAGATGATAAAGCGTCAGGCCGAACTCGTGAAAGAAGGCAGAATAGACGGCATTACCAATATCCGTGACGAATCCGACAAGAGCGGAATACGCGTGGTTTATGAACTCCGTCACGACGCCGTTGCAAAAGTTATCCTCAACAAGCTTTACCAGTATTCCGAACTCCAGAGCTCGTTCAGCGTAAACAACATCGCACTTGTGAACGGACGGCCTAAACTCCTGAACTTAAAGGATCTTATAGCTCACTTCGTGGATCACAGAATCGATGTGGTGACCCGCCGTACCAAATACGAACTGGCCAAGGCCGAGGAAAGGGCACATATCGTACAGGGTTTGCTGAAGGCTCTCGACATTATTGACGAGGTCATAGCCGTCATACGTGCATCGAAAACCGTTGAAGAGGCACGCAATGTGCTGATGGAAAAATTCGGCTTTACCGAAATTCAGGCACGCTACATCGTTGAAATGCGTCTCCGTCAGCTTACCGGCATGGAACGTGAAAAACTTCAGGAGGAATATAATGACCTGATGACCTTCATCGCACGCTGCAAGGAAATACTCGGTGACCACACCATACTGATGGGCGTCATAAAGGACGAACTCCGCGAAGTTCGCGAAAAATACGGCGACGAACGCAAAACGAGAATCGAATACAACTCTGTCAACTTCAAGATAGAAGACACCATACCCGACAGCGACGTGGTTATCACGATATCGCACCTCGGTTACATAAAACGGACATTGCTCACCGAATACCGTACGCAGCACCGCGGCGGAGTAGGAGCCAAAGGAAGTTCGGTACGCAACGAAGATTTCGTGGAACACATCTTCACTGCCACCAACCACAACTACATACTGCTTTTCACTGAAAAAGGCAGGTGCTATTGGTTGAGAGCTTTCGAAATACCCGAAGGCGGAAAAGACTCGAAGGGCAGACCAATCCAAAATCTCCTCTTCATTGAACCCGACGACAAAATCAAGGCTTACATCAATGTCAAGAACCTTTCGGATGACGAATATCTGCAGAACAATTATGTGATGCTCTGCACCAAGAACGGAATCATCAAGAAAACCACCCTCGAAGCCTATTCGCGTCCGCGTCAGAAAGGTATCATCGCTACAATCATCCGCGAGGGCGACGAACTTCTGGAAGCAAAACTCACTTCAGGAAACAGCGAAGTCATACTTGGTACAAAAGCCGGAAAGGCAGTCCGTTTCAACGAAAGCACCGTGCGTCCCATGGGTCGCGGAGCTGCCGGAGTCAAGGGCATAACGCTTGAAGGCGAAAACAACGAAGTAATCGGAATGCTCTGCGTGGAAAACGATACCGATAACATACTCGTGGTTTCTGAAAACGGCTACGGAAAACGTTCCGAACTTGCCGAATACCGTATCACAAACCGTGGAACCAAGGGCGTAAAAACACTCAACGTAACAGAAAAGACAGGCGAATTGGTGGCAATAACCAACGTTACCGATGACAATGACCTGATGATTATAAACAAATCGGGTGTGCTGATAAGGATGAAGGTATCCAATCTTCGAGTTCTCGGCCGTGCAACGCAAGGTGTCAAACTCATCGACCTCAGGAAGAACGACCGTATCGCTTCCATTACGAAAGTGGATGCCGAAGAAGAACCTGATGAAAATGTCGAAAATACGGAAATGACGGAAAATCAGACCGATCCGGAACAACCAGTTGAAAAACAGGAAGATAACCAGTAAGAAAATAAAGTAGAAATTCTAAACATTTTAAACAATGAAAAAAATAACAGCAATTATCGCATTAGTAGGTTTAGGCATTTTAATGTCGGCCAATGCACAAATCCGCTTGGATAACGCAAAAACCTATGCAAGTCAGAAAAAACAGTATTATGACAAGGCCAAAATCGAAATCGATGCCGCCTGCGAGGACGAATCTACAAAAAGCAATCCTGAAGTATGGGCATGGAAAGGCTACATTTACTGCTGTCTCGGCAATAGTACAAAACCCAAACACCAGAAAGTAACTCCGGAAAATTGGGCAGACATAGCTTACGAAGCAGCTCTCAAATGCAAGGAACTGAATACGGATAAAGATGCAAAACTGATTGATTTCAATAATGCAGTTTTCAAGAACGTTGCAGGAAAATACATCGATGACGCTTTCACTGACTACGAAAATGCAGGGAACAAGGATGATACGAATCTTTACAGAAGCTGTATCGCAAAAGTGGAAAAAGGCATAAAAGTTTATCAGGCAGCCGGAGCTTCCAACGATGAGGAAATCAAGAAAAGCCTGAACTATGCACGTTATATCGGCGGTGCCGCAGCAAGAGTTTTGGGCGACAACGAAACTGTCATCAAATTCTTCAACCCGCTCGTAAGAGGCGGATACGACAAGGAATACGTATACACTTCACTGGTAACGATTTATCAACGTAAGAACGATACTGTAAATGCAGTGAAAGTAGCTCAGAACTTTACAAAAAACAGAAAAGACGACCAAAATGCGTATCTTCTGGCAGCCAAGGTGTATGCATGGGCAAACAATAAGGAAAAAGCAAACGAAAACGCTCAGGTTGCAGTTGCAAAAGCCGCTACAATAGACGATCCCAACCAGAAAGCCAACCTCATCTGCGGCATTGCTGACGTTTATGCCGACATGCTTGACTACGAAACTGCGGAAGCACGCTTCAACGAAGCATTGACGATGACACCCGACAACCCTGTGGTTTACAACGGTTTGGCTCGTATGGAATTCAACCACGGAGTTGATATACTTCTGAAGGCCAACGATGTTCCCGTTGAGGACGAAACCGGACTTTATGACAAACTTACTGCCGAAGGCAAGTCAAAATACGAAAAAGCCATTGAATATTACAAAAAATCACTCTCGGTAAACAACCGCAGCAACGAACAGCTTCAGGCCCGATACAAGGAAGCTTTCGATGGTTTGAAGACAGTTTACGTACGTGCGAACAAGAATCTTGATGAACTGAAAGCTTACGCACAGTAGTAAAATGGCTGGTATGAAATGAAAAAGGAACGGTTTTTCCGTTCCTTTTTTTGTTTGTCGTTTCGGAAATCAGAAATTCTTTCCCTGCCACGTGTCGCGCTCTTCGAGGCGTTTTTCTATGAGGACAGGAACAGTCTCGTTGCGTAACAGTTTTCCGGAAGGGTCTCTCCAGCTCCGTTCCGGAGTGGCCTGATAGCGAGGCGGCACTTCGCCGGCGAAACGCTCTATTACTATGTCAGGACTCAACAATTCCAGAAAATCCACTATGAAATCCACGTAATCGGCAAGTCCGAAAACAGGGTAGAGTTCGCTGTGCTTTAGAAAGTCTTTTTCAAGGGCAGTGCCGTTCAGAATCTGCAACTGGTGAAATTTGAGCGTGTTTACAGGCAGTGAAGACAGTATCTCGGCCTCCTTGAGCATCATCTCGCGGCTTTCGCCGGGAAGTCCGAATATTATGTGTCCGCCGGTCCGTATGCCACGTTCGGCAGTGAGCCGCAAGGCTTTTTGCGTAGCGGCAAAGTCGTGACCTCTGTTTATGTATTTCAGCGTGGAATCGTAGCAGCTTTCAATGCCGTATTCAATGGTGACATATTTCTGTTCGGCAAGCCGTGCAATGTAGTCGAGTTTTTCCTCGTCAACACAATCGGGACGCGTTCCTATTATCATTCCTATTACTTTCGGGTGGCTGAGGGCTTCTTCGTAGAGACGTTTCAGTTCCGGCAAAGGCTTGTAGGTGTTGGAATAAGCTTGGAAATAAGCCAGATAGCTTGGCGATTTTTTATACCGCCATTCGTGAAACTCAATGCCTTCATCGAGTTGCCGGGTAATGGATTTCTGCGGCTGGCAGTACGAGGGGTTGAAAGCATTGTTGTCGCAGAAAATACACCCTCCGTACCCTTTGCTGCCGTCGCGGTTGGGACAAGTGAAACCGGCATCGAGCGAGAGTTTCTGCACACGGTGCCCGAAATGTTCCTTGAAATAGTTGGAATAGGAGTTGTACCTGCGTCCGTCGCCCCACTGAAAATCCTTCATCATTCGTTGTCTTGATGTGCCAGAATGTCTATGATGTGGTGAAAGTGCATTTCAATCCTATACTTGTCGCAGTAGGATTTCAGGTGCAGTAGGCAACTCATGTCAGTTGATGCCACATGGGTGGCTCCGGAGCGTTGTATGGTTTCTATTTTCCGTCGTGCCATGTCGGTCGATATGGGTTCGAATTCATTCTCGAAATTGCCGCCTCCGAAACCACAGCAAGCGAGGCTGTCGTCTTGCAGCTCTATGAGTTCCAGACCTTTGACATTCTGAAGCAGAATGCGGGGCTCGTCGTGAATGCCGTAGTCGTTGAGAGTGTGGCAATTGTCCAGAAAAACAACTTTGTGCGGAAAAACAGCCGACTCGATTTTGGTAATCTTCATTATGTTGACCAGAAAATCGGATATGTCGCATATTCTTTCGCAGAAATTCTGGAATTCATGGTGGCAGGCAGTGTTGAAGAATATTTTCGGGAAATATTTCTTTATGTAGGCGGTGCACGAACTCGAAGTGCATATTATCGGATTTTTGCCTTCGAAATCCTTCATCATCTTTTCTCCCAGCTGTTTTGCGCCGTCAAAATCGCCGAGCAGGTAGGCTGTTTTGCCGCAGCAGGTTTGCTGGAGCGGATAGTTTGTTTCAATGTCCAGCCGGTTCAGGAGTTTTATCAGATTGAATCCTGTCTGTGCCGAAAACTGGTCAACGGCACACGAAACCATTATATCGACCTTTGTATTTGCCATGTTGTCTGTTTAATAAATTGAAATTCAGCGGTATGCGTTTTTTGCTAAAAAAACGGCATACGTTGCAAATTTACGAAAAAAAAGTTGAATAGAGACCTGCTTGCAGAAATACTTTTCAAAAAGACGTTAAATTTTGCGGGTATGAAAAAAGAACCTCTTGAAAATCAAGGGGTTCTTTGTGTACCCGGGGCCGGGATCGAACCGGCACGAGTGTTACCTCATTGGTTTTTGAGACCAACGCGTCTACCAATTCCGCCACCTGGGCATTCACTTGGAAGGCTAAACTGATGCCTCATTTGCGGGTGCAAAAGTACTAACATTTTTTCAATTGGCAAAATTTTTTTTCGTTTTTTTGAAAAAAAATAAAATGCACAAACTTAATACATTGAAAATTAGAGAATTATTTTTGGGTGCGAATGTGGATTCTATTACATTGTATAACAGTAAAATAGAATGGGTTCTGTGACATTGGAGAATTTTTTTGCAAAAAAATACCTGAAAATCGAAAAAAAAATCGTATCTTTGCAAAATCAAAACTAAACAGAAAATGCAGGCAGAAAAACAAGATCAAGTATGTATTTTTTCGGGAAGAGTTACCGAAAATCTGACACGTAAAATAGTTGAAAACTATGGCATTCCCATGGGAAATTCAATAGTTTTCCAATATGCAGACGGTGAATTCCAGCCGTCGTTTGAAGAATCGATCCGCGGTAAAAAAGTGTTTATTGTTCAATCGACGATACCGCCTACGGACAACCTTTTCGAACTTCTGATGATGATAGATGCCGCAAAAAGAGCTTCCGCAGACAAAATTACCGCAGTGATACCTTATTACGGTTTCGCACGTCAGGACAGAAAAGATAAACCTCATGTTCCGATTGCTTCGAAACTGGTGGCCGACATGCTGGCAACGGCAGGTGTTGACCGTATCGTTACGATGGATTTGCATGCCGATCAGATTCAGGGTTTCTTCAATGTTCCCGTTGACCATCTTTTCGGATCTTCTTTGTTCATGCCATACATACGCGGTTTGGAAATTCCCATCGAAGACATAATGTTTGCTTCACCCGACCTCGGAGGTTCACGCCGTGCAGGCATGTATGCCAAAACACTCGGCAACAGTTTTGTAATGTGCTACAAACACCGCAACAAACCGAACGAAATCGGTGAAATGCGTCTTATCGGCGATGTGAAAGGCAAACACGTTATCCTTCTTGATGACCTTATAGACACGGGTACGACTATTTGCAAGGCAGCCGCCATGATTAAGGAAAGCGGTGCCCAAACGGTGCGTGCCATGATTACACACCCGGTATTGAGCGGCAACGCCATCGAAAAAATCGAAGATTCGGTTCTCGAGGAACTCGTAGTAAGCGACACGATACCTCTGAAACGCGAATCCAGCAAAATTCACGTGCTCTCTACAGCATGGCTCTTTGCTGAAGCTATACGCCGCATCGTTTCGCACGAATCCATAGACAACCTTTACGAAACTACAATCCACCACAAAGGTGTTATTGAGAAATTCAACTAATTTATTATAAATCAAAATTATCAACAATTAAATTTTTAAACAGATGAAAGTAGTATCAATGAGCGGTTCTCTCCGCGAGAACGTAGGGAAAAAGGATGCTAAAGCATTGCGTAATCAGGATATGGTTCCTTGTGTAATGTACGGAAAAGGCGAACAGGTAATGTTCTCCGTAAAGCAGACAGCTTTCAATCCGATTATATTCACTCCGGATGCATGTTTCGTTGAAATCGACATCAACGGTACAGTTCACAAAGCCATTCTGAAAGACATACAGTATCACCCTGTAACAGAAATCGTTTACCACGCAGATTTCTACGAACTCAGTGAAGACAAACCCATCGTAATGTCGATACCTGTATACACTACAGGTACTTCCAAGGGCGTTATGAAGGGTGGCAAGGCAGTTCTCAAAATCAAACGTCTGAAAGTTAAGGCTTTACCTAAAGACATGCCGAACAAAATAGTCCTCGACATCACAAATTTGGACGTATTGCAGGGCATCAAGGTTCAGGACGTTGAAACTAACAACTTCGAACTGCTGAATGTCAAGTCAAGCGTTATCGTAACCATCAAGTCTACACGTTCTACAGCAACTGCAGAAGAAGGTGAAGCAGCTGCAGAATAATGAAACATTTGTTCTAAACTGATATTGAGAGCCGTTGCATGCGGCTCTCTTTTTTTTCAACAGAATGAAATACAATAATTTGCTTTTCGATTTGGACCGCACGCTCTGGGATTTCGAGACAAACAGTATGCAAACCCTTCGGGAGATGTTTGTCCAATACCGGCTTGAAACACTCTGCAAAACGGATTTCCGGACCTTCGTCGATACCTATCATGTCATAAACAAGGGTCTGTGGGATGCTTACAACAACGGCACTCTGGAAAAGGATTACCTGTATGTGGCCCGTTTCTCGCTCACATTGGAGCATTTCGGACTTACGGAAACATATAGTCTCGGCAAGCAGTTGGGAGATTTTTACGTCTTCGAAAGCCCCAAAAAAACTGCACTTTTCGATGGTGCCGCTGACTTGCTGGAGTATCTCAGGGCGAAAGGCTATGCAATGCACATCGTTACGAACGGCTTTCGCGAAGTGCAGTACACCAAGTTGCAGACTTCCGGCATTGCAGGATTTTTCGACAAAGTGTTTCTTTCAGAAGAAATTGGTGTGCAGAAACCTCATCGCGGTATTTACGAATACATACTTAATTCCTTGCAAGTGTCTGCTGATGAGTGTGTTATGATTGGTGATGACTTCAAGACAGACATCGAAGGCGCCATGAATATGGGCATAGACCAGATTTACTGCAATTTTATCGGTGCAAAGAATCCTGACCCCGAGCCCACGTTCACTGTGAATAATTTGAGCAGCATAAAGAAAATACTGTGAAACAGGGACAGGTGTGAAACCGCAAAAAAAATCCGCCATTGAGGCGGATTTTTTTTCAATTATGCTGGTTCAACGCATATCGATGATTTCGAAACCCTTGTGGGTTGCCGGGTCGAATGTGAAGTCCTTGTCGCTGACCTGTACGTTTTCCTTGTACTGGCTTATCTGGTACTCGGTGCGTGATGAATCGTAATAATAAATTTCTACTTTTGAAATCTGATATTTCTTGTTTACGGAAATACGTATTTTGTGGTATTTCTGTGGCGAACGTGGCGTGAGATCAATGATGTAGCAGGCCGATTCTTCGCGTATGAGTTTCGGACGGAAGTTTTTGTTGTAGTTGTTCAAGAGTTTTGAAGGATTCATGAGATCTGTTTCAGAAGACGACATCTTGCTGACGGAAACTTCCCTTACGTCTTTGTCGAGCTGGTACACATCGGTGCCGTTGCAGTAAATGACGATTTCGTCGAATGAAAGCCGGTACTTGTTGCCTGAAAAAACAACCTTTGCACTCTGTCGCGAAGTCTCCTTTTTAATCGCATCCTTTTCTACCATAGTGGCCTCGAAACTTATGGCGCCGGCTGATTTGAGTTTCTGCGAAGCCTTGTCGAGAATGCCGTTGGCTTTGGTGTCGGCGATGCCGGCATTCAGATTTTTCTTTTGTGCAAAGGCGTTGCCAAGGCACAGGAAACATATTATTGCTGTAAGAAAATATTTTTTCATCGTGTAAAATGTTTTAAGTTTTCAATTGAGTTTTACGCCAAGCAGGTGCATGAATTCTTCGCGGGTTTTCGGGTCTTTGATGAACGCACCGGTAAAATCCGACGTCGTGGTTACGGAATTCTGTTTCTGAACACCTCGCATGGACATGCACAGATGCTGGGCCTCGATGACCACAGCCACTCCGAGCGGCTGAAGGGTGTTCTGTATGCAGTCCTTGATTTGTCGGGTGAGACGTTCCTGAACCTGCAGGCGTCGGGCATACGCATCTACTACGCGAGGTATCTTGCTGATACCCACTATTTTACCATTGGGGATATATGCTACATGGGCTTTGCCCACGAAGGGAACCATGTGGTGTTCGCAAAGAGAGTATATCTCAATGTTCTTCACTACGACCATCTGCTTGTAATCTTCGGTGAACATTGCCGATTTCAGTATGTCTTCAGGGTGCATGCCGTAGCCCTGAGTAAAAAACTGCATTGCCTTGGCTACCCTCATCGGAGTTGACAGCAGACCTTCACGGTCGGGATCTTCGCCGAGCAGGCCGAGAATTTCCTTGTAGTGGTACGACAGTTTGTCGAGGGTTTCGGTGTTGAATTTCTCAATTCTACGGTAACCTAATTCTTCATCGTGTGTGTGTTGTTCCATTTTGTGCGTGTTGCTTTATTTTTTTGTCGGAAAAAGATTTGCAAAATTACGAAAAAAAATCCGAAATTCGGCTGTGAAGTTTAATTTTGATAAAGTTTGAGCAATGGCGTGGAATCCGGCAATGGCACATGGTGTCGTCCGGATAGTCTGGTTCGGTTCCGGATCCGGGGGTTGTCCATGGAAAGATATTGCTTGCATTTTCTTTGTCCATTATTTTTTGTTTTATCCAGATACCTTATTCAACGTATAGCAAAAGACCTTTCAGATACTCGCCTTCTGGGTGAAAGATGCTTACAGGGTGGTCGATTGCATGAGGCAAATGTTTGACAATGCGGACGTTGCGGTGTGCATTGGCAGCCGAAGAGAAAACCATTGTCTGGAAATCCTCTTTGCTTACAGCCTGCGAACACGAGAAGGTGAAAAGCAGGCCACCGTGTTTTATTTTTTCCAGAGCCTTCTGATTGATGTTTTTGTAGCCTTTTAGTCCCTGTTGCAAATTGCGGTGGTTCTTGGCAAAGGCAGGCGGATCGAGAATTATGATGTCGAAATTTTCGTCAATGCCGTTGAGGTAGGACAGCACATCATCGGCGACGCTCTTGTGGGGAGCGTTTTCGAAATTCATCTCCACGTTTCGGTTGCAGAGTGCTATTGCCTTTTTTGAAATGTCAACCGTTTCGACGTACTGGGCACCGCCCCGCAGGGCCGACAGCGAGAATCCGCCCGTGTACCCGAAAGTGTTCAGGACACGTTTGCCTTTTGCAAGTTTTTTGAGCAGCTGACGGTTTTCACGCTGGTCAATGAAGAATCCCGTTTTCTGGGCTTCGAAGAAATTTATGAGCATGCGGTTCCCGTCTTCCGAAATTTCCCATTCAGCGGAGGGTTCGCCGAAAATGTATCCGTCGGTGCAGTTGCCCGATGGTAGGGTGGAGGAGCTTTTGTCGAAAACCGCAGAGAGCCGGTCTCCCAGCAGATCCTGCAGTATGTTCACGAAAGTCCCGAATTCGCGGTGCATTCCTTCCGAGTGAGCTTGGAGTACAACGGTGCCGTTGTAGAAATCGGCAATGAGTCCGGGCATGCAGTCGCCTTCACCGTTTATGAGCCGGAATACGTTTGTGTCGGGATTATCGAAGAATCCGAATTTTCTGCGGTAGGCGATGGCAGACGAAAGGCGTTCTTTCCAAAAGTCGAGGTTTACGGGTTCGTCGCGGAAGGTGAGGATTTTCACCATGATGCTGTCGTTCTGGAAATGGCCTTTTGCAAGGAAATTTCCGTCGCAGTCGTGTATTTCAACGATGTCGCCTTCGGCAGGTTTGCCCAAGGATTTGTTTATGGCACCCGAGAATACCCACGGGTGTCGGCGGTACAGGGATTTCTCCTTGCCTTTTTTCAGTATCAGAACCGGATTTTTCATGAGTTTTCAGAAAAAAAGAGGGCAGACTTTTTTCAATGCTGCCCTCCATAAGGTATATTGACAATTTTTTATTTCTTGTTGCGTTCCTTGCGGGCCAGATGGCTTGGTTCGAGAGCCATGCGGTCGGTTTCGAGAAGCGAAGCAACGCCTTCGTCGATTTTCTTTTTGTTTTCGCAATCGATGCAGCGGCATTCTTCAACGTAATCCGTCGGTTCGGTGTAAGTTGTGATTACGCCTTCGAAGTTGCGCAAGATTACCTTGTTGGGGCTCTGCGATATTACATAGTTCGGCATGACGGGAGTTTTTCCGCCACCGCCGGGAGCGTCAACGACGAAAGTGGGAACGGCATATCCGGAAGTGTGTCCGCGGAGGTTTTCGATGATTTCGATGCCTTTTGATACGGGAGTGCGGAAATGTTCCAGACCCATGGAGAGGTCGCACTGGTAGATATAGTACGGACGAACTCTGTTTTTTACCAGAAGGTGCATGAGGCGTTTCATTACATGAACGCAGTCGTTTACGCCGCGGAGCAATACAGTCTGGTTGCCCAGAGGAATACCAGCATCGGCAAGGCGGGCGAGTGCTTCGGAAGCTTCGGGAGTGAATTCGTTGGGGTGGTTGAAGTGGGTGTTCATCCAAATCGGGTGATATTTCTTGAGCATGTTCACGAGTTCGGGAGTGATGCGCTGCGGGCATACAACGGGTGTACGGCTTCCCAGACGGACTATTTCGACGTGAGGTATTGCACGGAGACGCTGTATGATGTATTCCAGACGCTGGTCGCTTACCATGAGGGCGTCGCCACCCGAAAGGAGGACGTCACGTACGCTTGGAGTCTTTTCTATGTAGGCGAGGCATTTTTCAATGCGTTCCGACGGGGAATCGGTGTCCTTCTGGCCGGCGAAACGGCGGCGTGTGCAGTGACGGCAGTACATGGAGCACTGGTCGGTGATGAGGAAGAGTACGCGGTCCGGATAACGGTGTGTAAGTCCGGGAGCAGGGGAGTCTTCGTCTTCGTGAAGCGGGTCGAGGAGGTCGGCGGCTGCTATGTGAGTCTCGCTGCCTGTCGGTACTGCCTGCCGGCGTATTGGGTCGTTGGGGTCGTTGGGGTCTATCAGGCTGATGTAGTACGGAGTGATGGCCATACGGAATTTTGCCAGTGCCTTGGCAACGCCTTCTTCCTCTTCGGCGGAGAGATTTACATATTTCTTCAGGTCTTCGAGAGTCTCGATTCTGTTTTTAACCTGCCATTTCCAGTCGTTCCACTGTTCGTCGGTAACGTTGGGAAAAAGCTCTTTTCTTCTGTTAACTTGCATGTCGTTACGTGTTTTTATTTGTTTTTTATTGATTATCAGTTTGATATGCTTTTGTAGGTTGCAAAAAGCAACTGCAAATGTACGAATTTTTTTTTGATTATGCAAATATATTGCTCAAAAGATTATATTGTAGATTCCGGCACAAAGAGAAACCTGCAAATGTAAAAAATTCCGGCGGAAAGGCAAAAAACGGAGATTCCCGAATGATTTTCGGATTGTTCATTCCACCACGATTTTGCATACCGTCTCGCCGTCTTTTCCTGAAAGACAGCAGGAGTACATACTTGCCGGCAGGTCTTTCACAGGCAGGGTGAATGTTCCCTATTCGGGCAGATGCACGGTTTTTACGGTTGCGCCCATGCTGTTTATGAGTTGCAGCGACTTGAACCTTTGCCCGAGAAAATCTATGGTGACATTATCCTTTGCAGGGTAGATGAGGATTTTCTGCGGTTCTTGGTTGGGAGCGGTGATGAAAATGGCGTTGCAACATCCTTGCAACGCCATTGCGGTTTATCTGCAGAAAATGATTTTAATCAGTTTCGGATTTTATTTGAATTTTTCCAAACATTCCGGCCATTGCTCTGCAGGAAATTCCTCTCCATTTATACCAACTTTTACAAGGGTTCCATCTTTGTAGGTATTGGCAATTTCCAGATATTTGCCATGATAGAGCATTTTTCCGACAAACGTTCCATCGGGAATGACATTAGATTCAAAATTTGTGGTTAAATTTTTATCGTTATTATCCATTTTATCTCTTTCCCCATTTATTGTGGTTGAACCATCTTTGTTTTTGTGCATGTCTGTGATAGTCCAACCGTCTGCTTTTAACTCTTTTATCTTGTCCGCAAGCTCTGCTTTGGTAACAGTTACAGTAATTTTTTCCTTTGCTTTTTCTTTGTCAAAAGCATTTTTTTCCATTTTGGCAATAGAGACATCCTTGATTTCTTGTGCTGTAGCATAAGCACTAATTCCAATGCCTGTAAGCAATATTAAAACTATTTTTTTCATATTAATTTATTTTTGTTATTCGTAAAAGCAATTTCCATTTTCATTATAATATCCGTAATATATGGTATACACAACCCTTGTACCAAAGCCAGAAAATGATGATTCTATTGTTCTTACCATTTCCACACAAGGATATTTTTCATAAAGTTGGTCATATATTCCATATACATCCATTTCAATGCTCGTTGTTATTGAACCTGCCATTGTTCCTATGTATTGTAGGATCATTTTTGTATCCTCGCCCCGCACCTTCCGGCAATTCTCCGGCCCGGGGCTGCACTTTTCGAGGTAGTGCCGTTTGCCGTCGGGTTTTGACTTGAGAATTTCGGGCAGGAAATTTTTTCCGTTTCCGGAGAATTTTTTTTCGTTTCCGTACTGAAAAATAGAAAAAACAACTTCAAAGAACGCGAAAAATGCAGAAAAAAAGTGCCTTTCAAGATAGCTTATAATCTTGATGGGGGGTAATTCTCTAAAAGTCAGTAAGTTACAAAGATTTATCTTTCGCATTTTCTGTCTGTTCGATTTCACGGCAAAGTTACAAAACTTTTTCCAAAAATGCAAGTGGTGAGGAAAAAATCATTTTTGCAAAATCAGCTTTCCAGTGTGGAAATAAAAAAAACGAAGTCGCCGTAAGGTAACTTCGTTACAATGGAAAACATCAGTCTTGTTTTTTATTCAAGCGTTTTCAGAAATTCGGTGCAGTCCTCAAAAGTTTTGAAAGTGTGTTTTTCGGGTACAATAAGAGGTATCACGTTCATGGTTTTGAGCATGTACATGGGTTGAGGCTGGATGATGGTCATGAGTACCATGATGCCCTGATTCTGAAGGTCTTTGATGGCGGTTTCCATGGCATAAAGTCCGGACTGATCCATAAAGGAAACCAGCCGCATGCGGATAATTACGATTTTTGCGGTGTCAGGGACATCGTGCATGACTTCCTGAAAGCGAGTTATGGAGCCGAAGAATATCGGGCCGTTGAGTCGCTGGATGTAAATCTTGTGGCGGATTCCGTCGGGAATGCCGCCTTCGTCGTTCCAAGGGCTTTCCTTGTCGAAGTTGGTCAGTTCCGAAGAGCTGTAGCCGCCTTCCACGAGGTCGCTGGCACGTTTCATGAACAGCACGCAAGCTATCACCATGCCGATTCCTACGGCTGTGAGCAGGTCAACGAATACGGTGAGGGCAAATACCACGATGAGTACGAATGCGTCGGCACGTGGTATCTTGAACAGGTCGCGGAATCCCTTGAAGTCGATGATTCCCCAGCCTACACTGATGAGTATGCCTGCCAGTACCGAAAGCGGAACGTATTTTACCAGACTGCCCAGACCGAGCAGTATGGCGAGCAGCAGGGCAGCGTGGACCATTCCCGAAATTTGGGTGCGTCCGCCGCTTTTCACGTTGACAACAGTTCTCATTGTGGCTCCGGCTCCGACGATGCCTCCGAAAAGTCCGCTTATCATGTTGCCAATGCCTTGTCCGATGAGTTCTTTGTTGCTGTTGTGTTTGGTTTTGGTAATGTTGTCAGCAACGACGGAAGTCAGCAGCGTGTCTATGCTGCCGAGTCCGGCGAGCGTGAGACCCGGAATGAGAGCCTGTTTGATCATCAGACCCCAGTCAAGGCCGTCAAGCGAAATGCCTTCCTTGGCAAAGAACGGCAGTGGCAGTCCGCTCGGAATGTTTCCGATGGTAAGGTTTTCGGGCAGGTTGCAGAAAAGCGAAATCACCGTCATGGCAACGAGTGCCACCAAGGTTGCCGGTATTTTTTTCGTAATGAGCGGAAAAAGGTAGATGATGGCTACCGTGCCGAGTCCTAAAATCAGGGAAATCGTTGATATTCCGTTCATTGCACGTTCGGGGAGTTTTGCGATCATGTCAACGACCAGTACCGGCGATTTGAGACCGATGAGCGGGTATATCTGCTGCAGGATTATGATGATGCCTATTCCGCTCATGAATCCGGAGAGCACAGGGTAGGGGATGTAGCGTACGTATTTTCCTATTTTTATGATTCCGAAAACAATCTGGAAAATGCCGCAGAATATTCCGGCCATGGACATGGTGATGATAACCGAAGCGAAGGAACTGCTTGCGGCCCAAGCACCGGAGATGAGCGAGGCCATGATTACGGTCATCGGGCCTGTGGGGCCGCTAATTTGTGAGTGTGTGCCGCCGAACAGTGCGGCGAAGAATCCGAGGAGCGCGGCTCCTATGAGTCCGGCAAGTGCTCCCATAGAGCTAGCTTCGGGAGATTCTATTCCACCAAATGCCTGTATGCCGAATGCCAAGGCAAGAGGAAGGGCTACAATGCCTGCCGTAATGCCTCCAAATATGTCACCTCTGATGTTCTTTGTTGATATGAAACTCATATAAAATATTGATTTACTTTGTTTTAAACTGTTTTTACATAAAAATTTGAAAGTGCAAAATTACGAATTTTTTTCCGATATGCAAAGTGTTTCCGCGTTATTATTTTTACGAGAGTGTCGGGAACAAAAAAAAGAACGGCAGGAAACGCCGTTCTTTTGAATTTCTAAACGATCAGAAAAAATCAAATCAACTGTTGGCCAGCATTACCGGCATAACGAGCATGAGTATGTCTTCTTTGGCGTTTTCGTCATCGACGATTGGGCTCAACAGACCGGCACGGCTCGGGTGTGACAGGTTCATTACGATGTTTTCGGAGTCGATGTTCTGGAGCATTTCCATCAGGAATTTGCCATTGAAACCGATGTCCATGGGTTCGCCGTCGTATTCGCATTTCAGCCGTTCGCGGGCACTGTTGGAGTAGTCGGGGTCTTCGGCAGTGATAATGATTTCCCTGCTGTTGGTCTTGATGCGGACCTGATGTGTGGTCTGGCTTGCGAAAACCATCATGCGTCGGAGCGAGTTCAGGAACATTTCTCTGTCCAAAGTCAGGTGGTAGGGACTTTCCTTCGGAATGGCGGCTTCGTAGGCGGGGTATTTGCCATCGACGAGGCGGCAGGCGATGAACATGTTCTCGAAAGAGAAGAATACGTTTGTGTTGTTGAATTCCACTTCCACGTCGCAATCTTCCTTGTGAGATGCGAGTATGTTTTTTACGAGGATTATCGGTTTTTTTGCGAAGATGAAATTCTTGGTTTCATCGGAAACGATGTCGAGGCGGCGGTAGCGTACGAGGCGCAGTGCGTCGGTGGCTACGAACGTGGTTCCTTCGGGGGTGAGTTCGCAGTAAATGCCCATCATTGTCGGACGCATGTCGTCGCTGCCTGTTGCGAAAACGGTTTTGCCGATGGCGTTTACCAGTACAGAGGCAGGAATTACGATTTTCGATGTCTCGCCTTTCTGTATCATTGTGGGGAATGTTTCCGGATTCTGGCCTGCGATGTCGTATTTTCCGTCGCTTGAAATGATTTGTATGGAGAAACTGCTTGCTTCAACGGCGAAGGTTATGGATTCGTCACCCATGTTGCGGAGCATGTCCAGCAGCATTCTTGCGGGAACGGCGATTTCGGTGCAGTTGTCCACTATTTCTGCTTCTTCGAGTTCTATTTTGGTTACAATGGTGTTTTCCAAATCGGTGGCTCTTATGGTAAGAGTTTTGCCGTCCAGAGAAAAATGGAAGCAGCTGATAATCGGAACTTGGTTGTTGGGTGTCAATACACCGCTCAATGCTTGCAAGTGTCTTGCAAAATTCTGACTGTTTATTATGAATTTCATCGTGTGTTATGTTTTTTTCGTTAATTTGGAAAATTCGATTTGCAAAGTTAGGAATTTTTTTTTGTCTGTGAAAAAAATAGTTTGTTTTTTTTTCAACAAATTGTTAATTACTCGGCCGTACCGTTTTGGGAGCGGTGCTCTTCAACGTAGTTCTTGACTTGGCCTATTACCATGTTGCCTGCTTTTTCGACGGGTTTGTAAAGGATGGAGTTTTCCTTGGTTTCGGCGGTTAAGAGTTTTTCTTCGAAATCGATGTATGTTATGTAGTAGAGCAGTACGCTGAGTATACATACGCATTTCAGCATGCCGAAGGTGGCTCCTGCCAGTTTGTTCAGTATGTTGAGCTTCAGCATTTTCATGACACTGTCGGCGAATTTGCCAACAAAGTACGAGAGTACTACCACTGCAACGAATGTGATGAAGAATGCCACAAGTACTGACGTGGAGCCGTCGAAACCGAGCAGTTCTGAAACGAAAGTGGAGAAGTGAATTGCTGCGAAGATTCCCAGAACAAGTCCTGCAAGGGCGGCAAGTTCATATACCAGTCCCTTGCGGAAACCTTTGTAGATGAAGAAACAGAGCGGTATTGCCAGAAAAATGTCCAGAATTGTCATGCGAATCAGCTGAATAAGTCCTTCATTCTGGAGAAGAATCCGCGTTCCTGTTTTGACGGTGATGGCTGGAAATTTGCAGAGTTGCGGAGTTTTTCGAGCAATTCGCGTTCTTCCTTGTTGGCAGATTTTGGTATCCAAACGTTTATGTTCACGAGCATGTCGCCCTTGCCGTATCCGTTCACGTCGGGGAGTCCCTTGCCGTGGAGGCGGAGTATCTTGCCGGATTGTGTGCCGGGGTCTATTTTCACGCGGACTTTTCCCTGTAGCGCGGGTATTTCTATCGAAGTGCCGAGTATGGCATCCGGAATGGTGATGAATGCGTTGTAGAGGATGTTGTTGTCTTGGCGTTCGAAGGTTTCGTGCGGAATTTCCTCGATTTGGACTATGAGGTCGCCGGGGATTCCGTCGTGAGGTGCGGCATGACCTTTGCCGCTCATTGAGAACTGCATTCCGGTGGCGACGCCGGCAGGAATGTTCACGGTGATGATTTCTTCAGACTGGATGATTCCTTCGCCGTAACAGTCGGGGCATTTGGTTTTTATGCTTTTTCCAGTTCCGCCGCAGTGCGGGCAAACCGATTGAGTCTGCATTTGTCCGAGTATGGTGCGTCGTGTTTCCACAACCACACCGCTGCCGTGGCAGTGGCTGCAGGTTTCCATGTCGCTGTTTTTGGCACCGCTGCCGTTGCACGACTTGCAGGGGACGTATTTCTTCACTTTGTATTTTTTTTCGCAGCCGGTGGCAATTTCTTCGAGGGTGAGTTTGGCTTTGATGCGAAGGTTTCCGCCTTGTTGTCTCGGACGGCGGTAGTTCTGCTGGCGTCCGCTGCTGAAACCACCGAAACCTCCGAAGCCGCCACTTCCGCCGAAGAGGTCGCCGAAAATGCTTCCGAATTGAG
Source organism: Bacteroidales bacterium (assembly GCA_045601425.1). Classification (GTDB taxonomy): domain Bacteria; phylum Bacteroidota; class Bacteroidia; order Bacteroidales; family P3; genus UBA1219. The sequence continues at coordinate 114,944 of JAZRZP010000034.1, forward strand.
AGAAAATGTCGTCCATGCTCATGCCGCCGCCACCACCGAAGCCCTGTCCATTGACGCCGGCGTGGCCGAACTGGTCGTAACGCGAGCGTTTGTCGGGATTGCTGAGTACGTCGTAAGCTTCGGCAGCTTCCTTGAATTTTTCTTCGGCTTCCTTGTCGCCCGGATTGCGGTCGGGGTGGTATTTCAAAGCCAGTTTGCGATAAGCTTTCTTCAACTCATCGGCAGAAGCGTTCTTGTCAACGCCCAATATTTCATAATAGTCTCTTTGTGCCATTTAATTTGTGTGATTTTCGCGGGCCGTTATTTATGTTTATATGGCTACGACAACTTTTGCGTAGCGTATAACTTTGTCGTTCAGGAAGTAACCTTTTTCCACGACGTCGACGACTGTGCCTTTTTGAGCTTCGTCGGTGGCAGGGAACTGCGTTATGGCTTCGTGGAGGTCTTCGTTGAATTTTTCGCCTTTGGCTTCGATGGCTTTCAGGCCTTTTTGCTGGAGGGTGTTCATGAGTTTGTTGTAAATGAGCTGCATTCCTTCTTTGGCCGATTCGTCGGTGGTGGCAAGCAGTGCGCGCTCGAAGTCGTCGACGATGGGCAGTATGGCTTTAATGGTTTCCTGTGCACCGTAAATGAGGAGGTCGTTTTTTTCCTTGGCGGTACGCTTGCGGTAGTTCTCGTACTCGGAGTATGTTCGCAAGTATTTGTCGTTGAGTTCGTTGAGCTTTTCGCCTAATTCCTGTATTTGGGTTTCGTCGGCCGATTTCTTGCAGTTTTTCTTCTCCTTTTTGTCTTTTTTGGGAGTTTCCTGTTGTTCCTGATTCTGTGTATTTTCCTGATTCTGTACTGTTTCTTGATTCTGTGTTTGTTCTTTATCTTCCATTGTCAGTCTGTTTTTAATTTTTTTTAAAAATCTGCTGTTTTTCAAGGGTGTCAATTTTTTTGCCAAAGCTGACGGTCGTGACATATTGTCATTTTTTTTCATTGTTTGCTGACGGAATTTCATGCCATGTGTAAATGTCGTCCTTTTTTGCCGGGCGGAAGTCGCCGAACCACCGGAACCCTTTTATGAACTTTTTGTCGTCGGGGAGTTGCAATACGGGGTAGCACTGCATGTCGGGTTTTATGTAGGTGGCGACGCGGTAGGGTTTGCGGTCTTTGAAGTAGATGCGCATGTCGGAGCCGATTCCGACATTTACGCCGATCAGTGCCTGCGAGCTGTCGGGCTGGTCTTCGGTGAGGTAGTAGACCGACTGTGCGTTTCCGAGCACATCGGCGTAGGTGGGTTCGCCATCGCTGAAATATACGATGCTGTTTTTGCCCTTAATCTGGTTGTACTGCAGTGTGTCGACGGATTCTATGATGAAAGCGTTGCTCCGGAGCCGGATGTTTTTTGCTCCTGACGTGTCGAGTTTTATCATGATGGTGTCGGCGGTGCACTGTTCGTTTCCGTACCATGCAATGGGGTTGCGGTAAAGTGTTATCAGAGAGTCGTTTATGTCGTAGAATGCAGAGTCGCACAGACCTTGGAAATCTTCGCGGAAAAGTTTTACGTGATGGAATGCCGATACGTCTTTGAAGGAGTTGGTGTCGTCGGTGTGAGCGTAGATGGTGTCGGAGTGCATGAAGAGAGTGTCTTTTTTGTCGTTGACGAACATGGCGGTGGCTTTTACCGTAACGAAATTGTAGTGGCGGTATTCGTCGGTTTCGGCATAGTGTCCGGTACAGATGACGTTGTTGGTTGAATCCCAAAGGTTTACATTGTTTCTGGCGATGCCGAACTTCTGCCTGCGGTAGTAGTCGAGGGTGTCGCACCGCAAAACCTGACTTCCGCTTCTGACGGAGGACTGACGGTTTGAGGAGGAATGTCCGTCGGAAGTGTTGTAGGAGCCGGATTCGCTGTATATCACTGTGCTGTCGCTGTATATGTAGGTTGGACCGTAAAAGACGGCTGTGTTTGTGTTGGTGTTGTAAGTCATTGTGTCGGTGTATATTACCGAAAGGGAATCGCTGAGGACAACGCTGTCGCAAATGAAAAACTCGTTAAGGTTCGAGTAATAGAGACCGTTTTTGCTGTCGAGGGTATTGTTCTTGTTCACGGCGTGTCCGTGTTTGGTGTACCGGGCAGTGGAAGTGTTGCGGTCGTAGGATAGGTATGTGGTCAGGAGCGAAGTGGCACCGTCGATGAGCAGTACTTCTTCCCCCCATATTTCGATGATGCGGGTGTCTCCGTTGTAGAAGAGTTTGTCACCGAAAATGGTGGTGGTGTCGGAAAGTTCGATTACGATGTTCCGGAAAGCGGTGAAGTTGTTCTTTCGGGTGTCGAAATGGGCAGAATCGGAATTCAGTACCATGCCTTCATGGGTTGCCCGCACCGATTTGTAAAGAATCCATACGTCGGGGTTCTTTGAATTGCGGGTTCCCATACCAGACTGATATTCAATGAGTTTTTGGGAAAAAGCGTTCACGCAGAGTATGGTGAAAAGTACTGTTGTGACAAATTTTTTAAGATGCATTTTTATCGTTTTTCATTTTGCAAAAGTACTTAAATTTTTGCTCATGACCAAATTTTCTTTGCAATCTTGTTTCTTTTCGTGAAAAAATCGTATTTTTGCAAATTCAAAAACAGGTGAGTATGACGGTAAAAAACTATCCTTCGAAAGTGAAAAGACAGGCACTATTGTCTTGTATTGTCGGAGCTTTGTTGCTGATATTCAGCGCTTTGACTCAATTTTTACGAAACTTTAATTTTATGCTTGAAGATGAGAAAAAGCAGATGATACTTGTCGTTGCTGCCGTTTTTCTGGCGGTATTTCAGTATGTTTACCTGCGTACCATTATGAAACGGCGTCTGCAGCGGGCTACATATTCGACTTTCGAGGAACGCATAGGTGTTTATTATCGAGAAAACGTTCTTGCATACTGGATTTCGGTTTTGGTGCTGCTCCTAATGTCAGTGATAGGTCTTTTTGTGGACAATACGTTGCTTGTGGGGCTGGTGGCACTTATGCTGGTCTTTTCGATAATGATTCTGAATCCGGATCCGTGTCGCATGAAAATAGACCTGAATCTTACCGATGAAGAAGTGGCAAAGGTGTATGGAGACAAATGGAACGAAGTTGAGGAGAAAAATTGATTATGCAGAATAGGGAAACGATATGTGCGTTGTCAACTCCTGCCGGTGTGGGTGGCATAGCGGTAATAAGAATTTCCGGACCGGAAACTTTGGAGATATGCAACGGCCTGCTGTTCAGTAGGATAGGAGAGAAGGTTGCAGAACGGTTAAGACCGAATATGGCCCGTTTCTGCTGCTTCGGTTGCGGAAAAGAATTCGTGGATGAAGTCGTTGCGACATATTTCAAGGCACCGCATTCCTACACGGGAGAAGATGTTTTGGAAATATCGTGTCACGGTTCGGTTTACGTGCAGAAAAAAATTCTGGAGACTGTCATTGCGAGAGGTGCCAGACTGGCGGAACCGGGCGAATTCACCATGAGGGCTTTCCTTTCCGGAAAACTTGACCTGTCGCAGGCTGAAGCCGTGGCCGACCTTATAGATTCCAAGTCCGAAATGGCACATCGTCTGGCTGTAAATCAGCTGCGTGGCGGGTTTTCAAAGCGACTGTCGGAGCTGAGGCAAAAGTTCGTCGACATTTCTGCACTGCTCGAATTGGAGTTGGATTTTAGCGACGAAGACGTGGAATTTGCTGATAGGAATGCTTTAATTAATACGCTTCAATATATTGAAAACGAGATTGATGTGCTTTTGAAATCCTTTAAGTCGGGGAATGCCTTGAAGAATGGTGTCCCGGTGGCGATAATAGGTAAACCGAATGTCGGAAAATCCACTCTCCTGAATGCCCTGCTTGACGAGGACAGAGCCATCGTTTCCGATACTCCCGGCACCACGCGAGATACCATTGAGGACACTGTCGTATTCGATGGGATAACCTTCCGTTTCATAGATACAGCGGGAATACGCAGTAGCTGCGATGAAATTGAAAATTTCGGCATAGAGCGGACTTTCAAGGCCGTAGAAAAGGCACAGATTGTGCTGTACATGGTCGATGCGGCAAACGGCGACACCGACGGTACGGTCAGGGAAATAGAAGATTTCCGTAAAAACGAAATCCTTGCCGACAAGACTTTCTTTGCAGTGGCGAATAAAACAGATATTTCCACGGCGGAAAATCTGTCGCCGGAAGGTGTTGAGGTATTGAGGATTTCGGCAAAGAATAAAGATGGTATTACGTTGATTATAAACAGATTGACAGGTTTATTTAAAGAAGGGCTTGATAATGATGGAACGATGCTTACAAATCTGCGGCACTATGAAGCCATGTCGAAACTGAAAGAATCGGTTTTGTGTATCAGAAATGGTCTGAATCAGGGTATTGCAGGTGATCTGGTGATGGTTGACATACGTCAGGCTTTGTATTACATCGGTCTGATAACCGGCGAGGTATCGACGGATGAAATACTCGGTACCATTTTCGGACGGTTCTGTATCGGGAAATAAATTGCATTTTGCAGATATAAAAAAACAAATAATATAGTGTAACATGAAAATTTCTGTCGTAGAACCACTGGGAATCAGTGAATTGAAATTCAAGGAATTGCAAAAAGAATTTGAAGGTAAGGGACACGAGTTCGTGTATTTTCTCGACCGCAACGAAAATGCAGACGAGATGACCCGCCGGATAGGCGATGCCGACATAGCGGTACTCTCGAACATAAAACTTTCAGGAGAAACAATGGGGCGCTGTCCGAATCTGAAATTCCTGCCGGTGGCATTCACCGGACTTGACCACATTGATTTGGATTATTGTAATGCTCACAATATTAAGGTTTTGAATGCTTCTGGCTATTCTACAGTAGCAGTAAGTGAACTCGCAATAGGGCTCATGCTTGATGTGTTCCGAAAGATAACGGCTTTCGACGGGACAATACGCAAAGGAGGCATGCGAGGTGCATTTCTCGGCCGCGAATTGAAGGGTAAAACCGTCGGCGTTGTCGGCACGGGAGCCATCGGCACACAGGTTGTCCGTATATTGAAAGCCTTTGGCTGTGATGTTCTGGCATACAGCCGCTCCGAACGCGAAGAAGTGAAAAAACTCGGGGCAGAATACGTCTCGCTCAACGAACTGATGCAGAATTCCGATATCGTAACACTTCACGTGCCGTTGAACGGAGAAACACGGCATCTTGTGGGAAAAGAGCAGCTTGCCCTCATGAAATCCACTGCCGTACTGATAAATACCGCACGAGGAAACGTCGTGGACATTGAAGAACTTGCACGACTGCTGAAAGCCGGCAAGATTGCAGGTGCAGGCGTTGACGTTTACGAAAACGAACCTCCGCTGCCCGAAAACCATCCTCTTTGCGGTGCCCCCAACTGCGTAATGGTTCCGCACATAGCCTACGCCACGCGTGAGGCCTTCGACATACGTGCCGACATAGTTATGAACAATATCCGTAAATATTTAGGAATCAATTAAATAACTTGTACAGATGGAAGACGGGAATGCTGTTAATGCCGGTAATGAGGAAATGGTTGAAAACAAACGGATTTCACAAAAGAAACGCCGTCGTAACATTGTGTTGCTTTCGGTGTTCGTGGCATTGCTGGTTGTCGGTGCAGTGGCATGGAAATGTTTGCTGAACGCCAACAGGCTGGCTGTTACTGAGGATACAGTGATATATATCCCTACCGGGGCTGATTACGGGTCAGCGGTTGATACCCTGATGGCTCACAACTGTCTGAAAGACACGGTGTTCTTCTCAAAACTTGCACGTTACAAAAAATACCCGTCGTATGTACGTCCGGGGAGATACCTGCTGAAACCCGATATGGATGTCAATATGTTGCTGAACAAGCTGAAATCGGGCAATCAGGACCCTGTGCGCGTGACTATCGGGAAATTCCGTACGAAAGAATCTCTGGCGGGAAGGGTGTCGAAAAAGTTCGAATTCGATTCGCTGCAGCTACTCGCCGCACTGAACAGCGATTCGCTGATGAACACATTCGGCTGTTCTGCGGAAAATGCACTTGCCTTGTTCACACAGAATACTTACGAAATATACTGGAATACCTCGCCCGAAAATTTTCTCGCACGCATGAAGACCGAAACCGACCGTTTTTGGAAGGGTGGACGCCATAATAGTGCAAAAAAAATGGAAATGACGGTGAATGAGATTGTTACGCTTGCATCCATTGTTGAGGAGGAAACCAATAGGAATGACGAGAAAGCCGACATTGCCAGTGTTTACCTCAACCGTCTGAGAAAGGGAATGCTCCTGCAGGCCGACCCAACGGTAAAATTCGCTCTTCAGGATTTTGAAATCCGCAGGGTGCTCAACCGCCATCTTCAGTACGACAGTCCGTACAATACCTACATGTACAAGGGACTGCCTCCGGCTCCGATATGCATTCCGTCGCAAAAAACCATTGATGCGGTTTTGGAAAACAAAAAGACGGACTATCTTTATTTCTGCGCTAAAGAAGACTTTTCAGGATACCATAATTTCGCAAGGTCGGTGGAAGAACACAACGTCAATGCTGCGAAGTTCCGCAATGAACTGAACAAACGGAAGATATACAAATAATAAGAAAAGAGCCGGAAAAAATCCGGCTCTTTTCTCATACTGCTCACTTCCATGATAAACAACCAAAGGTTCTCCATTTTCATCAACTACTTTAGAAACAGAATAACTATAACTTTTGATAATTTGTTCAGCATAACCACTTGCTTTATCATACGAATCCTTATCAAAATGTTTCATTTCTTGTGCAGGAACGTGTGTCATAAAAGCAATACGAGGCATTCTATGATTTTTGGCTATATCATCGTGATCGTATGTTATGTTATAGTCCATAGTACTTGCTACATGAAATCCTATTGTTTTAGTATATATCTGCGATAAATTTTGTTTAGGACTTAAATAGCAATCTAAATGTGTAGCTCCTTCCTCTCTGATAAAATCTTTAATAGCATATAAAAATCCTTTCTTATAAGATGGATTAAGTGAAAATACACTTATCAGATTTCCATTAGGTTCTATAGCAAAACCGCACAATCCATCATCACTTATAAAACATTTGCAATCAGAATAATCATCGTGCAAATCTACAAGTTCTCCATTCTTAAGGTAGTTTCTGTTTATCTCAAAAATGTTATGGAATAGTTTAGGATTTACTTCTCCTAATTTAAATGTACTTGTTTTATGAGTTAAATCAGTCCTGAAAGTAAACCCTGTGCCGCTGTTTTTGGAGAGAAGTCTTTCATGTATTGCTCCCAATCTGCGTTTGAATTCATCTGTTCTATCACTACTGTGGTATCTTTGCACATCTTCTTCAGACAATCTTCTACTCTCTTCTTGTACTCTTCTAAAGTCATCTGTTGTTTCATATTCTCTTCCATTGTATTTATTTTTAAATTGTTTAAAACTATTTTGTCTTAATCCTTGTTTTAGTGGAAGTAGGTTTGTGAGTGCATGGTTTTTTTTCATTAAAATATTTTATATCTGTATCAAATATATTCATGAGTAAAATATTTTAATAAAAAAACTTGTAGTGACTATGACCCCTTTTCTACTATTGTGGGAATAATTTTAATTCTGTTGCCAGGTAGTATTATTAAACTACCCCGAGTCTTAGCTCAGGTATGTTTTCAGCAAAGATTCCTACAGAATTTCTACTTTTGTCAATTTAAAAGTAAAGCCTTCAGGCAATGTTGTACAGCCTTCAGGGAGTCTTCCTCCTTGTAATTGAGCAACAAAAGCAACATCACCTTTTGTAAGATGAACATTTACTCTGTTGCATTCAACACCAAGAACATTTGCAGTATCCTGGTGTCCAATTGCAGAAGTAAGACCTTCTGGAAGTTTGTCAACTTCTGTGAATCTTATTGCACATGGTACATCTACCATCTGCAGGCTGAAAGCATTTAACAAGAATGCTTTCATAAATAGTTTTTATTTACGTAACATCTCTATCTATTATATGAGATTATGAGATGTTAGTAAAAATAACGAGTCTTAATCCTTGTTTTAGTGGAAGTAGGTTTGTGAGTTCTATTGCAAAACCACATAGTCCATCATGACTTATAAAACATTTAGCATTAGAATAATCATCGTGTAAATCCACAAGTTCACTATTGGGTAAATATTTTCTATTTATTTCAAAAATATCATGAAATAATTTAGGATTTACTTCTCCGATATGAAATACGGTATTTTCTTTACCTGTCAAATCAGTCCTGAAATGAAACCCTGTGCCGCTGTTTCGGGTGAGAAGTCTCTCATATATTCTTCCCAAGTTTCGTCGCTCAAGGTCTCCAAACTTTTCACCATATCTGTCTTTATGGTATTCTTTGATTTGGGCGTCAGTAAGGATATTACTTTCTTCTTGTATTCTTCTAAAGTCATTTGTTGATTCATATTGTTTTCCATCGTATTTATATTTAAATTGTTTAAAACTATTAGTTATTTTATAAGGTCTTTCCCAATCTCCAAACCATCTTTTAAATCGTTCAGTTCTAACAAGTAACCAATTAGCGGGATGTATGCTTATATGCCCCAGACATGCCAGTTGATGCGAGATTCGGCCTTGGCTTGAATTTCTTCGGGAAGATTGTGGAACAGGTCGCGGCTTATTACGCTTTCAAGAGAGTCGACGGTAACGGCAGATTGCTTGAGATTCTGTTTATCTCCGGAGTTTGTCATTATGAAAGCAATGGCGTGGTATTCGCCTTTTTTCTCAACAAGGAAAGCTTTGAAAAAAGAATCGGGTATCTGTACCTGATTGCCGCCGATGGTTCCGTGTTCGTGCTTGTCGAAAATGGGGCCGGTAACGATGTATACTCTGCCCAGATTCTTTGCAAGGCGGCGTCCCATTTTCTCGGTTTTTTCCCATGCTCCTGCGTTGAACGCATGATTTTGGGGACACATGTTCGAGAGGTAGAAACATTCGTCCATGGCCTGACGGCTCCATTTCATGTCGGCGGCGGGGGCGAGGTGTCCGCGGTCCCAGCCTGAACCTCTGTAATCCGAAAGTTCTGCCTGATTTCCGCTTATGTCGGGATCCTGACAGAAATTGTCGTCGCGGGGAAACTCCCCGTTGGCCTCGCTTTCGGTGAGTTCGTAGGCTACCCAGTTCGGACAAAGGGTGTGGTGGTTGTACGAAACGGTGTATCCGATGTGTTCTACGACATGTTCGTTTTCGGAAAAGTAGGGGTATTCCAGCTTGTTGTCTTCAACTTTGGCGATTCCGAAGTCTAATATTTTCGGAGTGATTGTCATTCCGTCGCAGGCAAGCAAGACAATTGCAGTGACAATCGGAAAAATGAATAAATGTCTGATTTTCATGGTGTTTTTGCTTTGTTACAGGTTTATTGTTTTTCAATTATGTACATCTTTACGTTGCAGGTGTCGTGTTCGTAGTTTATCCAACCGCAGAGCAGGTGGTCGATACAGGGGTCGTTGTCCATGCTGTTTTCGGCAAGCAGGAGCAGCTCGTCTTTGTCGAAATTCGGTGCAATGAAGGTCGACGTTTCCCCCATGATTTTGTTCCTTATGGCAATTTCGCCGGTCACTATGTTGGCCAGAGTGTATACGAAAACGGCCGGACTTGGGTAGTATTCGTCCAAATTGTCGATGGTGGTCTGATAGCGGCGGTCGGTATCGAGCGAAGAACATGAATTCTGGCATATAATGCCCCAGTTCTTTTTGGGTGCTTCAGGGTCAAGTCCGAGGTCGTTGAACAGAATTTCTGCCGCCAAAGTGCCGAATTTGCAGAGATTGTCCATCTTGAAGAATTTCGGATACTGCATTCCGATTGTCTTGTAAATTCTTGAAGACCAGACAGATTCGGGCATTTCGGGAATGTCAGTCTCCTTCCCGTTGAGCAGTACTCTGTCGTTGTCTATTTCGCAGTACGAAGTTATTTTAATCATGTTGGCAGTGTTTTAGTTGAGACCGAAGACTATGGCGGCATTGCTTCCGCCAAAACCCGATATGAGTTTCATGAACATTCCGTTTTCTGAATTTTGCATACTGGTGCAGACATTTATCTTGTTCACCACTCCGAAATTCTCGTGTCCGAAAGTCGGCACCACCGTGTGTGCTTGCAGGGCTTTGGAAGAAATTATCGTTTCCAGAACGCCGGCGGCTCCGAGTGTGTGTCCGAAATATCCCTTCAGGCTGTTTACGGGAATGTGTCCGAGTCCCGAGCGGGAGATTCCGAACGATTCCATATCGTCGTTGTAAGGGGTGGCGGTGCCGTGTGCGTTAATGAATGCAAGCTCGTTGCGGTCAATGTCGGATATGGCTTTTTCGATTGCGTTGTGGAGACCTTCGCCGGTACGCGACGGACCGGAGATGTGGTTGGCGTCATTGCAGTTGCCTCCGCTGCGGAATATTATGCTGTTTGCCGGAAAGATGTTCTCTTCGCTGGCCGAAAAGACGGCAGTGGCAGCACCTTCGCCGAGGTTCAGACCGGTGCGGTTTTTGTCGAACGGCTTGCAGCGGCTGGCCGAAAGGGCCTTGAATGACTGGAATCCCGATATTACAAAGCGTGAGAGCATTTCGGCTCCGATGATGACAGCATGGTCGAATCTTCCGCTTTTCAGAAAACTGAATGCGGTCAGCTGGGCGGCGACTCCGGAAATGCAGGCATTGCTTGCCACCAATGGTCTGTTGGGGTTACCGAAATAGTTTGCGATGAGTTCGGCCGAACTCCACAGATAGGCACGTTCGGGACTGTATCCGTCGGAGTCTTGCAGCAGTTCCACGTTGCCTTTGGTAGTGGACAGGACGAAAAGAACGTTGCCTTTTGCGGCATCTATGTGTGCTTGGTTTATGGCAATCTGGGCAGAAATGATGGCAATCTTTTCAAAACGGGTGTACCGTATGTTTTTCGGATTGCGGCATGTCCGGTCAAAGGTTTCGTCAATCCATTCCCTGTCGAACAGGGAACCGAAGAATGGTTCGGGCAGGCCGAAGGCATCTTCGTGAAGTTTTGCAACCGACTGTCCGTTGAGTATTTTTCGGTAGTTCTCATCCGAACCGAGTGCCAGTGGCGAAACTATGCAGTCGGCAATTTTTCCGATTATTCTATTCCGTTCAGTATTTTCCATTGTCTAAAAAAATCTGGAGCAGACCACATGAGGTTGTAATTCTTGTCAAGGAAAACTTGGGTCGTTTCGGCCGTAAGCGCCAGAAGTCCGGTGCTTAGATTGTAAATTTTGTAGTCGAAGATGATTTTTGCCGATTCCGTATGGCGGTATGTAATTACTATTTTCGCCCTGTCCTTGTATTTCAGCGGGGTTTTGTAGTGAAGTTGCATGTCCACGAGTGGAGCATAGAAGCCGTTGTCGTACATGTACAGGTATTCGAGGTTGAATTTCTTGCCGAAGGCCTCGCGGGCGTCTTCAAGGTAAAGCACGTACGATCCGTGCCATACGATGTTCATCGAATCCACTTCACTGAAGCGTATTTCAATCTCCTTTTCGGCTTGAAGAATTTTCTCTTCTGTCATAAAGCGTTTGTTTTCAGTGTTTTTCAATTAGTGCAACTTTCATTTCGCAGAATGCTATTACTTCATTGTTGCACGATGTCTCGAGTTTCAGCACCGACATGTCGTTGAAGTCGCAGATGGCTTCCACGACTTTTGTGGAGAGTTTTTCTCCAACGTCCGGCAGACGCAGGATTTCGCAGTTTTTCACGGCACCGATGACTCCGATTCGCACATCTTCGTGCTTGTAGTGCACTGCCATGTATCCGATGCGTGAGGCACAGGTCTGTGCCATGTTCTCTACGAGTCCACCTTCGGTAAAACGGCCGTTTTGTACGAAAATATTGTCCGGCTTTATTTCGAACGAAGTTTCGCAGAAGTCCGGAGTGCATTCTATAATGTCGTCTACCATCACGAATGGAGGACGTTGCGGAATGTAGTCTAAAATATTGACGTTCATCAGATTATCTTTTTTTTCGGCAGACCATCAGACTGTGACCCATTCCGAGTCCGTCGTGAATGGTTTCCACTTCAAGTCCTGCAGTTTCCACGCAACGCTGCATGTCGTGAGAATAATACATTTTGCTGTTTCCGTTTGCCATAGCCGTAAAATACAGGCTTATCTGTGCAAGGCAATAGGAGGCGGTCTCGAAACGCTGTCTGTCCCAGAAGGTTTCCATGATGTAAAGCCGTGTGCCGTCATTCATCGAAGCTGAGGCTCGCGACAGGATGCTTATGATTTCTTTTTCGGAGAAGCAGTCGAGGAACTGGCTCATCCAAATGGCATCGAAGGGTTTCGGAAAAGGTACGGCAGGGTCGAGGAGGTTCACTCCGTGTCCGTGGATTCGGTCGGTACCGTCCTTGCCGGCGGTGGCTTTGCGCATGAGTTCGAGCTGTTGCGGCAAATCCATTATGGTGACATTCACCTTGTCGCTGTAATTTACGCATTTCATGGCGAAACGGCCGGTGTTTCCCCCTACATCGAGCAGGGTGGATGTGTTGTTGCTGAAAACTATTTCCAGTGCCTGTTCGAAAGAACAGTCAGAATAGTAATGGTCGAATCCGAACCAGCTTTTCTGCACCTGTTCGGGAAGTTGAGAAAGTCCTTCATAGATTGTGGGCCATGTGCCGAAAACTTTCAAACCTTCTGGTTTCCCGTTGATTATGGATTCTTCAAGGTTAAAAAGTCCGAGGTAATTCACATCGTGGTTGAAATCCATGTTCACACGTGCCATATTGTCGTGAATGAGGAACCAGCCCGCTTTTGCAAGGAAAAATCTGCCGTCTTTGAGCAGAATGGTGCCGATGGTGAGTGAAGATTCAACGAGACACTGCACGCCGTATCTGCTGATGTTTGCCTTTTCCGCAATTTCATCGAGAGTCAGGCCTTCCGTGTGGTCGTCGAGCATTTGGAAAATTCCGAATTTCACCATTAGTCTGGATACCTGAAAAACGACAGGTCCGAAGGCTATTTCCTGTGCCAGACGCTGTGCGGCAATTGCCCTGAAGCGTTCTTTTGAGTAGATTTCTTTTTGTGGACTTTCTAATTCCATAACTGTTTGTATTTTACTGATTAAGGGTTAGTTTTCTTTCCAAAATTTGTAATAGTTGAACCATTGTGCAGGGTATTTGTGCAGAACGGTTTCAAGGCAGGAAACATATTCCGTGGCCAGTTTCAGGGCTTTTTCGCCGTTGTTGCCGTATTTTTCGCCGGCATTGAGGTTGAAAATGTGTGCTCTGTAGCGGGTTCCGCGTTCTTTCATCACGAAAATGGCCAGCACCGGCACATCGAGCTGCACGGCCATCTTGAACATGCCCATGGGGAAAAATGCGTCCCTGTCCAAAAACGGTATTCTGAAGCTTTTTGCAGAGCCGAACGAACGGTCTCCCAGTATGCTTATTATCTCCCCGTTTTCCAGAGCGTTTTTTATGGCAAAAAGGTGCGACATGTCTTCTGAAACGGGAATCAGGTTTATGTTTGCCTCTTCGGATGAATTGTTGCGGTGTTTTTTCAGTTGCTGCGATTCTCCGCCGAAAATGATGCCGTTAACCTTTTTCCTGTCCTGTTTCAGACAGTGTCCCACCAGCTCGAAATTCCCTATATGGGCACTGGCAAGGATCATGCCATCCGGCTTTGCGAGCATCTCGTTGAACAGTTCAATGTTTTCGACTTCCACGTTGAACTGAGATACGTTGTTGGCCATCATGGCGAACTTGTCGAGTACGACTTTCCCGAAAATGAGATTGTTGCAGAATGTGCCACGAATGGCCCGGCATTTGCTCCAGCCATGATTTTCGCGAAAATAACGCATGGTCTCCCTGCGTGCTTTCCTGCCGAAAATGGTGTAAAACGGAGTTACGATGTACAATACCGGATAAAACACCCTCACGGGTATTCTTTTCAGTGCGGCAAAAAGGAAATACTGTCCGAACCTGCCACCGCCGGTCTTGCCCTGCCACTGCTTGTCTGCCACTATTTTTCCAATTTTGATTCTATGTAATCGTAAAACTGGCTCAAAGTACGCACCTCTTTCATTTCCTCGGGTTTTATCTTGAAGCCGAAATGGCGTTCCACTATTACCACGATGTCAACAAAGTCGAGACTGTCGATGCCGAGATCTTCTATCAGCCGGGCATCGTCTTTCAGTGAATCTTTATCAATTTCAATTTCTTCTACCAGAAAGTCATTTACGGTTTTTACAATTTCTTCTCTTGTCATCTTTCTTATTGTGTTTTTTATTATTTGATTTTTTTCACTACAAGGGCGCTGTTGGTTCCTCCGAAACCGAAAGAGTTCGAAAGGTAGGCGCTGATGTTTTTTTCAAAAGTTTTGCTTGCAATATTAAGGTTTTGCGAATATTCGTCAGGATTTTCGAAATTTATGTTCGGAGCCACGAACGATTTCTGCATCATGAGAGTCGAGTACACGATTTCGCTTGCACCTGCCATCCAGCATTCGTGTCCTGTCATTGATTTCGTTGAGCTTATGGGAGTTTTCAGTTCACCGAAAAGCCTGTCGAGAGCCATGGCTTCGAAGGCATCTCCCTGAGGAGTGGAGGTGGCGTGGGCGTTCACGTAGTCAATGTCGCTGGCTGCCAAGCCGGAATCCTTTAAGGCTCTTTTCATGGCTGTCATGCAACCGATGTCGCTTGGTTGCGATATGTTGGATCCGTTGGACGAAAACCCGTAGCCGGCAACTTCTGCAATTATGTTGGCACCGCGTTTTACGGCGTGTTCATATTCTTCGAGTATTACCGTCGCAGCCCCACCGCTCGGCACCAGACCGTCTCTGCTTCTGTCGAACGGGCGTGAAGCCTTGGTGGGGTCGTTGGTACGCATGGAAAAGGTGCTTATGCCGTCGAAGCTTCCCATTGAGAGATAATTGGTTTCCTGTGCTCCGCCGCAAATCACCATGTCCTGCAATCCCTGCCGTATGAACATGAGTCCCAGACCTATTGCGTGCGAACCGCTGGCACAGGCGGCACTTATGGTCATGTTCACTCCACGGAGTTTGAATATTGTGGAAAGGTTCATGGTTACAGTTGAGTTCATCGACTGGAATATTCCCCCCGAGCCAATGAGTGTGGTGTCTTTCTTTTCCATGGCAATGGTGTGCGATTCGATGACTGGTTTTGCCGAAGAATCGTTACCGTAAAATATGCCCACTTCGTTCTGGGTAAGGTAATCCATATCTATACCGGCATTGCGCAGGGCTTCGGCTGTTGCCATATAGGCATATTCGCCTTGTTCGGGAAGGCACACGCGCGAACGGCGGTCGAGGAGTTTCTTTAGTTCGGGATGTTCCACGATGCCGGTAAGCGGGGAGCGGTAGCCGTATTCGCGGCGGCGTTCCTCTATGCCTATTCCCGATTTGCCTTCGTAGAGCGACTTGGCAACATCGTCGAGGTTTTTGCCCAGACACGACCATATTCCCATTCCTGTAATGACGACTCTTTTCATGTGTAAAGTCCTCCGTTTATTGAAATTACGTTACCTGTTATGTACGATGCTTTTTCGGAAGCGAGGAAAGCCACTGCGTCGGCGACTTCTTCAGGGGTGCCGAAACGTTTCATCGGTACAAGTTTTACAAGTTCTTCCTGCGGGAGTTCTGCCGTCATGTCGGTGGCGATGAATCCCGGAGCCACTGCGTTTACGGTGATTTTTCTCGAAGCCACTTCTTGGGCAAGGGCCTTGGTTGCGGCTATGAGTCCGCCTTTTGCGGCAGAATAGTTTGTCTGGCCTGCCAGACCTTTTATGCCCGAGAGTGAAGCCATGTTCACTATTCTTCCCCAGCGTTTGGTAAGCATGTGTTTCAGCACGCGTCGCGTTACGAAGAAGAATGAATCGAGGTTCGTATGGAGGACGTTATTCCACTGTTCGTCTTGCATGAACACCATCACGGTGTCCTGACGTATGCCCGCGTTGTTCACCAGAATGGCTATGTAATCGTCTGGGTGTGAATCCTGCCATTTTTCAATGGCATTGTCAACGGCTTCCTTGTCGGCAACGTCGAACGGAAGCAGTTCTGCTGTTACTCCTTCGTTCTCGACAAGCTGTTTGGTTTCAAGGGCGGCATTTGCGTTGCTGAGATAGTTTATGATGACTGGGTAGCCTTCTTTTGCAAGGGCTTGGCATACTGCGCGTCCTATGCCTCGCGACCCGCCGGTTACTAGTGCGTATTTCATAATTGTTTTTTATTTTTTACAGTTCAGTTTTTTTTAGGTATTCGATTATCTGTTCTATTTCTCTGTATTTGGGTGTGTCTTCGATGAATATCGGAACAATTGAGCGTATGTCATTGTAGAATTTCTTTATTTTCGGTGAAAGCCGGTCGGAGATTTTCAGGCAGTCGATGGCCTGTGTGAGAGCCATGCTGTGTATTGCAAGCACCTGATACGAGTTGTTTATCACTCTTCGGGCAAGGAGTGCCGAGTTCGTTCCCATCGATACGACATCCTGATTGTCGTTGTTGTTCGGTATGCTGTGTACGTACATCGGGTTCGACAGAGTTTGGCATTCGGCGGTGGTGGAGGTGGCTGTGAACTGGCTTGCCTGAAGTCCGTAGTTGAGACCGAGTTTGCCGAGGTTTACGAAAGGCGGGAGTATGCCGTTTATGCGGTCGTGGAAAATGTAGTTCATCTGCCGCTCTGCGAGCATGGTCAGTTTGGTAACCGCCATTTTCATTTTGTCCATCTCGAATGATATGTAGTCTCCGTGGAAGTTGCCTCCGTGATATACGTTCCGCGTCTCGACGTCTACGACGGGGTTGTCGTCAACCGAGTTGAATTCGTTCACAAGGACTTTCTCGCAGTTTTTGAGTGTGTCGTACACCGGGCCGAGAATCTGTGGCACGCAACGCAGTGAATAGTAGGGCTGTACTTTCTTCCCATTGCCGAAATACGTATCGGAATTCACTTGTTCGTAAAGCTCTTTCTGCCGGTCGGACATGAGTTCGTTGCCTTGTGCAAGTTCACGCATCATTTCGGCCACCTTCTGCTGGCCTTCGTGAAGTTTGAAACCGTTGAGTACGGGTGAATAAAAATCATCGTAGGAAGAAACTATTTCGTTTATCATGGTTGATTGCAGCACTGCCATGCCGAACAGTTTCCATGCGTTGTGGAGGTTTACTATTCCTATACCCGTCATTACGGCTGTTCCGTTTACCGACGAAAGACCGTCGCGGAGACGCAGTTGCAGTGGCTTAAGACCTTCTTTTTCAAGAACTTCGGCAGTGGGATGCCATTCGTTTCGGTAGAACACCTCACCTTCGCCTATCAGACAGAGGGTAATGTGTGAAAGCTGAACAAGGTCGCCACTTGCACCCACGCTTCCGTGTTCGGGTATGAACGGGTAGATGCCTTTGTTTATGAAGTTCTGCAACTGTCTGGCAACATCGATGTGAACTCCCGAATGACCTTGTATGAAAGTGGAGTAGCGGGCCAGCATGGCACTGCGTACTTCTGTGGGACTGAGCGGGGTGCCGGCTCCTGTGGAGTGCGAGCGTACAATGTTGTACTGCAACTCCTGCAGCTCATTGTCCGAAACACGGTACTGTGCCATGGGACCGAACCCTGTGTTTATTCCGTAGATGACCTTGTCCTTGGCAAAATCATTCAGGAAATTGTAGCAGTCTTCTATTTTCTTCTGTTCGGAAGCCGACATTTGCAATGTCTCTCCTTCGAATACGATTTTTTTTATCTCTGATAAGTTCATTGTGTGTTCAAGTATCTTATTTATAAAGAATTGACCTTTTGCGGTTCGAAAATATCAAACTGCAAATATACGAAAAAAACATGGTTTTCCCAAAATGTTTTTAAAGGAAAACTCATTTCCGTTTTTCGGTTTTTTTCTGTGATTGCTTCAGATGTGGCGGCAGTTTTTGTGTGCAGATGGTTTGATGTGCCGGAAGTAAAGGGAATCCGAAGGTTTTTACCGTCACCGGATTACTGCTGTTCTGTCTTTTTCACGATTACGATGCTCAGTTCGTAGAGCAGGTATATCGGCACTGATGTTATGAGCAGGGTGAAAATGTCGGTGGTAGGGGTTATTATTGCTGCCAGAGTGAGTATCACCACTATTGCATGCCGGCGGTATCTCTTCATGAATGAGGCTTTCAGAATGCCGGTTTTTCCAAGAAGCCAGCATACTACAGGCAGTTCGAACAGGATTCCCATCATCACCGAGAGTATTATCAGCGTGTCGGTGTACGACTGGAGGGAGATGAGGTTGGTGATGTCGGTGCTTACCTGATAGTTTACGAGAAAACGGAATGCAAACGGAAAAACGATGAAGTAGCTCAACGTAAGTCCGGCTAGGAACATCAGGTATCCGCCAGCGAGGGCAATTGTGGTATTGTGGCGTTCACCGGGGTATAGGGCAGGGGATATGAACCTGAAAATCAGGTATATGGTAACAGGAAGAGTGAGTACGATGCCTGCGTAGAGGGCGAGTTTCATGTGTATCACGAACTGTCGGGTGAGTTCGGTGTTTATCATTTTCACCTCAAGGCTTTCCGTGTTGAGCGGACTCCAGCCGAACCTTGCAGCAATGCTGTTGATGGCTTTGTAGGTGATGAAATCGGGATTCTTTGGGGCAAGGACAATCCCGAAAAGTTCATCTTTGAATATGAATGCAAGTACGGAAAACCCCAGCACTGCAAGTATTATCTTTATCAGATACCCGCGCAGTACGTCGAGATGTTCCCAAAAACTCAATTTCTGATTTCCGGTATTCTGCACCGCAAAAGTTTATTTTCTTTCGTCGGCAGACTGCTGACCGTCGTTTTTTTCGTTGCCGTCGCTGGTGTTTTCAATGCCGTTCATGCCGTCCTTGAAACTTTTTACTCCCTTGCCCATGCCGTGCATGAGTTCCGGAATCTTCTTGGCTCCAAAAAGCAGCAAAACGACAAGGACTATGAGTATGGTTTCCGGACCTCCGAGTCCTAAAAGCAATAATTTCATATATTCGTGTTTTTGATTGTGTATTCTGTGTTATCGTATCTTCAACGTCTGACCGGTGCGGATGTTGTCCGATTTCAGATTGTTGAGTTTCTTTATGTTATTGACGGTGGTGTTGTTTTTTGCCGCTATGCTGTAAAGTGTTTCGCCGGCCTTCACCTTGTAGGTTCTGCTCTGTTTTTTTTCGATTTTCCCTGTCTTTTCTTCTTTTTTCTGCTTGTTGGCTATGGAATTGCTCGGACGTGAGATTTTCAGAGTGTCGGTTGCAACTTTGCTGTGTGTGGTGTCGGCTTTTGCTGTATCCGTAAGGCGTGGGTGAGTCTGGCGTTGTGGAGCAGTCTGTGCCGTATGTTTTTCCGCATCTTTCTTTTCCGACAATGTGGAATCTGCTTTGTTCAGTGAGTCTTTTTTAGATTCCGATTTATAGATAATCAGTCTTTCGCCGGCTCTCACCTTGTTGTTTTTCTTGTGGTTCCATTTCTTTATGTTTGCTACCGAAACACCGTATTGTGAAGCAATTTTGTTTATGGTTTCCTTCTTGCGGACAGTGTGGGTTATTGTCTTCGTCGATTTCCATTCACGAAGGGCTTTGGCAAGAACGGAATCTTTGGTGTGAGAATAAATGGAGTCCTGAAATTTTATGAAAGTGGAGAGTTTGCTGTTCGGCAGGCGCAGGGAATAGCCTTTTTCCGAAGCCGGTATTATGTCCAGTTTGTATTGCGGATTCAGGGTTTTCAGTTCCTCAACGGGTATGTTGACGAATCTTGAAATTTCCGAAAAGGCGGCTTCTTTGTGCACGACAATGGTGTCGTTGTTGGTAGGGATTGTGATTTTGTTCGGGTGCAGTCCGTGCAGGCTGTAGAAGTTCATCATGTACGCTGCGGCTATGTATGCGGGAATATACCCGCGTGTTTCGCGTGGCAGATAGTAATAGATTTCCCAGAAAGAATATTTGCCTCCGGAACGGGCAATGGCTTTGTTTACGTTGCCCGGACCGCAGTTGTAGGCGGCTATTGCCAGAGGCCAGTTGTCGTATATCTTGTGCAGGTCGCGCAGATAGCGTGCTGCGGCATGTGTCGATTTCAGCGGATCGCGGCGTTCGTCAACGAAGGTGTTTATTTCCAGATTGTAATTCTTGCCGGTGCCGTACATGAACTGCCACAGGCCGGTGGCTCCGGCTCTGGATACCGCGTTGGGATTGAGTGCAGACTCAATTATGGCAAGGTATTTCATCTCCTGAGGCACTCCGTATTTGTCCAGAACTTCCTCAAATAGCGGAAAGTAAAGTTCCGACAACGAAAGCATTACGTCGATGCTGTGATTCATCTTCTTCAGATACATGTTTACGTAGCCACGCACCTGAGGATTGTATTCCAAAGGAATTTTGGTGTTCAGCGAAAGCAGACGTTTGTATATTACGCTGTCGGAAACGGTGCCGAAATCAACCTTGGGGGAACCGTCGGAGCCGAGATGGTATTTTCTCTGTATGTTCTGGTGGCTTTTCTTGAAATAATATGAATTCAGCAGACTGTCGTATTTCACGTTATATGCCGCAGCAAAATAATCCATGTCCGATGGCTCATTGTCATTCTGTGCCAGAAGCGACAGCGGACAGACCATCATCAGTGCGATGACCGCCAACTTTATTATCGGATTATGTATTTTGCTGTTAATCATATTGTTGCAGAGTTAAAAAAGTGCATTCCCAGTTGGAAATGAAAAACTGCCGGTTCAATAACTGAAAAAAAGGTTTTTTATTGCCACGAGACGGCAGAAATCATCGTATGATTATTTTTTTGACTGCCGATTCTCCGTTTTTGCACACTATCTTGAGGTTGTATATTCCGCTGGAAAGGCCTTTCACGTCAATGGAATTGTCAGTGAAAGTCATTTCATTCGAAATCAGGAGTCTGCCGGACTGGTCGTAGATTTCGCAACGGTAATCAGATTCATTTTTTTCATCAGCCATATTCAGAAAAATTCTGTCGTTGGCAGGATTCGGGAATACATTCACTTCCAGTTGCGGTGAAGTGCCGTTGATGTAAACGGAATGGACTGGTTTCACACCGAAGATGCCGCCTTGGTTGTAGGAGAAATTCTGTCCGGCAGCCGGAGTCATGGCCGAAAGCAGGTAATATCCGTCGGAACTGCCGTACATGCCCCAATTGAACGAGAAGTAGTCGTTTTCCCTGTAGCCGTCGCATACGAAACAGTGTCCGCCGGCGTATGAGCTGTTGTATCCGTTGTAAATTACGGGGCGTCCGTTGTCGAGTTCCTCACGGACCATGCTCATCCATGTGGAATCGTTGAATCTTGAGCGCAGTTTTCCTATGAGGTGGCTGTCGTATCCGAAAAACATTCTCAGTGCATTTTCGGCAGTGTAGGGGTGACCGCCGGTGCGGAGTACGTATGCGTTGGAACTGCTGGTGGAGTATTCTGTCTCGATGGCGACACCGCAGTGGTAGAGAAGGAATGCCGTGGCTGTGTCGCTGTTCCTTACTGTTCCCGGTTTCTGGAGCGGCATGGAATCCCACAAGTAAGTGGCTGAGGCAAAGTCGGCACGCAGTGTGTCTCTTGCGTAACTGCTGTAATAACTGTGAGAACCTGTGCCGTGAAGCGGGTGCGACCAGTATTTCATCACCTGTCCCATGGCTACTGCCACGCAACCTGCTATGGCAGACCGCGGACAGAAGAGGTTGAAGAATCCCTGCGACTGTCCCCATTTCGTTTGCAGAAGCGGACCGACGGAGGTGTTCTTTTCTTCGCAGTAGGTGTTGTCAATAAAGCTTTTCCATTCTTCGGCAGTCTTGGCGTCGGCTTGCATATTGGCATTCCGTGCCTGTGATATGCTCTGTTCGTAGCCTTCGAGCCAGTCCATGGTGTTTTCGTTTATTACGAAATTGTTTTCGGTGGAATACGCCAGCACCGGACGGGCAAAATCTTCTGCGGAAACCACGACGAAGCATTTCCCGTTGCTCCCGTTCAGCACGTATATGTTTGAAAATCCGAACGGTGCAGATATTTCGTTCCATTCGGAATGTTTCATTCCGTGACTTTGCATGAAGTTGGAAGCCACCTGTCTGGCAGTGGCAAGATTTACCGGATTTGCAGATGTTGCTGTGGCAAAAGCCAGCACAATCATGGCAGTGATGATTTTTCGTGTCATTGTATGTTCGTTGTTTTAAATGTTACTACTGGGACTTTCAGCGTGTCCGATTTTTCAATATTTATTCCGTATTCTTTTTCGAGATGTTCGAATACTGCTTCTTTCTTTTTGTAAATGCTGAGTATTTCCTTGTAGTCTTTCGTCTGAAACGTCAGCTTCGTGATGTCTTTCGGCTCTTTGCGGAAGAAACTGATGATATCCCACTCGATGTCGCTGTTTTCGCAGGCGAGTACGACAGGTATGTCGTAAATTTCCTTTATTCTGTTTGCGAGTCCGTGCAAAGTCAGGTTTTCACCGTTGGCGTTCCAGTGGAGGTTCAGTTTTACGGAGTCCGAAATGGTCATTACGTAGGCATTTTCGTAAGTGGTGTCCGACTGCAGACCGCATTCGTACAGCGTTTCGAGAAGCTCTGTGCGTAAAGGCTTTGTGGTAGAATTACAGGTGACGGTAAAATGGTATTCGCTCCACAGCTGGCTGTTGTCGAGACGGTAACGGAAAAGAATGTCAGGATTTTCATCTTCGCCGGCGGGTTCAGTGCAAGCTACGTTGTACGCTATTTTCTGCAATTCGCCGGAATATCTGTATTTGTAATAGTCGTATTCTCTGTTGTCGTCAAGAATGGATGACGGTCTGAGTTCGGCACTGAAACCATCGTGAGTGAATGTCTTCACTTCCCCGCAGGAGAATACCACCATTGGTATAATCAGTGCCAGAGAGTTGTTCAGTACATGGATTATGCAGCTGTATATGAAACCGTAGTTTACGACGACATAGCTCATGACCAGTGCCATGCCGAAAATTTCGGATATTCCGATTACCATGTCTGTCGAAAACGAGGAGAATCCGCTTACATGCATGATGGCAAACACTGCTGAAGTGAATATCATCAGAACCGGAGTCTTGAACTTTTCGTTTTTGAAGAAAAACATCAGGTAAACAGTCAGACCGGTCAATACAAATCCCAGCCACCCGCATTCGAGAATCGAGAACAGTCCTATCCCCACGGTGGAAATTATACGAGCATAGAGCTTTCCTTTTCCCCAATAGCGGAACGCAAATTCCTCAATGACAGGCTGTATGAGGCACAGCAGCAGCATTGTCAGTATCGGAAATGCCCTCAGAATATTCTTGGAGAGTTCCATAAGTGTATCCTGACCGCTTCCCTGTGGAAGCAGAAACTCTATGACAATGCATGTCGCCCATATTATCAGTCCGGCGAGCAGGAGAATGCGGTATTTGCGTTTTCTTTTCATGGCGTTTTTTTTACAAAATGTTTTGTGTCAGTGATTTGAAATTATGTTCCATAGCTGAAACTTTCAGCAAAGATATTAAAAAAAAACGTTTTTTGCAAAAAAACTCTCCGATTTCGGAGAGTTTTTTTACATTTCAATTTCCTCGTCGAGGTTGTTGAGGAATTTGTATTCTAGAAGTCCCATTTCGTTGTTTTCCACGACTTTTATGTATTTCTTGAATTTCAGGCACCATCTCAGCCGTCTTGAGAGCAGGCCTTTCGTAA
This sequence comes from Bacteroidales bacterium, assembly GCA_045601425.1. Taxonomy (GTDB): domain Bacteria; phylum Bacteroidota; class Bacteroidia; order Bacteroidales; family P3; genus UBA1219. The sequence goes on from JAZRZP010000034.1 coordinate 138,591, forward strand.
TGTACGCGTATATGTAGGGGTGGGTTAAGAGTTTTATGCTTTTTTCATTCTGCACGTTGAGCAGGTACTTCAGGTTTGTCTCGATGTCGTCGATGATGACCAGACTTGATTTTATGGTGCCGGTGCCTTCGCAGAGAGGGCATTTCTCCTGCACGTCGACGTCAATTACAGGGCGTACGCGGTGACGCGTTATCTGAATGAGTCCGAACTTGTTCACCGGCAGAATGGTGTGGCGAGCCTTGTCCTTCGACATTTCTCTGGTAAGGAGTTCGTACAGGCGTTTTTTGTTTTCCTGTTCTCGCATGTCGATAAAGTCGACAATGATGATTCCTCCCATGTCGCGGAGTCGCAGCTGTCGGGCTATTTCAACGGCAGCGTCGGCATTCACGCGCATTGCTGTTTCTTCCTGGCTTTCGGTGGCTTTAGTGTGGTTGCCGCTGTTCACGTCAATGACGTGCATGGCTTCGGTGTGTTCTATGACAAGATACACTCCGGAACGTATCGTTACCACTCTTCCGAAAGATGAACGTATCTGCCTCTGCACGCCGAACTGTTCGAAAATGGGTGTCGACATTTTGTAGTGTTTCACTATATCGACTTTTTCGGGGTTCAGGGTTTTTATGTAGTTTTTCACTTCCTCGTATACGGTCTGGTTGTCTACGTATATCGAGGAAAAATCGTCGGTAAGCACGTTTCGCAGCATTACCGATGTCTTGCTTTGTTCGGAGGCGACTTTTTGTGGAAAAGAAACCGATTTGAGGTTCTTTACCAGACTTTCCCATGTTTCCATGAGGGCACGAAGGTCGCTGTCGAGTTCTACAACGCTTCTGCCTTCTGCGTTGGTGCGTACTATGATGCCGAAGTTGTTCGGGCGTATGCTCTGCATCAGGCGGCGGAGGCGGTTGCGTTCGGTATTGCTGCGTATCTTCTGCGATACTGAAATCTTGTTTGAGAAAGGTACCAGAACAAGATAGTGTCCGGCGAAGGAAATTTCGGCTTTCACTTTCGGACCTTTGGTCGAAATGGGTTCCTTGTCCACCTGTACGAGAACATACTGTCCCGATTTTACGAGGTCGGTGATTTTGCCTGTTTTGTCAATCTTCTCTTCAAAGTCAAAGTCATGAAGCCTCAGCATTGCAGGATCACCGTTCATGGCGCGCCGCATGAACTTGTTCATGGTTTCGAACTGCGGCCCCATGTCAAGATAGTGCAGGAAGGCGTCCTTGTCGCATCCCACGTCAACGAAAGTGGCGTTGAGGCCCGGCATTATCTTGTGGACTTTCCCGAAATATATGTCACCGACTACGCACTGGGCATTGCTCTTTTCGGTTTGCAGTTCCACCAGAGCTTTGTTTTCCAAAAGTGCAAGCTGTACTTCGCTTTCGGTAACGTTTATTATAAGTTCCTTTTCGGTTACAATCGTTTCTTTTTCTTCTTTTTCCACTAACGGTATGTTTTCTGATTTCTACATGTAAATACGACAAAACAACATAATGAACGAAAAATTTCCGTCATTACGTCTTTTATTTTCTGCATCAATAAAAACACGAGGATTCTCCTGAAACATATCCTCTGGAAGTGAGTGCGTTTTCTTTTTCAAAATATAAAACACAAACAAATTACACAACAGTTGTATGTTTTTTTTCATCGCCATTGTGTAATTTGTCTGTATCTTCAACCGAAGAAAATAAGATTATTTCTTCTTGTGTCTGTTCTTACGCAAACGTTTTTTACGTTTGTGAGTAGCCATTTTGTGGCCTTTTCTCTTTTTTCCGCTTGGCATAGTTACTTGAGTTTAAATTATTTTACATTCTTTTTTACATCGTTAACGAAAGTCTTGGCTGGCTTGAAAGCTGGAATGTTGTGAGCCGGAATTACGATGGTGGTTTTCTTGGAGATGTTTCTGCCGGTTTTTTCAGCTCTTTTCTTGATGATGAAGCTGCCGAATCCCCTCAGGTAAACATTATCGCCCTTCGATAAGGATTTTCTTATGCAGTCCATGAACTTTTCTACTGTTGCTTGAATGGCAACTTTTTCAATGCCTGTTTCTTGAGCAATTTCTGCTACGATTTCAGCCTTTGTCATTTCTTTGTTTTTTTTATTAGTATTAATTTTTTATTTTCTATCGTTTTGGTTTGCAAAGATATAAAATTTTTCTGAATTGTAATGTATTTGTTTTCAATATTTTTCGTTTTTTTGTATTTTTGAATTGTAATACATTGTTATTCAGTAGGTTGTCTTGAAAAAAATACTTAAATTCTTGTTTTTCTTGTTTTTATGTTAAATAGCTGATATTCAGTTGTATGTGAATTTGTGGCTTTTTTTCTGTTTCGAGTTACACTCGGAAAAAAATTATTTTTCATCATTTTGACATGCTTTTTTTGATTTTTTTGCAATAGCGTAAATTGTTAAAACAGAAAGCAATAGACTTATGGTGGCAAGTAAGGTAGGGTAGGGCAGATTTATGTCTTGCGGGTCGCCGACAAGACCGTTCTGCAAATGGATATACGACAGTACCACTATGAGACCGTTGTTCAGGAAATGCGCAGCGAACGAAGCCCATATTGTGCCGCTGTAATGGAATATGTAGCCGAGAATTATTCCGAGTGCGAAACGCGGCAGGAAACTGAACAGCTCGAAGTGCGTGAGACTGAATACTGCGGCTGTAAGAATTATGGAGAGGTGCGGGTTTCTGAACCATTTTGTGAACAGTTGCTGGAGTACGCCGCGGAATACAAGTTCTTCGCAGAACGCCGGTATCAGGCCGAGTATCAGCAGGTTGCACAGAAGCATCGGTATGCCCTGTAGCGAGAGGAAACTGTCGGCAAGACTTTTCGATTTTCCGGCCATCTCCCGTGCCGAGGATTCGAAGGCCTGCATGCTTTCGGGCAGGTGTATGCCTTCGTTCCATGTCGTAAGTGCGTCGGCAAGCGGTATGGCAAAAATCATGGCGAGACAGCCCAACACGGTGACCGTAAGTTTCTTGCGTGTAAACGACATCTTGAAATATGTCCCTACATTGCCGTGAAAGAGCCATGCAAACAGCATGGCCGGCAGCATGAACATGAGTATTTGGCTTGCACCCTGAGAGTACAGTTTGGTGCGGATGAGTTCTTCTCCTTCTATGTCATGTGTGGCGAAAATGACAAGGAATACCGTTGCCAGTGCCAGCCCGAAACCGAGCATCAGCAGGAAATACACCAATTGTCCGAAAGGACTCGTGTCCTTGAAAAAATCTCTGAAATTCATGTTGTTCATTTGTGTTCCGATATCAGTTTTTTGAACACCGAACCGCGTTCCTCGAAATTCTTGAACTGGTCGTAGCTTGCCGCAGCGGGAGAAAGCAGGCAGGTGTTTCCATCACCGGTATTGGCGAAGCAGAAGTCCACTATTTCCTTGTAGTCGTTTGAAACAAGTATGTTTCTGTTGCCGTAACCGTGCATTCCGTCAAGGATGCGTTTCCCGGCTTCACCGACAAAAACGAGGTTGAGTATTTTCGATTTCTCGAGGAAAGCCGACAGGTCGGAGTAGTCTATTCCACGGTCGAAGCCTCCGAGTATGAGCGTGCCTACATTCTGCAGGGCACCAACGGCAGCCATGCAGGCTTCGGGAATGGTGGAAATGCTGTCGTTGTAAAACGTGATGCCGCTTTTTCGGGTTACGAATTCGAGCCGGTGTTCCAATCCGGTAAAACTGTTTATGGCGTCTTCGGTTTTTACGTCGTTCATGCCGAGGCAATGTGCGGCGAGCGACACCGCCATGATGTTCTTGAGATTGTGGTCTCCTTGCAGGCAACGCGGCTTGGACGCGTCGTAAAGCACTTCACCTGAACTTTTGAGGATAGCACGACTGCCGTTCATGCAGCAGCCGTTTTCCATGCCGTGTTCAAGGCCGTAGGGCATAAGCTTCCCCGAAAGGTCCATTTCTGAAGTTCTTTCCATCACGAGTCTGTTGTCGGCACAATATATGAATACGTCGTTGCTGGTCTGGTATTTTGCGATGTTCATTTTGGCCAGCTGGTAGTCGAGGAACGAACGGTAGTGATCGAGGTGCTCCTGATACAGGTTCAGCAAAACGGCAATATGTGGTGAGGTATGGACATTCTCGAGCTGGTGCGACGATAGTTCCAGTACCAGAATGGTCTCGGGTGTGATATGTTCTATGGTGTCGAACAGTGGAATGCCCATGTTGCCTGCCATGGTTACATTGGAAGTGTGGACAGACAGTACCTTATATATAAGGTTGGTAGTGGTACTTTTGCCTTTGGTCCCCGTAATGCCTATTGTCTGATTGTGAAACAGTTGCAGAAAAATGTCGGTTTGTGACGATATCTTGTCCCGATTCCCGACAATGCCGTCGAAATCGAAAGTCGGAATGCCGGGCGATTTCAGTATCAGGTCGTAACTGTCGGCATGTTCAAGGTAGTTTTCGCCCAAGTGGAGGATTATGTTGCGGTCGTTTGCAATGAGTTCATCGCTTGCAAGGGAATTGTTTCTGTCGGCAATGGCTATCGTCTGTTCCGGCAGAAGTTTGCGTATTGTCTTGTACGATGACCTTCCTTCGCGTCCGAAACCGGCGATGAGTATTTTTCTGTTTTCGAATATGTCTTTCAAAATTTGCATAAGTGCTTGGTATTTAATTCCTTGACTGCATAGTCGCAACGTCGGGATTTTCTGCAAAGGTACATGATTTTTTTGTTTTTTCCAAAGCAAGGCGTCTTTTGCATGAAAAGTGCGGGATTTTGCCTCCGTTTTGGGCACGACACCGGGCGATTTCCGTTCTACGACAGTGAAAAAACGTCTGTCGCTTTTTTTTATTTTTTTGTTTATCAGTGTTTTAGATATTTTTTTCCTTTTTTTTGCCTGCAAATCAAAAAAAAAGTGTACTTTTGCAGTCCCAATTTGAGAAAAACACAGTTCATTGAAACGGGGAAATTGGAGAGATGCCGGAGTGGTCGATCGGGGCGGTCTCGAAAACCGTTGACCCATCTTGTGGGTCCCAGGGTTCGAATCCCTGTCTCTCCGCTACACACAAGGGAAGCAGACAATTTTACGTTGTCTGCTTCCCTTTCATTTACAGGTATTTACAATCTCATCACATTGATTTTCAGTTGTTTTTGTGCTATATAAGGGATAGATATGACTGATTTTATATGCAGTATCATAATGTATCATAATATGGCATAATGCTAAAAAAGTAATACCATGTATTACATTTCTGTAATACCAACAAAAAAAACAATACAACATGGAAACAATACCGATCCTAAAACTCGTCTATGACAGACGCAAAAGGGCACCGTCCAGCAAAGAAGGTGCCGTCGAGTTGCGTATTACGTACAACAGGGTGCAACGTTTCATCACCACCGGAGTGAGGCTGTTGCCGAAACAGTGGAAAAACGGGCGGATAATCAACAGGCTTGATGCCTTTGAGCTGCAGCATTCG